>JAFPYX010000100.1 GCA_017417585.1 Victivallales bacterium
TAAAGGTTAGAGGGTAAAGGTTAGAGGGTAAAGGTTAGAGGGTAAAGGTTAGAGGGTAAAGGTTAGAGGTTAAAGGTTAGAGGTTAAAGGTTAGAGGGTAAAGGTTAGAGGTTAAAGGTTAGAGGGTAAAGGTTAGAGGTTAAAGGTTAGAGGGTAAAGGTTAGAGGGTAAAGGTTAGAGGGTAGAGGTCCGAGGTCCGAGGAACGCCATGCAGTCCAAAGGTTCCACACGGCGCGTCATGAGGAATACTCACCAGGCATTCAGGTGCACTTGGTCTGCGTTATAGCTGGTGCGTGGTGGCGGATTTTTGGATGGCCAGCCTACGGCGACTGCGGAAACCGGAATGATGTTCTCCGGCAAACGGAAGAACTTGCGGATATTCTCCACCCGGGCGGCATTGGGGTGGACGCCGAGCCAGCAGGCTCCCAGGCCAAGCAGATGCGCTGCGATAAGGAGATTTTCCACGCAGGCGGAACAATCTTGAATCATATAGGAGAGTTCGCCGTGGCAGGCGCGCGAGAGGTCTCCGCAGACCACGAAGCCAAGTGGCGCGTTGGCGAGAAAGCCACCATTCGGGAGGAACTCGGCGATTCCCTTGCGCACATCGGGGTCGTCAAGGACGATGAACTCGGCGGGGTAGGCCGCGCGTGCGGAAGGGGCGGCCATGGCGGCTTCCAGAAGTGCGGCGATTTCGCGCTGCTCGACGGCACGGGGGAGGAATTCCCGCACCGAGCGCCGTCCGAAAATCGGTGCCAGCCGTTCATCGAGTGTGGCGGCTTTGCCGGTGTTGCCGAAGAGCGTCTGCGGGGTCTGGATTTTCTTCACGATGTTGCTGGTGGAGCAACCCGGCACCAGCGGGAGGATTTTGATTTGAGCCCCACAGGCCTGCAATGCCGCAAATTCATCGCGGTTGAGGGAATCAACCGTGTAGTCACCGCCTTTCACATAGATATCCGGCGCGGCGGCACGCAAGGCATCCGCCGCCACCGGTCCATGAAAGACGGATACGGCGCCAACGCATTCCAGAGCGGCGACCATCGCGGCGCGGTCGTTCTGACCTACGATGGGGCGGGAGGGACCCTTTAAGGCGGTCACGCTCGCGTCGTCATTTACCAATACCAGCAGACAATCTCCCAGGGCGGCGGCCTGTTCAAGGTAGGTCGCGTGGCCTCGGTGCATCAAATCGAAGACGCCGTTGGTCACCACCACGCGGCGGTTTTCAGCGCGCATCCGGCTGCGCCACGCGGGCAGTTCGGACAAGGCGATGATTTTTTCGCTAGTCGCCATAATGAATGGGAAAAGGGTGGCGGGTCATTTGCAGGGGTGCGGGGATGCCACGTCCCCGGCCGTTTGCAGTCATCTTCCGCAGCAGTGCTTGTATTTTTTCCCAGAGCCGCAGGGGCATGGGTCGTTGCGGCCAACTTTCGGGCGGTCGCGCACGATGGGTGGGAGGGTTTTGCGCACGGAGGTGGTTTCTTCGGTTGCAGTCGGCTGATGGAGCATCCGCTGAAGTTCGCCTGGCAAACCGCCGTAGTTCCCCAGGTAGTTTCCGCGAAGCATGGTCTTCACGCGCTGCTTGCCGAGGTCAAAGAAGCTCTTCAGGTTCTTTTCCGGCAAATCCGAAGAAAGCGTTTCCCGGTTGGCTTGATAGAAATCCATCACTTGAGTGCGCAGCAGGTCTCCGCCGACCGCAATGGCGTCGATGATGAGTGCCATTCCAAGGTCGTAGGTCACGCGCTCCGGAGGCAGTTTCTCCAGCAGGACCTGGATGGTTGCCTGGAACTCCCGGTCGGAGTCGCGTTCGGCGAGCCAGCGGAAGACGATGGTCAGGGCAAGCTGTTCCGTCACCGGCAACGGCACTGCGGCGTCCAGGGTTTTGGCCTCAAGGTCTGCCAGGGAATGGGCCGGGGAAAGCAGGCCGAAGATACGGGAGAGTTCAGTGACCAGGAAGTCCTCCTTGTCCACCTTTTCCTGAAAGGCGGGAAGGCAGACCAGGTTGAAGATGGGCTGGAAATGCTCTGTGCGGCCGAGCATTCCCGCCAGCAGGAAGATGCAACGCAGCTGTTTGCGTCCGGATTCTTCCGCCAGAAGTTCGGGATTCGTCGCAAAAAGATCAAGCTGCTGGTTGACGAATTTCGCGGTCTCCTCGGGAGATGCCAGCAAATCCTCAAAAGAGCTCAGCAGTTCTTCCGGTTCGGCGGCGGCCTGGAAAAGTTTTTGCAGTTCTTCGGAATTCATCATAGTGGAATCAGGTTGTTGCCCGGATAATGTTTTTTGTGGTAGGACGCGCATAATGTAATGCAATTTGTCTGAAATCGACCCGGAGTGGAACATTTTTGCATGGCGATAGTCTAAGTCCCTGCCCAGCTGGAAATGAAAACAGGAAATGTCATCAAGCGCAATAATAAAAAATGTTTTTGACATTATTTTATCTGAAAAGCAAACAAAGACGTCTTTCATGTTTCGCCGCCTTTTGGATGCAGAGTATCAAAAAGGGGGAAGCGCACCAAGGGAAATACCTTGAATCCCAACAACTGGCAATAGATGAGTGAACTTTTTCCAAAATTCCAGCGGACAGGAGATTCCGGCGTGGGGACGGGATTGACGGGCCTTTTGGCTTTCCTGCTGGCAGTCTTCCTCACTCCGTTTGTGTTGCGTGGGGACATCAAGGCGACGGACATCCAGGCTGCGCTGGACGCGCCACCGGGTGTTGTCTTTTCCGCGCCAGGCAATTATTCCGGCTCAAACAGCGCCTGGACGGTCAACACGGGAGCAATTCCCAAAGTTCCTGCGAATATCGACGGCAAGGTTTCCTGGGTAGGGAAAAGCTGCCTGATTGGCGCAGTTCCTTCCGCGAAGGGATATGAGGACTACTGGAATCTCCGCAGCAGGAATTATTTTACGGTGACGGTGAAAGGCGCGGGAACGTTGACCTTCCGCTACCGAACTTCCCTGGACGACTATAAGGATGCGAAACTGGTGGCCTATCTCTATGACGGCAACAACGCAAAGGCGCTCCAGGCCGATGGATACGATGACCCCGATGACGAGACTGAAGCCACGGTTCTTCCATTCGAGCTCCTTTTCGAGGACTCCGGCTACTGGAGCGAATATGCCGAGAAATGGGGCGAGATGTACTATGACCTCGCCGCCGACGAATTCTGGCAGACCGCCACTGTCACGCTGGACGCGGAAGCCTATACCCACGTCGTCACCATTGCGGTGGTGGGCTCCGCAAAATACGACAGCAACGGCGATTCGTTCGGGAGTTATGTCCTGGACGAGGAATACGACGGCTTTGTCCAGGAAAACCGCGTTTATCTGGATGCCATGACGTGGACGCCGGACGAGGGACTAGAAACCGTGCGTCTCTCCGAAGAGTCCGGCACGGAGTTCACGGGGGCCATGGAAGTCTTTGTCGATTCCGACTACGACCTGGAAGCCTTCGATTTCTATTACACGACAGACGGCAAGCAACCCTCCCTTCAATCGCCGTGCATCTCCTATCGGGAGCTTCTCGCAGCGGATGACGAAGAGGAGGAGAGCGACGACAATGACGAAGAAGAGAGCGACGACGATGGGGACGAAGGGGACGATGATGACAATGGCGGGATTGTCGTCATAGATGACTGCATGGTCTGGGTGCGGGCATACGAGACGAAAACCGCCACTTGGGTGGGCGAGGCAAAGGCGAGCTATCACCGGGTCGCCCCTCTGCCGGAGGTGGCGGTGGTTCCAATGGAGGATTTCTCCGACCGGACGACATTGGTCTTCAACGCTCCCTCGGACAGTGAAATGAGTTATTACTATACCTTGGACGGCAGCACGCCGACGACAAAGTCGCCCAAGGCGGATGACGACCGGATTACTCTTTCCAATTCAAAGCTGGTCGGCAAGAATCTGAAAGTCATTGCGTTGGAAGAAGGCAAGTATGTCAGTCCGGTGGTTTCGTGTCAACTCGAACGACTTGCTTCGCCTCTTCTGAGCTGGTCGGTGGATGGCGTGGAAAGCCAGGAGACCTGCTTTGTGAACTCCGTCCTGGTGAATGCCATTGTTCCCGATGATGCCGAGGTGTTGCTGAATCCCGTGTCTGGATTGTTGACGGAGACTGGAGTAGTGCAGGCGGTTGCCTTGGCGGAAGGGAGGCTGGCAAGCCTCCCGGTCATTCAGTCGTTTGCCCGGCTGGATATGCAGCTGGCGACCAGTGCGGAAGGGCTGTTTGGGGCAGGTGCGAAGGATACTTGGGCGTTTTTCACGTTGCCGGGCGAGATGTCTTCCGCCGACCAGAGGACATTGACAGAGTATCTTCATCCCTATGCCATTTCCGGAAATTCCTTTATAAAGCCGTCGTCGCTTCAAGGCGGCAATACGTACCTGGTCTGGGTGCCAGGGGTGGATTTCAGCGCTCCGCCGTCGATGCTTCGTTACGCATCCAAGGCCGCCACGCCGGCTGCCATCTCCGGATGGCATTTCGTTCCTTCAGGTGCCCAATGGGTCTGGGACGAACAGTTGAAAGGTTTTTCCCCCGCGCAGGATGGCAGCCAGCCTGGCTGGAAAGATGACAAATGAGGGAAATTCTCTGAATTTCTCCGCCGCAGGTGCCTCCAGGCAGCGAGAAGGCCTTTTGCCTCCCTTGTCGACAATGCTTTCCGTGCGACGAAATGTTTCTGAACCGAACAATCGAATTTCAATCGATAATGCGTCATAACCAGATTCTCTTGTCCAACATGAAAAAATCCCTCCTCATTTTCGCTGTGGTGATGTCAAGTGGCATGGGGCTCTTTGCGGCGGTGGACTTGCGGGCAACCTTGGATTCGCCGGCCGGCGTTACCTTTGTCTCTGGCACGGGGCTGACTGTCCGCAGCAATGGCTATAAGATTAAAAATGTCGATGGCGGGGTGGAGTGCACGAATAGCTCGTTTCTGGAAATGAACGGCTCGACGGACAAGGCGAAGAAACCACGCTCCGGACGCATCGTCTCCAACTTTGACATCCAGGTCAAGGGCAGCGGCGTTCTTCTCTTCGATGTCTGCGCGGCGGTGTGGGGGGAAAACGACGACATCCTGGTGATCTACGAAGACGACATCGACGATCCGTTGCTGGAACTTGGTGGAGACTACTGGGACGTGGCGGAGAAGGACGATGACGGCGAATACTTCTACAGCATGTATGGCGAGTCCTTTTTCAACAACTTCAGCATCGATGTCGGAACCGACCACTACAACCATACTATTCATTTCGCGGTCCTGAAGGCACTGGACTCCGAAGACTATGAAAAGCCGGTGCTTACGGACAAGGACATGGGCATCAATATCTTTCTGCCTTCCAAGGTCTGGCTGGACAATTTCGTATGGGAGCCGGACGACGTGTCGGAACTCATGGAGTTCTTCCCGGAGACGGGAACCAGGTTCGGTGCCGACGGCCTCCACGTGTTCCTGGAGACCTCCTACGACGAGGGAGTGCTGAGCTTCTATTACACGACGAACGGGAGCACTCCATCGAACAAGAGCACTCTTTACGATCCGGAGGACGACGAAGGCATTGAATTGACCGATACCTGTACACTGAAAGTCGCGATTTATGAAGGTGGCACGCTCGTTGCCAACAACTTCAGCGCGACCTATACCCGTCTCCCTCCGCCGCCTGCGCCGACGGCGAAGGTTTCTGCCGCAACGCCTTTCTCAGATTCTATCGAGGTGAGCTTCTCCTGTTCTGAGAGCGGCGTCAGATTCGCATATACGCTGGACGGCACGATGCCGGACGAGGAAAACCATGTCGCCATTACTTCCGGACCGCTCACGGTGACGCGGCCATGCACGGTGAAAGTCGTTTCCTGGCGTGACGAGGAGGTCAGCTCCGCTTGCGCGACGGTGGTAATTGAAAAGACACCCGCTCCCAGGGTGACTTGGCTGGCGGACGGCGTGGCCACAAAAAGTCCCGTGGTTTTTGACAACGGCGCGACGATGACGGCCGCGCCCGTTTCCGGCACTTGTTATTATCGGGTGGATGGCGGCGCCGCCGTCAAAGGTGCCAGCGCCTCGTTGCCGAAGACGGTGAAGCTGGTCGAGGTGCAGGCGCTGGAAACGGGGAAGCTTCCTTCGGAGGTCATTTCCGCCGTCTTCGAGCAGACTGCGGTGGACGAATGGGTCTCGGCCGCGGATTTTGTGGAAGGGTGGCAGCTCTGGGGCGTCACACGGAAGATTTCCGACCAGCAGGGCAGGGCGCTGGCCGAGTGGCTGAGACCATACGGCGTCGATCCGCTCCGGCGTTCTCCGGAGCTGGTTGACAAGGTGGAGCCAGGGCGTGCGTATTGGGTGCGTGGCCCGATTCAAGGGAAGCCGTCCGTGGTCTTGCGCTCTGCCGGTGCGGCCACGCCGCCGGCAGGTTCGTCCTGGCACCTGGTCAGCAATGCCGCCCAATGGGTCTGGGATGTGGAGGCAAGTGAATTTGTTCCCGCCTCCGACAATGTTCAACCTGGCTTTGCCAAATAAACGATATGCGCGGCCTCATGAAAAAATGGTTTGGCGTTTGCCTTCTTTGCCTGCTTGCCACGGCACAGGCAAGGCCTTGGCTTTTGCTCTTCGGAAGCACCAACTGCGACCAGTGCGCCGAGGTCAAGGCACGATGGATGGAGGAACGTGAATTGACGGACGAAGGCGCGGTGCTGGTCTTCGTGAATGTCGACAACGAAAACAACTACCGTTTCCTGAAATGGCTGGAAAAGGCGTTGAAGGTCGAGCGTCCCAGCATCACCTTGCCGGTCATGCTCGCCGGCAACCGGATGCTGGAGAGCATGGCGGAATTCGAGGAGGCGTGGCCGAAGCTGGACGAGCTGCTGAAGCTGACGCCGCGAGGCACGGCTTTCCAGACTGTCCAGCAGGCCGCCGACCAGGCGGAGGACGTGATTGTCGAATGGGACTATGCCCCTGCCCCTGCCCGACGACCACCCGAAGCGTCGTCGTCGGCAGAGCAGGCTGCGACTCAAGAGGAGCCTGTGGCAGACGCCACGAAGGCAAATACGGCGCCCAAGCGGCTTTTGTATGTCGAGACCGCCGAGAATTGCCAGCATTGCGAACGGCAGAGCCGGGAGCTGGATCTGCTGGCCAGGGAAATGCCCGGCCTGGAAGTCACGCGCTTCGAGGTCACCACTCCGGAAGGGCAGATCATGCTGGCTCGGGTGAAACGGCATTTCAATCTTGCCACGACGGATGAGAACCTCGCACCGATCGTGGTGTGGAACGGCGGTTTCGTCAGCGGACGCATCGCGACGGTTGAGGAATTGGCAGGCGCACTGAAGGGACAGGAGGCCTCCGAGACGCCTTTTTGGGAAAAGGACATCACCGAAGAGGAGCGCGAGGAACTGCATGAGGAACAGCGCGCTTATCTGAAGAATGTCACGGTTTGGACGATTCTGGGGGGTGGCCTGGTGGATGGCATCAACCCGTGCACCTTCGCCACTTCCATCTTCCTGATTGGCTATCTGCTTTATCTGAAACGTCGCCGCCACTTTGTCCTGGCGGTCGGATTGTGCTTCTGCGCAGGAGTGTTTGTCTCCTACCTGCTCTTCGGAGTCGGATTGAGCTTCATTGGGGATTTCCTCACGCGGTTCCGGATTCTGAAGGTGCTGATCTATGGCTTCTTCGCCCTGGTGGGATTTGTGTTTGCGGTGCTGCATCTCCGGGATGCCATCCGGTATCGCCGCAGCGGAAAGGCCACCGACATGTCGATGGGGCTGGACACCCAGACGCATCGGAAGATCCATGACAGGATCCACAGCTGGTCCAAGATGACAGGCTGGCTGGCGCTGCCAGGGGCGGTGGTGCTCGGCTGCGTGGTCTCCTCCATGGAATTTGTCTGCACCGGTCAGGTCTACCTGCCGATGATCATGGCAATCATTGCGGAGGGATTTGATTGGCGGGCGTTCCAGCTGCTTCTGCTCTATAATCTCGCGTTCATCCTGCCTCTGATCGGAGTGACGCTGCTGGCCTATTTTGGCGTCGGGGCCAATAAATTGACGAAGTTCGCCAAGGACAATGTCTTCCAGACCAAGCTCCTGATGACCGTGCTTTTCCTGGTCCTCGGCGGAGTGATGCTTGCCTTCGCCTGGCGGGCATGGTAGATCCGGAATTCGTCGGGCGGATTGTTCTACCGCATCAGGAAGGGAAGAATCGCCTGGGCGCTTTGCGCATTGTATTCAAAGAGGATGAAGCCGTTGAGGCCGGCGTTGCGAGTGGCCTGGATTTGTCGGCGTGTCTCGTCTGCAGTCAGGCTTTTCGGAGTCACGCCGATGCCGGGGATCAGCTGCTCCGAGGCATGAGTGCCCAAAGCCTCGCTTTGCTGTGTGAGGTTGCCTTGGAACATGCTGGTGCCCGCCTGGTAGTTCATGGGGCAGACGAAGGCGATGTATTGGCGTGTCAGCCAGGCTTGCCAGTCCTGGCCGACATTGCGACGGGCTGTGGAGAGTTCCGGGTAGACGGCCGCTGAGATGCGAAGAGAAGGCCGGATTGCATGGGCGGCTTCGGAGAGTTCCTGCAGTAGCTGCGCGATCTGATGGCAGCGGAACGCCTCCCATTGCTTTTGATAGGCCTGGGGGACACGGGAGCCTGCGGGCCAGTTCTCCGGACGATGTTTCAAATAACGAACGAAAAGCTCGCGGCATGTGTCGCAATGGCATGTCTCGCTGCCTTGATAGCGGAGCATGTCGAATTGCAGGCCGTCCAGGGCATAGTTCCGGACCAGTTCCCGAACTTCCCGGAGCAACAGGTCGTGGGTGAATTTACGGGACGGGCATAGCCACATCACCTGCTTGCCGGATGCGGTGCGCTGCAGGAGGTCCTGCTGCGCAAATTGTCTTTGGATAGCAGCCGGGGCGTCCTCGATGCTGAGAAGACACGCCCATGCGTGGACCTGGATGCCGTAGTTTTTCGCGGCGGCAAGGCATTCCGAGACAGGGTCGCTGGCCGGGGCGATTCCTGTCAGCCGGGCGGTGGTGTTGCTGCGCCATGCAACGCCGTAGGGCATGAGGAAGCGCGGGAAGACCGCATTGAACCGTGCCTGGCTGAGCCGCAGTAGGGTGCTGCCCCAGCTCTGACCTGACAGGCCGGTCGGGGACTGCATCCAGACGCCGCGCAGTTCGGTGGCGCGGGTCGACTCTTCGTCCCAGTGGGCCATGGCCGGCACCGCCTCGTCGGCGAGTTCACTGAAGACCCGTTGGACCGCGTTCCGCGTGGCTGGGTAGTCGGCACGCTGGCAGGATTTCTGAGCCTGCTGGAGCGCTTTCCTGGCGGCCGTGTGAGGGAAGTCTTTTCCCGCGTTGTTCACCGCAAAGACGGCTTGCCGGCAGAGCGTCCCGGCGCCAGTTTCGCGTAGCGAGGGGACGAAAGCCTCAAGCAGGTCCACCAGGATCGGCACGGCATGGTCGGGGTCCTGGTTGAGATAGACATGCGTCATCCAGATGCCCTGGCTGGTCTGGAGAATCGCCGGCCATTGCGTTCGGGCGCCGGAGGCGTCAACCCACCAGGCACGGATGCGCAAGGCGGGGGACGAGGATGCGGGGACGGCCATGAATGCGCCGGAATTCTGCTGGAAGCGCGCGCCGTCTTCGGTGGTGATTTGCGCCAGCGGGCTGGGCAGTGCGGAGGCCTTGGTGAATTTTCCCTGCGGAAGTTTCATTGCGGTGGCGAGTTTGGCTGGCAGGGCATAGAAGGCGGCGACGTGCCCTCCCTGCCGCAGATAAGTGCATAGTTGCTGGGTGGCGGCCGCGCCTGTTTGTTCGGCGGCGGGGACGAGTACACAGGAATAGGAATGCAAGGCGGTGGCGGTGGCATCCGGTTCGTCAATCACAGCCGGATAGATTCCGCCGGAGGCGAGTGCTTCGCCGAGCTTCTGGCAAAACCGCAGTGCCTCGCGGCGTTTTGCGTCATCCATGTTCTCATGCAGTCCGCATCGCAGCAACGCCAATGGCGCATTTGCGTTGAGGAGCTCTAGTTTTGCCAGCTGGAAGACGAAGGTGCCGGGGGAGCTGGGCCAGGCGTCCAGCCGAAGGCGGGTGCAGTTCTTCCAGGAGGCGTTGGCCTGGCTTTCCGGCAGGAAATCGCTTTTGGGGATAATGATGTCCTCCCAATGACCGGTGGCTCTGGGCGTGATGGTTGCGCGTTGCCAGCCGTCAGAGGTTTGTATATAGATACAAAGTTGACTGGTAAGATGGGTATTGAGACACCGGATGCGCAATTTCACGCCGGCGCATTGGGAAAGGTCAAGATGAAAGGGGAGATCCCAGCAGGCTCGGCCATTGCCTTCTGCGGTGAAATGCGCACTGAAACGCAACAGGTCAACTTGGTTGATCGTCTCCAGGTTGACTGGTGATGCGGAACCGGAGTGCGTGAATTGACGCTGGCAGGCACTTAGCGTAAATTCATGCGCAACACAAGGCCATTCCAGCAATGACAGGATAAGGAGAAGGCTGCTGGCGTAAAATTTGGCGACAATCCCGTTTGTCATGGGCAGAATCGGCTCGAAAGATTACAGTGTGGGGATATACCCAAAATGCATCGCATGCATATCGTCGGCAAATATAACTCCGGTTTCCAGAATGTCTTCCCTTTACTGCCTTGATTGACCTACATTGTCATAGTACGGCCTCGGATGGCTCGTTGTCTCCGGGGGAACTTCTTGAAGTGGCGGCGAAACAATCGCTCAAGGCCCTGGCATTGACCGACCATGACACCTTGGACGGTGTCCCCGAATTCCTCCAGGCCGCACGAGGACGCGCCATCGAGGCGGTCGCCGGCATCGAGTTGGCCGCCTGCGAGGCGGACGACCCCAACCGGAGCTACCACATCGTGGGGCTGTTCCTGGATGGCGACTCCTCGCGCATGGAGTCGTTGCTTTCCGAGGTCATAAAATGGCGCAATGAGCGGAACCTGAAAATGATCGCCTCGCTCAACCGGCTGGGATACGGCCTCTCGCTGGAAGAGGTGCTTGCGCAGTGCGGAGGGGCGGTTCTGGGGCGTCCGCACATCGCCGCCGCCCTGGTGTCAAGGGGCTATGTCAAGGACAGCCAGGCGGCCTTCGACCGCCTGCTGGCCTCCGGAAAACCCGCGTATGTCCGCCGCCAGCTGCCGACTCCTGAGGCGGCAATAGCCGCGATTCATTCCATGGGCGGCGCGGCGGTCTGGGCGCACCCCTTCACCCGTGGGCATTATACCAATCTCCAGATGCGGCGTATTGCAGTGGAGCTTAAAGACCGCGGTCTGGATGGCATAGAAGCCTACTATCCACTGCACACCCCAACGCAAGTGCGAACGGCACTGCAGATGGCGGGAGATCTTGATTTGCTGGTCTCAGGTGGCTCTGACTTCCATGGCAGCCGCTTCAAGAAACTCGACCTGGGAGTGGGATATGGCAATCTGAAGGTGCCGGACGAGTTGCTGGAGCCATTGCGCGGCGCCGCAATGGCATTTCGGCGTCGCTAGTCCTCAAATTTAAACCACTGATCTGGGAACCGCTGGAGCATCTGCGAAAGCTCGGAAGTGTAGAACTCCATTCCCGGACGGAGGTCCGCCTCGCGCAGACGCCGGTTGGAGGCATCCGGCAAATGGAAGGGCTTGCTGAAGCGGGCGACCAGGCGAAGGGGGTGCCACTGCAGGCCGACAAGGAAAACAATCACAGGCGCGTGCATCCGGGCGGCCATCCACCATGGCGACGCCAGAAAATGCAGGATGCCATGTTGGAAAGGCATTTCAGTTCCCGCGCTTTCCATCGCTCGGTCTCACATCATGCCGACCATCTCTTTGCGCCCAAGGGCATCCATTGCCATGAGCAACCCGCCGGCAGGATCCTGGTTTTTAACGATTTCCGACACCTGGCCTTCTTTTGCCCTTATGGTTTGAAATTTATTGAGTGAAGGTTTTTGGTCGGGCTGGTCCATGAAAGTGATGGTTCGATGAATCAGATGGCTGTTGATGAATGCGGGTTGCCAGCCGCCAAAATGCGAATTGACGACCACGACTGGCGTGTCGTTGGTATGAAGCAAGGGATGTGCGTCGGGATGGGATTCCAGCTCAATCGGGATGTCTTTCCCAGTCAATGCAAGATAATTGGTCAGTAGAATCACGCGTCCCTGGTTGGTGAACAGCCGCCACGTGTGCCAGAAACGCCGGATCCACGAAGCGCCTGGATAACAGCATGATAGCACTGGCGCCGCGCGGCGGGCGGCGGTTCGGTCGAAAAGGGCATAGAAGAAGGTCACCGGCCAAATAAAGGCCCCCGCCACGCGAAGGCCAAAACACTTGAGCAGGAATCGAAAGAAGGCGAAGCCGAAGGAATTGCCGCGTGTGGAACTGAGCAATTGCGGCCGGGCGGCGGGCGGGGCTTCTGCAACTGCTGGGGGCAATGTCTCGGCAGGGCGTTTGTTTAGGCGCTGCTGGGCCATCCTGGCAAGCGAAAATACCACGCCGGCGCTGAACGCGGCAAAGATTGGCGCCAGCACTAGGCTGCCAAGTAGCCAGTCCAGAAAACGCAGATGGAGTTCTTTGACCGTGGTCTGGAGGGAAAGCTCGGTAAGGAAATGATGGTGTTGCAGATAGTAGCCTGTTTCAATGCAGATGAAGGGGGCAATTGGCGTGGCGAAAAGATGCTGGATGCTTGTGGCCATCACCTGGTTTAAATGCAGACGGGAAGCGGCATAGAGGATGACCACCGTATGAAGGCCGAAAATCGGCAGTACTGCAATGAAGGTGCCGACTGCCGCGGCAGCCGCCAGACCGGTTGGAGTGGCATCGTGAAGGGAAAGCTCCTTGAATGAACGCCAAGGATGACGTAGCAACGGCAGGATCTCAAGGTGCGGACGGGGGCTTTGAACAACCCATTTGGCGGGCCAGGGAATCAGCCGTCGAATCACAAGGAATGCATGGATGGCGGTGAGGCGCAGGTTGTCCCATAGCTTGTTGAAATGGGTGACACGATGTTTGGGGTAGAGAACTTGAATGGGAATGTCTTGGAGCTTGATGCCGCCCCAGACGGCTCGGGGCAGGACTTCGGCCTCGAAAGCGTAGCCCTTGGCATTGCAGCCCAGTTTCAGCGTGGCTTCTACGGGATAAGCACGAAAGCCGCTTTGGCAGTCTTCGCTGTTTGCACCACTTTCAATCTTCAGCCAGAAATTGGCGAAGTTGCGGCCAAAACGACTCGACGATGGAGCGTTCTTGGGGAAATCCCGGCAGCCGATGAACAGCGTCTCCTCCTGGGTGTTTTCAATGGCGTTTATAAATTTCGGCAGGTCTTCGGGAAAATGCTGGCCATCGGCATCCAAAGCGATGATGTAATCAATATGCTCTTGGAGGGCGAGCTTTAACGCAGTTTGAATGGCCGCGCCTTTGCCGCGGTTCCTTTCGTGCTGAACCAGCCGGGCGCCATGTCTGTCCAAGGCGTGGAGATGCCGCTTGCAAAGGTCTGTGCTGCCGTCGTCCACCACCACGACTGGGAGATATGCCTTGGCGCGTGCAACGACCTTCACCAGGGTCTCCGCATGATTGTAAACGGGAATGACACACCAGATCTTCATAGACGGGCGATTCCGAATAGGAAGGCGGCGGCAAATTCGGCATGGGCGCTGATAAGCAATGTCAGGCGTGTTTTCGAGGTGCGAAGTCGCAAATCGCGATTGTCGTTTATGCAATCCATCTGCGGTTCTGTCAAGCCGACTTGGCGCGGGGGGAATAGTTCGTCAAAGGATTTGCCCTGGAGATATCCAGCTGGCCCGTGCAGTTGCAGGGCGATAGCCACTTCGCAGAGGGGGATGGAGGCGAGGGTGTCCACGAAAAGCGTTCCTCGGCCTCGCCTCCGACCGTGGTCGATGTAGTCTTTCCAGTAGGCAGGATTGCTATGGCGGACTCCATCGCCTTCGTAGCCGATGACGGTGATTTCTTCGGTGTGCCATGCATTGCCCATGCGCTCCTTGAGTTTGGCGGCGGCGAGGATGGCGTGTTTCACGGCGAGGCTGGCGCGGCGGAAGTCCGCCGTGTTCTCGGCTGAGAGCACCCCGCGTGCAACAAGCGCATCACGTTCCTCGCCAAGCCGTTCTTCACAAGTAGTGTCGCATTCCAGGTCAAGCAGTTCCGGCCGCGGAAGAGTTTTCGCGATAGGACCTTCTCCTTGCAGGGGAATGTCCAGATCGGTGAGCAGCAGGGCATTGTTCAGGCCACCGAACCCCGCGTTGAGGCTCAATACGGTATGCGCGTCTGCGGGAAGCCGTCGCGATGTCGCGGCAACCGCATTTTTCGCGCCCTGGGCAGGAGTTTCCAAACCTGCCTGCGGAGGAAATTGCCGAGTGGCGAGGATTTCCATGCCCGCAATTACTTGGAGGACTCCCGTGGCTCCAAGGGTATGCCCGATATTTCCTTTTAAAGAGAAGAGTGGGAGACGATGGCTAGGAAAGGCAATCTGCAAGGCGGCCAATTCCGCCTGGTCGTTGTAGATGGTTCCCGTGCCATGCCCGATGACGGCATTGGGGCATAGTCCTTCTGGCATCGCCTTGCGGATGGCCTCGGCCAGCCAAGTCCCCTGTGCATCCGGTGCGGTAATATGCGTGGCATCACAACTTTCACCATAGCCTGCCATTCGCGCTGAAAGACCGCTTGCGGGCTTTTCGGCGGTCACAATGACGGCGGCGGCGGCTTCGCCAAGCGTCATGCCGGAGCGATTGGCGTCGTATGGTCTGGGGAGATCGTCGGTAAGTGCGCTGAGCGAACCGAATCCCGAGGTCACGAATTCGGAGGTCTGGTCGCATCCGACTACCAATGCCGAGTCGATCTCGCCCCGCGCGACGGCGTCCGCCGCCAGACAGATGGCGCGTTGACCAGATGCGCATGCCGAGGAGACCAGCAGGGCTTCTTCCTCGGCATGAAAGAGTTTTCGGGCATAGGCCAAGAGCGACTGCGGGCTGTCCGGCTCCGGAACACCGCCGGCGGTCACCAGGTCGATGTCGCCCACAGTAGTAGCCAAATAGAGGCGTTGGGGCAGATTGTCAGGGAGTTTTGCACGTAGGGCGTTCAGCAAGCGATGCGCACGAGGCAAACGAGGCGGCAAGGAGTTGCGTTCCTCTTCGGTGTAGCGTTCATCAAATTCCTCGTGGTCGTCAATTTGGTGGCAAACTCCCAGTCGCCGCCCATGAGACTCAAAATGGAGTGGACAAGTGAAACCACGACGCCCCTCCAGCAATGCCTGGAAAAAAAGTTCAGGGCTATCTCCCAGGGGGGTGATGAGTGCTGGGAAAGTCAGATATATCATAGTTCACTTGTTCTCGTAGCAGACAACTCCGCAAATTCTTGTTCTCGCCACCGTCGCTGGCATTCGGCAAGCAAGGGTGGAATGGTCAGACATGGTTGCCGAGTGGCCAGTTCCACGAACATCTGCACGGTATAGCCTGTGGCGGCAAGCATGCCGTCTGCCGTGTGGATTTCGTATTCGACATTGAGCCGAGCACCCTCATTCCAAAAAAGCCGTGCGGTGACCGTGAATGATTCATCAAGCCGCAATGGACAATGATAGTCTACATGTGCCTGGGCGATGGGGGCGCCAAGACCCTGCTCAAAGTATTGTTTGTAGTCCAGGCCGATGGCTCGCATGAGTTCGGTATGGGCATCCTCGAAGAAGCGCAGATAATTGCCATGCCAAGCGATGGCAAGGGCATCGACCTCGCTGAAACGCAAAGTGCGTGTGACGGTGAGTTCCAAAGGCGGAGGCGTGCCACGCTCCCAGCCAAAATAATGATGTTTTCTGCGCATGGATATAATATAAGATTCGCTTTTAAAATCTTCTGGTGACGAGGCAGGCGACCGCAGGCACGATGTGTTTCGCAATCAGGTAGGCGAGGGTGATGCCCAAGGAAAGGACGAGGCCGAGGTCGAAGAGCACAGGATGGTCCGAAAAGAGCAGGATTCCCGTGGTGAAGATGGTCGTGAGGGCCGAGAGGTGCATCGCCTGCGGGATGGTGGAGTCGTTCCCTTCGTCCAGCCACTGCACGGCGAATACGCCGTAGTCGATGGCAAGACCGACCAGCAGGATGCCGCCAATGGCGGTCATCAGCGTGATGGGATGGTCGAAATAGGCGAAGAGGGCGGTGAGCCACCGCAAGGTGAGGAGGACGGGAAGCAGCGCCAGAAGCAACTTTTTGACGGAACGGAAAGTGAGCCAGGTCAGCAGAAGGATGATGACCAGCGCGGCACCCAGAAGCCAGCTCAGCTGACGGCCGAAGTCATGCGTGAGGATGGCACGCAAGGCCTCGGGCGCAAGGTAGGCCGCATCAAAGCCATCCGTGCATGCTGACAACGCCTCTGGACTCTCCGGCGGTTCGGCGAGAAAGAAGCTTGAGATGCCATTGCGTCGAAGCTGATGATAGGCTTGGGCAAGCCATCCGGGCGGCTCGGATGTCGGGGTTGTCAGGTTTTGTCGTGTTTTGTCAAAGAAAGGCTGGAAGAAGCCCTTGGGGAGCCCACGGGCGATGGCGGCGGAATCAAGGAGCTTTTCCCAGGTGTCCAGGGGGGCGTTACGCCAGGCCGCGAGGTTTTCGGCGCGGGTGGATTCGTCTGGCCAGAAGGTCTGGGGCGATACGGGTTGGTATTTGGCCAGGGCGACGTGCAGCTGTGGTGTCTGGGAGCCGTCAGCGTCGCGGAGCAGCAGCAGATTGGGCTGGTCGGGTTGCCAGGCGGTCTGGTAGTGATATTCGTCTTGGCGGACTTTTCCGGGGATGCCATCCAAGGCTTCCACCCGAAAGGAGGTCGTCATTTTGGGCACAAAGGAGAGTGCGGTTGCCAACACCGTCAACACAACCACAACGGACGCGGGGAGTTTGATTGGCGCAAGGAAGAGATTCGATTTGCGAGGTTGAGCCGTTGAGCATGGCTGGTCCGCTTCGCACGGCTGGTCCGGTGCGCGGCGTTGGTCCGGTGCGCGGCGCGACATGCGCCGCGTTAGAAGCGTCGGCAACAGGAAGAATGACGCCAGGAGGCTGAGCGAGAGTGCTCCGCCTGCCAGCATTCCGAGTTGCTGAAGCGCGGGGCTACGGGTGAAAAGTAGCAGCAGGAAGACGGCGATGGAGGTTCCTGCGCCGAGGGCAAGGGGCTTGGCAAGCCGTGACAAGCGATGCTCCGGATTCTCCTCACGGCATGCGATATAGACATGGATGCCCTGGTCCACCGCCAGACCCAGAATGCTCCCGCCAAGTCCCAACACGAAGAGTTGCAGGGTGTTGACGACCATTGTCATCAGTCCTGCAATCACCACGGTCGCGGCGGCAGGGATGAGGGGAATCCAGATGCACCGCCAATCGCCACGGAAGACCTTTAGGAAGAGCACCAGCAGAAAAATCGGCGAGAGGATGCCGATGATGGCGAGGTCGTGTCGGATGGTGTCCTCGTTGCCGATGGTGTGCAGATGCGCACCGACCAGATGAAAGGTCATAGGTGAGAGGTCGGAGGTCAGAGGTTCGTCGTCTGCCGTCTGCCGTCCGGCGTCCAATGTCTGTGGTGAAGTCAATATTTCCTGAATTTGCGAGATGAGCTGGCGCGTGGCGGCGGAGTCGGAGTAGGGGATGTCGAGTTCCAGCACGATGAGCGCGTGAGTTCCATCCTGCGAGCAGAGGAATGACTTCGTTTCGTCGAATTTCAATCCCGTGGTTTGCCTCAATGCCTGTAGCCGTAGAAGCAACTGGTTCCGCAGGCCGAATGGGTCGTTGCGCAGGATGGCGGAGGCACCGGGGGTGGGCATCATCAGCTGCTTGAGCGTGTTGCGTGCGATATCGTCGGCAAGCTCAGGAGTGACCTCGGGAGGCGGGAGAAGCTGGGGAATCGCGGGAAGAAGCGCATCCAGGTTGTCTTCGAGGTTCTCCGGAAGGGTACGGAAGCGCACCTCGTGCACGCCTGGAAGTGCGGCTAGACGCTCGACGGCGTGGTCGAGTTCTGCAAGATAAAAATGATTAGGGTTGTCGATCTTCCCAGGGCAATGGCTGAAATCACAGTCGATCACCAGACGGTTGGAGAGTCCGCTTTCGGCGAGGAGCGCCATTGCGTTCGCGGACGCCGAGCCTTCGGGAAAGACGCCGTCGATGCGCGTTCCGTAGTGGCCACGATACATCGCCAGTCCGCCGCACAGCACGGCAAGAAGCGCGACGAGCCAGGCGATGCGCTTGTGGCGGAGAATGAACTGGAGCGCGGAAACGAGCATGAAAAAAGTTAATCTCTTTGGGCGAGTCTACCATAAAAAACGGGGCCGAATGAACGACCCCGAAAGCAGACAATCGCTTCTCAGCGGAATCTGTTATTTTACGATGAGACCATCGCCATAGACGGCGCTCTCAATGGAGATGCCGAAGAAGGTGTCGTACCAGACTTTGTCAGTGCGGGCGCTGTTGCTCGGAGTGCGCAGGGAGCCGCAGCTGGTAACGGCGACAAGGGTCGCCAGGGCGGCGATGGCCAGGAAGAATTTCTTCATTGCTCGTTTCCTCAAGGTTGATAATGAATGCTTTTAAGTGTCAAATGACGAAATCCAATCAGTTGTTGATTGGGTTTACGACCAGACCGTCGCCATAGACGGCGCTCTCGACGGAGATGCCAAAGAAGGTGTAGTACCAGACTTTGTCAGTGCGGGCGCTGTTGGGCGGAGTGCGCAGGGAGCCGCAGCTGGTAACGGCGACGAGGGTCGCCAGGGCGGCGATGGCCAGGAAGAATTTCTTCATCGTACTTGCTCCTGTTTGATGGATTGTCTCCTGCACGAACAATGTGCATTGCCTATTACATAATGCCAAAAACGAAAAAGTCAAATAAAGAAAGCGGAAAACAATGCCATCTACCGGTAAAAAAGCATTACATTAGCTGAGATTTCATAATTCTCGTCTGATGTTGCATTGGCTAGCCTACGGGATATCTCAACCCTAAATGGAACAAAATCCATGACAGTACTTTCCACCAGCTACCCGGAACCCGTCTGGACGGGGAAATGGATTTGCGCACCTTTTGCTGCTCCGGACGGTCTGGACCGCACCGAACTCTTTGCGGGACGAGGTGCGCCATGGCTCCGCACAACCTTCGATTGCGCGAAAGTGCCGAAAGAAGCACTGCTGTATTTTGCCGCTCCTGGGTGGTGCGAGGTGTTCATCAACGGCCGACGCGTCGGCGAGCAGGTACTCTCACCGGTGGTCACGCAGTTTTCCGAACACACCGGCTATCTCTGTCTGAAAGTCGGCAAGTTGTTGAAAAAAGGCCGGAATGCCATAGCGGTGCTTTTGGGCAACGGCTGGTACAATCCGCAGACCAAGGAGGTCTGGGAGTTCCAATTCGCGCCCTGGCGCAGCGAGCCGTCGCTGCTGCTTCAGCTTGAGGATGGCGATGGCAATGTCCTGTCGGCATCAGGCCCTGCCTGGAAGGGCGAGGCAAGTTTCATCACGATGAATGCCTTGCGCAATGGCGAGTTCCAGGACACGCGGATGGGACTGGAGCCTGAGGTCGTCAGCCAGCCGGATTTTGACGACTCCGCCTGGAGAGCTGTCCTGCCCTCAAATCCTCCTCCGGGCGTGCTTTGCCCTGAGGAGTGCGAACCCTGTGTGGTCGCCGAGCGGATTCCCGTGACCGCCAGCTACTGGCGCAGCGACCACTGCACCATCTACGACTTTGGCAAGAACCTGACAGGCTGGTGCGAGATCGAAGTCGAAGGCCCTGCCGGAAGCCAGGTCATGCTGGAACATGGCGAGCGACTTCGCGCCAGTGGAGACTTGGACACAGAAGAGATTAAGGTCTTTGCCAAGAGCGGTTTCTTCCAGCGTGACCAATACACTTTGAACGGGCAGGGGCGTCAGAAGCTCCACCCGCATTTCACCTACCACGGATTCCGGTATGTGCGCTGCTGGACTACCTCCCCAGGCGTGACGCTCCACAGGATCACCGCCTGCTTCATCCACAACAAATTCCGCAAAGTCGGCTCATTCACCACCAGCAACGAGAATCTGAACTGGCTCCAACAGACCACCGCACATACCTACCTCTGCAATTTCACCGGCATCCCAACCGACTGTCCGCACCGCGAGAAGAACGGCTGGACCGGTGATGCGAATCTGGCACTGGAGACCGGTCTCTGGAATTTCGACACACGCCTGGCGGACATCCACTTCGGACGCACGCTCATGGATGCCCAGCGGCCCTCCGGACAGCTGCCCGGCATCGCCCCCACCGGTGGATGGGGCTTCAACTGGGGTAATGGTCCAGCATGGGACTCGTACATCTTCGAGGACGCATACCAGCTCTGGCAGTTCTACGGCGACGATACGCTCATCCACGAGCAATACGACCGGATGGCCAAGTACCTCGACTACTGCCGTTGGCACGACACCAACGGCGTGGTGGACTTCGGCCTCGGCGACTGGTGCCCATACAAGGCGTCCCACGCGCCGGAGACCGCCGTCGTGGTCACGGGCTTCTACTACCTCGATGTCCGTCGGATGATCGAGTTTGCCAGACTGCTCGGTCGCACAGATGACCTGGTCTGGTGGGAGACGCTGGCCAACCGCATCCACGACGGCTTCAACGCCAGATTTGCCCACCCGGACGGCGGGTGCGCCAACGACTCCGTGACCGCGCTGGCCACCAGCCTCTACTTTGGCTTCTCGCCCACGCCTCAGAAGACCCTCGGCAAGCTTCTGAAGCTCCTGAAGCAGCAGAACTACATCGCAGACTTCGGCATCATGGGCGCCAAGTTCACTCCGCGGACCCTGGGCGAAAATGGCTGCCTGGAAGAACTTTTCAAGCTTTTCACCCAGAATCAGTTCCCAGGTTGGATTCATTGGAAAGAGCAGGGCGCGACGACGCTCTGGGAGGAATGGAATGGCAATTCCTCCCAGACGCACATCATGTTTGGCGACACCTCCGCCTGCATCTATCGATACTTTGCAGGAATCCAGCCGACCGCGCCCGGTTTCGCAAAAATCTGCCTCAAGCCCGCAGTGGACCTCAAGGACCTCAAGGACTTCGACTGTTCGTACGAGGCACCGCAGGGCAAGATTGTCAGCCGGCTCGAGACCGTACGTGGCAAACGCAAATTCACTTGCAGCGTGCCCAAGGGCATCGAGGCGACTCTGGAGCTGCCCGGCCGCAAGTCCGCGAAGCTTGTCGCCGGCAAGGAAACCACCATCACCCTGTAAGCAATGTTGGCTCTGAATACAACACCGTTTCCGTCCCGGTGATCGCTCGCGTAAAGGTGAGCCTTCTTTCCAACCCATGCAGAAATTCGATTGCCACAATGATCTGGGCTTCCTGCCCAAAGAGGAGATTCACAAGCTTCAAACCGCGCTCTTCAATGCGCACCTGAAGCATCTGCGCAACGACTCGCCATACTATCGCGAGGTGCTGGCGCGCTTTCCCGACCGTGAGTATTCCCTTGAGGAACTGCAGGATTTCCCCATTACGGACAAAAGCGACTTTGCAGACTTCGGACAGCAGTTCATCGCGGTGCCGCGAGAGCAGATTGCGGATCTGGGCTTCACCAGCGGAACCACTGGCGTACCCTGCCAGATTGCGTACACTAAGAACGACTTGGCGAGGCTGGCGTACTCGGATGCCACCGGATTCCTCTCTGCCGGCATGAAACCTGGAGACCGCGTGCTGCTGACCTGCACGATGGATCGATGCTTCATTGCAGGGCTGGCCTATTTCAGTGGAGTCGTCGCCTTGGGAGCCACTGGAATCCGCAATGGTCTCAATACCGTCGAAAGCCACGCGGAGATTCTGATGCGAATAAAGCCCGAAGGCATTGTCGGAGTGCCTTCCTTTCTGGCACGGCTGGTGCGATATCTGGAGAAGAATGGCCTGGACGGGCACTCCGTCCGAACCGCGATGTGCATCGGCGAGCCCCTCCGCCGAAGCGATCTCAGCCTCACCGAACTGGGCGAGCAGCTCAACAGCTACTGGCCAGGCGCGGCGCACTCCACCTATGCGGCAAGCGAGACCCAGAGCAGTTTTGCCGAATGCAACGAATGTGCGGGTGGACATGCCGCCGCGGACCTCGTGATTCCCGAAATCCTCGACCAGAATGGCAACCGGCTACCAGAGGGCGAAATCGGCGAAATCGTCCTGACGCCTCTTCAGGTCGAAGGCCTACCGCTCCTCCGCTTCCGCACCGGCGACATGGGATTCATCATCCCTGGAGACTGCGCCTGCGGACGCCACACGCCACGTCTTGGCCCCATCGTCGGACGCAAAGCGCAACTCCTAAAGGTTCACGGAACCAGTATCTACCCCGCTACATTCACCGCAGCGCTGGATGCCATTCCCGGAGTGGATGAATACTACCTTGAGGTCACTGGCGCAGAACTTTCCGACGAGGTGACGGTCTGCGTATCTATCGATCCAGGCCATCCGGAACTTTCTTCCGAGGTAATTCGGGAGCGCGTCGCCACGCGTACCCGCGTGAAGCCCAAAGTCAAGCTGGTCACCTTGGAAGATGCTCGCCTGCATGTCTACGGGCGTTCCCGCAAACCTACCAGATTCTTCGACCTGCGGAATATAAAATGATGATTAAATTATTTATTATAAATATATTATCTTGTTTATCAATAAGCCTTTTCGCGGTGGATGCTTTGGATGTGGATGCGTTCCAACGTCAACTGTCGGGCAAGCTAGTCGCGGTTCAGACCATCCAATGCGATTTCACGCAGATTCGCGAGCTTCCGGCCTTGGAAATGAAACTGGAGTTTACGGGGCGTCTCGCCTACGACGCGTCCGCTTCGCGGTTGCTGTGGCGCGTGGAGACACCGTTGTCTAGTGCCTTCCGGATGCAGGATGGCAAACTTTCGCAATGGGATGGCGAGACAGGGAAGATTATTTCCATCTCAGCTACGAAGTTCCCGTGGATCAAGTTGCTTCAGGAACGTCTGGGCCAATGGCTTTCCGGCGACCTTTCCGCATTGCGCAAAGAGGCTCAGATAACTGTGGTGTCGGCAAATTGCGTGCGGCTCTCGCCGAGTGGTGGAATGCTGCCGGTCTTCACCAAAGCCATCGAGATTGAATTCTCCGAAGACCTCACTCATGTCGTGCGCATTCGCATTGAGGAAAAGAGCGGCGGCATCCTGACCATCCATTTTCGCAATGTGGTTTTGAACCAACCCATTCCGGAGGAAGTCTGGATATTGAAATGATGTCCGACATACAGCGAAAAGCATACTCCTTTGCCGACCCCTTCTGGGGTAATGGCGCCGTCCGGTCGCGTAAGCCGGAAGGCACCGTTCGCGGTTGGAACTGGCTCAAGGCGCAGACAGGCAATACGCATCCGGGGGCGCAGCTTCCTTTTGGGTGGGTATCCGCCTGTCCGTATTCCGGTGCGTATCCGACAGGCTACGGCAAGAACGGCTGTTCCGGCAACGGCCCCGCGCCGCAGGTCTATGACCGCAAGGCGGCCTGGGGGATTACGCACTTCCAGATGTCGGGCACCGGCTATGTCGGCCATTTCTACAACTACCTTCTATGCACGCCCAGCTCCTCCGGTTCCCATATCAGCCACGTCTCCGACCTCGTCAACGAAGTCGCAAAGCCAGGATACTATTCCGCGACTCTGGCCGACTACGGCGTGGATTTTGAATTGACCGCCGCGCCTTTCGCGGCAATGCACCGATACCACTTCCACGGCGAACGCGGCCATCTTGACATCGACCTCAATGCCATCGGGTTGCGTCTCACCATGGGCAAACGCTACGGGGAGCAGATTGACTGGAATACCGCCGCCCGCCACGGTGAGACCGGCTGGCAAGGGTCGCTGATTGCCAACGGCGTGCAGATCTGGTTCTGCATTTTGGTCAAAGGCGAAGTCGCCAAATCCGCCCTCTACAACTGCGTAATCGAATATGATTTCGCCACTGCGGACGTCGAAATGGCGATTGGCTTCTCAATGGTCAATGCGCGGAATGCGGAACGCCACGCGAGAGAGGCCGATGCTAAGGGCTTTGATAGCGTACTCCATGAGGCGCAGGAAGCCTGGTCCACCCAACTTGAGCGCATCCGCGTGGAATTCCCCGACCCCACATTGTCCACACGCTTCTACAGCTGTCTCTACCATTCGCTGGTCAAACCCGTTCGGCACGACGGCGGCTACATCGATTTCGTCACGATGTGGGACATGTATCGCACGCAACTTCCTCTAGCGCTCTCCGTTGCGCCAAGCCACGCGCGTGCGCTGTTGCTCTCCATGCTGGACACTATCGCTCGTTTCGGCTTCTTCCCCATCTTCTATTCGATGAACGCGAACCTAGACCGCGAGTCCAACCAGGCTTCGGCGCTCGTGGTCTATACGCTGTGCGACGGCATTATGCGCGGAATCCTCACCTCGGACGACTATTCGCGGGTGAAGCACGCGCTCATGGCGGAATTCCGCCACGCCGACTACACCGGAAAGTCCCCTACGCATATCCTGGACATCGCCGGAGCATACCATGCGGCCTCGATCATCGCGCAAAGTTGCGGAGATTCCGAATACGCGAAAGCGTTGCAGGAACACAGTGCCTTGTGGGAAAAGGCATACGACTCGGCGACCGGATATCTCGTGCAAGACGCCATCTACTACGAGGGGAACTACCGGAACTACTCCTTCCGTCCGCACACCGGCATGACAAAACGCATCGTGCTGGCTGGCGGAAACGACCGTTTCAACCAGATGCTGGATGACTTTTTCACTATCGGCTACGACGGACCGGAAACCGCCGAGGTGCGTCCCACGCGCGAGGGCTATTTCGAGGCGATGAACAACGAGTCCGACATGGAGACACCCGCCACCTATCTCTGGTGCGGACGTGCGGATCGCTTCGCCGAGGTCAGCGACCTGATCCGACGCTTCCAGTTCACCGACGGCGAAGGCGGTGCTCCCGGCAATGTGGATTCCGGTGCATTAAGTTCTTGGTATGTCTGGAGTTGTCTGGGGTTGTACCCGCTGACGGGCACGCAATATTATCTGCTCGGCTCGCCGTCCGTCGCGAAAGCGGAAATCGACCTGACACAGGGGACGCTGCAAATTGAGACGGTCCGTGAAAGCCCGACCGCCATCTATCCCACAGGGTATGTATTCAACGGGCGTTCATTCCGCGAACCATGGCTACCAGTCGCGGAGCTGGAACGCGGCGGGACGCTGGTCTTCCAATTGGCAGACCAGCCCCCGGCCACCCCTTCGCCAATTCCAAACTGGCTCTAAACGCGGGGCATTTCGCCCCGCGCACCCGACTGGTCCGGTGCCCGCCGCGAAATGCGGCGGGATTTATTCCGCAAAACGGAGTTCGCCGAAAAGCGAAGAGTCCTTGCCTCCGCAAACGCCGGGCGTCCATTCCAGCCAGCCACGGAGACCGTCGCCGTCATTGTCGTTGATGGTGAAGGAGAAGAAGAAGGTCTCTCCCGTGGAAGGCGCGGGCATGAGCAAGGCACTCCACGGAATCGCGGCGCAGTAGCTGGTCTGGCTCCCCTCGCGTTTCACGATGACGGGTGCATTGTCGAGAATGCCCATGCGCGGGCCGCCCATCCACTGGTAGGCCAACGCGAAGCCGTTCTCGGTAAGGGCGAGGCCGATTTCGCGCTCCTGGCCATCGTAGGCGCGGGTGGGATTCGGAATTCCCGGCCGCAACGCAATCTGGACGCAGTCGCCGTTCCAGAGTTTCTCGCCGGCGATCTTCTGGGCATGGACATCGTCCGTGACCTCGGCTTGCACATATAGGTATTGGTCGTCCCAGGCACAGCGGAGCCGTCCGGAACAGTCGCCGTTGCCGCGATAGTCGGTGATCTTAACACCTTTGGGAGTAGTTTCGCCGACCTCGGTCCAGGCGGCTTCCGTCGGCCATCTTGCGGGATTGCGCACATCAATGGGCTGCGTGGCACGATGGGCGGTCAGCTGCGGGCGGGACGGCAATACCGCCAGTGCACGGCTCTGCCGATTGGCAATGACCTCCGCAGTGAGGAAGATCGGCTCTGCCGATGCATTCTCAGGTACGGAGACATGCACGCGGACGGTCTTTGGGCGGTTGATCTCCACCTTCTCATAGTGGATGAAACGCGATGGTTCGACCGCCCAAGTCTCAGGGAGATTCAGACGAACAACGCCGCTGGCAGGCGCGTCCTGGAAATTCTGGATAGTCACGGGCAACACGAAGCTCTTGCCGGCGCGGATCTCTGATACTTCGCCCAGCGTGACTTCAACGGGATGTACCGTCCGGCACCACACCGGGAGACGCCACGACAGCTTTTCGTGGCGCAATTCGCAATAGACCAGCGGCGACGATGCATCATACGCAAAATGGATGGCGTGGGTGTTGTCTCCCTGTCGGGCGGAGACCTCCTGCCCGTCGGGTAGAACGATGCTGATGCCTTCCATCGGCTTGCCCTGGACCTTTGGATATTGCCCCTGCCCTTCGGCGGCAGTCGTCGCAAGTTGCCAGCTGAAATCCATGTGGGAGCCTGGAACTACATCAAGCCAACATTCTGGGTTGAAGATCCACACGCCGTATTTGGTGCGGAAGAGGAACTCCGCCGCCGCGTTGCGCAGTTCGGGCGAAGCCTTGTCGTCAAAGGCGAGCGTTTCTGCGCGAATTTGAGCGTCTTTGAGCGTTTCAGGTTCTTCGGTCGGCGTGAAGGTCACGAGGCAGACCTCGCCGGGTTCCAGGATGAAGTCATGGCTGAACCATCCGCTTTGGCAGACCGCCAATGGCGCTTTGCCGTCTGCGGTAAGGCGTTCTGCAAGGAAGTCGGTTTGGCGGTCCTGCCCTGAGAGCTCCATCAGATTGGTCGGCTGGAGTTCAAGCCGCCCGACCTCCCGCGAGAGGTTGCCGATGGCAAGGAGCAGCCGTCCATCGGGGGCCTTCCACCAGTATCCCTGGACGGCCTGGAGGGTGGCAACGTGGGGTGCCTTGTGGTGCCAGGTCACGGTGACCTGGCCGGGGTAGTTGGCGAGTTTCGCCTCGCAGAGGAGCTCGCCTTCGCGGAAGAATTCCTTGGCGGCCTGTTGGAGGTGTCCGAGATAGGCATCGTAGGCGAAGTGATCGCGGTGTGCGTCGTTGGCCATCCATTCGTCGTTCCATCCTGGCTGCCCTCCCCAGAGGAAGTCTCGGCACTGGCAGGCGCGGAAGGCCGCGAGGTCGTCACGCGGATGGCTGACGCTGGAGAAGTAGATGGTATAGCCGGAATAGACGGCGGCGAGAGAGGGGACCTCCTCCTGGAAGCGCTCCGAGCAGATAAGGTTGCCGTCGATGTTGTCCATGTAGGGCTCGGCGCTATGCTCCATGGTGAGGAAGACGCCTTTCGCGGCGGCCATCCTCTTGATTGGCGTCAGGAGCGCGCGATATCCGTCCACCCAGTGGGTTCCTCCGCCGAGTGGATGTCCGTGTGAGGGGTTGAAGCAGAGTTCGGGCGAAGCGCAGCCGATCTGGTCGAGGTAGATGCCGCTGACATGGTATTCGTCCATCAGCGTGGTGCAGATTTCCGCGATTTTCTGCTGCCAGAGCTTGGTGTATGGGCACATCGGGCTGAGGTAGCGTCCGGAACCGTAGGTCTCCTTGGCGATTTCACCGTGTTCGGGCAAGGCGGCGGCGGCACGGACCTCGTCATTGAAGGACGGTATGTCCACATCCCAGAGCCGCGCATTGATGTAGGGCATTATCAGCATCCCCTGGGCGGTCAGGCGCTGGACATTTTCGGCAAAGTTCTCCTTGACGGGAAAGTATTCGGGATAGGAGTTGTCGAAGGGAATCTGGTGCCAGCAGTACCAGTGGAGGGCGAAACCGGGGCGACGGCCGATGCGGCTGTGGAGTTCCTCCATCATGGAAGCAACCGCGTCGGTTGATTTGTTTTGGCTGGTCAGACGCTGCCAGAAGGAGGCATCCACAAGAGCGCGTGGATAGTCGGTTCGTGAGGCGATGGGGCCCTTGGCGGTCCAAGGCGTCTCGGAGATGGCCCACTTGCGGTAGCGTTTGGCGGCCTGCCACCAGTCGCCACGGTAGGCGGCCACGCAGAACGCAAAGTCGTCGCCGTTGCCGGTTCCGGGCTGCGAGGCATTCTCCGCATGGACGCGGAAACTGACTTCCTGCGTACTGGAGACCTTCAGGCGCTTCGGGCGTGCGCCGGGGTCGTGCGCGGCGATGTACAGCCCTGCATCGCCTTGGTTGAAGGCCATGAACTGCATGGGGCATTTGTAGGTCGGATAGGTCTGTTCGGCGGTCCGGAATGAATTGCGGTAGAGCCGATGCCCCCAGTTGTGGTCCGGCAGCAGCGCATCGCCCTGTCCGGGGCGGATGACCTGAGCAAGGATGGGGTATTGCGTCTCCGCCAGCCCCCACTGCGTACTGCGGTTGATGACCTGGATGCGCCAGTGACTTTCGCCCACGGGCGAAAGCGCAGAACGAATGGTGCACCTCACATCCACCATGCCAGGTTCGCCGGGAAGATCCAGGCCGTGCCATTCGAAGACAAGGCCGTCATCCACGCGGGAACAGGTGGGCACGGAATCGGACACGGAACTCAGCCAGGCGGTGTCAATGAAGTCGGGTTGGTCGCTTTCCTGCTGGCGGACCTCGTAGGGTTTCTTGAAGGCGAGGTTCCAGAGCGGCGTAGGCGTCTTCTGCGGGAAGACGAAGCGCACGGTCTGGTCGCCAAGCAGATTCTCGATGCCACGGCAGCCAAAGCCTTCATCGGCTCCTGCAAAATAGATTTTCATTCCTTTGCAGTCCAGTATAATACCGCCAATTTCATCCGCTGCTTCGGCACGCTTCTCCGCCTCTTGGATGGTGACGGTCGGGCGGTCGGGACCCAGCCAGCGGGAATACCATCCTGCGTCGCACCGCGACGGACCAAAGTAGATCAGCCCCGCCTGCCGCCGCACGGTTTCGCCTGCCGGGAAACCGAGATTCTGCGCGGCGAGGTTGTACGGGAAGCCGTGCTTGCCGCGGTCGTAGCCGCCGCCACGCGTTCCTCCGACGCCGAAGGCGCCCTGCCCTGCGGAAAAGATGCCCCATTGGCTAAAGGAGAAACTGCGTGGTTCGCCGTCAGGAGGCCCCACCAGGCTGGTTTGCATTGGTTCTCCGCAATGTATGGTGGTATAGAAATAATCGCGGCGGCAGACTTGCAGGAATTGCGCCTCGTTCCATTTCTGGCTGGCATCTTCGCGTGTGATAACGCGCTCGACTTCAACTACCGGAGAATATGCGGAATAGATGTATCGGTAAACCGCTTCGGGATTGCCGGCCGCGGGGACACCGTGTTCGGCCACGAAGTGCGTACGCGCCTCTACGACCACGCGCTGAGGGGTTTCCAGAACCACCTGGCAGGTGGCATCGTGGTCGTTCTTTACCCAGAAGGTCCCCACGCCGGGGTGGTAGAGGCGGTCGTAGAACTCAATGCCGGAGTCCTCATAGCCACTCTCGCGGTACAGGATGTCCTGCGGGATGCCGCCCCTGCCATGGACGGGATGCCGCAGCTGGAAATAGCTGTTGCGGACCGTGATGAAGATCCCGTCCTGCACACACTTGAGGTCGGTCTCGCAAGGCGCAGGAAGACGGGTGTTGCGCGGTTCCAGACGGAAGCGGCGCAAACGCCCCGGCGCAGTCTCGTCGTGGAGATTCCAGCAGAGGCGCGGAACGGCGCCGGTGGTGTCCACAGTATATTCTGGCAAATCCAGCAAACGCCCGTCCGCGCTTTCTTCCACGAGGTGGATGCCTTCTTGGACGAACGCCAGCTGCTCGGCGGTCAGTTCCACCGAGACCGGCTGCTGGAAGAGCATCTGGTCGCCGTTCTGCACCGTGACAAGGTAGTCCGCAAAAATGGGACAGGCCAGCGCTGCTAGAATAAAAATTAGATTTAACTTATTCATATTCAATTAGTTCTTTCATTACTATGATTTCCAGAGTTGCACCATTTTGGCAAAGACATCGCACCGCGAAGTATCGGGAGTGCCATTCGGCTGCCAGGTCGGGCAGAGCCAACCGCCTTCCTCGAATTCGTTCCAGGCGAAGACAAGAAGTTCGCCGGTCGGGCAGACCTCAGCGTGTTCCTGAAGCCACTCCTTGAAGCGCTTGGCGCCGTCAAGCAGTTGTTCGGGAGTGGCGGGCTTGGCGTAATTCAAAGTGGGATACTTGCACCACGGCACGGGATGCTCTATGCGTGGCGAGGGATCCCATCCCGTCGAAAAGTGCGGCACGATGGGCTTGCCCTGCGCAATGCGGAAGTCATTTCCGCGCTTGATATCCTCCAGGAGTTCCTCCCAGGTCTCACCAGTGAGCATTCCGGAGTAGTCCGAAAGCGCATCGACCTTCGCCAGTTGTTCGACGGGAGTCTCCCAGCGTTCCAGCAACACGGCGTAGGGTTCGGCTCGGCCAGAGTCCTGGCAGAGCTTCCGCAGGCGCTCCAGCAACGGCTCCCAGGCACCCGGGAAGAGATAGACCATCGGACGACCATCGACTTTTTCGTAATATGGCTCCTCCATGGTCTTCAGCAAATCCATCAGTTCGGTGTCGGAATACGGATGGCTGGTGATGAGAATCGCGCACAAGCCAATCTGGCCCTTCAAGTCGCTTGCCAAATGCAGCAGACGCGCCTTGGTCAATTCCTGAAGATGGCCGTCGGCAGTCGTGGCATCGCCTTCTACCACATGGCCATCCGGTGGCGTGCGGTCATACCAGCAGTATGCGAAATAGTCGATGCCGGCCTGGATTGCATGGCGCAGTTCCGCGTCGAAGTCCTTCTGCGTGCGGTCAGGCATTTCAATCGTGTCCGGCGCGGTCTCCATGGCATAGTAGGGTGTCCGATCACGAAAATGTTTTGGGCCCAATGATTTGCAGGCATATCCGCCAAAGAAGGTGCTGGATGGCAGCCCGCAATCCCAATTCACCACGCCGACTCTGCGGATGAGTTTCCCGGAAAGTTGTTCTTTGCTCATGAGTTCTTGTATTTAAATTACTACGGTTTCAGGTGAATGAGCGTGGCGGTATACCCCTTGATAGGAACAGTGAGGCGGTTGCCGTCGTCCACCGGTAGTGTTTCGCCGGTCTCGGCATCGGTGGCAGTGAATTTGCCCGGCAGGACAAATTGCCCTTCGGCATCTTCCGCGCCCAGGTTTCCGATGAGCAGCAGTGCTTCGCCGTCAACGCGACGGACGAAGGTGCAGCGGACCTTTTCGGTGAGTTGACGGACGGGATTTGCGGCGTCCCAGCAGGGGAAGACCTGCGTGTCGGGTTCACCATAGCCGAATTCAAAGACCTTGTCGCGCAAGGTGAAGTAGCGTTCGGTGCGGGAGAGTCCGGAGTCATGCTGGGAGAGCAACCCGTAGGGATAGCAGAGCGCCATCAGGCTTTCGGTGGCAGCGGTGCCATTGGAGCCGCTGGAGTTCATTAGCACCATCGGAGTGGCACCAGTCTGGGTGCCCAGCGTGTTGGTGACGAGATAGGCATTGGAGAAGCGCTCGGGGAAGGGGCGGTCGCCGAAATTCATCTCCCAGTCAAGGGCGTGGGAGGCAAGCGAGAGCCAGGGCACCACATTGCAGTCCGTCTCGTGAATCATCAGCATCGGCCGGCCATTCAGCATAAAACCTTCTTCGTAGGAGACGGTTGCGGAACGCCGGATCAGCTCGCGGATCTTGAAGAATGGCCAGTATGTACCAGTGTTCTCGCCGTAGGGGTTAAGAGCGGGATCGATCCAGCAGGAGTCATAGAGATTGTCCAGGTAGAGTCCCCAGAAGCCGTACTTCATCATACGCAAGGAGTTCCAAAGCAGGAAGTCGCAGTAGTTTGGGTCGGCGTGGCAGCTGTATTCGTCGCGGTAGCTCTTGGAAGGCCGCCACTCTCCGCCGTACCACTCGTCCACATACATGTCGCGTTCTGGCCAGCTGGGGCAGCACGCGCGGGGATTCATGTAAACCAAATTGATTTGAGTGTTCCGCCAGAAGCGGCATCCCTGCCACATACGCGTCACGAGGTCGTCGCCGGGTTCCGTCTCGCCTTTGTTCCAGATGCTGAAGTTCTCATCGGTGAGGTGGTTTTTCGCAAGATACTCCTGGGCAAATTGACGGACCTCCGCCTCGCTCTCCCACTGGTTTTTCGTGAGATACTCGATGAAGGACCAGTCGTCGTTGGGCACCTGGCAGATGCCGTCGTCAACCCGCATGCACAGGAAGCGTGCGTAGTTGTTGAGACCGGTCATGAAATTCACTGTCTGCTTGGGATTTCGGGCGTTGTACATCGAGCCGTATTGGTTGCGCCACCCGGTGTCCTGTGGACGCGTGGGCGTGGGCTGGAAAGCAAGCACGTATTCCCTCGGCGCGTCCAGCGTGAAGGGCTTGTTCGCCAGATTCAGGCGGAAGACCGCCGTGTTGCCCTTGCGGATGAGTTCCTGCGCCGAGGTCTCCGGCACGCGCTCCCAGTTGGCGGGAGACTCGCAGACGAAGGCCAGGCCCTTGTAGATCTCGCCAAACCAAATGTATGGGCGGAAGCCGTGGTGGTAGGGATGCGTCTGGCAGTCCTCCATGCTTGCCCAGATTACGCCGTCCTCCTGTGCGAGTTCGCGGTGGATGTTCTTGCGCATTCCGTTGCCCATTGCGCAGACATACTTCAGGTACTCCGCCTTCAGCGGGATGTCCAGCTGTGCGGAGTCAAGTTCCACGGAGCCATCGGTCGGCTCAATGGTCATCGTGACCTTGCAGAAGCCGTCGAAGTCGTATTCCTGTCGGATGAGGACGTTGATTTTGCCGCACTCCAGGCGGCTTTCCAAGGTAATGTGGTCGTCGGCCTGTTCCAGCAGTTCTGGTTCGCCGACCATCGCGGCCTCCTGTCCGCCCAGCCGCAATGCAACCGGCGCGGTCAACAGGTTCTCGCCTTGCGCGTAAATCGCATCCCAAAGTCCTCCACCCAGGTGGAAGCCGGTCTGGAGCGCCTGGACCTCGCGGTCACTGTACTTCAGCGGCACATACGGCGGGAGAACGACGCGCTTCGCGCCCAGCCCTAGTCCCTGCCACGGGAATTTCTGCACCGCGAAATCCCGTCGGGCCTCCTGAATGACCGCGCCTTTGGCGTCCATCACCTCCGCCACCAAGTCGTAGCGGCCTTCCGGCAACTCCGGAAGATTCCAGCGATCCTGCAGGGCGTCGTTCCGTTTGGCGCATTTCTGGAGCGAGTGGACTTCGCCAGACTCGCCCACGATCTTGAAATTGACCTGTGTTGCCTGGGCAAATTTCTCCGCCTTTGAGCAACTTACCTTGGCCTTGATGAAGCCGTAGGTGGGGTAGAACGCGAAGTCCAGCACGAAGGGTGGGTCGGGATCCACGAAGGCGCGGCCTTTTCCCTGTTCCCACGAGAAGGTCCGGCGGTACAAAGGCTTGCCATCCTGCACACAAGTCATCTCGGCCTCCAGACGACGTTCCATCGGCTGGAGGATGGCACGTAGTACTGCAGTCACTTCTTGATCCGGAGCCGGTTCGAGCGTGGTATTCACGTTGCGGGGGACGTCAGTCGCCACCATCAACGCCTCCAGCGTCACCCGCGAGTCATCTACGCCGGGGTTCGCCACGGACCACTGGATTTCGTAGCCGTAGCCCTTCCAGCGCTTGCCAAAGGTCTTGAGGCCCGCCACGGGGAGGTTCTTTTGGGGAACGAAGGTGCCGGGGCCGTCTGGCGACCAGACGACGTGCTCCTCCAAATTCTGAAAGTCCCTTCCTACCTGAAGCTTGTATTCCTTGCCGTATTGCAGTTCCGCGATGCCGAAGGCCTGCCAGGGAATCGCCGCCTCGAACTCCAGGTATTCGCGCTGGGGGACGGCACGCGAAACCACGCCATCCACGGCGCAAGCGCCTGTGGTGTCGAAGTCGATGCGCCGCATCGAATCACCCTCGCCGAACGCGACGAAGATACTTCCGGTCGAAGAGAGCAGCATCGGTCCTGGCGGCAACGCGCTCTGCTGCGCGATATAGAGATACTGGTCGTCATAGCCGATGTGATGATGCACATCACGCACGCTCATCAGACCGGTTTCCTGAGAGCAGGAGCCAAAACTGGGCGAGGCCATCCGCCACTCCACCGACCAGATGCGGCCGTCAATCTCGGGTGCCTGCGGCATCGGAGACAACCGCAGGAACGCCGGCTCGGCAAAAATGACGCTCAGGAACGAAAACACGAAAAGGCTGAAAAGGGAAAGTCGTTTCATCATCATAATCACCTAATTGCTAATTGCTAATTTCAAAAGTTGTTGCCACGCCAATGCGTGCCGCCGCCGCAAACAGCAGTTCCAGGCGTGACTTCAAATCCATCTTGCCGTATGCCGTCTGGTGGTCGGAAAGCGCCAGTGCCGCCAGAACTTCGCCATTGGGAGTTGTCACTGGAACTGCCAACGACCAGGTGCCCTCCACGGATTCATTCTTGACCTCGGCGTAATGCGCCTCGGCGATTCTCTCACACAACTCCTCCAGTTGGGCGATGTCCGTCACCGTCTGGCTGGTGACCTGACGACGCTGGATGCGCCTAAGTAATCGCCGTCGGCTCTCGGCGTCCATCAGCGCCACCAATAGTCGGCCACTTGCCGTAGAATGAAGTTGGTCCGTCCAGTGCTGGGGCGGAAAACGGAAGAAGTCGTCGCCACGCTGCAATAGGGACAGGCACAGCAACTTGTCGTTCTCAATGACGCCCAAAAAGACCGAACTGCCTGTCATGTCCCGCAATTCCTTCAGGATGGGTCGGCTTTTTTCCCGCAAAGTCTGCCAGTGGTCCGCCGCCTGACCAAGATAGAAACAGTGCGAGCCCAGACGATACCGCCGCGAGCCGTCCTGGCTGACCATCCCCTGAGCATAAAGCGCACGCAGGATGTTCCCCACCGTCTGTGGAGACAATCCCAGACGCTGCGCCAGCGTGCTCGGAGCCATGGTCTCCGGACTGCACTCCGCAAGGATGTCCAGGATTTTGACTGCCCTGTCTAACGACTGAATCATGCCTTTTTGAAAATGTTGTTTTTCTTGGAAGTTTTTGTTAATATACAATATTATTTTATTTTCACCAAAATTCGTCCTGAAAACATTCAACAAGTCTTACCTTCTTTCCCCAAGGACTATTTGCCCGATAATTCAAAATCTTTGCTCTGCCAGAAAAACTTCAGTATTGTGAATAAATTATGACATAGTAACGCCGTCTCAAATGTCGGAGCATTTGCGTTGCACGGGAATGGGTTGAAAATTGCCGGACATTTATGAATACTCACTAGTGTCCCGTAAAAATCAAAGATAGGAGGTTGAATCTAGCTTAAAATCAAAGAATTAAGTAGTCATTTTCGTGCGCGACGATTTGAAACGAGTATCTTTGCATCCTTACAAGAGGACTGCAAATGAACAGGGACA
>JAFPYX010000101.1 GCA_017417585.1 Victivallales bacterium
AACCTCTAACCTCTAACCTCTAACTTATAACCTTCCTATTCCAGAACCTTGACCGGCATTCCCGGAATGACCTTGTGGGTGCCGCGGGTGACCACTCTTTCGCCGGCAGTGAGGCCTTCCAGGACAATCTGGAGGTCCTTGGTGGAAGAGCCAAGCTTGACGTCGCGGCGCTGGGCGATCAGATTTTCGTCCACGACATAGACGTATGTGCTCTGGGCATCGCTCATCAGGGCGGAAGGCTCGATTCCGGTGGCGTCCTTGGTGGACTTCTGCTCGACGTTCACGGTGACGGTGGAGCCGGGGCGCAGCAAATAGTCGTTGTTGGCAAAGCTCACAAAGAGAGTGGTGGTGTCGGTTGACTGGTTGGCCTCATTGTTCATGAACTCGAAGTTTCCCTCGACGGGGTAGGGTGAGCCGTCGGCGAGGACGATGGTGACGCGTGCGTCCTTGCGGAAATTCTCCTCCGTTCCGAAGATGGAGAGGAAGTCACGGTTGGCGATGGAGAAGCTGAGTCGAATGGGGTTGATTTGAATGATGGTTGCCAACACGCCGGAGGAGGGGGTGAGATAATTGCCCACCGTGTAGTTGGTCAGGCCGATCTTGCCGTCGATGGGCGCGACAATCAACGTGTTCTTGAGGTCGTCCTGCGCGGTGATGAGCGCGGCCTTGGCGGAGGCAAGCCCTGCGATGTCGGCGTGGTAGTTCATCTCGGCGGCCTCCAGTGCGTCCTGGGTGGTGACGTCTTTTTCGAAGAGCCCCTTCACGCGGTTGTAGTTGCTCTCCGTGTATTTGAGGCTAGCTTCGCAGCGCTTGATGTTGGCTTCCGCACCTTGCACGGCGGCGCGGTAGCGCACATCGTCCAGCCGGTAGAGAAGTTGTCCCTTCTTGACGACATCGCCTTCCTCGAAGCCTTGCTCGAGCATTTCTCCGGCCACGCGTGCAACTAGATCAACGCGTGCCGGGGAGACCAGCCGTCCCGTGTAGCGCCGTGAAATTGCGGACTGGGTGGTGACAACCTCTCCCACGGCGACGGTCGGGGTCGGCATCTGCTGGGCAAACAGGGCAGGGGAGACGAGGGCCGCCAGCAGTAGGACGACGGAGAGGGCGCTGTGGAAGTAAGCGGTTGGTTTGGACATATTCAGGTGCTCCACGTTTTAGGGGGATGATAAAGGTAATTGCATGCGCGTGCGCATGCATTGTATTTAGGTTAGTCGCTTAATATAAATCCAAAATTGGACATTATGCGCTGGCACAGGGAAAATGCTTCGAAAAGGAAAGGTTTGTTCCAGCTGGTCAATCAAAGTCGAATTGGAAATTATATTAACCATGGCTTTTCCCCTCGAATCAGTTCTGGCTTTCGGCCAGAAGACTGGTAATTGATAAAATAATTAAATAATTTTAATAAAATAATTTAACATGAATAAATTAGTCTTCTCCCTGTTATTGCTTTGCGTGGCCCTTGCCGCACAGGTCATTCCTCTTCCGCCCGGCGCGGATCCCTCTCAGCCTGGCATGGTTATTCGTGAGCAGGATATCCGTCCACTGAACGGGACACCGTCGGCAAAGTGGCATCCTGCCGAGGGATATCTGGAACTGCCGTTGAAATTCCAGCAGCCCGGCCTTTTGCGTCTGGGCTGGGACATTCCGTTTTCTGCCGACCTGACCAATGCCTATGGAGTCGAGTTCGACTTCTATGTCTCCAAATCGGATGCCCTAGACCAGTCCAATTGTTACATCTATTTTCACAGCGGAGCCGGGTGGTATCGGAGTTCATTCTCTCTTCGTCATCTTGGACGCTGGAACCATGTCGTCCTGAACAAATCCCTTGCGGCGTCTGAAGACCAGCCCGGCGGTTGGGGGAAGGTCGATTGCGTGCGGGTTTCCCTCGGATGTTTCGAGGATCCCAATGGAGCAGAATCCGCAATCGCCAATCTTCGGCCATGCCAACGCCATGGCGAGGTGCTGATTGTCTCCGCCGTCTCCTATGGCCTTGCGAATCCAGGTGCGACGGGCTATAAACATTACACGGATAAGGCCGTGCAGACCATGGATGAGCTGGGGATTGGTTGCATGAGCGTGGCGGATACCGAGGTCTCCGCTGAAATGCTAAAGGGCGTCAGAATTGTCATCTTGCCGTACAATCCGCAGGTTCCGGAGAGTTTGGCGGGACTGCTGGCGGAGTTCGTCGCGAATGGCGGAAAACTTCTCGCCGCCTACAAAATCCCCGAGGAAATGGCCGCTCTGCTGGGCGTTCGGATTACTGGTTGGAAACGTTGCGATGAAGGGAACTTCAAAGGCTTTCTGGCGACTTCGGACGCATTGCCGCATCAGCCCGCGCTGGCCCGTCAAGATTCGTCGAACACCAATCTGGCAAGGCTCATTGGCGAAGGCAGGATTTTCGCCAATTGGGCAAACCCCGATGGCTCGGACTCCGGAGTGCCCGCCGCTTTGGAAACACCTGTCGGCATCTATCTTAGTCATGTCTGGAAGGAATCGGTTGGACAAGATGCAAAATCATTCTTTCTGGCGATGCTGTCGGAACTCGCGCCAGAGGTCCTGCGGAAATCGGCCGAGGAGGCTTTCGCGGAAATCGGCGTCTTGATGGACTATGATGGACTGGACGACATCCGGCGGAGATTCCCCTCGGACGCGTCCGCCGAGGCAGCGGCGGCACTCGACCGCGCTTTTGACCTGCGGTCACAGGCGCAAAAATGCCTCGCTTCGCAGAAGTGGTTGGAATGCCGTGAACTCTGCGCACAGGCGCAGGAGCATGCCATTGAGGCACTCTGCCGACTTGCATTGCCAGGTCCAGCCGATGAACAACGCGCCTTCTGGTGCCATAGCGCTTTCGGACTGCCTGACAAAAACTGGGACGAATCCATCAAACTACTAGCCGAGAACGGTTTCAATGCCATTCTTGGGAATTTCCTTTGGGCGGGAGTTGCCTTCTATCCCAGCGAAGTTCTGCCTGCATATTCCGAACTTGCCACGCGGGGCGACCAGTTGCGGCAATGCCTGGACGCCTGCAAGAAGTATGGAGTCAAATGCCACGTCTGGGCGGTTGCCTGGAACTTGGGGTGGCTCCGCGACAAGGAGTTCGCTCGACGGTTGAACGCCGAGCACCGCACCCAGGTCAGTTATTCCGGCAAGCCCGAACCGGAGTGGCTCTGCCCATCCAATCCGGAGAACTTCCAGATGATTTCAGACGCCATGCTGGAAGTAGTGCGGAACTACCCCGATGTCGCAGGCTTGCATTTCGACTACATCCGCTACCCTGGCAATGAGCATTGCTTCTGCGACACCTGCCGACGGAAATTCGAGGAACGCATCGGCCATCCCGTCGAAAACTGGCCCGCCGACGTCCGGAAGGAAGCTCTTCAGGCGGAGTGGCGCCAATTCCGCTGCGACCAGATTTCCGCGCTGGTCAAATTCGTCCACGACGAGGCAAAGAAGATGAATCCCGCCATCGAAATCTCCGCCGCTGTATTTAAGAACTACAAGCTGGTTCGGGAGAATAACGGACAGGACTGGGAGACTTGGTGCCGCGAAGGCTGGCTGGATTTCGTGTGTCCGATGGACTACACCGACTCTCTGGCGACCTTCCGAGGATTCATCCGGCGGCAGCTTGAGTGGGCGCACGGCGTCCGGCTCTGTCCGGGCCTCGGTCTCTCACTCTGGAAGCATTCGAGCCGTCCGCTGACGATGATCGAGCAAATCGAGACCATCCGGCACTTCAATTTGCCCGGTTTCACCGTCTTCAACTTTGACCAGTATGCCCAGGAAGTGCTTCCGCTGCTTCGACTTGGGTGTACTAGGAACTAGGCAGGACTAGCCGGACTAGCCGCACTAGCCGCTCTAGATTTGCTAGGTCGGCTAGGTCGGCTAGGTCGGCTAGGTCGGCTAGGTCGGCTAGGTTTTCCCGCTATTTGATTGAAAATACCCCAGAATGTATTACTTTAGGGCTTGAGAGAGGGAATCCATTGATTTTCACCTTAATCATGGGGAAGCATCATGGATAAACCAGCCAAACCAATCCTACGCAAGCAGTCCTCTTGGGAGAACCTGTACTTCTATCAAAAAACTAAAAGCCTCTACGCCATAACATTTTACTTTGCCAACAAGTATTTGTCTCGAGGGGATCGGACGATTGATCAAATGGTTCAAGCCGCCCGTTCTGGAAAGCAGAACATTGTCGAGGGGACGGAGGCGGGCGTCGCTTCCACGGAGACGGAGCTGAAACTGCTGAATGTCGCACGTGCCAGTTTGAAGGAACTGCGTGAGGACTACGAGGACTACCTGAATGTCCGTCACTTGCCCATTTGGGATGACAGACACTCCGAGTACCCGAAAATGTTGGAATATTGCCGGACGCATAATCAGCCGGAGGACTTTGAACCGTATCTGCCAAACTTCAGTGACGAGAAAATCGCAAACCTCGCATTGACTCTCTGCCACATGGCTGACAGGATGATGGTGACCTACCAGAAACAACTGGAACAACATTTCGTAGAGGAAGGCGGTATCCGCGAGAGAATGACCGCCGCGCGGCTGGGCTACCGCAAGCAACAAAAGGAATACATCGCCCAACTGGAGCAGACAATTCGGCAGTTGAAACAGCGTATCGCAGAATTGGAATACCAGTTGGGCCAGAGCTAGCGAGCTAGCCGCACTAGCCGCACTAGCCGGACTAGCCTAGCTAGATTTGCTAGGTTGGCTAGGCCTGCTAGGTCGGCTAGGTCGGCTAGGAAAAAGCCGTTTTGCGGCAATTTAGGCTTTGCTCCTGTTTCAAAGTCTTATATTAGGAATATTAAGCCAAAAGTTCCGAGACAGAATGATCAACATTCGGAAACTCGAATCTGAACAATACAGTAATGAAAAGTCGGTTTTTGAGGTCATTTACCACGGTATTTGCATTTGTCGCTCTCAGCATTTTCAGTCCAATTTCCTTTGCCATGAAGCCATACATCCTTCAATACTTTGCGCCTGCGCCGGAGAGTGCACCACGTTCGTATCCCGAAGTCATCGAGATGCCTGACGGGACGCTGGAGCTGGTGGACGCACACCACCACAAGGAGGACGGCTGGGAGTCGTGGGCGCTCCCACTAGGCAACGGGCACTTCGGTGCGAAGGTCTTCGGCGGGGTGCCAATCGAGCGCATCCAGATTACGGAGAACTCGCTGGCGAATCCCTGGCCGGAGGGCCTGAACAACTTCTGCGAGTTCTTCGTGGAGTTCGCCCCCTGCGCGGAAGTAACCGGCTACAAGCGCGACCTCTCGCTCAATGACGCAGTCGCCAGCGTGGAATACCTCGGCGACGGCGTCCGATACCGCCGAGAGCTGTTCACCTCCTATCCCGATCGCGTCGCCGCACTCCGCCTGACCGCCGATTGGCCAGGGAAACTGAATTGCCGTCTGTTTGCACAAATACCGTTCTGCAAGGACTTTGGAAATAAACGCGGAAATGGCCATGGCAAGACGGGGAAGGTCGAGTATCTTGATGACAGGGTGCGGCTGACCGGCGAGATGAACTACTACAAAATCCAGTACGAGGGGCAGTTCCGGTGGACGACGGACGGCACGGCAGTCGTTACGGAGCAGGGCGTGGAGTTCCACGATGCCAGCGAGGTGGTCATCTACTTCAGTTGCGGAACGAACTACCGTCTGGAATCACGCGTCTTCCTGGAAAACGACCCCGGCAAGAAACTTGCGCCGTATCCGCATCCGCACGAAAAGGTTGTGGAGGCTGTAGAGGCAGCTGTAAAGTTGGGATACAACCTCCTGAAAGAACGGCATCTGGCGGACTACCATGCGCTCTTCCATACGGCAGAGGTTGACCTCGGCGGGACCTGGGACGCCGCGCTGGCCACGGACGAACTGCTGGAGAACCACAAGAACGGCCAGCCATCCCGCTACCTGGAGGAACTCTACTTCCAGTATGGTCGCTACCTGCTGATCTGCTCGTCCCGCAAGGGCACGCTTCCCTCGAATCTCCAAGGCATCTGGAATGTCTATGATGTCAGCCCCTGGACCGTAGGGTATTGGCACAACATCAACGTCCAGATGAACTACTGGCCGGTCTTCACGACCAACCTGGCCCCGCTCTTCGAGTCGTATGCTGACTACCACTACGCGTACCTGCCGTTGGCGCGGCAGAATGCGCGTGCGTCGCTGCGGTCGCTTCGTCCCGGCGAGGAGTTTGAGGAGAGCGGGTGGATTGTCGGCACGGGCGGCTGGCCCTATTACATCGAGGGGTTCAACGGCGAGGGGCACTCCGGTCCGGGCACCGGCGGCCTGACCGCGAAGCTCTTCTGGGAGTACTACGACTTCACGCGCGACCTGGAGGTGCTTCGGAAGGTCTATCCAAGTTTGTGTGGAATGGCGGTATTCCTGGAGCACTGCCTGCATCAGCATGGCGATGTCTGGCTGATTGAGCCATCCGCCTCGCCGGAGCAACTCGACTACCGCGTGCGCTACGAACAGCCCGCCGGCGGCTGGCGGTGGTATCCCTACTATCATACGGTCGGCTGTGCCTTCGACCAGCAGATGACCTACGAGGTCTTCCAGGACACCCTGAAGGCCGCCGAGGCGCTCGGCGAGCCGGAGGACGACTTCCTGAAGCGCCTCCGCGAACTCCTGCCGAAGCTAGAGCCGGTGCTGATTGGCGACAGCGGCCAGGTCAAGGAATACCGCGAGGAACACGAATACGGCGAGTTCGGCGAAGCGAAGCATCGTCATCTCTCGCATCTGGTCGGGCTGATGCCGGGGACCGTCATTACCGAAGAGACTCCGGAGTGGCTGGCTGCCGCGAAAGTCTCTCTGACTCGTCGCGGAGATGTCTCCACCGGTTGGGCAATGGCACACCGTCTCAACTGCTGGGCACGCGTGCTGGATGGCGAACACGCCTATAAAATACTCACCAACCTCTTGGCAAAAGGGACGTTGCCAAACCTCTGGGATACCCATCCGCCATTCCAGATTGACGGCAACTTCGGTGGAACCGCCGGCATCGCCGAGATGCTCATCCAGTCCCACGCGGGCTTCATTCATCTGCTGCCTGCCCTGCCGGAAGTCTGGCAGGGGGAGGGCGCATTCCACGGACTTTGCGCACGAGGTGGTTTCATGGTGGACGCCGAGTGGCGGGACGGGCGGCTCACCAAGGCGGTCATCCATGCCACCGTCGGCGGCGAGGCAACCATTGAGGGACCTGGGCTAAAGCGCCAGACCATCACGCTGGCGCCTGGCGAAACCAGATGTGTCTTGGGGGAGCAGGAGAACTGACTTGCTCTGAAACCTGCGAACTGTCTGACTGAGACCTGAGACCTGAGACCTGAAAACTCATTTCACATTTCACATTTCACATTTCACATTCAAAGATGTATCTTCCTTGTTCCACTCCCGAGGCCGAAGGTGTTTCGTCTGCGGCGGTTTTGAATTTCGTGAATTACCTGGACTCGCTTGAGTTCCTGCACGGCTTTGTGCTTTTCCGTCACGGCAAGGTAATTGCGCGCGGAAACTGGAAGCCTTATTGCGATGCACAACCGCACCAGCTGTTTTCGCTCTCCAAGAGCTTTATTTCGATGGCGATTGGCTTTCTGCGTGCGGAGGGACGGCTGGAATTGTCCGACCGGGTGGTCTCTTTCTTCCCTGAATATGATGGAGATGATATTCCGGCTCAGGTTAGGGAAATGACTCTCCACGACCTGTTGACGATGCGCAGTGGTCAGCCGCAGTGCTATCTGGGGGCATTCACCGTCCTGGAACCCTACACCAAGCCTTATGCCTATCGGTGGCTGCGGAAGGAATTGAAGTGGGAGCCTGGCACGCATTTCAACTATAATTCCGGCAATACCTATATGCTCTCGGCAATTGTCACGCGCCTGACCAGCCAGCCAGTCACGGAGTATCTCTGGCCACGCCTCTTCCAGCCGCTGGGCATCACAATGCCGCGTTGGCTGACTGACCCAGAGGGCATCGATTTGGGCGGATGGGGACTCTACCTTAAGCTGGAGGATGTGGCGCGCTTCACGTTGCTTCTGGCGCAAGGCGGAAAATGGGAAGGCAGGCAAATCATTCCCGAAGACTACCTAAAGCTGGCGACTTCCGCATTGGCGGACAACACCGAAAACCAACGACGGGACTGGGAAAACGGCTACGGTCTGCACTTCTGGCGGTGCAGCGAGCCATCCAGTTTCCGAGGGGACGGTGCATACGGGCAATACGCGCTGGTTGTGCCGAAATACGATATCGCTTTGGCGACGCTCTCCGGGCTGGGCGAGATGGGAAGGATTCTCATCCAATTGTGGGATCAGCTGCTGCCGACGATTTCCGGTGACGGACCACTGGTGCCCAATCTTGCGGAACAGGAGGCATTGGCGCATAAGTTGAACTCGCTGGAATTGCCGAAACCGGAAGGGAAGTCCACGGTCGGCGTGACTGGCGGAACATATCTGCTGGAGAAGAATCCCCATCGCTTCACGAGCGTGCGCTTCGAGTTTTCCGCCGATGGAGGACAGCTGGTGCTACGGCGGGACGGCAGCGATTTTGTCGTGCCTTTCGGCTATGGTTGTTGGCGTGAGGGGAGGGCGCAGCTCTTCGAGACGGCCAGCACGCTGTCGGACGCCATTTCCGCATCGGCAGCCTGGCCGGAACCCAATGTTCTGGCGTTGCATCTGGCGTGCCTCAACGAGCCGCATCTGGTACGGTATCGTTTCCGGTTCGAGGGTGACTGCGTCCAGATCAGCCGGAAGTTCAATATGCTGTTCCTCTATGGCGAAAACGAGATGAACGCGGAGTTTACAGGCACGCTATGCCGCTAAAACTACCATCCATTTTCGCAAATCCCGAAGAAGCTGACAACGTGGAAGGCATCGTCAGCTTTTCCTACGACCTGAATGCCGCGATGCTTCAGGACGCCTACAGCCACGGCATCTTCCCATGGCCACTTAACGACGAAATCATCCCCTGGGTGAGTCCGCCAGAGCGTGGAGTGATTCCGTTGGAAGAGTTCCATATCCCACGTAGTTTCCAACGGCAACTGCGTAAGGGGCAGTTCGAGTTGCGCGTCGACACCGCCTTCGAGGCGGTCATCCGGGGCTGCGCCACGCAGGAACGCCCTGGTGGAGGGACCTGGATAACCCCGAAGATCATCCGGGCGTATTGCGAACTACACGAGACGGGCTGGGCGCACTCCTTCGAGACCTGGGAGAAGGCGACTGGACAACTGGTCGGCGGGTTGTATGGCGTGTCCATCGGCAAGATATTTTCTGGCGAGTCGATGTTCCACACCGGCACCGGTGCCTCAAAGTTTGCACTGGTGGGCACTGCGGAAATATTGAAGAAATGCGGGGTGACCATCCTGGATACCGAGATGGTCACCAGCACCACTGCGCTCTTCGGCGCACGGGAGATTCCACGTGAGCAATTCCTCAAATGGCTGGAGGCCAACCGAGGGAACCCCCTGTCCACTGATGAATTGCGGAGGGTGATGGCTCGTTGAACGAGCCTAGGAGTTTGGACTACTATTCTTCTTCGTCGGGTATCTCGACACTGACGATGATATTATCCAGCGTGCCTTCAATCATATAGGCATATTCGCCCTCGACACCGACATAGCTGCGGGCAAAGAGCGCCTTGGTGTCCGGGTCGTAGGAAATCTCGCTGACCTCATCCTCGCTGTTTGCCACGGCAATCTGAATCTCCTTGAGATTGAACTTGCCTTTGACGGCGACTTCGCCGGTGGTGAAGAGCGGCTTGCCTTCGGCATCCCGCAGAGACAGGGTGATGACGCGCTTTGCTGCATCGTACTCGATGGTGGCTTTGGCCTTGAAGGCTGGAAGTGTGGAAACTGGTTCGAAATCCTTGATGCGCACTGTGATTCCGGGAACTACCTGCACACGCGGATGGCAGACGCGCACACGATTGTCACCCATCGTGAAGGCGAATTGCGCCTTTTGGCGGGTGCCGTCACCGAGACCGAAGATGAACCAGCCGTAGTGATGCCAAGTGGTCAGGTCGAGGTCGGCGGAAAAGGAGAAACTCTGACCGTTGGTAGGTGCCTTGAGTTTGAGGGTGGAAGTGAGCAGTGGATGGCGCGGGTCATCTTTGTTTTCCGCTGCTATGGTCTTGAGGTTCGGGTCGGTGTCAAAGGTGAATTTGGTGACGGTATCTTCCGCGAAAAGCGCGTTGGTGACGAAAACAGCAAGCAGAATGGTTACTAGAGTTCTTTTCATGGCATTCCTCGTTGATTTTGTTATGAGTCTAATTGCTAATTTTCAGAAAGAGCCGATAGCATTCTTCATCGACGGCCTCGGCGACTCCGGGCTGGGTATTTGCACTCCAGAAGGCGAAGCCGGGGGATTCGGGGGCGAGCTGACGGACGAGCCGCATTTGTTCCAGGATGCTGTCGCGCTGGACTTCTGGGGAAGCCCAGTTGCTCCAGGTCTGGTCAGTAACCAGTCCCATGATGCAGTGGTCGATGATGCCGTAAGAACGGAAGTTTTCAATGGCTTTGCGCAACGGCGCGGTGTCCTCGCCTGGCTTGACATAGACCTCGAAGAGCAGGAAGTCGATGACGCCGTCCTTGACCAGCTGCACGATTTCCGGTGCGGCCTGAGTTCCGATGGTCCAGACGCAGACGAGAGTTTCGGGGTGACGTTCGCGGAAGCCGGGGAGGATTTCGGCGAGATGCGGTGCGGGGCCTTCGAAGCGGAAAATCTCGTCCACGGAGAATCCGTCATAGCCCATTGCGGGGAATGCATCGTATGCGTCCTCGGCGGTTTTTTCGGAGATTCCGACGCCACGCATGGCGTATGCGCCACGTCGATGGCATTCGGGGATGGACTCTGGGATACATTGCGAGGTATTGGAGTAGGGCAGATGCGGGACTTCGCCGTACCAGAGGAAATAGATGTCCCTTTTGGCGGCGGCGGCACGGAAGATGAGTTTGTTGTTTTCCGGTTTCCAGTCACCAGATTGGTTTTCTGAATCGATTTGGATGACGGTCTCGTATTCGCCGGGCTGGGTGATATTTCGTTCCCAGGCGATGGTATGGCTGGTGTTGGCTTCAAGGGCGGGGAGTGTGGTGTCCAGCAGAATTTCTTCGTTGCAAGTGACGGTAGCACGGCAGGGCTTCGAGGCGACTGCACCGTAGTTGGAGATCGTGGCGGTGAAACGGACGGTCTCTCCTGGAATCGGGTACATCTTGGAGGTGGCGAGCGCAGGATTGGTGGATACGAGGTTGCCATCTGGCAGGCCGAGGTCGGGTGCCTTGCGAGCGGCAAGCACTGTGCTGTGGGTGCTTTCTAGTCCAGAACGGTCCACGGCGGTGACGGTGTAATAGGTCACGCTGTCGCCCCAGGTCTCGTCGCGGTAGTTTTGTTCCGGCGTCCGCGCTTTTTTGATTTCGGCGAGAAGGACGGATGGCTGTCCCTCGTTGTCTGTCCGATAGATGCGGTAGCGGCGAATGCCTGCGGGGTTTTCCAGAGTTGGGCCGATCCACTCCAAAATTGGCGCGCCATTCTCGTAGCGCAAGACAGGTTCGGGCGGGGGCGGAGGAGTTCGGTCTGTTTCCACCACTGAAACTGCGTCCTCGAAATGCAATTTACGGCCAAGTTCGTCGGTGGAGGCCAGAGCATAGTGGAAAGTGCCGTTGGCGTTGGCGGTGATTTCGGCGGTTTCGCCGGTTGCCACGACATCCGCCTGGTCGAAGTCCTCTGCCGTGAGTGGCTCGCTGGAACGATAAATAAGGTACTGTCGGCCGGCTTCCGCGTCGGTGACGGCTAGGTGGGTGATTCCAGCCTCCTCATCGTGGGTGGCAGTCAAGTTTGCGGCGGATAGCAGCTGAAACCCTGCGAGAAAAACTAAAATGGCGAGGGAAAGAGCCATGAAAAGAGGTGAGAGGTGAAAGAATAAATGTCCTGTCTGTCTCGTCAGTCCCGTTTGTCCCGTTATGGCCTCACGTAGATTTCGCGTTCGGCAGAGCCACGAAGGATGGTCTGCTGGGAATTGGCAGGGTAGATTTCTGCGCGAATGCGGACGTAGCCGGGGTTCTCCGGCACAAATCCGGCTCGAACTTGCACAGCGCGCGGGATTTCTTCGGTGCGCACAGCCGGGAGGTCAATCAGTGTGTCGGAAATCACGAGTTCGTTGGCCCAGAGGACAACGCGTGCCTGCCGTGCGTCCGAGGCACCGATATTGCGGAAACCGGCCAGAACGGTGACTGGCTGACCCGCATGCAACTCCAGACTCTCCAGTTGAAGATCTTCTGGATAGACATCCAGCACGGGCAACAGGAAGTACTTTCGGCACAATTCGTCGGCAAAGTGAGTCATTCCCGCCGTTGGTGGATCCCCATGGAAGAAACCCACGCCGGGCATCTCAGGTGCGTGCATACGGATGTAGCGCAATTGGTCCTCCAGTTCGTATGGAGTGATGTTGAAGTCCTCTTCGTGTCCGACCAACGCGAGAGTCATGACGGTGTTCATCAGCACATCCTGACGGCGTGCCAACTCGATGCGCTGGTCAAAATAGACCATCCGCCGGAAGGCGTGGAACTCCGCGACCTGGTAGTTGCAATAGGCTTCGCACATCAGGAGGTTGATGCCTTCGTTTGTGCGATAGACATTGCGGGCGATGTTGCAATAAGGTTCGCGGAGCGAGCCACACATCCAGACGGCGGTAAAGGCGGCGGGATTCGTGTGGAGGAACTGCCTGAGGCCGTCAAACCATGGTGCTGCAAGGATTTCCTGGTCATCGTAACCACCCATCTCGTCTATCATGATGCCAGCGGCGCCATTCTTGAGGTCGTCAAGTCCCTCCGCCAATTCTGCCGCATATTCTTCTGGAGTGGCTTCCTTGTTGAGGCCTTTCCAGAGACAGGGAAGCGCACCGCGCTTGCGCCAGTAGGCAATGTCCTCTTGGGCGGCCAGCACGACATTGGGGTATCTGAGATCCCGGCAGGTGCCTTTGTGGCCGCCGAACCACGGAAAATAAAGCGGACGGCTGATGACGGGAACGACGGCGGTTGCGTTCACGACTTCGCCGTCCGGGGTGGATGCGGCCACTGCGATGAGGGCTTCACCATTTTCCCGTGGGATCCAAGGTATGACGGCTTCGGCTTCGCCTCGTGCGGGAATGGCGATTTCCGCGATGCCGAGGACAGAACCATTGCTTAAGGCGGCTGAGACAATGGCGCGAGTATCCTGGTCTACGAGGTTGTGTACGGTTATGCCAATTTCTGCCTCAATGCCTTGAATTGGTAGCATCGGTCGGAAATTGACATCGCTGGAGCCGACTAAAGATGTGTCGATGCTCAAAGTTGCGGCGGAGAGCATGGTGGACAGCGTCAGGACGAGAAGCAGACCAAGATGTTTCATACGGCAACCCAATGCTTTAAGAGAACAGATAAGCCGCAGAAGAGAGACGGTCTCTTCTGCGGCTTGGACAACGCATAATTGGCCAGGAGACGCTATTAGTTCTTGTAGGGGATGAAGTCCTGGTATTTGAGACCGCCGGTCTTGTTGATGGAGGTGGTGTGCCCATCCGACATGACCATGTTTGCCTGTCCATTATGGATGAAACCAGTGGTCTCATCATCGGCGGCATTGGCGTAAAGCGGATCGTCGTTGGAGAGCTTGGTGCCGAGGTTGGCACCGCCGGCCGCGTCGTAGATTGCCTTGAAGCTAAGCGGGGCACCCCAGTGAGTATGCTGAACCGCAGAGTCCATGGCGATGAAGCAATTTGCAGAATACTCAATCTTGGTAAGTTTCATCCCTTTGAAGCCGCCAGTGGCGGGGATTGTGATGGAATCGTAGTCCCAAGGTGAGGCGATGGCGTCTTTCGGATGGGTGATGAGGGGATTGCTGATGTACGCGTTGGCGACCGAGGCATAGAATTCATCACTCAGCCCGTCGGCGAATTCGCTTGTCTTGCAGTTCAGGGTACTGTTAAGGATGGCGGATTTGCTGGGGAAGAAAGCCAAGCCCAGGTAGGAATGGAGGGCGCCGGACCAGCTGGCGGTGCGTACCGTGCCATTGTCATCAAGCATATTCTGCTTGACTGTCGGGAAAAACTCCTTGTTGTCATTGGTGTACATGTTCGCCGCCAGACCAATCTGCTTGAGGTTGTTTATGCAAGCGACCGCCTGAGCCTTGGAACGAGCCTTGTTGACGGCGGGCAACAACATGCCAGCCAAAATGGCAATGATGGCGATGACCACCAAAAGCTCAATCAAAGTAAATGCGTTTTTGCGCATGGAGAATCCTCCTTGGTTGTGAATTTCGTAAAAAAGTCAATTACACCCTTATTTTAGGAAATTTTCACAAAAAAACAAAATAAAAGTGTAATGAAAGGGAAATCTTTTTGTGGTTTTGGAATCGCATTGCAGAACTGACGTGTTTTGTCGGGTTCGCAATGCTGGACTCGGCTCATTCTGCCTAGAATTGATGGAGGAAGCGGAGGTCGTTTTCGTAAAGAAGTCGCAAATCGTTGATGGCGTATTTAATCATGGCAATACGCTCAATGCCCATGCCGAAGGCGTATCCGGAGAGCTCTTCGGGATTCCAGCCGACATTGCGAAGAACCTGTGGATTGACCATTCCGGCTCCGGAGATTTCAATCCAGCCGGTTCCCTTGCAGACCTTGCAGCCTTTTCCACCGCAGGCCATGCAGGAGGCGTCCCATTCCACGCTGGGTTCGGTGAAGGGGAAGAAGTGCGGGCGGAAACGGATTTTGACATTGGAGCCGAACATCTCCTTGGCGTAATAGGAGAGAGTGCCCTTGAGGTCGGCGAGAGAGACTTTCTTGTCCACATAGAGCCCCTCGATCTGGTGGAAGCTCATGCCGTGCGTGGCGTCCGGCGTATCGCGGCGGTAGCAGCGTCCAGGACAGACGATGCGGACGGGGGCGGGGTGCGCCTCCATTGCACGGATCTGGACGGGCGAGGTCTGGGTCCGCAGAATCATCGTGTCCTTGGCCAGGTAGTCGTGGTGGTCCAGGTCGAAGTAGAAGGTGTCGGTGACGGCTCTGGACGGGTGGTCCTGGGGGGCGTTCAATGCGTCGAAGTTGTGCCAGACGTCCTCCAGGTCTGGACCGTCGGCGACGACAAAGCCCATTCGACGGAAGACTGCGACAGCCTCTTCCATGACTTGGGTGATGGGGTGCTGGTGTCCCAGGCCGCGCCGGCGAGCGGGTAGGGTGACGTCGATGGCCTGGGCAGCCCCCGTCTGACCGTCGAGGCTTGCCGCAGCCTCCTGGAATGCGGCCTCCATCTGCTTTTTGACGAGGTTGAGGGTCTTGCCTACGGCGGGCTTGTCAGCGGGAGGGACGGTGCCCATCTGACCCATCAGAGCGGTCATCACCCCTTTCCGGCTGAGGTATTTGATGCGCAGTTCCTCGATGGCGGCGTTCGACTTTGCCTGGGCAAGGGCGTCTTTCGCCTCGGCCAGGGTCGAGAGCAGTTTTTCTTCAAGTGCAGTCATGATTGAAAACAGGTTTGAAATGTTGCTTGGCGCGTTTTTTTGATAATATAAAGGGTAATTCAGCCCCCGGCGCTGGAAACCTCGATAGCAGGGAACTTAGTCATCTTTGTCTTCGAGTTTGCGCCAGCCGGATCGCAGATGCCACTCGTAGTCGTTTGGCTTGCCTACCAGTTCCGCCTTGAATGCCCATGAGAGCGGCCGAAGAATCCAGTTGATGATGCTGAGGTTTTTCAGGAATTGCCCGGAGACCAGAAAATCCATCTGGTTGTTCTGGAGGTCATATTCGCCTGATCCTGCCAAGGCGACAACCGTGCCGTCGGTCTTGAATTCCGGGATGAAGATTCGATTCCCCTGGCATTCCACGGTCGCTTTTAGGCGCGAGATGGTTCCCAGCCGTGCGATTTTATTTCGGGAGAAGAAATTGAATGTCCCAACCGAGATGATGTTCCCCAGTGAGGTCAGCAAGGGCACATGCCACAGGTCGGCCTTGTGGATGGAGATCTGCCCATTTCCTTCAATGTGAATGGGGCGATTCGCCCAATTCAGGTAGAACGCCAGCTTGGCGTCGGCATCCAGAAGTCCTGGCTGGATGTCGAGCGAGTCGTTTTTTTCCGCCGGGAGTTCTTCGGAGGGCTTTTCGGGAGCGCCGTGTTCATGGAAACTTGAGGCGGTTGCCCGGATGAGTTCTTGCAAGGGGAGGTCATCGATGTTCAACAGGCACTGGCCAGTGCCGTTGCTGTGGTTGTATTCCCCTGTGGCCGCCAGTTTCCCTCCGAAAAACTCCGCGTTCTTGCAGTCCCATTGGATGAATTGAGGCGTGGCCAGCCACTTTGCATTGAGATTCTGCAGTTCGACGGCGTAGAATTTTACCCACGGGGCCTCGATGGAGCCAATAAGGCGAAGATAAGGATTGGTCCCATAGAGGAAGTTGCCGTGGAGGTCAAAATAGGTCTGATGGGAAAGCGAAACAGGTTCCAGCATGGGCTGGAGTGGCTCGGCGACATTGCTGACGAGATTCAGGATGTCAAGTTCGCCGTCGTGGAAATGGAGGTCGAATTGCCCAATGATGTCGTTGGCGAATCTGAGGTGGACTTCTCCGGTGAGGCGGGTGGGGTCGTCCGGATCCTCGCTGTCCAGAACGACATCTTTGATTTGGACCTCGCCATCTGGCAAGGCGAGGTCCAGACGACAATGGGCACGTGGAATTTTGACTTTCCGATAATAGAAGTCGCTGGCATCGCCTTCTCCGCGCAGGTCAAACTGCCAGGAGCGCTGTGCCGGCAGACTCCGGAATTCAATGCAGTCGAAGGAAAAGTGTCCGGTGGGACTGTCAGACCAGCCAAACGGCTCCCAGATTTGCTGGAAGAGCGCCATTGCGCTTGGTTCCATGAGGAACGGCTTGATGAAGAGCGGATCGCCGCGATATTCGAGACTGTCGAACAGAATGGCGAACGGCGAGTATTCAATCTTGAAGCTGCCAGTCACCTGCGGATTCTGCTTCGGTGCTTCCATGGAAAATTGCGTCATTTGGAAATCATGGCCTGTGACTAAGAATGCGGCGTCCAGGTGGGCGAGGGGGATTTGTTGGAAGACGCACTTGCCCAAATGCGCTTCGCCTTGAAGTTGAAAACGCGACCAGTTGTTCAACGGCCACTTCGGAATAGTGAAATCCAGCGTGCCGGGCTGTTCGCTTTGCAGCCAGTCCAGGCGGTATGACGGGTCCAGATGCAAGAGAAGCGCCAGGCGATTGCACAGGACGTCGGGAAGCAAGGTGCTGTGTCCTTTCTCCAAGGTGAGGGTGTTTTCTTGCAGGTCGGCTTTTATCGTCCCGTCGAGTTCCAGGAATGTCTTGGTTATCGTGGAAACGACATCCTGCGAGGAAAGCGAAGTGTGCATGTCCACGGTGGCATGCGGCTTGCCATGGAGCAACTCCGTAAGCGGGGAATGAAGTTTTGCGGACAGCAGTATGTTTTCACTCTCAAGTGGCAGGGAGGAAGTGACATCCGACAGAGTCAGGTCCCCGTTCCGCAGGGAAAAGTTTACTCGCGTGTCTAGGAAGGCAAGGGAACTGAATTGAAATTGCGGCTGCCGGATGGTACCGTCCAAGGTCCATTTGGTCCAATCCAGCGGAGAGGGTGCAAGAGTGGCCTCGAAGGCTGTGTTGGTCTGGAATTTCACCGATGGGGACTGAAGGAAATCCAGTTCCAGATCTTTGGCGACACGTGGAAGATTGGCGGAGCCGCTGAGATGGGCGGCGAGCTCCTGGGTGGCAAAATTCCAGGTCACTTCGCCTTTGAAGACATCTCGGTTCCTGAAATCCAGGACGACCGTGGCATTGTCCAAGTGAAGTGTCTGGTCGATGAAGGTGAAATGGCCGCTGCATTTGTGGATCTGCAGATTTGCGGCATGAATGTCCTTGCAGGAGAAAAACAGCGATGGTTGCAAACGATTCCAGTCGTCGCCTGAATGGTTCAGCGAGGCTTCAAATTCAATTGGAGACTGGAAATGAAGCCATTCCGGAATACTGCCAGGCGGCGAGTTGGTCAGCCGGACGATGGTCGCGGGGAAGATGCATCCGTTGGTCTCCAAGTTGAATTCCTTGGTTTGGAACTGATAGGACATTTCCCCCTGGATGACTTCGCTGGGTGACAGAAGCAGCTGGAGTTGCGAAAGGCGGATGTCCTTGTCATGATAAAAGAAATTCCCGCGGTGCTTGGGGATTACGACGCCTCTGAAGATGGCGTCTGTAATGCCGTATTCCCCCTGGACGGAGATGGAATCCGGTTCAAGGATGTCTCCGTGGATGTTGGCGTGCAGGAAGGTGTCGTTGGTGCCGAATTTGATTTGCGACAGCTCTTGCTGGAGGGAGTTCAATGTCGTCTTGATTTGCGCGGCCAATTCTTCTTGCTCTTCGGGGGTGAGATCACTTTCCGCCAATAGCTCTGCCAAGTGTGTGCCATTATATAAAGTGGCGTTAAGCAACAAGTGGATGCCGGCAATTTGCGTGCTGACATTCCCCTGGAGAGTATCATGGGAATTCAGGCGTAAAAGCCCGTTCAAGGACTGGAAAGTAATAGCGTCATTGCGGTTTTGATAGATGCTGACTTTGGCATTCTGGACCATGACGCGCGTCGGCTTGGCTTCCAGAGCCAGCAATTGCGGAAGGTTGAGTTTCAATTCCAGCGAAGGGATTTCCACATGCAATTGTCCGAGAGGGGTACGACGATCCAGGATGATGTCCTCGGCCTCAAAACCGGTGAAGGGTCCACCTTTGATCCAGCCGATGATGCAGATTCCCTCTTCCGGCGGAACAATGGAGTTTTCAAGTTTTCTGCGAACCCATTCCGGATATCCCCATAGATTCACCGCCAGTTCAATAAAAATGACGGCCAACAGCAAAAAGGCCATCGTTCCCGCCAGCCACCATTTGGCATGACGCAGTATTTTACGGAACAGTGAAATTTTCACTGGTGACTGACACTCATTGCCGCCACTAGCCTTGGCTGGGCTGGTGTCAACTGCTTTTTCATCATGAGACTGGTTTTCCATCATGGTTTTAGGCCGCGAAATGATTAACGAAAGGCTGCATTTGAGCACCTTGGCCGGTGGAAACAGGAATCGCAGGATGATTCTGGTGTCAGGAGGGCGCTGAGGCGGATCGCCGTCAGACCTTTTCCAGCGCCTGGTTCAGGATGGCGATTGCTTCGTCGATTTCCCCTGAAGTGACTTTCAAGCTGGGCAGCAGGCGGAGGACGCCCTTGCCGGCAGTCAGGACAAGCAGTCCCTTTTCACGGCATTCCTTCACGATGTCGGCTACGCAGTCGCCAACTTCAATGCCGAGCAGCAGCCCTAGGCCACGGATGTCCCGGATGACCGAATGGCGGGCATGCAGGAACTGGAGGCGTTCCTGGAGGTACTGGCTCATCTTGCGGACATTCTCCAGGACCTTCTCCTCGCGGAAGGCCTCCATGACCGCCAGGCCGGCTGCGGTTGCCAGGGGATTCCCGCCAAAGGTGGAGCCATGGGTGATGCCCGGCTGGAAGAGGTCGGCAAGATCCTTGCGGACCTCGAATGCCGCCAGAGGGATGCCGTTCCCCATCGACTTGGCGAGGCTGATGGCGTCCGGCGTCATGGGGTAGTGCTGGTAGGCGAACATCGCACCGGTGCGGCCCATGCCAGTCTGCACTTCGTCCAGGAGCAGCAAGAGGTTCTTTTCGTCGCAGAGTTTTCGGAGGCCGACCAGGAACGGCACCGTGGCGGGAAAGACTCCGCCTTCTCCCTGGACGGGTTCGACGAGAATGGCGCAGGTCTGGTCGGTTATCGCCGCACGGACGGAATCAAGGTCGTTGAAGACGGCCTCGCGGAAGCCTGGCATTTCGGGGTCCATGCCTTCGCGGAATTTCGGCTGGCGTGTGGCGGCGAGGGTGGCCAGGGTGCGGCCATGGAAGGACGAGCGGAAACAAACGATTTCATGGCGTCCGCCATTGGCGGTGCCCCAGAGCCGCGCGGTCTTGATCATGCCTTCGTTGGCCTCGGCGCCGGAGTTGGCGAAGAACACCTTCCCGCCAAAAGAGGCATCCGCGAGTTCCTTGGCAAGCCGGGGACCGTTGATGTTGCAAAAGACATTGGAGCAGTGCATCAGGGTGGCGGCCTGCTCGGCAATGGCCTGGGTGACACGCGGGTGGCAGTGCCCCAGGTTGCAGACGCTGATGCCCATCGTGAAATCCAGGTAGCGTTTGCCTTGGATGTCCCAGAGCTCGGATCCACTGGCGCGAACCATGATGGGCATCGAGAAGTTGAAGGCCGGAATCATATGGTCGCGGTAGAGCGACCGGATTTGTTCTTCTGTGAAATCCATGGTGGAAGGAGGTGGTTGTCCATTCATGGCTTTGCCATGAGCGCAGGAAACCGTTATTGTGGGTGGAGGAGTTGTTTGTCGAAGTAGTTGCAGCTCATGCCGGCGTCGGTGATGATGGTCTGGGCGGTGATTCCGCTGGAGCGCGGGCTGACAAGGAAGGCGACCACATTGGCGACCTCTTCCGTGAGCAATGCCCGATGGCGCATCGTGGCCTTTTCCGCATAGAGGAAGGAGTCCACGTAGCCGGGGATTCCTGCCGAGGAATTGGTCTTGAGCGGACTTGCGCCGACGGCATTGACACGGATGTCCGGCGAGATTTTGGTGGAAAGGGATTTGGCCAGAAAGACCACGCTGGAGTCCAGGGCGGCCTTGACGGGTGCCATGTAGCCGTAGCTCTCGGAGGCCATTCGCGTGGCAGAGATGGAAATGGTCACGATAGAAGCATCGGGGGCGAACAAGTCTTTTAGATAATGGCAGACGCGGATGAGCGAAAAGCACGAGATGTCTGTCGCCTGGAGAAAATCTTGCCTGGCAATGTCATGGAAGGGAAGCATTCCTTCCGAGTAGTTGGCAAAGGCGATGGAGTGGACCAGACCGTCAATCCGCGGGAAGAACGCGGCGATTTTCATCGGCAATGCAGCCAGTTCTTCTTCGCTGGAGACATCGCAAGTTACTGCGGGTGTCTCTTCGCCGATTAGCGGGCGGTTTTTCTGCAAGAGTGCGCCGTCCTTGAACACATAAAGGACATTTGCGCCTGCATCGCGAAGGGTTTTGGCCACGGCGGAAGCCACGCTGCGTCGGTTGGCCATTCCCATTACCACGAGATTGCGTTGGAAGAGTTGCAGAAAATCCATAAAGACGACAGAGGAAGATGACAATACTTTCCCCTCAAGTGTGGCGTCCGGTCATGCTTCGCTTGGCTGTGGTTTGTCGAGTGGAAGTGCAGGGAGCTGATTGGCCGGCCGAACCGTTTCCAGCATGAACTGCCGGATGCGCTGGGCAGGCCACCATTCCTGTTTTTTGGGAGTGATGAAACCACAGTGGCCGCCGTTGGGGGGGATCTCCAGGAAGAGATTCGGCATCCTGGCGGCGATTTCACGGGGGAAGCACTGGTCGCTGAGGAAAGGATCGTTGGCAGGGTTGATTATGAGCGTCGGGAGCGAGATTTGTTCCAGCCATTGGTTGGCGGAGGAAGTTTTATAGTAGTCCTGTGAATCACGGAAGCCCATGAGCGGCGCGGTGTACCGGTCGTCAAATTGCGGGAAGGTTTTGATCTTGTCAAGTCCTGCGATGTCAATCTCTGGATGCTGTGCGTGCATGGCGGCGATGCAACGGCGCAACGGCTTCATGAAATGCCATTGGTAGATGCCGCCAAGCGAGTGCTGAAGACTGATGATGCAGGAAGGGACGTCCATTGTCGCACAGACAACTGCCGCGCCGCGGACTTGTTCGGGGATGTTCTTGGCTTCCCTGCCGAGATAGAGGAGTGAGAGATTGGCCCCCATGGAGAATCCTGCCAGGTAGATGTTCTGGTATCCCATCGCTATGGCGTGTTCGATGACCCATTGCAGCTCGTAGGTGGAGTTGTTGGTGGTTACCTTGGCAAGTTGGTTGTCCACTCGGCCGGTGCCGCGGTAGTTCCAGCAAAGGCAGTCGATGTGGCAGCGGCGGAAAGCATGCACGAGGCTCAGCGCATAATGGCGGTGGGTCCCGCCACACAAGCCATGTGAGACAATGAGCAGTTCATGTGCCGGCGATGGCTCCGGGCATTTTGCCCAGTCCAGATAAAGATAGTCCCCGTCTGGCGTATTGAAGCGTTCCCGCTCGTAATCCACCTCCCGTTCCTTCATGAAGAAGCTGGGGTAGATGGTCTGGAAATGCGCTCCGCCGCAGAACCGAGGAGGCTGATAGGATGAATGTGCAATCAGCGGCATGTTATTTGGAAAGGAGGATTGTCGTTGCAGAGGGGTGCTGTAGATGTCGAAGCGCTTCCTGAAGCGAGGGGAAGTGCTGCGGGAGAAGAATGGCCGGCAGGGTGTTTACCTGGTAGGTGAAGTGCAGCTCTTTTCCTTGACCGGATGCGGTGGTGTTTTGCGTGCAGAGCCATGAGATCGTGCCGCCAGCCGCCGGGGCTTTCCAGGTATAGTTGGTCGGCACAAGAAGAGCATTCGGGTAATTCGGAGGAAGGCTGACGATGATTTCCTCGACTTGGTTCCGCAGCTGCCAGTTGATGGGGTTGAAGCGGTGGTTGGTTTTGGCGATCTCCAGAGGGCCTCCGAGGAAAATCGGCAGGGTGAAATAGCAGAAGTCACCATCGAGGGTCGCAAAGTCGGCGACCTTGGCGGCGTAGTAGATTTCACCCGGGTAGTTGTGGAAGTCGGTGGTCAGGTCGGGGGTGATCGGCCTGGCGTTCTGGGAGAGGTTGGCCAGGATGCTCTGGTAGTGGCGGTTGCGTTCTTCTGGAGGCAGCTGGGCGTAGAAACGGCGCTGGTCGCCAAAACTGGTTCCGCGGACAAAGACGCGCTCCGTGATCACGGCAGAGCCGTCGTCGTTGATGTCGATGCGCATTTGCGAGCGCTCGTGGTCCCGAAACTCGTCTTTCAGGCGCAAGGTGGAGAATTTCCCGTTTTGCAGACTGACGAGCAGCCCGCGGTCGTAGGCGCAGGTGCCGAATTGCGCATAGCGGTTTTGGTCGTTCAGCCAGATTTCTCCATTTGGCCCCATGACCCTGACCAGCCATTGATCGGTGAATTCGACCGGGTATTTTTGGTAGAAGTTCTGAAGGGCGGGATGCTGGGGGAAACTGGCGGCCAGGAAGAGTTCGACACGGCCCAGGCCGGCGGCCTTCAACATGGCGGCATAGAGGATGGCCATGTCGGCTGAATTGCCATAGCCGTCCCGAACCGTGATTTCAGGGCGCGTGAGTTCGGAAAGCGGCACAATATTGAAGGACGGCCCGGAGAGGCGGATGTTTTGTTCGATCCAATTGCGGATTTCGACGATGCGCTGTTCGACCGGAAGGTTCAGGAAGGGCGTCGCCAATTCACGGATCGTCTCGCCGCCATCGCCCAGGGATTCCACGGTACTGCGGATGGCATCGGCATAGTCTTCCCAGTCGCCGGTGGTGAGAATGGAGGTTGGAAGATATGCACGTGACGGAGGAAGCAGCCCTTCGAGGCGAAGCATGGGGACATCCTTGGCTTCCCAGGTGTGGGCAATGCGCCCACCCGGCAGTTTTTCCCTGGAATACTTGACCTTGGTGGCATCTACTTCGCCGCACTGGAGATAGCCTTGCGGGAAGAAGTCCGTCTTCAGGGGAAGCGACTTGGGAATCTCCACCCTCAGTGAGCGCTGAATGGCAGGCAGTTCATTGCGGTAGGTGCGTTCGTTCGAGAAGAAATTGCGGTTGGAGATGTGATGCAGGATTTCATATTCGATGATGCATCCCGGGGCGACGCCGGGGAGGTTGACCACCAGGGTCCGGCTGGGCGAATAGCGAGGCGCGGCGGCCACCCAGGAGGCGTCCATGCGGTGGATCATCTCGGGGGGCACCTCGCGCACCGTGCCGTCTTCGGGGTTGACCACTCGGGCGTAGATGATTTCCGGCGCGTCGGTGGAGTCATTGTAGCTCCAGCGCAGGTCCGAGTAGTCCTTCACGCCGCCGTAGGTCAGCACTTGCATGCGGACGGTATGGCGGTGTGTCCAGCTGGATGATGATTCAACCTCGATGAGAATGCGGTCCTCCAGACAGATGGCGTCCGGCTCGTCTTCCGCCCCTTCCGGAGAGAGGACATCGGCTGGCTCGTCGCTGGCAAAGGAAAAGACCGGACATTTCTGGTCTTCGATCTCAAAGGTCCTGAGCGCCTGCTTGAGGTCCTGGTACTCCTCCGGCGTGTAGAGGACCTTGTGGTTGGCAAAGAGACTGGAGAAGAATAGGCGCCCCGGCTGGACTGACAGCTCACGACGCCAAAGCATCGTATCGGTGTCCACGGTGCTGTATTCCGGAGTGGAGATGTTCTGGAGGTTCTGTGGCAGTGCCAGGGTGATCTGCTCGGAGACGCCGCATGCGCTGTCCACCATGAACGGGAACCTTCGCTTTTCCAGCGTCGCTCCGGAGAACAGAAAGTGGACGATGCCGAAACACGGCGCCAGCCTCGGCAGGTCAAGCATTGCGATGGAACCGGGCTGGTTGAACATCGTTCCCTTGTCGTCAAGCGGGGCGATCAGGTAATTGGGGGCGCTGAAGGAAAGCCGGATGCGCAGCGGCTCGTTGAGGTTCTGGAGGTCGTCCGGCGAGATGGCGAGCCGTTCCAGGCGCACGCCGGGGGCGAGGCTTCCAAGCACCTGTTCGATGTAGCGTCGGCGAATCTCCGGGGTGAGGCGGAGGAAGTGTCCCCGGAAGACATTGTCGTTGAATCCGGTGAAGGTGAGGTCGCTGTTGAGGTATAGCGTGCCGTCCTGGGCGATTTCTCCGGAAGAGAAGATGGTGAGCAGATTATCCGTGTAGGGCGTGGTGGGCGAGAGACGGATTGGGTCGCCTTCTGGAGTGGCGACCAGGTAGTTGAGGTTGGATAGGTAGGCCGGAAACAGGTCGCGTGCATTCTCGGCGGTCGAGTCCATCAGGACATACTGCAGGGTGGCCGGGTTTCGGACGGCGGTGATGGCATGGTTGAAGAAGGGCAGGGGGACCTCCTCGTCTTTGGGCTGGCCAACATGGATGAGCACAGGGAATGCTTCCAGGCCGGCGGCGCGGAGCATGGCGACAAGCAGCGCGGCCTTGTCCCGGCAGACCCCTGCGCGGTCCTCGAAGGTGCGGGCGACGTCATGCGGCTCATAGCCAGGGGCGTTCTCCTCGATGGTGATGCCCATGTATCGGACTTTCGAGGAAACGAAGTCAAAGACGCGGCGTACTTTCTCGTCGAACTCCGTGGCGCTGCCGACGAGGCTGGTGACCATTTCCTCCATGGCGGGAGTGACGGTGAGGCGTGGCTGGCAGAGGTTCCAGTACCACCGGGAGACTTCTTCCCAGTCCTGGAAGGTGCTTACCAGGATTCGCTGGACATACTGGCCCATTTGCGGCATGTCGGGTTCGTCAAAGGCCTGGGGCACATCCGAAACCTCCCATTGATAGTGAATCCGTCCCTCCTCCTCGGACTGGTTGAAAGTCGGTCCGCCGCCGACCGGAGACTTGATTTCAATGCTCTTCAGGGGCAGCTCCGCAGGTGCGTCAATGCTCACCGACTCATGGAGGATTGGCGCCATGCCTTCAAGCCCATAGATGTCACTGAAAGAATTGGGCACCCGCGGCTTGAGCATCTCATCTACCATCACCACGCGAAGGGTGTCGCCGATTTCCAGGCCGGGCACGGTGACCTTGATGACCTTGTGGTTGGGGTCGTAGATGTTGGAACGCATGGAAGACGGGTCGATCTGCTCGCTGGTGTTCTCCGCAAGGTTGATGTCCACGACCGTGCCATTGGACTTCAGCAACTGTACCAGGGTGATCTTCGCACGGGAGGTGGTGGCTGTGTACCAGCTTGAAATGACGCGGTTGCCTTCGACGCCCTTCTCCGTCAGAATCTTGGAGGCCATGTCCATGACCTGGAACCAAGTGCCGTCCGTCTCATATCGGATGAAGGTCGCACGGTCAAGCTGTACCTCGTCGGCGTCCGGAAAGCGCTCGGTGGACACCTGCGCGGCGGTCTTCTGCAAGGCGGCGCTGTCCAGCAACTGAGGGTTCTCAGTGTCCCAGTCAAGTCTGGCGTCCTGGGCCAGGATGGTCATTGCGCAGATGGTCAGGAGGAAGAGGCCGATGAAGGAACAGGACTTTTTCATAAAAATTAGATTTAAACTACTTGTTTAGTAGTATGTTAAATTATAATTCAATGGCGGCTGATCCGGAAAAGCGCAACGAGTCCGCCGACTTCGTAGAGGAGATTTGGCAGCCAGATGATGAGCTCGGGATGGTATTTCGGACGGTTTGCCAGTCCATCCGCCCAGAGCATGAAGAGGTAGAAGAAGAGTGCAAGTACGAGGCAGATCAGCAGTCCTGCGGTGGTTTCGGAACGACGGTTCTGGATGCCGAAGGGGATTCCCAGGAGGAGGAACGCCAAAGGCGAGAAGGAGAGTGCCAGTCTCTTCTGGAGTTCGAGCCAGTGCCGCGTTCCGCTATTCTCTTTGACGTCTCCAGTTCCCTGGGAGATTGTCCAGGCCAAATCCCCCAGCAGCATTCCCAGCGGCATGGTTTTCAGTTTCCTCTTTAGCGAGCGGGTATCCTCCGCGTCGCCGAAATCCAGGGGGATTGTGATGGAAGAGGCGGAATAGAAGCCGGGAAGCGGGACTTCACGGTCGTTCTGTTGCCTGGCCTTGGTAGCCGACAGGTTCAATTCCGAGATGGAAAAGTCCCGGAGCACCAAGGCGGAAGTCTGGGTGCCTGGGATGGTTGTGATGACGCCGGTGGCGGCGGTGACATCCCATAGTATTTCGCCATTGTCACTCAGCTGCGTGAGATGAATGTTCCTCAGGAGGCCATTGCTTTCCGAATGTCCAAAGCGAACATTCAGGTTGGAGGATTTGGAAAGACTTGAGGCAAGTCCGGATTCCAGCAATGTCAATGGATTGATGGCCAGAGGCTCATGGCGCAATTGCTCGCTGGTGTTGCGCAGGGGGGGGGCAACCCACAGGGAAAGCCAGGTGCAGATTCCGCAGAAAATCACCGCCAGAAGAAGCCCCGGCGCGACAATTTGCCAAATGCCCACGCCGGAAGCCTTCAAGGCCACAATCTCGTTGTCGGCGGACATCCTGCTGAAGACCAGAACGGTGGATACCAGCAGGGACAACGGCAATACGTAACGCAGGATTTCCGGAATCAGCAGGACCAGCAGCTTGGCGAAGACAAGCGGACTGCCGCCGGCCGCCAGAAAACTGAAGGCACGGAAGAAATGCGCGGAAAGCATCACAAACACCAGAATGCCCATGGCCAGGCTGAGAGTGGCCAGAAGGCTCTTGGTGATGTGACGATTGATGATGCGCATTGTGGAAAAGGCTAGAGGTCCGTCGCCCTCAACTTAGAAGGAGGTGGTGATGGAGAAGTGGAAGCGCCCGCTGGCGTCATCCAGGTGCTTGTTCTGGGTGATGATGGGGTAGCCGTAGTCGAGGCGAATCGGCAGCGCCCGGAACTGGATGCCGACGCCGATGGAGGCGTTCAGGTCGCTCAGGTCTGCGTCGAAGGAATCCCACCAGACATTGCCTACATCGCAGAAGACCTTGAAGAACATGAAGTTCTTGATGGGCTTGATGAATTCGGCCGTGCCGACCAGCATGGTCGAGCCGCCGATGGAATTTTCATTGCCGTTGACGGGGCTGACATAGTGTCGCTTGAAACCGCGGATGGTGCCGAAGCCGCCGGCGAAATAGCGGTCAAAGACACGTACATCATCTCCGCTGAGATGCTCGACCGTGTCGGCATCGGCGGAGAGCCGCAGGATGATGTCTTCATAGACCGGCAGAAAGACTTGTGCGCCGGCGTGGAACTTGAGATAGTCGGCGTAGCTTCCCAGGGCCTTGGTCACATATTCGACGTCGAGGTCGATGCGGGAACCCCGGGTCGGGAAAAGCGTGTGGTTGCGGGTGTCCCTGCTCAATGCGAGCACGATGCGGTTCGCAAATTCGCCGCCCTCGTCGGCTTGCAGTGCATAGACTCGGCCTTCCGGGTAGTCCCATTCCGACGGCCAGGTCGATTCGTCCTTCGCATCGAACTTCTCCTCGTCATCCAGGTCGGAGACGCGGATATGCTCGAAGCGCAGTCCAAGACCGATTCGCCAGAATTCCTTGTGTTCGGGGATGAAGGGCAGCTGGAAAGCAATGGGCCAGCTGAGAGTGATTCCATACCCTACATGGCGTTCGTCATACTCGTCTTCAAAACGCGTGTTCAGGAAGAGTTCGTTGGTCAAGGCGAATGGGCTGTCGAAGAGGGACGGTTCGGTCAGCGAGAGGTTGACGGCGGAGGTGTCGGAACCGATGGCGATGTAGGCACGCATGCGCTGGCCGTCGCCCTTCGGCTTTTCCAGGTGCAAGAGTTTGTTGAGGCTGAAATTGGTCTCCGTGAGTTCAAGATAACCCAAAACAGAGTCTTCGGTCGAAAAGGCCGCGCCCAAGGCAATGCTGCCCGTGGGCTTTTCCGTGACCTGCACGGACAGATCCCGACGGTCGGGGTTTTCCGTGGTTTTGGGAAGGATTTCGACTTGGGAGAAATACCCTAGATTCTCCAGGCGGTTTTTGGAGGTCTGGATTTTACGGGCATCCGCCAGTTCATCTTCGAAAATCGCCATTTCACGGCGAATTACGCGGTCGGCGGTGTAGGTGTTGCCGGAGATGAGGATTTGGTTGATTCGGCTGGGGCTCCCTTCGGTTACCTGATAGGCGACATCCACCGTTCCGGCGGCAGGGTCTTTTGTAAGCTTGGCATGGAAGTCGAGATCCAGATAGCCGAGATTTTGATAGCGGGCTTTCATGGCATCCAGGTCTCGTTCGGCGAGCGACGTGTCATAGACTTGTCCGGGCTCCATGAGACGCCGCTTGAGCAGGTCTTCCGCAGTGAATTTCTCATTTCCGGTGATGCTGACATTGCGGAGGTGATAGCAGGTGCCTTCCTCGATGTGATAGACGGGGGTGACCCAAAGGGGATTTTCGTCGTATCGGAGCTCCACGGAGGTTACCTTGGCATCCAAATAGCCGCGGGTGCCGTACAGCGCCTCAATGCGGCTGATGTCAATTCCCTGAAGCTGGCTGTTGTACCAGTTTCCGACGCGGAAGATGTAACGCCACCAGGCGCGCTTGGTGAGTATGGCGTCCTGGAGTTCGTCATGGGTGAAGGCGGAATTCCCTTCAAATGCGACGCCCTTGAGCTTGTGGCGGGGCTGTTCGACAACGACGAAAGTCAGGCGCACTCCATCCGTTCCCTCGATCGGCTCGATTTCATGGGTCACCGAAGTGCCGCGGTATCCGCTATTTTCGTATTTGTCGATGATGGCCTTGCGGTCCGCCGCGATTTGAGTTTCATTCAGCAGTTCGCCGACTTTGGATTTGACAAGAAGACGAAGTTTACGTTCGGAAATGGAGTTGCGTCCGCGGAAGGCGATTTCTGCCACGCGTTGGCGCAAAGTGACGAGGAATACTACCTGGCGCGTGCCATCTTCCAGCGTGTCCACACGTGTCTGGGCATTCTCAATGCCTGCCGTCTTGACGAGTGCGGCGACGTCTTTGGAGAGCTGGGGGAGGCTGAGTTCCTGGCCGACTTTGGTGCCGATGGTGGAGAATACCACTTGCTCCAAGGCCGCCTGGTTGGATTGGCCTCTTAACGAAACGACTTGGATACGGGAGACGATGTCACCGGCGAACAGTGGACACGACAATGCGGCAAGTACGATGAATGCGGCAAGCGATCGCAGGATAGAATGAGGACGTTCCGACATACTGGCTCCATGATGAAGATTTGAAGATGAAAAGAAAAATCGTGTATAATTTAACGCGTTAAGGCCGATACGCACACGCCTGCACGCGTGCGCGTGTAAAAAATCACAAGATTTTTCAGGATTGTGCCGTTTCCATCGTAAAATCAAGAGAATAAGGTATGGCCACCACGCTTACGGCACGACGTGTCAGCGCAAAAAACTGCGGCGGTCTCCAGGTGGAAGCCGCCGCAGTTGGAATTGCGCTGTGATTTGGTGGAGCAGGTAGGGAGATTACGCCTCCTGCTTGGTAACCTGGACCTTGACGGTGCCGGTGACCTCGGCGTTGAGTTTCACATTGACCGTGTAGTCTCCAAGCGCCCGGAGATTCTCCTCCAGCACGACTTCATTTTTGTCGATTTCAATGCCTTGGGCCTTGACTGCATCGGCAATCATCTGGGCGCTGACGGAACCAAAGAGCTGGTCGTTCTCGCCGACCTTCATCGGAATGACGACAGAGAGCGCGGCAAGCTTTTCGGCGACAGCCTTCGCGACCGCCACACGCTCCTCGTGTTCCTTCTGAAGCTTGAGCTTGCGAGCCTCGACTTGGCGCAGTGTGCCCTTGTTGACAGGCTGGGCGAGCTTTTGCGGAATCAGATAATTGCGGGCATAGCCGTCAGCGACTTTCACGATATCGCCAATCTTGCCAAGATCTTTGACATCATCCAGGAGAATGAGTTCTTTAGCCATGGTAGTATTCCTTCTTCCGGGGGGTGTCACATTACAGAACCAAACCCATCACGCGGGCACGCTTCACAGCGGCGGCGAGAAGCTTCTGGTGCTTGAAGCAGTTGCCAGTGATCTGGCGGGAGAGAATACGCCCGCCTTCCGTCTGATAGCGCTTGAGCAGATCGACGTCTTTGAAGTCGATGTTGTAGATCTGGTTTTCGCACAGACGGCAGGTCTTGGCGCGCATCAGCTTGCGGCGGCGATGCTTACCCTTCGAATTCTTCATGGTGGTTATCCTTGAGTGTTACAAATGAACTGTTGGTGATGATTCGAAATCTTTCAGAACGGAACGTCATCCATGGGAACGTCCTCTGCCGGAGGAACGGGCTGCTGGAAGGACGGCATCGGCGCCGGAGCCGCCGACCGGTATTGGGGCGGTTGCGGCGCTGGTGCCTGGCCATACTGCGGAGTCGGCTGAGGGGCGGGGGACTGCCCATACTGAGGGGCAGGAGCCTGGCCATACTGAGGCTGCGGGTAGGATGGACGATACTGCGCAGGAGCGCCGCCTTCGCTGACGCCGGGAGCCACGCCTTGGCGGCTGGAAAGCAGTTGGACACCTTCGGCGACTACCTTCAGGCGGCTGCGCTGTGCACCCGTCGCCTTGTCCTGCCAGCGGTCCTGGCGGAGGCGTCCCTCGACAAAAAGCGGGTCGCCTTTGTGGACATACTGCCGGATGACGTCGGCGGTTCGGCTGAAGGCATCGATTTCCACGAAAGTCGTATCTTCCACCTGCTCTCCGCGCGCATTGGTGTAGCGGCGGTTCATCGCCAAGGAGAACATGGCGACCGATTCGCCGGAGGGAAGTTGACGAATCTCCGGGTCAGCGGTCAGGTTGCCAATGAGAATCACCTTGTTGACGCTCGCCATTTTGCTCGTGGCTCCTAGTGGTTGACGGTTCTGAGAAAAAAGCGGGGAAGTGGCAGACTACCGGCCGCGTCCGCGGCTGCGGTAGTTGTCATTGTCATACTGGTCCTGGAAGGACTCTTCACCGAAGATGCGTTCATCGCGCGGCTTGAAGACTTCATCGTCCTGGCCCTGCTTCCAATGGAAGATGCCGATCCGGAGGATCTGGGTATCCAGGCGGTACTTGTCTTTGATCTGGGCGGGCACTGTGCCGTCCATTTCAACAATATAGTCCCAGTAGAGGCCGACTTTGTGCTTGCCCATGGGGCGGGCAAAGGTGCGTTTCTCGAGGAACTTGACGCGAGAAATCTCGCCGCCGAATTCCTTGAGCTGTGTCTGAATGGCGGCGTCGACTGCCTCGCCATTCCCTTCGACCTTTTGCGGGTCGAGGACGAACATCACTTCATACCGAGATTTGGACACGTTGGAACTCCTTGGTTGGTTTTGGCATGGAACTTCGTCCGCATGGAAAGCTACCCCTGTGACGCAGTCCGGACGGCCGTTTCGAATGGCCCTGAGGCGACTAGCCGGACAATCTCCGCGGCTTTGCGGAGCGCCTCCGACGCAGGAGTGTCTTCTGCGGAAACCCAGTTGGATAGCACCCAGTCAATGACAGGCACTTCCGAACCGGGCTGTGGCCTCCCGATACCGACCCGCAGACGGGGGAAGTCCTCGGTCTGCAGGTTCTGGATGATGGATGCCAGGCCTCGGTGTCCTCCGCAGGAGCCTCTGGCTTTTAGCCGGAGACGTCCTTCGGGCAGATCCAGGTCATCGGAGACCACCAGCATTTCCTTGGGAGATAATTGGAAATGCCGAATGATCGGCGCCACTGCTTCACCGCTGAGATTCATGTAGGTCAGCGGTTTTAGGAGAAGGCAAGGGGAGGGCGATGCCGTCAGCCAGTACAACTCGCCGTTGGGTGGCTGCCAGAGCGTCTTCGCCGCCTCTGGACTTGCATGCCTGATCAGCAGGTCAATTACTTGCCAACCTGCATTATGGCGCGTCAGCGAATAACGCGCTCCGGGATTGCCAAGTCCGACAACCAGCTTCAGCTGAGCAGTGGAATCCATCAAACAGTCTCCGCAATCCACCGACATCCAGGCCGGGGACTGCGGAAATTCTCAAAAAAACTACTTCTTCTCAGCGTCAGCGGCAGGCGCGGCGGCGGCGGCTTCGCCTTCAGCGGCGGGCGCGGCGGTTTCCGCCTCAGTGCTCTTGGTGTGCGGCTTGCGCACGTGGAAGACGATGAGCTGGGGATCTTCGTCGATCTTCGCGGTGCCGTTCAACTTGATGTCGGCAACGGTGAGCGCCTGATCCAGTTCGATGCCGGAGACATCGACCACCACGACTTCGGGGATGTCCTGCGGAGCGGCGGTGATGACGAGAGTATGGAGAACCTGTTCCAGCTGGCCGCCCTGCTTGAGACCGGCGGGTTCGCCGTGCGCTTCGACGGGCACGGTGACCGTCACGGTCTGTCCGGCCTTGACTTCCTGGAACTCCACCGACAGCGGACGGCTGCTAATGGGGTGGAACTGGATTTCCTTGGTGATGACATTGTATTTGGTGCCACCTTCGACAGCCAGCTCGACCAAACCCGCGTGGTGGGCTATCTTTGCCACATCCCCTTCAGCCAGTTGAAGATGGATGCTGACAGAACCTTTCTCGGCTTTGGAATAGACCACAACCGGAACCTGGCCGGTGCGGCGAAGACGGCGTGCGTTGGCGCTTCCCACCTTGTCACGCTTGGTGGTTGCGATGCTGATGCTCGTGCTCATGTTTGTGTTTTGGTGTTTTGGGATGGAATGAACTACCCGAAAATCGGGTCGAGAAACTAGATGTGGTCTATTAATATAGCCTGTTTTTCAGATTTGGCACGCACTTCCTAGAAAAATTCCTGACTTTCAGGGGGATTGACACCTTGTTTGCATGTCGTTCGGGAGTATCTTTCTTTTTCCCGCAGATTCTGAGTCAACTACATAATGTCAGAAATTGTCATAAATTGTCTAATATCCTGCATCCGTAAATTTGCGTATAAGGATGTAGCGTCGGCGCCCCGCCAGCGTGCCGATGGCGACTTGACGCCGGATGTCGCCCTCCCGGAAGATGGGCTTGGAGAGGTCTCCTGTTCCCGCCTCCAATGCGCACGGCTGGAAGTCTGCGGCCAGGCAAGCTGCACGACGAATGCACGCGAAGCAGGTTCACAGTGGACTCGCGGGGTTCCTGACGGTGAATGTCTGCGTTTGGGCTTTCCAGGCGGGAAACTGCCAGGGGCAAGAGAAACTGGCGACACGAACAATTGACCGGTATCGACATCCGCAACAAGAAGCGGGGCGTCAGCTACGTGTACGACTCCCGTTCCTATTGGGACAAGGAGCTGAAGCAGCCACGTTATTCTATCGCCTGAAGAATCTACAGCAATTTCTTCAGGGTCTCCATCATTTTGGGAATATCGTACGGCTTGGAGAGGTGGTCGTTCATGCCGATTTCCTGCGCAATCTTCGTGTCTTCCTCGAAGACATTGGCCGTGACGGCGACAATTGGAATGCGCGCCTTGCGGGGATCGGCCAGGGCACGAATCCGCCGTGTGGCCTCGTAGCCGTCCATTTTCGGCATCTGGATGTCCATCAGCACGATGTCATAGTGGCCGGCCGGCTCGGCCGACATCCGATCCTCGGCGGCCTCGCCATCGCCTGCAATGTCAACCTGGAAGCCCGCATCCGTCAGAATGGCCTCGGCAATCATCTGGTTCATTTCGTTGTCCTCAACCAAAAGAACGCGCTTTCCGGAAAAATCCACTTTTTCAGGCAACGCCTCGGCCGGCTTCTCCGTGCGGAACGACGCTTCCATCACACTCCTGAATTCCGACCTGAAGAACGGCTTGGGGCAGAAAGCCGTCACGCCGGTCTTCCTGGCCTCCGTCTCAATGTCTGTCCAGTCGTAGGCCGTGAGGATGAAGGTCGGCGCGGGGGCGTTCCCCGTGATTTCCCTGATGCGGCGCACGAGCTCGATGCCGCTCATGTCCGGCATCATCCTGTCAATGACACAGACCTTGACCTCGTCGGCCTGGCCAATGGCATTTTTAATCCGTTCAATCGCCCCCTGACCGTTGTTTGTCCATTCCGGATTCATTCCGACCTCCTTTAGCATGGCACAGAGGGAAAGGCAGGTTCCCGTATCGTCATCGACAACTAGGGCGCGTTGACCGTTGAGTTCTGGCAATGGCGCGAATTCCACAGGCGGACGGCTGACCTTGCATGAGAGGCAGACCACGAACTCGCTCCCCTGGCCTTCCTCAGAATGGACGGTGATTGTCCCCCCCCATCATATCCACGATATTCTTGGTGATTGCCATTCCCAGGCCAGTCCCCTGGATGCCACTGACAGTACTGGTATGCTCACGGGTAAATGCATCGAAGACAATCTTCTGGAACTCCTTGCTCATGCCAATGCCAGTGTCTTTGATTCGGAACTCGAAATTCGCCCGGCCGTCGTCTGAAGACTTCCTTTCGAATATCTGGAAGCCAATGGAACCGCCGTTTGGCGTGAACTTGATTGCATTCGAAATGATGTTCAGAAGCACCTGGTTCAGCCGAACCCGGTCAGCTACGATATCCTCATGCACGATGTCGTGTGTGTCGATGGACAGTTGCAGCTGCTTGGCAGCGACATTGGCCTGTATGATTGTGCGCAGGTCGCGGATCAAGTCGGGCAAATGCACGTCCGTTTCCTCAAGTGTCATCTTCCCACTTTCGATTCGACTCATGTCAAGCACGGCGTTGATCAGGGAAAGCAGGTGCTGGCTGCTCACGGTGATCTTTTTGAGATAGTCCAGCACCTGCCCTTGATTGTCAAGGTGGGAGACCGCAAGGGATGTAAAGCCCACAATGGCGTTCATCGGAGTGCGGATGTCATGGGACATGTTGTTCAGGAAAACCGTCTTGGCACGGTTGGCGCGTTCAGCCGCGACCAGGGCGTTTCGCAACGCCTCCTTTTGGGCCTGGTCTTCCTTGACGATGGCAGTCACATCGCTTTGGTAGCCTTGTAGCAGTTGCCGGTGCGTCTCAATGATTTTGGCATGGCCTCCGCAGCGCATGTACAAGACCCCCTGGACGGGATGCTTCCAGCGATAGATGATTTCCGAGAAGCGCCCATGCAACATCTCCCCAAAGCTCCGCTCGACGGACGGGATGTCCTCAGGCAGGATGCCGGAATGCCATGCAGCGTAAACCTCCTCCTCTGCAAGGGACTGCCCCACGCCCCCCAGCAGTTCCATCATCTTGGCATTGCCGTACAGACGTGGCTTTTTCCCGTCCTCCAGCGTGATGTGCCAGAGGCCGAAGCCGGCGTCGGAAACGAGAGCGTCCGTTTCCGCCAATTCCTTCTGGCTGTCCTCCAGTTCACGGTTCTTCTCCGCAAGGCGCGCGCCTGCCGCCTCCTTCTCCCGCATCTGGCGTCTGGTGCGGCGTGTGTCCCGCACCAGAAGGGCAATGATGACGGCTCCGACCGCGGCGAGCAACGAGCCGAACAAGCCCAGATGGTCGCGAAACACGTCCACCAGCCGGTAGGAATAAAGCGCATGCATGTAAAGGTGTGACTTGTTCTACACATAGTCGCTGCCAATCACATTGATGCCGTGGTTCAGGAGCTTCAGAAGGCCCTCGTTGCCAATCTCCACGCCAAAGCATCGGTCGTCGTTCATGGCCAGCTGACGCAGTGAGAGATCCTTGTACTGGTTGTTCCTCAGGATTTCGTTTGCCCGCAGGCCATTCAGGGTAGTGCAGCTGGCCTTTCCGTCAATCACCGCCTCAAGGCAGGCCTCGATGGAGGAAAACAACGTCACCTTGGAGTCGGGGAAATTCTTACGTATGAAGTAATACTGCATACGGTTGTTTTGGTTGACCGCGAAATGCGCCGTCGTCTTTTCCGTATATTCGCCGTTGTAAACCAGGTCTGTGGACATGGAGGCCACCGGCACGGACTGATATAGCCCGTTTTCCTCTGAAAAATACAATCCGCCTCCCACCGGGAACGCCACATCGATCTGGCCCGCCGACATGTCAGCGATCATGTCGTCGTAGCTCTTATAGCCAGCATAGGTGACCTCCAGACCCGCAATCCCCAGACCTGCCAGAATTTCCGGGATGATGTCCTTGACCACGCCTGTCACCTTGCCCTGCGCGTCTTTCCCGCTGTAGGGCATGTAATTCTCCAGGAAGCCGATCCGAAGCACATGATGCGTCTCCAGCCATTCCTTTTCACCCTGCGAGAAAGCACGGGCCGAGATGCTTTTCGGATAATATTTCATGGTCAGGCCATAGAGGAAGTTCGGCTCTTCGAAAGACAGGGCGGCCTGCGCCTCGTTGAGTTCAGACAGAAGTTCCGGACGGTGGACGCTGACGCAGAGGAAATAACTGGAACTCCCGAATGGCGCGAGAACTTCAGCGTTGTCGCGCCCGTATGCCCCGTCGCCCTCTGCCGCAAGGACGTCCAGTTCTCCTGTATCGAATGCTGTGAACAAAGCTGTATAGTCCTTATAGGTCTTGACAATGGCGGTGACATGGTTCTGTGCCAGATAGCGGTTTAAGACATCGACCATGGCGCTGTCCAACACGCCGATGGTCTTCCCGTCGAGCGTTGACGGATTGGCGGAAATATCGTCGTCGTTGCCATGCTTCACAAGGCTGTAGGTTTCGTTCCCCATGGGGGCATTCGGATAGCCAATCACACCCTGGCGGTCCTCCTTCCAGGCCAGGCCGGCTAGGAGGTCGATCCGCCCGTCAAGGAGCATTTGGTATAACTCGGCGTAGGTGCCATAGACATATTCGTATTTCCAGCCGGTGTACTCTGACAGCTTCCGATAGTACTCATACGCATATCCTGTTTTTATGGCGCCTTTCGTCGCCCCCTCCTGGAAGACCTCGTTCTCATAGTAGCCGATCTTCACCACAGCGTCCTCGGCGGCGGAGACGGCAAGCGGCAGGGCAAGGGCAAATGCGGCAAACGCGCAAAAAAAGGCGGCAAAACAATTGCAGGCACACGCGCAAGCACTTTGGACAAAGGAACCTGGGCCGTCCTTGCGATGGAACGGGTGAAGATTGGCAGAGATGCGACAGGAGCCTGCTGTCGCCAAATTAAGGGAATTATACTGTTAAGTTGGGATAAATAACTTGAAAGCAAAAAAGCCGTGAAGCGGCGAAGGAATTCGGGGCCGGTGTGGTGGTTCCCACAAAAGGCCAAACCCTGCAAGGGGTGGCAGGAAAATACCGTGACAGTAATCCAAATCAACAAAATAGTTCTTGATTTATATTGATGAGTTGGAGGAACAAATCCCGGAGGCAAAATGGGAGTGCGTCCTTTCTCTTGTCAAGGGCAATCTAACTCAACGATATAATACCTTGAATTGTCTATTCTTGAATTTGTTCCTGAGATAATACTTCGTTCCGAATCATCTCCCAATCAGTGTTGCGGAGCAATTTGGGGAGGTTTTTGTAAATCATCTCATGATGGCCATATTTTCGGTCCATGAATTCGGAGATGGCTTGTTCCACCGACCAGCCTTCAAAGACAATTCGGCAGGCGGCGATGGCTGTCCCTGTGCGGTCGCTCCCGTGCCAGCAGTGAATCAGTATCGGCTTGGGAGCGGTTTTGACGATTTGCAGGATTTTGATGAGGTCGGCTTCGGTTATGCTTCCAGCGGCAAGCGGAAGTTCGTAAAGTGTGATTTCCTGTTCCCCAATCTCGTCCTTGTCGCTATGATGCTTCCGCAAATTCAACACGCTTCTGATGCCTTCAACGGTGTACAAGGTGGCCATTTCAGTCGCACTCGGCTGACCAGACCGATACATCTCGTCATTGACTTTATGGAAGTTCTTCGGATGCTTTGGATTGGGCGACTCTTTTAATTTGGCTTTTTCCCGAATCTCTTTGATGCAGAGACGCGGGAAATCTTTCGGCCAGGCATTGTTTCCAGTAATCTTTCGGGTTGAGCCATCTGTAAAGACAATTTCCAGTTCCCACCGAACGCCGTCATGAACCTTGGGGTTGGAATAATGCTCTTGCCATTGCTCCGCCATAAAACCATTCAGACTGGCGATGATGTCCTTCACGACGTTGGGAGGCAATTCCTTTCGCCAATAGCCCTCTTTGCCGATTTCCCCGCTGGTATAACTGAATTCATAGGTGATCTTTTCTGTTTCAAGATCAATTACGACTTTTTCCGTCGGAGGAAAGAAACCAGTTTCGAGATAAACGAATTTCTGTGGTATCTGAGACTTTGCCTGCTCTTCCGCACAAACGGATAATCCTTCCGCACAGAATAGAATGGCAAAAACAACGACTTTCAGGATGCTCGCCCTGGAAGAATTGCTCTTGACCATGTTTCCCCTCTCAATCGTTGCTGAACGTAACCAATCAAATTGCTCACTTGGACCTAAAGCCGTGAAAAAAGTTGAGAAAATTAGTTAATAACTCGTTGTATTACAAAATGTTATTTATTCTAATGAAAACATCGCCACCACTCACCAGCGAGGTTGTCATGATTACCTGAATCCGTGAGTTAACATCGTGGTGACGTGGCATCACCACAACATATTCCGTCTGCGAGGCGCCGATGCTACATTCTTTGCGCAAATTCATGGATTCAGGATGAAATCCGGTGGTCGGGATTTCCCTGCATGGTGTTTTTCCCAGGCAGCAAAGTCCTGTCGTGTGAAATCTGGGATTTTACTTCAGCAGGAGGATAACCAGTCCCAAGGCACCGACGGCGAGGCAGTAGATTCCGAACCACCAGAATTTTCCTGCGATGCGCAGAAACGAGAGGAGCTTGAGCGCGGCGTAGCCGACAACGGCAGCCAGTACCATTGCCACCAGCAGGCCGAAGGTCTGTCCGCCACTGGTGAACTCGCTGAAGTGCCGGAGTTTGAGAAGCACCGCGCCACCGATGACGGGCAGGGACATCAGGAAGGAGAAGTCGAAAGCCTCGCCGCTGCCGACGCCCAGCCAGGTTCCGGCGGTGTAGGTGCTGCCGGAACGGCTGACGCCAGGGAGCATCGCAAAGGCCTGGGCGATGCCGATGCAGAATGCCTGAAGGAAGTTCGGCGAGGTGCCGGGTGTCGGGCGTTTGGGCTGCCAGCGCAATGAGAGGAGGATAAGGCCCGTGAGCATCAGTAGCAGGCAGATGACCTTTGGGTTGCTGAAGGCGGCCTCAAGCTGGTCTCCCGCAATGGCATAGAGCAGTCCCGCCGGAATGCAGGAAAGCAGAATGGTCAAGGCGTAGCGCCAGGCGTCGCGGTCCCGCTTCAGCAGTCCCCGGAGCAATTCCCAGATACGCTTGCGGTAGAAGACCACTACCGAAATCAGCGTGCCAGCGTGAAGGAGAATCTCCAGAACGGGGCCGGCCGCGCCTGGTTCCTTCAATCCGAAGATGCTTTTGAAGAGTGCCAGATGACCGCTGCTGGAGACGGGCAGGAACTCGGTCAGGCCTTGGATGATGGCGAGGAATTGCAGTTTGAGAAAGTCCATAATTGTCAGGAATTTTCAAGAGTTGTCCAAAATTGTCTGAATGAGTTGCCGTGTGGCTTGACTGAGACGTCTTTCACAGTTGTCATGGGTGAGTTCCTGCGGTTCAGGCGTTTCGGTCAGTGTTCCAAACAAGTATTGGAAATGCGGTCTAAGTATGGACTCGGCTTCCGGAGGAAGAAAGCCGGAGAGCAATGCGGAGGGGACGTTAGCGTTTCGGGCGTGTTGGCTGACAATGAACGGGAGCTTTCCGTTGCATGTCTGGGCATCGGAGGCACCCTCACCAGTGATGACCAAGTCTGCATCTGCCAATTGATTGTCCAAGCCTGCCAGTTCACAGAGCAGTTCGCCTCCAGAGATGGTCTGGCAGTGCGGGAAGAGCTTGCGTAGGAGGAATCCGACTCCGCCTGCCGCCCCGTCGCCAGGCTGCGTGCCGTCGTCGTTCCAGAGATGCGCCCAGTTGGCCAGTCCTGCTTCCAGGTCCGTAACCATTTCGGGCGTAGCACCTTTTTGGGGACCGAAGACAGAAGCCGCGCCGTTGGGGCCGAGTAGCGGGTTGGTGACGTCGCAGGCGATGGTGAGGGAAATCTCTTCCAAGCCCGCAGGTTGTTCCAGTGTCCTGACTTGTGCGAGGTTTTCGGGAAACTGAGGCAGTGGAGTTCCGAATTGGTCGAAGAACTTCACGCCGAGGGCGACGGCGAGGCCGATTCCGCCGTCCACAGTTGCGGAGCCTCCGAGTGCGGCGATGAGTTTTTGGCAACCACACTTCAGTGCATGGGAGATGAGTTCTCCAGTGCCGAAGGTGTTGGCAACCATTGGGTTGCGTTCCTGTGACCGAAGCAGGTTCAGACCGCTGGCCAGGGCGAGCTCGATGACCGCCGTGCCGTCCGGCAGACGAAGAAACTCAGCGGTGATTTCTCGCATCAGCGGGTCGTGGATGCGGCACTCCACGCTGCGTGCGTCCAGTTTGGCGTGGCGGATTGCCTCCAGCGTGCCTTCACCGCCGTCTGCAAGGGGGAGTTGTACCACCTGTGCCTCTGGCAACTGTTCGCGAATGGCCGCTGCTTCAATGGCGCAGATCTCCGAGGCGCTTAGCGTGCCTTTGAACGAATCTGGCGCAAGGACGATTTTCATATACCATATAGGTACTATAAGGCAAGAAAGTCCCGAACCAGCGCAATGGCTTGTTCCGGATTGCCTTGCGGGATCCAGTGGATGTGATGGCCCTCACGCTCGAATTTGCGGAACCAGCCGTCCTGCCGTTTGGCGAACTGTCGGATGTGTGCCAGGAGGGAGTCGTGCATCTCCTGGAAGGTGAGCAGTCCTTGCAGATGCCGTGCGATGAAGCGGTATTCGAGTCCGAGCCAGTCCAGCCGTTCCCAACTCATGCCAGATTGGTCGTGGAGGTCACGGACCTCGTCGATGAGCCCCGCGTCCAACCGTGCGTCCAGCCGGACGGCGATGCGCTCTCGGACTTCAGCGCGGGTGAATTGGGGAGCCAGAACGATGGTGTTGGTGAGCGGGGGAGGGGGTGTTCGGTCTTCGATGCTGCGTGCGATTTCGATGGCGCGGATGATGCGTCGGTCCTGGGTGGTGTCGGTGCGTGCAATCAGTTCCGGGGATGCCTCCGCACGAAGAATTTGCAGTAGTTCTTCGGTGGACTTGCCCGTGAGTTCGGCCCGCAGATTTCGATCCGGCGCGCCGCCCTCCATTGCATAGCCATTGAGCAGGGCAAGCAGATAGAGCGGTGTACCTCCGCAGATGACGGGCGTCACGCCGCGCTGACACATGTCCACCATGGCAGCCCTTGCCAATTCCAGAAACCGATAGAGGTCAAAGCGTTCATTGGGGTCAGCCACGTCAATCAAGTGGTAGGGGACGGCGGGACCGCCTTCGGAATACTCCGCCAAGTCTTTGCCGGTGCCCAAGTCCAGTCCCCGGTACACCTGCCGCGAATCCACGCTGAGGACCTCGCCATGGAAGGCGCGGGCGAGCATGACTGCCAAATGCGTTTTGCCAGTTGCAGTGGGACCGGTGACCACGATGACTGGAGACGCCGCCGCTTCCGCATATTCCTGGTCCGTATTGGCTCTGGACGGCTTCATGGCGAACTTGGGGATACCAGCACGATACGTTGGGTTGGCGAAGGCGATATGGCGGTGATATGAACTTCGGGGGGGAGGTTCATGATGCGGATCGGGACATCCTGTGGGCCTGGCATGGAATAGCCGGTTAGATCGCATAGCGCCATCAAGTTGGCGGGGTCAAGTTCGGCGAGCACACCGGCCGGGCCGGCGACGTAGATGTTGGTGGTGCGAGGAAGCGACTGGGCGTCCTGAAGAAGCAACAGGCTGTCTGGCGTGTTGAGATAATTCAACCGGATGTCCTTGAGCAGCTTCTCCTGGGGACGCCGGTTGTCCAAAATCTCCACCGTGGCCGAGACGGCATCTTCAGAGAGTTTCAAGACGCTGAATTTGCCAGGCAGATGCAAAGAAATGGCCTCGAATGGGAAGATGCCGGTGGATTGTTGATCCAGAAGAACGGGGGTGGTTTCGACGGTCTCGATTTGATTGATCAAAAAGGCAGGACCCATCACGAATACCTTGGGGGAACCGGAGAAACGATAGGTCAGATGACGTGGCAGGCGATCGTCAACCGTCCAAGTGACGGGAATTTCCTTGCCAATGATGTTGTCCCATTTAAAGGTGATCTGAGGCGGAGTGAAGCTCCGCAGCGTAACACCGTCAGGCTTTTCAATCAAGTCGGTCTCCAGAAGGGTATAGGTGGCCTCCAGTGGCTGGGTGCGTTTCCCGTCATTGGAAAAACGAAGTCTCATGGGGTGAATTTGGACGCAGAAGTCTTTGGGCGTGAGTTGGATTTCACTCCATGCATCGACGGCGATCGAGAGAGACACCTCCTGGGGCGAGACACTTTGAAGGTCAAAATAGTAGTGTCCGCTGGAGGGGGCTTGGGGGGAAAGGAAGGTCAGCGGAATATGGTCGATGGTGCCCCACCGGTGGTTTCCCGTGCGGTTGATGTTCAGGTTGAGTACCGCCCAAGTGAAAAAGGCGAGTACCAGGGCAACCAACTTTCGCCAGGGGTCGGAAATCAGCCAATGCCAGATGTCCGAACAGAGCGAGCGTTTGGCGATTTGGTATTTTTGCTTCGGGGCACTGGACATTGCTTATTTCTTGATGGCGGATGGTTCGTCGGAAGGCGATGCTTGCGTCAAGTTGAAACGTTCAGACAACAGCTTGGTCAGGTCGTCGGGATTGCGGATGGTTCGCAAAGTTCCTTGAGACGCGACGGAAATGTTGCCGCTTTCTTCAGAGACGACAATCACAAGCGCGTCGGTGTTTTGCGAAAGTCCAAGCGCCGCATTGTGGCGTGTGTGGACGGGACCGCGCATTCGTGCCTGGCTCTGGGGAAATTGGCATCCGGCCGCCAGGATGCGGAAGTGGTTGGAAAGGATGACCCCGCCGTCATGCAAAGGCGTTCCCGGATGGAACAATGTGAGCAGCAGAAGCGGAAAGGAGGCCGGATGTTCATGGTCAAACCGGCTGTCCAGGGATACGCCTTGCTCGATGACTTGCAGCAGGCCTTGGTTGCCCTGAAGGGCGATCAAGGCACCGATGTTCTTCTTGGGCAGGTGGGGGGTGAAGGACAGCTCGTCGTCATAATTGCGAAGATAGTGGCGCCAGGCGGGGAGGGTGGTCAGGCAGCAGACTGTTTTGACAAGCGCGTCAATCATGGTGGCGTTTTCATGGTTGCGGCGGGACTGGTTGCGACGTTTCAGCATTTTCCAGCGTTGGGGATTCAGCACGGTGGAGATTTGCAGGAACAGCCGCCTCAGGTCTTGCTGCATGACGATGATGGTCGCCAATGGCAGACCTTTCAGCAAATACCAACATAGGGCACCCAGGACGGAACGCTGGAATAGATGGGCCAAAAGCGCCAGAAACAGTGCCAGCGCAATCAAAGTCGAAAAGGCGTAAATGGACGAAGTATGCCGGAATATCCGTAGCAATATATAGATGCAGATGGCCAGCAGAAGGATCTGCAGCGGAGTGCTCAGCATCGGATGGAGGTCAGCAAAGATGAAAGGAAGGAAATTCATCCGTGGGGGAATTGCTTGCTGGGGCTATGCTTTAACGGAGACACGATCAGCTGTTCTGAATTGCCTCCGCGACTTCCAACGCCTGCCGTACGGCGCCGACGTCATGAACACGAAGGAGATGGCAGTTTTGGCAGGTCAGGAGTGCGGTGGCGATGGTTCCGGGAAGGCGTTCGGCTGGCGAGGGGGCGTTTGCAACCGCGCCGATGAAGGACTTCCGGGACATGGCCAATAGGACTGTGACAGGCAGCGAAGCCGCCAGCTCGCCAAGATGGTGGAGGATGGCAAGATTTTGGATGGCATTCTTGCCGAAGCCGATGCCGGGATCCGCCATGAAGAACTCAATTGGCAACCGAGTGAGGACTTGGACTTCCATGAGGCGCCGGGCAAGCCAGTTCGTGACTTCCAACGGAGCATCTGCGTCCTGGGGGAGAGTGGCGGAATGCATGATGATGCATCCCGCATGATGGCGGGAAATGACTTCCGCCATGGCCGGGTCGGAGAGCGCGGAGACGTCATTCACGATGTCGGCGCCTGCCTCCAATGCCGCCTGGGCCACGGCCGCCTTGGAGGTGTCGATCGAGATGGGAAGCTCAGAGAATTCCCGCAATCCCTGTATTACTGGTATGACACGGCGGATTTCCTCCTGAACAGGGACAGGCTCAAAGCCCGGACGCGTGGACTCGCCGCCGATGTCAATCACCGCGGCGCCCTCCGCGATCATGCGCTTGGCATGTTCAATGGCCTGGCCGCATTCAAGAAAACGCCCTCCGTCGGAAAACGAGTCCGGGGTGACATTGAGAATCCCCATGATGGCGGGTGCGCCACGGCGGAGGCCGATGCTTCGTTCCCGAAACTGGAATTTCGCCGTTTCTTCCATACGTAAAAATATAATCGTCAAACAGCGGTTTTTACTTTGGGAAATCCGATTCTTACAACCTAGTGTGGCGTGTCTTAAATTCATTACACTTTCACGCCCTTTTGGGGATTTTGTCGTAAATGCTTCCGCACATAGTCACTATGCTTGGTCGCATTGGCACCAAACTGCCTCAAAAAAAGCCTGAGAAATTCTTAACGATTTTAAGACACACTACACTAGTGCCGTAGCCTTCGGGGGGCCTGGAAGGGGCGATTGCCATTTCCTTCCAACTCAATGATGTAGTGATCCCTTTTTTGTACTTTGGGATATGGTTAGAATTTAACTCTATTAATATATCACATCATGGGTATTATGAGATGTTATAGTTCTGGGCAATTTAAGGGAATTATATCAATGAGTTCGATTCCCACGCCGCATTTTCCTGCCATCCTTTCAGGGGTCGTTTTTTGGGGTGGACACTGCCGGGGGGCGCTTCGTTTCATCCGGGGCTGTTTCTCGCCGACGCTACATCCGCATCCCGTCGGCGTGGCGCAGACGGCTTCCACATTTCAACCGCCAAAGCTGTTGATGCGTAGAAATCATGGCTTTTACAGCCGTCTTTCTGACAGACGTTCAATGAACGCTTCGCGCACGGCTTCATACGCTTCCATTGGCGAAAAGTCAATGCCAGGACGCAATATCTGGCTGACATCGCCCAGAAAATCAGCGTCCTGCATCTTCTCATCTAGGTTGGCGATGAACTGCCTGTAGGACGGCGGTTGCCCGACAACAAAGGAAATATAGCGATGATAGCAAGTCAGCACCTTGTCCGGGTCGATGGTTGCATGGGTGAGTGCATAATACAAGTCAAAGAGATCGCGTCCCTTCCTGCGTTGGTACAGTGCCCTGAGCTTTGTGCCAAGCAATTCTTCAAGCTGATAGGTATTCAGACGGCAGTCTCCCTTGAACCACTGGCTGTCAACGGCAAAAGGAAGGCAGGTGTAGCCAAGCTCCGTGAAATGCTCAAAACAGTTGATTTCCACTTTCAGGCGAATCTGGCAGACGGGTGGAATCTCAGATTCGACACGGAACAGCAGGGTGTTGTTGTATCGTTTTTGCTTGACAACCTTGTCCGGCAAAAAGGAAAGTACCTCCCCAAGACGCTGCAAAATTGGTTTGATGGGACCGGCCTGAACTTGTACAAGGTCGATGTCTTCGCTATATCGTGGTTGCGGTTGGAAATGCAGTTTGTGCAATGCCGTCCCGCCTCGGAAGGCAAGTTGGGCAGACAGATAGGCGTCGTTGAAAATGGTCACCAGGCAACGGCAGATGAGCAGATCCTGCTCCGCCTGAAGAGTGTCCTGCCATTGCATCTTTTGCTTCCACTCGACTATGGCATTGGTGTAAATCATAGGTCGTCCACCTCAATTTTTGCATTGACAATAATCTTCCAGCGCGACGAACGCGGCATGATGTCGGCGACAGGCCTTTTTGAGGAAAGCGCCGTCCAGCGCAAGAGGCTGTTTGCCTCACGCAGACGCTGGTACAGTGCGTCTGCCTGCTCTTGTTCCCCCAGAATATCTTCGGCAATATAGCCAAGTCGCTGAAAAGCAGCCAGAGTCGCAAATCGGAATAGATATGGATTGGCGTTGGCGAAATCGGTACTCTCCAGCAATTCAGCCAGAACAGTCGCGCATCTGGAAAATCCCCCAATGTACTGCGAGTATTGCACTATATCCACGGCTGTCAGTTCAGGAATGGAGAATTTGACTGCGGCTGTCTCGCTGTTGCGCTGGATGAGCAATTGAGATGGTATCTCCCTGCGGTAGCACCAGAAGACAATCGGGTTCTTTTTCTCCGATGTCTGCATGACAGGGCGGGTGGTGAACACGCAGAAACGCTGCGGCGTTTGATGGCCAGCTCCAAAAATCTGTGCCGCGCTTAGCAGTGATACATAGTATGGCCGCCCGATATGATGCATCAGCTGGTCGATGTAGTATTCTGGCGGAACCACTCTGTTGGACGCATATCGCACGGGAATTTTGACGTAGAAGCCACTATGCACATTGGCCAGAATGCCGCGTTTGCAAAGCTGATAAAGCTCACTGTCTAAGACGGCAGAGGTCTTCTGCGGAAAACTTCGCTGGATTTCAGAGCGCGAGAAGCAAACTGTTCCCTCACGCTCCTTTTGATTTAACCATGCCAGGATTGACATTTTTGTTATGTGTCTAGAGCTTTTAATTTCAGTTTCAATACAAAAATGCAATATAACTGCGTTTCACAACTTTGCAATCCATAGGTGTGAATAAAATGGAAAATGTTCCCATAGTACAAAATACGCTTTGTTCGCTATGACAGCACCGCACCAGATGCCGATGGCGGCGTTGTGCGCCTGGAGCTTGTAGGCGAAGTGGTGGCCTCGTTGAAGTCCGTGTCGATCGCTCACTGCCAGCGGACGATGCGTATATGTGCGCGAAGACGCCCTTCACTAGCATCGGGGCCGCCGGCTTGGCGTTGACGAAGCCGCGCACCGCTCCGAGCACCTTGTCTGCCGTGATGTAGAAGATGTTTTCCTGCATTGGTAACCTTCTGAAAATTGTAATTTTTAAAGGCAATTTCCGCGAAACATCGCATAACGTGTTGCAAAAGACTTATTTTTTCTGCGGTTACGCAGATTTAACCACACGACATCAACATCCCGAACTCCTCCAATCAGGACTATGGAAAAACACCTTTTTCTTTTGTTTTCACTTGTTGTTTTCTTCATATGTAGTTGTGAACCACAAAAAGTGACACCACTACCATATGAGCCAATTGATAAAAACATTTTCACAATGCGGCTTGATGAAGGAGCATGGGTATCCGATGACATTTACATCACGAATAAAGAAGGAATAGCGGTTCATAATGTTCATGGGGTTTTATATCTTACTGGCAGGAAAGACGACTATGCAGAAGCTACTTTTTACAGAAACACTTGGTCTGTTGGCGATACCGTTCACGTTTCTATTGGAATAAATGAAAGTGTGCACGACATCCAAAAAAACTCGATGGAGATAAAAAGAAGCGACGAGGGTAGCTGTTATCACACATGGAAATTTAAGAATTAATTCTTCTCTTTTGAGCTTTCCCTTGATGTCGCACATTGACCCCAAAGTCTCGCCAGCCGCTACATAGAAAATCGTCTCCTGCATCAGTCCTCCTTCAGCCTCTCAAGCCGTTCCATTGTTTCCGGGTGTTCCCTGTTGAAGTCCTTGCGAACTACGCGAGCAGAGCCTCCCAGCGGTCGCCGATTTCGGCGTCCCGGTTCTCCTCCAGCATCACCGCCAGGTCTCTTGCGAGCCTGGCCGTCTCCACGTGGTCGAACATCAGGTGGTCGGCTGCAAGGCGGAGCTGGTCGGTCGTGGGCACCGACGCTACATCCTTCCGCTTGGAGGGCAGGGGGGCTTATGTCTCTTCTGCTAGGGAATTGCACGGGAAGAGGAGTGTTATTGTTCCTTCCGTGGCTTCGGGAGCGGTGAATATTGTGCGATAAAGCATGTCGCCCCAGGAATTTGAAAGCCATGCGTCGGAGATGGGATATGGCTCTGTTGCCTTGGGCAGGTCGCACTGGACAGGCGTTTCGGGGCGTTCATGGAGAAGGGTCATGGTCGGCTTCACGGGGAGGGCGGCCTTCCAGGCGTCCCGTATCATGAAGGAACGCCCGTCATACGAAAAGGTCCGATGGTAGGACTGAAGCCTCAGCGATGCGGGATAGCAACTGCTGATCTCCATTTTGCAGGTAAAGGCCTTTTCGTCTCCACTGGCTTCGAATTGGGTGGCACGACCGATGCCAGCCTCCTGTGATATTCCATTGAATACAAGTGGATTATGGCTCAATCCGCTTTGTGGGTAGTGGTTGTAGCGTTGCTCGGAGAAGGTTGACTGGTCGTAGGTTGCCGAACCGAGGTCAAGGGCGTCGAATCGTCCATCTCGTGCGATGACAAACTGCCCGACGTCGTTGTGGTTGTGTGCTTCGTGATTGCTGCCTCCTTTGAGCGCGATGAATAGACCGTCATATTTCAGAAAAACTTGCTGTAGAATATGATATATGCTGAAAGAACGGCGGGGAAGTGACACTTCGGGATGCCGGCTGGTGAATAAGTCGAAAAGCGGTGGCAGAATGGCGGAGTGCGGTTTGGGAAAAATGGTGAGGCAGTCATCGAGCATGTCCGCCAGGGCGATTCCCTGTGGAACGTCTGCTTGCTCTGACATGGCACGGAGCAGTCCGGTATTGATGCTGTGCCTGGCTCCGCAGTCGGAAAAATGCGCATTTCGATTCCGGTCATACCAGACATCGACGATGTAGCCGACCATTCGTTTGAATTTCAGGTCGCCGACGCAGGAAATGGCACCGTCCGTCCGATGCGCGTCGCAGACCTTCCATGAACAGGAAATACTTGGGCGGCGAAAGATTCCAGTAGCCAGGTCCTTCGTCGCAGCCACCGTCATCGGGGAAGGCATCGTAATAATTCCTGACGACTGGCATGAGGAGTCTGGCGTAGGCGTCAAAACGTTCTGGTTCGTTGGCAAAGAGGACGTTGGCGGTCCACAGCAGATTGGAGCAGATCCACGGAGTCCAGTTGTTGGTGCCGTGGCTCCATCGGTAACGGGGGAGATCGGTTTCCGTCGGAACCAGTATCCGCCGGAGCACCTCCATTTGGATCCGTCGGACAAGATTGGGGGAGATTTCAGCCAGTTCCTGGGACAAGAGGTGAAGGATCATGGCGAGGAAGACGCCGGTTTCCGCTGCGAAGAGGTCGATGTTTTCGCATTCCGGGGTTGGCAGGGGATCGGGCTTGGCGGAATGGTGCGGTTCCACATGGGAATGGTGGGCTGGAATGCACCATGACGGCTCGCCGAGGATTGCCCAGATGAAGTCGATGATTTTATCCCGATAACGTCCGTGGTAATCCAGTGCTTCCGCTAAAACCAAGGCAGAGAGGCTGAGGCGTCGGTCGAAATAGCTGGCCTCGTAGTCGGAACGGTTGCCAGTTTGCGTGAATTGCATGTACTGCGACGCCGACAGAGGAGGCACCGGCTTGTCAAGGACTTCCTCTGCTTGGGCAAGAATGGCGGTGGTCAGTTTTTGTTTTTCCCTGGAGGTCGTGAGGCGTTCCCAGATGTCGCGTTCCGAGGCGCTGGGGAATATCTTGAAGGGATGCAACATGGTATGGAGTTATGATTGGCGAACGAACCGAAGTGGGCAATTGGCAATTAGCAATTAGCAATGGGCTTAAGGCTTAGAACCTATCCGTAAATAATACCTCGTTTTCTGAAAACAATGATGGCAGCCGCCAACTGGAGTAGCCCCTCGAACGACGACTTCTTCTTCTCGAACCGGACAAGAATCTTCCTGAACCGGTTGAACCACG
>JAFPYX010000102.1 GCA_017417585.1 Victivallales bacterium
GAGTACTGCTTTGTGCGTTCTTAGTCATTTGTTTTTAGCAAGTTGCAAAGTTTGAAAACCGAAGTTGCAGTGCGATTTCCAAGGTCCTTTGCAAGAATCGTTGCGGCTTGTACAATAACACCTTTTGGAGATTTTTCCATGCGGGCTGACGATTTTAGCCCGTTAAATGGCGTAAAACAGGAGAGACGCGGGACTTGGGACTTGAGACGCGGGACCTGCGACGCTAGCCCGACTAGTCCGGCTAGCCCAGCTAGCCCTGGTGGTACTTGATGGCCTCGGCATCTTTTTTCTCAATGCGGAACTTGCATTTCTTGAAGATGCCAGCGGTCTTCTTCAATTTTTTCGGCATCAATACATTATCAAGGCCGGTATAGGAGAATGCCTCGTCACTGACCTCCTCCACCTCTGACGGAATTACGATGGCCTTCAGTCTTTCGCAGTGCGAAAAGGCGTGTGCGCCAATCGCCTTGAGTCCGCTCGGCAACTCAAGATTGGCCAAATCAAAGCAGCATTCAAACCCGCTGTCGCCAATCACCTCCAACTCCGGCGGCAGCTGGACTGCAGACAACCGTGCGCATCGTGCGAAGGCACCCTGACCGATGGAACGGACGCCGACGGGAATCGTCACCTGTGTGAGCTGTGTATTGCAGTAGCAGGCGTAGTCGCCAATCCGAGTCACCTCCGCAGGGATTTGTGCATTACTGTTCAACCCCATGGCAATCAACTTGTTGTCAACAACGACGGGTTCCAGGTTGGGAAGTCCCTGGAAAGTATTCGACGTATAGGCTGGCAGAGTCTGGAACGAGACCTTCCGCAGACTCTGGCACCCCTGGAAGACATAGTCGCCCAGCGTGAACTCGCCCTCCGGAAAGGTGACGGAGGACAAAGCCGTGCAGTTGTGGAAAGCGTTTTTGCCAACCGCCGCGCCCGCACCCTGGAAAACCACGCTCTGCAATCCACGGCACCCCATAAACGCGCTGCCGTTCAATTTGCGCAGACTCGGCGGAAACACAAGGCTGTTCAGCGAAACGCAGCCCTCGAAGGCATTCCAAGAAATCAACAACAGCCCGTCGGAAAACACTATCTCCTTGAGTCGAACGCAGTTGCAAAACGCACTATCGTCAATTCGAGTCACCGTTGCGGGAAGGACTACCTTCGTCAGATTCTGACAATCCGCAAAGGCGCGGACACCAATCTCAGTAATTCCCTCGGCAATTTCAAGCTGGTCGAAATTCGAGCCGGCATAGGCCGATTTGGAGAGGAAACTCATTTCGGGCGGGAATCCGATAATTCCATTGGACGAGACATGGGAAGAATTCATTCCGACAATCAATTTATTCATTTTAACATCTTTCAATTTAACTAGTTACACTATTACTAACCAAAAATCATGGGCGTATTTTTTCCAACCATATAATAGCAAATCACTGCAATCTTAAACATCTAATTTGATTGTTTTGAGAAAGATAATGATACTCATGCCTAACCTGGAATTCTGAGTTGAAAATCCTGAAAATTCTAAAAAAACTCCGTTTGAGGGGTTGGTGGCGAGTGTCAACGACAGGTGCATCTGAACATTCCGATACCATGCGATTCAATGATTTCATTCTACAAATTTAGGAGAAGAACACCGCATTGTTACACTACACCAATTTGAATACATTTCTTTCACTTCACGGAAAAAATCATCGTTTGTTTGTCTGAAATTCTTTCCGCACTGCCACCAACCCGTACTGATAAGTTCGCCGTCGGCTAGAGCGGCTAGCCCGGCTAGAGCGGCTAGCCAACCTATCGCACCATGAAGCAGAGGTACTGGCCGTCGATCTCCACCCAGACGCGCTGGCCGGCCTCGCCGGTGATGACGCGCTCGACCTCGCCCGTCGGCGTACGGATGGTCACGGTCGAGCCGGAGGCGACCTCATAGGCTTCGCTGGAAAGCGCAGTCTCCGGCGTGCTGGCGTTCTTCTCCAGCCTGTAGCTGAAGGCACCTTCGACCGGGAGGACATAGAGCATCCCGCGGCAGCGCACCGCCGTGGCGGGGCCGATGTCCTCGTTCTCGAAACTGTAGGCGCGGGCATTGCCGCCCTCGACCGCGAAGCCGTCCTGAGCGCCGTCGTAATAGATGAACTCCCAATGCTCCGCGTCATCATTTCGGCAGGCCGCGCTGCCGGAGCCGTCGGCCTTGGGCATCCGCTGAAACGCGCGGTCACGCCCATCGAGGAAGATGTATTCGGGGGACTCGACGTAGTCGCAGGGGAGACCGTCGGGGTCGGCGTTGGTGGAGAGATACTGCCCGTCGTCCGTCCAGGCCATGAAGGAATTGGGGCGGAGGGAGATTTCACGTCCCGCATGCGTCACCTTGAGCGGGAGTTCGGTGGAGCCGTTGGCGACCACGTGGGCGCCGCTGTCGTAGTCGATGACCAACTGCGAATTGCGGTAGGCCCCCGTCCGGATGGCCTCGGAGGTGTCGAGGAGCCGTCCGTCCTCCGTGCAGTAGCGGATGGCCGTCACGCTGGCCTGCGTGTATTGCGTCTGCATCTGCTGGAAGAGGAAATAGTTGCGCATGGCAGTGCGCGTGTCGATCTCCTTCACCTGGACGCCGGGGTGGCCGAAGGCCATGACCGCCGTGAAGAAGCGGTCGACATGCTCGTCCGTGTGTCCGTCCTCCCGCCAGTCGCCCTTGATTTCGTCCCGGAAGAACATATCGACGGCGCCCATGCCGAAGTTGCACTCCTTCTCGTGGATTTTGCGCAGGTCGAAGTCCACCAGCCAGGGGCGCGAATAGATGAGGTAGGAGCGATCCTGCCCGTAGTTGCCATCGGTGAGTCCGCTGTAGAAGCAGTAATATGGTCCCTCGGAATAGACGGGGCCATTCCAGGCCTTCTTCTGAAGCAGCATCAGCTCGCCGTAGGCATAGAAGGTCTGGGCGAAAGTGCCGGCGCCGGGCGTGCGGAAGTCGAAGTCCGTGGCGTCCCAGGGGCCGATGGCGGTGTGGACGTCGCAGTAGGCGGTGCTGTAGTGGAACTTCGCCTGGATAGCGGGCGCGAGTTTCTCGCAGTACTCCACGGCGCGCAGGGCCTTGGGCTGGTAGCAGCGGCGCCAGGAGTGCAGCACGATGTTGTCGGGGTCGCGCGTGACCATGTCGATGGACCAGTGCTCATTGACGGGCGCCAGGTCGGTAAAGTTGTTGTAGGGCCCATAGACGAAACCGAGGGTGTCCTGCAGATACCGCGCGTAGTCGCGCTCGCCCTCGTCGCCGCCCTTGCCGGGTGCGGTCCGAGTACGGAAGGTAAAGGACTCCTCGCCGTCGCGCCACATCGTCTCGTGGTTGGTGACCAGGCATTTGCGCATGCCGTGGCGCCAATAGTAATACCAATGCCCCTTGTCCTTGTCGCGTTTCCATGCACCATAGGCCCCCCAGATGTAGGTGCCCGTGATGTGCCGCCACGGCGACTGCGGGTTCGGGATGTTCGGCAGATGCTCCTCGAAGACCGGCGAGACGGTCACGAAGAAGCGATCATAGACGTCGTTGCGCTTCCCGTCGATTTTGGCGTTGTAGCGGGTGGCGCCATTAAACTGGAGTTTCGTCTCGTAGGGATACTCGCCAGCCAGCGGACGGCTCGAGTTGGAGAGATACCAGTCCGTGTGACCGCTCAGGAAAAGCTGGTCGTCACCCGCCTTCACCAGGGGCACTGCGGGACGGACGTATGGCCGATAGGCGTAGTAGGGAATCTGCACGAGGTCCAGGCACTCCACACCCTTGACCTCGCCGTAGGAGACCTCCAGAAGCTGGTTGTCCGCATTGGAGGAGAGGGTGTCCAGCACCAGCGTCTTGCCTTTCAGGCAGAACTGGTAGGTGACCTCGTGCGTCTGCCCGCCAGCCAGCGTGTAGTTCCAGACCGCCTTCACCTTGCCGTCCTCCACGGTGCAGGAGACTAGTTCGGCTGACACCGCGCCATCCCCCAGGAACTTCGCCCCGCCGTCATAGAGGGGCTGGAAGGCGGGGCCGTTGTTCCAGGAGGCGGTGAAGTCGCTCCAGGTGCCCGTCTCGGGCGTGTAGGCGACCTTCAGGTCGCCGTCGTCGGCGACATAGTGAAGTATAAATGTATTATTTTCTTTGTTTATAGATACTTGTGCATTATTTCCAGCACTATCCGGCAGAATTGTGTCCTCACGATTTGGGAAGGGCAGCGTTCCCTCGCCGGTGTTGGCTCCGGGATCCTGTCCGGGGAAGAGCGGGATGCCGCGCTTGGGGCGTTTGGTGAAGGTCAGCGGCTTGTACTGCTCCTTGAAGAACGAGAGGCTGTCGAAGTAGATGGTCCGGAGCTCCGTGTTGTTCGCGGGCTTCAGCACGATGGCCGTGACCACGGTGCCGGGGCGCGAGAACTGCGCCAGTTCCTCCGGCGTCATGGTATGGTGCATCATGCACCACTGGTACCAGTCCGCGCGGTACATCTCGATGTCCTTGGTCTCGCCTTCGGCGTTGCACAGCTGCAAGTAGATGATGACTCGCCCGATGGTCACGGCATCCTGGACGATGGCCTCCTCGTTGCCGTAGGCCCAGAGGGTGATGGCGTCGAACCCCTCGGGGGTGGCCAGCGGCTCGGGCGGGCGGATGTAATAGACCTGGGTGCCCTCAGCGTTGTTGTGGTAGGCGACCTTCAGCACATAGTCGCCGAAGAGCAGCTGCTCGCGGGAGCGCTCCACGGTGATTTCGCCGTCGGCGCACTCGCCGAACCAGCCCTCATTCTCGAAGTCCTCTATTACTGCTTCAGGATGTTCATCTTGGTAGCGTCCGGCCCAGTCCATCTCGTAGGGGCGAACGCCAATCGTCTCGGCCAGGAGCACGGTGGAAACCAGCAAGGGGAAGAAGAAGGTGAAGTGTTTCATGGTGTGGTGTTTTTATGGGACATCTGGGACGAATGGGACATCTGGGACATCTGGGACAATCATAGCCATCCTTTACGGCACCTGATACTCCAGCTGTCCACTACTTCAGCGTGGTCTTGAGGCGGGGTTCCTTGCGGGTGATCTTGAGGTCCCCCCAGCAGCCCCAGTCGCCGGAAGTGTTCAGCTTCGGCCCCACCGGCATGATCAATCGGAGACGGATCTTCTTTCCCGCCCATTGCGAGAGGTCGGCCTCGATGGGGACCCACTCGTTTTTGGTGACATGCCGCTCCGCCACAATCGACTCGAAATCATAGCCCTCCGGCGTGACGCCGACCAGGAAGACGATGCCGTCGCCTGGATTCGAGCCGTCCTTCTTGCCGACGAAGCCGGTCAGCACGATATCCCGCACCTTGGGCAACTCCAGCTGATAGGAGACAAAGGTGTCCCCTGCACAGTCGTCCCGATAGGGCGGGTGGGTGAAGACGCCCTTTCGGGAGACATTGCCGCAGGACATCGTCTGGACCTCCACACGCGCCCCCAGGCCGAAGGGATCCGCATCGGTTGTCTTGGCCCGGATGACGGCGCCCTTGGAGAAGTTGCCCGCATTTGCGAAGCCATCGAAGATCATCTCCGTGGTCATCTTGCGCACCAGCGTGCCCTTCCAGGTCTGGCAGAGTTCCCCACGCGAGAACTCCACGGAGATCTTCTCCTCACCTTCGGCGGTAGCCACGGGCAGCCGCACGGCGAAGGACTGGCTCCCGTATGGCGGAAGCTCGATGGCGAAGAGTTTCGAGAAGCTCGGCTTGACCTGCAGGGCAATGGGCGTGCCGCCACAGTTGCGAATGACTCCGCGCAACTCACTCTCGTTGGGGGAAAGCCCCACCTGCGTGAACTCAACGAGCCGGCGGATCACGAAGCAGAGGTACTGCCCGTCAATCTCCACCCAGACGCGCTGGCCGGGTTCGCCGGTGATGACACGCTCCACCGGGCCTTGCGGCGTGCGGATGGACACGGTTTCGCCGGAGAAGACCTCGTAGGAATCGCTGGAGAGCTTGGTCTCCGGGGTGTGCGTCTTCTTCTCCAGCTTGTAGCTGAAGGCGCCCTCCACGGGGAGGACATAGAGGTAGCCGCGGCAGCGCACCGCTTTCGCGGGTCCCAGGTCGGTGCCGTCGTGGGCGTAGGCGCGGGCATTGCCGCCCTGGACGGCGAATCCGCCCTGTGCGCCGTTCACGCCGATGAACTCCCAATGCTCCGCATCGTCGTTGCGGCAGACCACGCAGCCGGAGCCGTCGGCCTTTGGCATCGTGTGGTTCATCTTGTCGCGCCCGTCCAGGAAGATGTACTCGGGGGACTCGACGTAGTCGCAGACGAATCCGTTGTGCTGTGCGTTGGTGGCGAGGTAGCGCCCGTCATCCGTCCATGCCATGAAGGAATTTGGCTGGAGGGCGACCTCGCGTCCGGCGTGGGTCACGTTCATCGGCAAGGTGCCGGAGCCGTTGGCGACGACATGGGTGCCGTTGTCGTAGTCGATGACCAGCTGCGAGTTCCTGTAGGCGCCGTTTTGGATTGCCTCGGAGGTATTGCAGAGTCGTCCGTCCTGCGTGCAGTAGAAGATGTCCTTGACGCCGGCCTGGGTGTACTGCGTTTCGATCTGCTGGAGGAGGTAGTAACTTCGCATGGCGATGCGGATGCCCCCCTCCATCACCAGGAAGCCCGGGTGCCCGAAGGCCGCAATGGCAGCGAAGAACCGGTCGAGATGCTCATCGGTGCGCCCGTCGTGCAGCCAGCCGTACTGATCTTCGCCCTGCGTGCCCTCCCCGTAGAACATCGTCATGGCTCCGATGCCGAAGTTGCACTCCTGCTCGTGGATCTTTCGCAGGTCGAAATCCACCAGCCAGGGGCGGTTGAAGAGGCGGTAGGTGCGGTCCTGCGCGTAGTTGCCGTCGGTGAGGCCGCTGAAGAAGCAGAAGTGGGGCCCCTCGGAATAGACCGGGCCGTTCCAGTTTTGCTTCTGGATGAGCATGATCTCGCCGTAGGCGTAGAAGGTCTGGGCGAAAGTGGCGGCACCGGGCACGCGGAAGTCGAAATCGCAGCGGTCCCAGGGCGGCGAGGATGTGTGCACGTCGCAGTAGGCGGTGCTGAAATGGAACTTCTCCTGGATGACGGGCGTGAGCCTTTCGCAGAACTCGACGCCGCGCAGGGGCTTGGGGCCATAGCATCGCCGCCAGGAACGGGCGAGCTGGTTGTTCATGGAGCGCGCCACCATGTCCGTGTCCCAGTATTCATTGACGGGGGCGAAGTCGGTGAAGTTGTTGTACGGACCATAGACGAAGCCGAGAGTGTCCTGCATGTAGCGCGCATAGTCGCGCTCGCCCTCGTCGCCGCCCTTGCCGGGCGCGGTCCGAGTACGGAAAGTGAAGGACTCCTCGCCGTCCCGCCACATGGTCTCGTGGTCGGTGACGAGGCACTTGCGCATGCCGTGGCGCCACACGTTGTACCAGCATTCCTTGTCCTTCGCGCGGTTGCTGGCTCCGTGCGCCCGCCAGACGATGCTCCCCGTGATGTGCCTCCACGGCGACTTCGGGTTCGGGATGTTCGGCAGGTGCTCCTCGAAGACCGGCGAGACGGTCACGAAAAAGCGCTCATAGACATCGTTGCGCTTCCCGTCGGTCTTCGGGATGTAGGTCACCTGCCCGTTGAACTGGAGTTTGTTGTCATACGGGAACTGGCCGCCCTGCGGACGGCTCGCGTTGGAGAGATACCAGTCCGTGTGACCGCTCAGAAAGAAGGTCTCATCGCCACCCTGAACCAGCGCAACCGCCGGCCGGCCGGCAACGGGGCCGTAGTCGTAGTAGGGAATCTGCACGAGGTCCTTGTATTTCACGCCACGGACCTCGCCGTAGGAGACCACCTCCAGACGGCTGTCCTCATTGGAACTCACGGTGTCCAGCACCAGCGTCTTGCCCTTGAGGCAGAACTGGTAGGTGACTTCGTGCTCCAGACCGTCCGCCAGCGTGTAGCTCCAGACCGCCTTCACCTTGCCGCCCTCCAAGTCGCAGGAGAGCAGCCGTGCGGCAGGCCGCTGACCTCCGCCAAAGCGCGCTCCGCCGTCGAAGAGCGGCTGGAAAGGCGGGCAGCCGTTCCAGGAGGCGGTGAAGTCGCTCCAGGTGCCGGTCTGTGGCGTGTAGGCGATCTTCAGTTCGCCATCGTCGGAAGAATATTTCAGTATAAATGAATTATCTTCTTTATATACACTTATTTGTGCATTATTTACAGCGCTGTCCGGCAGAATCGTGTCTTCGCGCGTTGGGAACGGCAGCGTGCCCTCGCCGGTGTTTGCGCCGGGGTCCTGGCCGGGGAAGAGCGGGATGCCGCGCTTTGGACGCGGTTTGAAGGTCAGTGGCTTGAAGTCCTCGGTGTAGAGGGTAAGGCTGTCGAAGTAGAGCGTGCGTGGTTCGCGGTTGTTCGCGGGCTTGAGGACAATCGCCGTGACGGTGGTGCCCGGGCGGGAGAACTCCTCCTGCTGCTCCGGCGTGAGGCGCTTGTGGCACAGGAACCAGTCGTTCCAGTTGACTCCGGCCATCTCGACCTCGGTGGTCTTGCCTTCGGCGTTGCGAAGTTCGACATGGACCACCACAATGCCGATGGTCCGGCGGTCCTTGTAGAGCGCCTCCTGGTTTCCGTGGCCCCAGAGGGTGACGGTATCGAATTCGTCCGGCGCCTTCAACGGCTCCGGCGGTCGCAGATAATAGATATGCGAGCCATCTGCGGTGTTTTTGTAGGTGGCTTTCAGCACATAGTCGCCAAAGAGCTGCCGCTCGCGCGAACGCTCCACGACGATGTCGCCACCGGTGCATTCGCCAGTCCAGCCTTCGGACTCGAAGTCCTCCAGCACCTTGTCGGGATAGGTGTCCGCGGTGCGGCCCGCCCAGTCCATCTCGTAGGGGCGAACGCCAACTGTCTCGGCCAGGAGCACGACGGAAGCCAGCAGGGGGAAGAAGAAGGTGAAGTGTTTCATGGGTGGAGTTTTATCTAAGACTTTAAAGACACAACTATTTCCACTAATGGAAGTTCCCGTTCAATTTGATGTTTCTGTTTTGTTTTCCTTGCGCAGGAATTCCACAATTCTTTCCTTGGGAGGAAGTTCCAGTTCGTATTTCGAGACGAAGAGCGCAGGATCGATAAATGTGCTCACATACTCGGCCATTTCTCGCCCAGCCTCCGTGCAAAGCAGGATGCCGACAGGTAGATTGTCATCTGGACGACAGACATTTTTGCGATAATATGCCAAGTAAACACCCAATTGTGCGGCATCCGCATAATCGAAATTCCTAGGCTTGAGTTCCACCAGGACATGACATTTCAGGATGCGGTGATAGAAGACCAGATCGACCTTGTAATACTGATCATCAATCAGTATCTTCTTCTGCCTGGCTTCAAAACAGAACCCCAGCCCCATTTCAAGGATGAACTCCTGAAGATGGTCAATAATTCCCTGTTCGAGATCACTCTCTTCCCATACATCCTTGCCCGCCAACCCCAAAAACTCGAAGACATGCGGCGAACGGAGAGTTCCGCGGAGCGTATCTTTGTCGGCCTTCTCCAAAGTCAGGGCCGACAATTTTGACGGGTTGGTGCTCCAGCCACTTCGGACATAGTACTGGCTGGCAATCTGGCGACGCAACTCCTTGACGCTCCATGTCCCCCGAATCGCCTCGAAGGCATAAAAGGTACGCTGGAGTTCGTCGTGAAGCGGCAGCAATTGCAAAATGTGAGTGAAAGACAATCGATTAAAGAGATACCATGAAGAAATCTTCAGATTGCCAGATGATTCAACAACAATTCCGTCCGCTTCTTCAGATTGGATAATTGGCGCTTCTCCTTTGTGCAAAGCACTTCTTCCCGTAAAGACAGTCATCGATTGTCCTGTTACAGCAGTTACCACCTCAGCCAAAAAGCCAATTGCCGATTGGCCTTTTGCCGCACCGCTTGTTCCCGAAAAGCCAATCACCGATTGACCTTTCCCAAACCTGGAAACAAGATAGCCAGTGACTTCGAAAGCAAGCTCTGGATAGGTCAAATAAAACAGACGGTAGTTTTTGAGGCTGGACAAGGCAAAACTTTCTCCGTCCAGCCGTTTAGCCAGTGCTTTCAGCAGCCCATCGCCGTATTTCGCACGGTCTCTCCCATGTTGTTCGTACTCAACAATGTAAAAGCCCGTGAGCCATGCGCGGGTAGTGACATTGCGGTTGATTACCGCCTTCGCGTCCTCTTGAAGAACAGTGGTCACCGATTCAATTTGGCCTACCAGACCATCAAAATTGTTGTCTCCCATATTCTCTCCTTTTTCCTTATTCTTGAATTGCACCCGCTACTTCAGCGTGGTCTTGAGTTGGGGTTCCTTTCGGGTGATCTTCATATCGCCCCAGCAGCCCCAGTCGCCGGAGGAGTCCTGGTCGGCGCCGACATCCATGATGAGCCGCAACGTGACATTCTGGCCGGCCCACTGCGAGAGGTCGGCCACGACGGGCTTCCATTCGTGCTTGGCGACACTCACCTCCGCAATGGTCTGCTCCTCCATGGAGCCCTCCGGCGTGACACCGACGAAGAAGCGCATGCCATCGCCCGGGTACGAGCCGTCCCTCTTGCCGACGAAGCCGGTGAAGACGAGGTCCGGCACGTCGGGCAGTGACAACTTGTAGGTCGCGAAGGCGTCGCCCACGAAGCCCTCCAGCCAGGCGGGATGCATGAAAATCCCGTCACGGTTCACGCCTCCGCAGGACATCGTCTGCCGTTCCACGCGTGCGCCGAGGCTGAATGGATCCCGGTTGGTCTCGCGGTTGAGGATCACCGCGCCCTTGAAGAAGAGGCCGGGGTCGGTGAAGCGGTCGAAGAGCACCTCGCGCGTCATCTGGCGCACCAGCGTGCCCTCCCAGGTCTGGCGGAGTTCTCCGTGCGCGAAGTCGATGGTGATCTTCTCCTCGCCCTCCGTGGACGCCTGGGGCAATTCCGCCTTGAAGTCCACCATCCAGTAGGGGGCGATCTCGAATGTCTGCGCTTCGGCGAAGCTCGGCTTGACCTGCACGGCAAGCGGCGTGCCACCGCAATTCCGAATGGAACCACAAAACTCTGTTCCCGTCTCTGAGAGGCCCTTCGGCACAAAATCCACCATCGCGCGGATCACGAAGCAGAGGTACTGGCCGTCGATTTCCACCCACACGCGCTGTCCGGGCTCGCCGCTGACGATGCGCTCCACCGGGCCGTTCGGCGTGTTGACGACCACCGTGTCGCCGGAGAAGACCTCGTAGGAGTCGCTGGAAAGCGCGGTCTCCGGAGTCGTGGCGTTCTTTTCCAGCTTGTAGCTGAAGGCACCCTCCACGGGCAGGACATAGAGCATCCCGCGGCAGCGCACGGCCATCGCAGGCCCCAGGTCGGTGCCGTCGTAGGCGTAGGCGCGGGCGTTGCCGCCCTCGACGGCGAAGCCGCCCTGAGCGCCGTTCAGCCCGAGGAACTCCCAGTGGTTTTCGTCGTCGCTGCGGCAGACCACGCAGCCGGAGCCGTCGGCCTTGGGCATAGTCTGGTTGACCTTGTCATGCCCGTCCAGGAAGATGTATTCGGGGGACTCGACATAGTCGCAGGGGAAGCCATTGCGGTTTGCATTGGTGGCGAGGTATTTCCCGTCGTCCGTCCAGGCCACGAAGGAATCGGGGACGAGGGCGATGCTGCGTCCTTCATAAAACAGCCCGACTCCCGCCTGATCCTTATCCGTGCCATTGTAGCCGTTGGCGACCACGTGGGTGCCGTTGTCGTAGTCGATAACCAGCTGCGAGTTCTTGTACGCTCCGTTTTTGATGGCTTCGGAGATGGTGTAGAGCTTCGCCTCGTTGTTTTCCCGCCGGTAGTAGCGGATGCTCTTGGCGCTGGCCTGGGTGTACTGCGTCTGGATTTGCTGGAACAGGAAGTAGCTGCGCATGGCGTTGCGGAGCCCGCCCTCCATCACCAGGAAGCCCGGGTGCCCGAAGGCCGCGATGGCGGTGAAGTAGCGATTGAGGTGCGCGTCGCTTTTGCCGTCATACAGCCAGGAGAAGTTGTCCGCACCAGTGGTGTCGTCACCGTAGAACATCGTCATCGAGCCGATGCCGAAGTTGCACTCCTGTTCGTGGATCTTTCGCAGATCGAAGTCCACCAGCCAGGGGCGGCTGAAGAGGCGGTAGCTGCGGTCCTGCGCGTAGTTGCCGTCGGTGAGTCCGCTGAAGAAGCAGAAGTGGGGCCCCTCGGAATAGACCGGGCCGTTCCAATTTTTCTTCTGGATGAGCATGATTTCGCCGTAGGCGTAGTAGGTCTGGGCGAAGGTCCCCGCGCCGGGCACGCGCGCATCGTAGTCGCAGCGGTCCCACGGGGTCACGGAGGTGTGGACGTCGCAGTAGGCGGTGCTGAAGTGGAACTTCTCCTGGATGACGGGCGTGTATTTTTCGCAGAACTCCACTCCGCGCAGGGGCTTGGGCGCGTAGCACCTCCGCCAGGCGTGCTGAAGCTGGTTGTCGTTCGTGCGCGCCACCATGTCGGTGCTCCAGTTGCCGTTGACCGGAGCCAGGTCGCAGAAGTTGTTGTAGGGTCCAAAGAAGAAGCCGAGGGTGTCCTGCATGTAGCGGGCAAAGTCCCGCGCCCCCTCGTCGCCGCCCTTCCCCGGCGCGGGCGTCGTGCGGAAGGTGAAGGACTCCTCGCCGTCCCGCCAGCCAGTCTCGTGGCCGGTGATCAGGCACTTGCGCATGCCATGGCGCCATACCTCGTACCAGTACTTCTTGTCCTCCGCGCGCTTCCAGGCGCCGTACGGCCGCCAGATCACGCTGCCGGTGACGTGCCGCCACGGCGACTTCGGGTTCGGGATGTTCGGCAGGTGCTCCTCGAAGACCGGCGAGACGGTCACGAAGAAGCGTTCATAGACGTCGTTGCGCTTCCCGTCGGTCTTCGGCAGATACATCACCTGCCCGTTGAATTGGAGCTTGTCGTCATACGGGAACTGGCCGCCCTGCGGACGGCTCGCGTTGGAGCGGTACCAGTCCGTGTGGCCGCTCAGGAAGAAGGTCTCATCGCCAGCCTGCGCCAGTACCACGGCGGGACGCCCGCTGTGCGGACCGTAGTCGTAGTAGGGGACCTGCACCAGGTCGAGGCATTCCACGCCCCGGACCTCGCCGTAGGAGACCACCTCCAACTGGTTGTCCGTGTTGGGGCTCAGGGTGTCCAGCACCAGCGTCTTGCCCTTCAGTTCAAATTGGTAAGTAACCCGATGATGCAAACCGTCCGCCAGCCCGTAGTCCCAGACCGCCTGGATCTTCCCATCGACTTCCCCGCAGGAGACCAGCTTCGCCTTCGCGCCCGCGTCCATGAACTGCGCGCCGCCGCCCGCAAGCGGCTGGAAAGGCGGGCAGCCGTTCCAGGAGGCCGTGAAGTCGCTCCAGTCGCCCGCCGCCGGCGTGTAGGCGATCTTCAGTTCGCCGTCGTCGGCCACATATTTCATTATAAATGCATTATCTTCTTTATATACATTTATTTGAGCATTATTTCCTGCGCTATCCGGCAAAATGGTGTCCGCGCGGTTCGGGAAAGGCAGCGTGTCCTCGCCGATGTTGGCGCCGGGGTCCTGTCCGGGGAAGAGCGCGACTCCGCGCTTGGGGCGGGGCTCGAAGGTCAGCGTCCGGAGCTCGTCCGTGTAGAGGCAGAGGCTGTCGAAGAAAAGCGTGCGGGGTTCGCGGTTGTTCGCAGGCTTGAGCACGATTGCCGTGACCGTGGTGCCGGGACGCGAGAACAGTTCCTGCTGCTCCGGCGTGAGGCGCTTGTGGCACAGAAACCACTCGTCCCAGTCCACGTTGTACAATTCGATGTCAACGGCATTGCCCTCGGCGTTGCGCAGCTGGACATTGATGCACACCGGTCCGATGGTCGCGCGGTCCTTGTCAATCGCCTCCTGATTTCCATAAACCCAGAGGGTGATGGTGTCGAACTCCTCCGGGGTGGCCAGCGGCTCCGGCGGGCGGATGTAGTAGATCTGGCTATTCTCGGCGGTGTTGCAGTAGGTCGCCTTCAGCACATAGTCGCCGAAGAGCTGCTGCTCGCGCGTGCGCTCGACGGCGATGGTGCCGCCCTCGCACTCGCCGGTCCAGCCATCGGACTCAAAATCCGCCAGCACCGCGTCAGGATAGGTGTCCGTGGTGCGGCCCGCCCAGTCCAGTTCATAGGGGCGCTTCCCCACGGTCTCGGCAAACAGCATGGTGGCCGCCAACATGGCAAAGAATGTAGTCAAGTATTTCATGGGAAAGTTTGTTACAGTGTTTTTGCTTCTGGTTTCAAGAAATGCCGATATTGCCCAATGGCATAAAGCGGAATCACGCAGATTTTGCCATTCCGAGCGAAATTCTCCTGGCTGGTGCGCACGCCAAGAGACAACTTCTTCTCTTCCAGGAAAATCCATAGGCTTTGCATGGAGCCTCGCGTCCCCGACTTGGCCTCGATGGGCAGCACGTCATTGCCGCACTGCGACAGGTAGTCAACCTCGGCATTCGCACCACGCGCCTCACGTTGCCAATAATACAACTCGCCTGCCAAAGTGGTGCCACCCGCCTTGAGCAACTCCAGCCCGACAAACAACTCGCCCAGCTTCCCGCGATTCACAAATTGCGCAGGAGAATCCTGAATCCATTCCGAAAGATCCAAACCGCTGTCTCGCAAATATAATCCCGTATCCAGCGGAAGGTATTTATTCATTTTGGAATTGATTTCGCCACCCAGCGGAAGGCCATTCCCATACGACATCGAAACACGATGGACAAGCTTGGCCATCTCCAACAAGGCCAGGCACTGCTTGGTCTGCTGAGTCTTCAATCCCAACTGAGTATTGCTGTAAACGAACTTGGAACCAAGCTGATGTTCCACCGACAAGAGCGTATCGCGAATTTGCTCCGGTGGCACACGCCGATGGTACTTGTCAAAATCGGACTTCAATGAAACAAGGATGTCATCCTGTTCCTGCTGGCACGCCAGGAAGCTCCGAGTCTCGACATATTTGCGCACCACCGCCGGCATCCCTCCTACAATCAGAAAATCACGCAGCAAGGCCAGCAACCGATCGTGCAGGCTGGATGGCAAGGGACGCTCACAACTGGCCTCCAGCATCCCAGCATGCAGCAGTGCATTGTCAGTCGCCCACGTGAATTCTTCAAAAGAAATCGGATATATAAACAGATTGCGAATTCGCCCAACCCCGAAATCCGACAAATTGGCAAAGGCGAACTCCAACAGCGAGCCAGAAGCAACCACATGCAACTCCGGATAGTCCTCGTAAAAATACCGCAGGGCCGAAATCGCATTCGGACAACTTTGGATTTCGTCTAGAAAAACCAAGGTGCGTCCAGGCAAAATCGGCGTGTTATAGCGCATTTCCAATTTGGCGCAGATGGCACGGACATCCAACTCCCCGGCAAAAAACTCCTGCACCCCCCGGTCGTGCTCGAAATTCACCTCGACAAAATGCTCGAAGGACTTCGCAAAATGCCGGACGGCAGTCGTCTTGCCAGTCTGCCGCGCCCCACGTAACAGCAATGGCTTGTGACTGGCATCCTGTTTCCAGGCCACCAGGCTATGGTCAATGGCACGCTCTAGATATCGCATTTCACCCTGTTTTACAAGTTGTTATCGTGATTGTCACAGCACCTAAGATAACTCCAAAATGAAAAAAGTCAAGGCAAACAACAGGCAAAACTCAAAAAAAGTCAAGGCGAACAAGCGCAAAAACTTAAAAAAAGTCAAGGCAGACGTGTCAATCTTCCACGATTTTGCCTCCGTGATAGCAGAGCGCGAGATAGTCTGGCGGCTGATAATAGAGGTCGGAATTGAAATTCGTGATGCGGTTGGCCAGGAAGGAATGATAGACCATGCGCAGCCCCTGAAGGAGGTCCTCCGGGTGGCAGTCTCGAATCAGTCTAGCGAAGACCTTCCCGATATCCCAGTAACTTGGAACTGCATACTGGCAGCTGGCGATGTTGTCGTAGTCGCCTTGCCGGATATTGTTGCGCCGGATGAAGTCGTCCGCGACCTTCTCGATTGGTTCACAGTGGAAAACGTCGGCATAGTGGTAAATGCGATCCACGTCTGTGCCCAGAGCATCCACGACGACCTCCCTGCGGTTGTGCGTCTGCCGTCCGATGAACTCGATTACGCTGCTCGTGAAGAACAATGCGGTGTCAATTTTGGACACGGCATTCCTTCACGCCGATGAAATGAATGGGAATTATATAGTTAACTTACCTGTTTTCCGGAAAATTTCTGGGACAAGCGGGACAAGGTAATCAAGCCACCGTCCCATCCTCCCGCATGTCTCATCCGTCCCATTTACCCATTAGGCAAGTTAAAGATATAATTCCCTGTTTTTACACACTAAATTTTATGAGGGCAAAGTTTTTTACCCTTTACACTTTCAACTCGCGCAAGCGCGGTTATTCCCACTCGATGGTGCCGGTGGGTTTCGGGGTGAGGTCGTAGAGGACGCGGTTGACGCCTTTGACCTCGGTGGTGATTCGCGCGGTGATCTTGGCAAGGAGGTCGTAGGGAATCGGCTCGATGGCGGCGGTCATGGCGTCGCGGGTGTTGACCGCGCGGATGACGACGGGCCAGTCGTAGCTGCGCAGGCCGTCCTTCACGCCAGTGGACTTGAAGTCGGGCACGATGGTGAAGTACTGCCACACCTTGTCCGCCAGGCCGGCGTTGGCGAACTCCTCGCGGAGAATCGCGTCGGACTCGCGGACGGCCTCCAGGCGGTCGCGGGTGCTGGCGCCCACGCAGCGCACGCCCAGGCCGGGACCCGGGAAGGGCTGGCGGTAAACCATGTTGTCCGGCAGGCCGAGGGCCTTTCCGACCACGCGCACCTCGTCCTTGAAGAGGAGCTTGATGGGTTCGACAAGCTTGAAGTTGAGTTCGTCGGGCAGACCGCCGACATTGTGGTGGCTCTTGACGGGGCCGCTCTCCAGGATGTCGGGATAGATGGTTCCCTGCGCCAGGAACTCGATGCCATCCAGCTTCTTGGCCTCTTCGGCGAAGACGTCGATGAACTCCTTGCCGATGATCTTGCGCTTCTTCTCGGGGTCGGCGACGCCGGCCAGCTTGTTCAGGAAGCGGTCCACCGCATCGACATAGACGAGGTTGGCCTTCATCTGGTTGCGGAAGACCTCGACGACCTGCTCCGGCTCGCCCTTGCGCAGGAGGCCGTGGTTCACGTGCACGCAGACCAGCTGGTCGCCGATTGCCTTGATGAGCAGCGCGGCGACGACGGAGGAGTCCACTCCGCCGGAGAGCGCGAGCAGGACTTTCTTGCTCCCGATGGTGCTGCGCAGTTCGGCGAGTTGTTCGTTGATGAAGGCTTCGGCGAGCGCGGGAGTGGTGATGCGCTCCATGTTCTCAGGACGGCGGTCTTGCATAAAAGTTTAAAAATTAAGGGTTAAAGGTTAAAGTTGAAAAGGCAAAAAAAACAGAGTTGAAACGTTAATACAGGGAAAGAAAACTTTTAACTTTACCCTTTTGACTTTCAACTCGCGCAAAGTGCGGTTATTCCCACTCGATGGTGCTGGGGGGCTTGGAGGTGATGTCCATCACCACGCGGTTCACGCCGCGCACCTCGTTGATGATGCGGTTGGCGACGGTGCGCAGGAGCGCATCGGGGAGCGTGGCCCAGTCGGCGGTCATGCCGTCCTGCGACTCGACGGCGCGGAGTGCGACGACGTACTCGTAGGTACGCTGGTCGCCCATCACGCCGACGGTCTTGACGGGCAGGAAGATGCAGAATGCCTGCCAGAGCTTGTAGTAGAGCCCGGCCTTCTTGACCTCCTCGACGAAGACCGCGTCGGCCTCGCGGAGGATGTCGAGGGTCTCGCGGGAGACCGCGCCGAGGTGGCGCACGCCGAGTCCGGGGCCCGGGAAGGGCTGCCGGAGAATCACCTCGTCGGGCAGTCCGAGCTGCCGGCCGACCTCGCGCACTTCGTCCTTGAAGAGCTGGTTCAATGGCTCCAATAGCTTGAACTTGAGGTCCTTGGGGAGTCCGCCGACATTGTGATGGCTCTTAATCATCGCAGCGGGGTTGCCGTTGATGGGCATGGACTCGATAACATCGGGGTAGGTGGTGCCCTGCGCCAGGAAGGTCGCCCCGTCCACGGAGCGCGCGGCATCGGCGAAGACCTCGATGAACTCCTTTCCAATGATGTGGCGCTTGGCTTCGGGTTCCTCGACGCCGGCGAGCTTGGCCAGGAAGCGGTCGGATGCGTCGATGTACCGCAGGTCCATGTCGAAATTGCGCCCGAAGAGCTGCTGGACGCCCTCGGCCTCGTTCTTGCGAAGCAGGCCGTTGTTCACGAAGATGCAGGTGAGCTGTCGGCCGATGGCGCGGTGGATCAGCGCGGCGGCCACGGAGGAGTCCACGCCGCCGGAGAGTCCCAGGATCACGCGCTCGTCGCCCACGGTTTCGCGAATACGACGCGTGGCGCTTTCGATGAAGGACTCCATCGTCCAGTCGCCCTGGCAGCCGCAGATGCGCAGGCAGAAGTTTCGGATAAGCTGGGTGCCGTTGGGGGTATGGACGACCTCGGGGTGGAACTGGATGCCGTAGAGCGGGCGCCCGCGCAGCTGGCAGGCGGCGTATTCGCAGTTCGGCGTAGTGGCCAGCGTCTCGATGTCGTCCGTCTCCATGGTGACCTTGTCGCCGTGGGACATCCAGACCGTCTGTTCGGCGGCCATGCCCGCGAAGAGTTCGCCGGGCTGGCGGATGGTGAGGGTCGCACGTCCGAACTCGCGGGATGGCGCGGGCGCCACGGTTCCGCCCAGGTTCTTCACTAGGAGCTGCATGCCGTAACAGATGCCCAGCACGGGCACGCCCAGGTCCAGGATCGCCTTGTCCAGCTGCGGTGCGCCGTCTTCATAGACGCTGGCGGGTCCGCCGGAGAGGATGACGCCCTTCGGGGCCATCTCGGCGATTTCCGTCGCCGTGGAGTTGCAGGGGATGACTCGGCTATAGACGTGGCACTCGCGGATACGCCGCGCGATAAGCTGGCTGTACTGCGAACCGAAATCCAGGACGACGATGGTTTCCATGGAAATCAATGGGAATTGTTTTCTAGAGGCTCTAGACCTTCTAGACCTTCAGTTCTTCGGTGGCGGCGGCTTTCCCCGCGTTCGCCTTCAGGAAGGGCCGCACGGTTCCTTCCAGGTAGCTCTTCACCTGCTCCGGCGCGCGCCCGACGTATTTTTCGGGGCGCAGCGTCTCGGCGAGGTCGAGCTTCACGGCCGCGAAATGCGGGTCCTTTGCAAGTCGTTCGAGGAGGTCGTTGTCCCCGCCTTCCAGCTTCACATGCGCGGCGGCGGCCTGGGCGTGGGTGCGGATGGCCTCGTGGAGCTCCTGCCGGTCGCCGCCGGCCTTCACGGCGTCCATCATGATGTTCTCGGAGGCCATGAAGGGCAGTTCCGAGGCGAGGCGCTTGGCGATGACCTTCGGATAGACCACCAGTCCGTTGGAGACATTGGCGAAGATGTCGAGGATGCCGTCCACGGCGAGGAACGCCTCGGCCATGGCGATGCGCTTGTTGGCGGAGTCGTCCAGCGTGCGTTCGAACCACTGGTTGGCGGCGGTGATGGCGGGGTTCAGTGCGTCGCAGATGACATAGCGTGCGATGGAGGCAATGCGTTCGCTGCGCATCGGGTTGCGCTTGTAGGCCATTGCGGACGAGCCGATCTGCGACTTCTCGAAGGGCTCCTCGACCTCCTTGAGGTGCTGGAGCAACCGGATGTCGTTCGAGAACTTCGCAGCGCTCTGGGCGATGCCGGAGAGGACGTTGGCGATGCGGGAGTCCACCTTGCGGGAGTAGGTCTGGCCGGAGACCGCGTAGCAGCCCGGGAAGCCCATCTTCTCGGCGATGAGCGCGTCGATCTTCTCGCATTTGGCGTGGTCGCCGTTGAAGAGCTCGAGGAAGCTCGCCTGGGTGCCGGTGGTGCCTTTGGAACCCAGCAGCCGGAGGGTGAAGACGACATAGTCGAGGTCATCGATGTCGGCGAGGACATCCTGGAGCCACAGCGTCGCGCGCTTGCCGACGGTGGTCGGCTGGGCCGGCTGGAAGTGCGTGAAGGCCAGCGTGGGCAGCGCGGCGTATTTCTCCGCGAAGTCCGCCAGGTGCGCGGCGACGGTGAGGAGCTTCCCGCGCAGGAGCGCCAGCGCCTCGCGCATGATGATGAGGTCCGTGTTGTCGCCGACGTAGCATGAGGTCGCGCCGAGGTGGATGATGCCCTTCGCGTTCGGGCACTGCAAACCGTAGGCATAGACGTGACTCATCACGTCGTGGCGCACGACCTTCTCCCGCGCCTCGGCATCCGCGTAATTGATGTCGTCGGCGTGCGCCTTGAGTTCCGCGATCTGCGCGTCGGTGATCTCCAGGCCGAGCTGCTGTTCGGCCTCCGCCAGGGCGATCCAAAGCTTCCGCCAGGTGCGGAACTTGTGCTGCTCACTGAAGAGCTCCTGCATCTCGCGGCTGGCATACCGCTTGGAAAACGGGCTATCGTAGGTGTCGTACATTGTCGTGTAGTTTGAAGGGACCAGAGACCTGACGGCGGGACCTGAGACCAACCTCTAACCTCTAACCTCTAAC
>JAFPYX010000103.1 GCA_017417585.1 Victivallales bacterium
ACCAGCAAGATCAGCAGGACCAGCAGAGTCTCCAGACGCAGGAATCGCCACAACCGCAATCGCAGGAGCAACCGAAAAATGCTCAGGGACAGCCCAAAGTCATCCAGGCGACAAACGATGAATATGAAGAAAAACAATCTTCGGCACAGCTCCAGCCCCTGGACCAGGAACTTCAAGTAATCATTGATTCCGAAAAACGTCATCGGATAAACCAGAGGACACGTCAATCCCGTCAGAATCCCGTTGACAAAGACTGGTAATCCGGACTTTCAATCGTGCGATGTGCCGTGAATCCAATCCATTGGCTCGGATTTACGGCAACCACGCTAGAACTTGTTTTTAGCAATCCCCTCTTTTTCAACAATGCGTTATTGTTTGTTCGCCATTTTATTTGCTGTTGGCATCTTGACGATCCAAGCGGAAACCGCCATCCAGACTCAAGTTTCCACCAATCAGGTTGCCTTGAATGAGCCTTTTGAGCTCGAAATTACAGTCACGGTGGATAATTCCTCTCGTGCTCCTGAAATCATCCCGCCCAAATTCCCAAACGATTTCCCATTTACTGTCCTACAGCAATCACGCCCGCAAGTCCAGCATTTCAAAAATGGCTTTCTCACTAGTTCGGGGATGAAATTCGTCCAAAGTTTTATTGTCAAGACCAAATATCAACTCAGGGCCAAAACTGAAGGGGTACACCAAATTCCAGGCTTGGAATTTACCGTGAACGGGAAACGCCACCTTACTGATCCGGTCAGCATAACAGTCTCAAAGGAAGCGCCATCCGATGTCAGCAGACTCTCGTTCACTGCCAAATTTTCCACCTCCCAAGTCACGGTAGGAGACCGCCTCACCTTAAGCTATGATATTCTGGTGCCACAGAATCTCCGTATCGGACACCTCGACCCTAAAATTCAACAATCACTAGATGCCTTGGCACCATACTTCAAACGGCTGGCGGACAACAATTGGCAAGAGGGATCACGACGCCTCAATGGAAAGGATTGCCTAACCTTCCATCTGGAACTTCAGTTGATTGCTAAACAGGAAGGCACATTCACCCTTCCTCCTTCCACCTTGTTCTACCAGGTTCCTGCCCAGCGCCACTCCAGGAATTCGTATGATCCATTCGGCATGCTCAACGAGGAAATCTTTTCCTTCGGGCTCTTCGAAAGCTACCGCACTGAGAGCATCGACTGTGACGCGGCAACAGTGGAAATCCTCCCCCTCCCGGAAGAGGGCAAGCCCGCTGGGTTTACCGGAATCATCGGGCAACTTTCCACCACAGCAATACCATCTGCCACGACGGCGACAGTCGGTGAACCCATCCTGGTGGATTTTGTCTTCAAAGGGGCCTACAATCTCTCCGAAATCAAGCTTCCAGACTTGAGCCAAACACCGGAACTGACGCAACATTTCAAAATTGCGGGCGATGATCCGGTCATTGAAAGAAACGGGCAGGCCACTCTCCAGCGCACTCTCCGCGCAACTCATCCCGGTGATTTGACAATCCCTGCCTTCCACTTCTCCTATTTTGACCCGGAATCCCGCGAGTATCGCACCGCCTCCACTGAGCCCATCCCCTTGAAGGTTACCGCCGCACGCCAAATCACCCTGGAGGACGCGCAGGGAAATGTAGCCACTCCGGCCACCATCACCGCGACATCTGCGAATACGGGGGCTTCTCCCACGCCGAAACGCACACTTGGCCTGGAACCTGATTTTCCGCCAGAAGAATTTGGCGGGCACCATCTGGTGCAAGCCGCCCCTTTCAAGCGCTTCATCGTGCCGCTGACCTGCATTGCAATTCCTCCCGCCTTGTGGCTCTTTCTGACCCTGACAAGCTGGTTCTTCCGCATGCGCAACGCGACTGGCACCACACGGGCCATCCATGGTGCCAAAGGGGTCTTGTTGCGCACGGTGGACAAACTGAATGCCAATGACCCACAGGCCGCCACAAAATTCGCCACCGCCTTGCAGGTGTTCTTCACGACGCGCTTCCAGCTGCCTCCAGGCGTTGTCACTTTTGCCGATGCCGAGTCCGCAGCTCTCCGTGATGGATTCCGCCCGGAACAAATCGCGCCTTTCCAAGAACTTTTTGTCCAGTGCGAGGCCGTCCAATATGCCGGCGGTGCATTTCATCTGGAAGAGCTCCGTAACCGTCTTCGCAATGCGCTCAAGGAATTTTAACCATGAAAACCACAAAATATGTTTTTTCCCTGATGGTTGTGGCCGGATTTCTGATGGGATATCCTGTGGCGCTATCCGCTGGGCAGCTTGCCACCGGGCGATTGCTTCAACAAGCAGAAGCGGCGTCACGTCAGGCGATGGCCCTTGCCGAGGAACATCCCGAAGAAGCAGACGCGCAACTCGAACATGCCCGTAGCCTCTACGAATCCCTCGTCCGACAACCGGACATGGCCTCCGGACAACTTTACTACAATCTCGGCAATATCTATGCCCGGTTGGAGGATTACGGACGGGCCATACTCAATTACCGGCGTGCACAACAGTATTTGCCATCCAACGCACAACTTCAGGCCAACCTGCAATTCGTTCGTGCATGCCGACAGGATCAATTCGAAGAACCGACTGGCAACCATGTTCTGCAAACTTTGTTCTTCTGGCATTACGACCTTGCATTTCATTATCGGTTCTGGACTGCCATTGTTTTGCATGGAATGTTCTGGAGCGCTGCAATAATCCTGATTTGGAAACGCCCGGCATGGCTGCGCATTTTGACGGCATTGCTTCTCCTGGCAGCAATCGCCTTCGGCACCTCATCTGCCGTATCCATATATGCGGCACACCATCAGTGTTCTGCCGTTATCCTGGCAAAAGAGACCTATCCACGCAAGGGTGATGGCCTTTCCTACGACCACGCCTTTGACGCACCTATCCACGCCGGCACCGAGGTCACCATTTTGCGCCAACGCGGCGACTGGTACGAAATCGAACTGCCCAACCATCTCACCGGATGGCTTCCGGACGGCGATTTGGAAGCCCTATAATCTATTGAAATCAAACTGCATTTGCCCTAGCGGGGCTCTTGATGGTCGCGGCGTATGCGCTGTTGCACAAGCCCAGCAATGCCGAGAGCACGAAGAGCGTCTCGATTCCCAGTTTATACCAGATCCAGCCGCCAAAGAGCGCGATGAGAATGGAGACCAAGTGGTTGACGGAGACACCAGTGGTGATGGTCGCCCGCGTTTCGTCCACGCTGTCCGAAAGATCCTGGACATAGACATTCGAGGCCATGGCGGCCAGCGAGATGATGGCGTCCAACACATAGTTCACGCAACAGATGACAAAGGCGACATGCTTTGGGAAAATGTGGTGCGCGAAGCCGTAGGCGCAGCAGACGAAGACCAATACGAGCGTGTCCGTCACCATCACGACCTTGTAGCCAAAGCGGTCGATGATTTTTCCGACAATCGGCGACGCAATAAACGAGCAGACCGCCGCCACTGCAAAGAGCAGACTGATGGTCATTGCGCTGGCGCCGTAGAAGAGCACCAGCACGTACGGTCCGAAGGTGAAGAAGATCTGCTTGCGGGCACCGTAGAAGATCTCCAGCAGATAGTATGTGGTGTATTTGCGGTGGAAATAGAAGCGCCGTTTGGTCGCATCGGTAGAGCTGCTACCTGTCATCCGCAGGGAAACCAGTAGCCCAAGCATCAGCCCCAGGGCGCTCAACGCGAAAAGAGGAATGAAGAGGCGCGAGCCGCGCCCCGCCAACAGGAAAATACCGATGACCGCGCCGTAGCCGGCCAGCGTGCCGAACTGGTAGACCGCGCTCTGGCAGCCCAGCGCCGCGCCGCCATGGCCTTCCTTCGCATATTCCAGCGCAAGCGTGTGCTTCATCCCCAATTGGATGTGCTCGCCCAGTGAATAGACGAAAATCGCCAGCGTCACCATCACACGGGTTGGAGGGACGACTGCCTGCATCGTCATGCCCACCACCATCAGCACTGCGCCGATCTTGTAGATGTTCTCCGCCGAAAAGAGATACAACACCGCAAGCACGAACACCAGCAGCACTCCTGGAAGTTCGCGGAAGAACTCGGAGACGCCCTTGTCGAACTCGCTCATTCCGACAATCTCTGCCAAGTAGTTGTCGATGATTCCCTTATAGAGACCAAACGCCACTGCGAAGATGACGATGGACAGCAGAAATGCGCGGTATTTCGACTCCGCCCGGAAAATCTCGCGTAACTTGGCCATTTTTGCCTACGAAGTGGGAGAACGATATCCTTGACGAGACCCTTGGGAACTTCGCAGCCTCAATGTCGCCCATGATGCCCCGACTCACGCTTCATATCGTGGTGATCATGTTGATGGTGGTGATGGTGGTGGTAGTCATACCAATGCTCATCACGCCACTCGCGTTCCCATTGCGCTCGGTCAATGGCCTTCCTGGTCTCCTCGATCCGACGAATCGTCTGGATCAAGTAGTCGTCAATCATCACCCGTGTCCAATGCGCATCCTCTCCGGCACCCTGCTTGACCTCATCCCGTGCCTCCTTGCTGAAACCGCGTTTTCCAAGCATCTCATCAATGGCGTCGCATCCCAACACGAAGCCTCGTTCCCAATATTCCTCCCGCGTATCGGGGAATTCCCTATCAATCGCCGTGAGTCGCCGTGAGAACTCCTCGTCAAAGAAAGCAAAGTTGCGTCCAATACGACAAATGATTGAGAAGTCCACGTGCTTCTCCGCGAACGCCGCAATTGCCTGGTCGCGTAGTTCGTCATGGTAAAGACGATATGGCCGGGTACGTTTGCCGCAGAGGATTCCCTCCGAGATGAAGAGCGTCAGTGGCGCGAGAACCACGCGCGTGGCGACCTTCGCCGTGTTCCAGCCCGGCTCTCCCGCCACCAAGTTGAGTCCCGGCGGCTGGGGGTACTTTTGCAACGCGACTGCCTGCTCCTCTGGCGTCAGGCGGTAGGTGTTCGCCACACACCCGCTCAACAGCATCATCCCCGCAATCAGTCCAAACAGGTAATTCAACTTCAACCTCATGGCAGTAAATGAAAAGAGTGTTTTAGCGAATCATCAGGGAAATCCCATGCGACACAACGGCACCGACTCGTTTCGTCTGGTTTCAACTGCAACAGTCCACTAGAACCCCAGCACGACCTCGGCGGCGTTGCCGGTAAAGCTCACGGTTTCGGTGGCGGAGTCGTAGTTGCCGCCGGTGACACTGCGTGGATGAAGGCCAGCCGGATGCGGGAGACGCAGGCGGATTTCACGCGGGGCACCCTCCAGCCGGACGGTCGCGCGAATCTGCGTGTCGGTCGCCTGGACCTCGTAGTCCAGCTTGCCAAAGAGGGTATAGAGGCCCTTCACGGCGATGCGCTTGCCGGAACGCAGCCATGCGCGCGGAGCGACCTTGAGCAGGCTGAGCGCGCCTTCCTCCTCTTCGAAGGCGAGCATCCAGCGGCACTGCATCAGGAACCACGCCTCCTCGTGGGTCTTGTGGGAGCTGCACTCGAAATAGTGTTCCCAGAAGGTGTAGCTCTGGCGGTCCTGCAATGCGGCGAACTGGTTGTAGAAGAGCTTGAGGAAGAGCTTGACCTCCCCGCGCTTGATGTGTGCGTAGTCGTTGCGCTGGTAGTAGGGCTGGCTGAGTGCGGCGTTCTCGCGCCCAAGCGGATGCTGATGCGCATCCAGCAGGACATCCATCAGCGGATCATTGGGGGCCAGGACATCGGTGAGCACCAGCGATGACGGTCCTGCGATCATCCGCGAGAAGATGGTTCCGTGGCTCATCCACTTTCCTCCGTCAGCAAAGTAGCTCACGCAGCCGTTGTATTCCGGCCAGGGCGAGATGGCGGAGTTCCACGAGCCGTCCTGTAGCGGGGTGACCGGTGCGTTTGCGGCCGCGAAAGCCACGGACTCATGGATGTCCTTCCGGAATTCCTTGGCCTCGGCGGCCATTGCGGTGGCGAACTCCGGCTCGATTCCTGCCTCCAGAAAGACCTCCGCAATCGCCTTGAGCCCCAGATAGACTCCGCCGTTGAGGAAGAAGTTGTGGAAGTAGTCCTCGCAGTCCGAGACCTTGTTGTTGACCAGGCCATAGCCACCGACTTCGCGCGCCTCGGCGGTCTTGTTCTTCGCGCGTTCGGCGAGAAGATACTCCGCGCTCAGTTTCAACTTCGGAGCCACGCGCGCCAGCCATTCGCGGTCGCCGGTGTAGCGGTAGTGCAATGCGGCGGTCCAGAGCACGGGACCGGTTTCGCTGCCGTAGTTCGTGTAGGCGTTGATGTAGCCATTCGACTGTTGACGCGAGAGGAAGAAGTCGATGCACCGCCGGGCATCCGCCTGGAAGCCCATGCTCTCGTAGAACTGGATGATCGGGCAGCTCTCAGTGCCGATAGGACCATAGACGCCCACGCTGGGCAGGAGCGGCCCCTCGGCGGCGAGCCCCTCGGTCACGAGTTCCAGATGCAGCAGCCCCGCGCGGATGCGCTCGTCCACTGCCGCCTCCGGCACGGAGATTTGCGCGGCTTTGGCCAGCCATGCCTTCCAGTATTCGCGGCACCCCGCCAAATGCGCCACATAGTCCAAATCAAAGAGTTTCTTCGCGCGTTCCAAGGATACCTGGCCGAAGGTCACGCGGATGTCGAAGACGGCGGACTTGCCCGGTTGCAGCAGGATTGCGCCCTCGGCCTCACGAAGCGGCTCGCCATTGAGCAAAGACACCGCATACGGCAACCCGCCGATGGAGGAGATGCCCTCCGCAAAGTCGTCAATGCCCCAGAAGCGTGGCGCACGCCAGAAGGCATACGCGGGTGCGTCCGAGACATTCACCGCCTCGACATGCACGCAGCAGACCAGCGACTCCTCGCGACCGTAGCTCTCGGCCTCCAGCCGCTCCGGCGTCAGCGCGGCACGCTCCGCTCCGGTCAGATTCGAGCCGGACATCTGGCTCCACGCCGCAATCGGCTCGCTGCCCCTCACGCGCCCAGGTCCCAGCGGGCCATTCTCCAGCGTGGCGAAGTAGGTGTGGCGGTATTGGACAGTCTCCTCGTCCTGCACCACATGCAGAATCGGCAGCACGCCCTCCTCCAGACGACGGGTATTCTTCGGACGGCAGTGCGCACCTGGCCCGAAGCAGAATTTCACGCGCATGACATCGCGCCGGCCGTCGCCCAAGTCGATGGTGGCCATCTGGGAGTGCAGGAAAGGCTGGACCTCTCCCCAATAGCCCCACTCGCCGTCGGTCATTTTTGAAACGCGGAAGAAGCGCACATCGCGGCCCAGCCCCAGCCACACCGGCACCTCCTGGTCGCGGTCATATTGGCAGGCATTCTCGTAGGACTCCTCCGGCTCGGACTCCATCCGCCCGAAGTCGGACTTCAGCCCTTTCGCCCGGATGGCCGCGACCACCTCGTCGTAGGAGCGTTTGTCCTCCGCAGGCAATACCGCGCACTGCGCCTTCGGCACCCACACGGGATTTTCGCTATTCACGTCCCGCAGGAAAAAGGTAAAGGGATAGGGTTCGCGGCGCACGCGCACCAGCGTGGAGCGGGAGAAACTCCCGACATACTCGTCCGTCACAGTGGCTTCGACCGCCGTCGCCCCCGCCGGAATCTCCGGCGACGAGGCGAGCTTCCCGTACACGACTTCAAGTTTTCCCGCCGGCAACTGCTCAACGCTGACAATGCGAATCTTTTTCATTGGAATCTCAACATTACGAATTACAAATTACGAATTACAAATTGCGAATTACCACTTCAGGCTTTCCAGCCATTCCGCCACATGCGCGGCGGAAGAAAGGACCTCCGAGCCGCGGCCCATCTTGCGCTGGATGATATTCGGCCCGCGCAACGCCAGCCCCGGAAGCACAGTCGACTCCGGGCAGGCAATCTTCACTGCGGCAAAGGTCCGCCCTGCCCCGCCGCCACCATGCGTGCAGAAGGGCACCACGGTCTTGCCGGCGAGTTTTGCATCCGCCAGGAACCGTCGCAACGGCGGCGCGGCAGTGCCGAACCACACCGGCGTGCCCACGAAAATCACATCGTATTCCGACGCATCAAAGGGCAACGGCTGGATCTCCGGCCAGGTCTGGCTGTCCAGCTCCTTCTTCGCCACCAGAATCACCTTCGCGTAGGACTCCGGATACGGCGTGACCGGCTGGATCTCCGCCAGGTCGCCGCCGACATAACCCTGAATCCACTTCGCCACCGTCAGCGTGCTCTTGGTTTTCGACTCCGAATAGACCACCGTCAGAATTTTGCCCGACGGACGATTCGCCACCGATGCCGGTGCCGGCGTGTTGTCCCGCGCACAGCCCACATAAACCAGACCGCAGACCGCAACCAGAAGGATGACGGCCACTACCGAAATTCCAATGAACATCGTCTTCTTCCTCATGTTAAAAAGACTCATTTCTCATTCCTCATTCCGTGAATTACCTCTGTGGCGGCGGGGCGCCGACGCTACATCATTCTTCATTCCCTTGGGCGGCCGTAGGAGCCATGCTCCGAAGGCCCCTTCATTCCCTTGGGCGGCCGTAGGAGCCATGCGCCGAAGGCCCCTCATTTCGACAGCGACTTGACCAGCCACGCGATGTATGGTGCAATGGAGTCGATGCGCACTGCATCACCCGCGCCGTGGATGTCCCGATGGTCCGCGCCGGTGATGGCGATCGGGACATTCCAGCCGACGATGTGGCGGGCGTCGGTGGCGCCGTTCATCCGATGGAAGGCGACCTGCTCCTTCGGAAAGCACTCCTGCATCGTGCGAAGGAGATGCTGAAGAACCGGCGAGCTTTCGTCCGAATAGACCGGAGGACATTCGCGCTGGACGGTGACCTCGCAACCCGTCGCCTCACGGACTTCTTCGATAATCGCATCGCGCCGTGCGGGGTCGGGATAGCGGATGTTGATGATGAACGATGCCTCGCCCGGCACCAGATTCTCTGCGTCGCTGCCTTTCATCTGGCAAAGCTGGAAAGTCTCGCCCCACTGGTCGTCAATTATTGCTAAATTCTTTGTTTTCAAATAGTTACGCAGTTTTATATAGCCATCAATGAGTTTGTCGGCGGCATTTTCACCCGTCCATGGATATGCGGCATGGCACGCCTTGCCGATCGCCTTGACTTCCAGCACCAGAATGCCCTTCTCGCAGATATCAATCACATACGGACTGCCGTCCATGATCACGGCCAATTCGGTCGCGCGATAGCCACGCTCCGCCATTCCGGCGGTGGTGAAGCCTCCGACCTCCTCGTCCGCCGTGAAAATCACGCCGACACTGCGGTTGGAGTCTAGCATATGAATCAGCGTCGCCGCGCAGATGACCGCATTGGCGATGTCGTCGCCGGCACCGCGTCCGACCAACCAGCCGTCCTGTTCGTAAGGGTCGAACTGCGCCTCAGAAACTGGCGGAACGACATCCAGATGCGCATTCAGAATCACCTGCTGGACCTTGCCGGGACGATTCGCCGCGAAAAGCACCTTCCGGCCATCGGAGAACTCCTCGAAGGCCAGGCACTTCACACCATGCGCCGCCAGGAAATCATGCATAATCTCTTGTGAACGATTGACTTTTGCAATTTCAGAGCTGACTGCGCCCACGCGCACCAGCGTCTTTATGAGTTCGAGGTATTCAGAAATGTCCATTTTAATGCGTAATGCGTAATTCGTAATGCGTAATTAAAATTGGAAAGCTGTGTTTCCCAAGAGGGTACCTAATCGGGGCATGTTGAATGGTTTGGAGGCAAGGCGTTATCGCGCCCTTATCGGGCGCAGCATTGGGTGACGGGCCACCCGCCAGCTGCGCGACCATTCTGGTCGCTTGCAAGCGGTTATGCATAGTCGCGCACTCCGTGCGCTGGCTGCTTCGCAGCCGAAAAGCCCAGCCATTAGGTGTCCTCTTGGGAACAAAGTCTTCCCTTTAAGCCTTAAGCCTTAAGTTCAACTAGGCACCCTTACGGGAAACAGAGCCATTTGGAAATGCTTTCGCCCGTCCATAGGGCAGTCCTCGGTGTGCATTCCCATCAGTTGCGTTCAAAAGAGAATTGCGCGATTCGTTCTGAAGCTTCGGTCACGCGGCCAAATTCCGCGCGGCAGACGCCCGGCACCCAAATGATGGTTTCGCCCACGCAAACCACGGGGTAGATCTTGCGTTCCTCCGGAATGACGTGTTTTTCCTGGAAAAACTCAACGACCTTGCGATGATGCTGGCTCCCGAAGGGCTGAATCACATCCCCAGGCCGCCAGCACCGCACGACGAGTTGGTCCGGCAGCACCGCCTCATCGAAGCATTCCGTTTCATCGTCTTGGAGGAAACCGCCGTCCGAAAAAGCATCCATTTGCAGAAAACGCCTCCCCCAGACCAAGAGGTTCATTCTGCGCCAATCCCACGTCGTCTCAGGACACTCCTGTCGGTGGCAAAAAAACACGCCATCCGGGGTGACTCGTGCCACACAGTCCTGTCCGATGGGCACTTGTTCACTCTTTCCGGCCGCCAGGGCGCTCCGCAGTCGTTCCACCGTCCTTCGGCTGGGGGGGAAAGGCAACTCCGCGCATTCCCGAAGCACCCGGACCAAAATGGCGGGGTGAAGGTCGTTCCAATCAATCAATGAGGCACGGTAATAATACATCGTGCTTTCCTCATTGGCGATTTTCTCCAGACATTCTGCGTCCTCACGTAGGCACTGAAGCGCAGCGAGGAACCCCGCGTCCGTTCCGAAGATCTCGCGTACAAGTGGCAGCAGTCGGTTCCGGATGGCGTTGCGACGCGAGGAGTCTGCTTCCAGGTTGGTCTGGTCGATGCGCCAATCGTCGATGCCCTGCCCCCGCAGCCATTCCTCCAAGTCGTGCTTGCGTAGTTGCAGGAACGGACGGCAAAGCGTCAGGTTGTCCAACTCGCGTTCGGGCCGCAGGCTGGTCAGCCCGCTGGCATTCGCCCCGCGCCCCAGCCGCAGAAAGAGCTCCTCCAGACAGTCGTCCACATGATGCGCCAGAAAAATTGGCCGCCATTCCTTCTCAACCAGCCGTTTCCAGGCCTCCAGGCGGAGCCTCCGTGCCGCCGCCTCGACGCCCTCGCCGGGCTTGCGCTGTTCATTGACCTGCAAGTCAATGACTTCCAATGGAATCCCGCGTCTTTCGCAGAATTTACGGCACCACAATTCGTCGGCATCCGACTCCGCCCCGCGCAGATGGTGGTTGAAATGCACCGCCGTGACCTTCCAACCACATTGAACCATCGCCAGCAGCAACGCCGTGCTGTCCGCCCCGCCGGAGAAGCCCACGTATGCCTCTTCCGGTTTGGGTTCAAATGTTCGAATGGCCTCAAGAGGAGTCATTTTAATTCGTAATGCGTAATTCGTAATGCGTAATTATTCATTCGTCTTCGGCTGAGTTTTACTAATGGCCATCAACAGCTTTAACAATTCTTGGCAATCTCCATAAACACTGTTAAAATGTTCTTCTTCAAGGTATCCCGATTCGTTTAGCAACTCCAGCCAGTATTCTGTTTCACTAGCCTCTTTCAACGCAATGTTGATTTTACTATAGAAATCAGCTTTGGATTGCCCACGAATCGCTTCTTTCACATTGGCACCAATACTAGTTCCGCTACGAAGAACCTGTTTCGACAAGACAAATTCTCTTTTCACCGCACATAAATATTGGTACATTCGAATCATTCTCAATGCAAAAGCCTTACTTCTATCCAAGATTGTATTTTCTTTCTTCATCATTCACCTGCATCTGACAATAAAATTACGCATTACGCATTATGAATTACGAATTATTCAATGTTCATGACTTGTTCGCGTACTTTCGAGATTTCGATTTTGAGCGCGAGGGCGTCCTCCGCAATGCAAAGATCCGTGGTCTTGGAGGAGAGCGTGGTGATTTCGCGGTTCATCTCCTGCCCGAGGAAATCCAGTTCGCGGCCGGGGTCGCCATCACTGGCAAGCAATTGGAAATATTTGGTGAAATGGGACTTCAGGCGCACCATCTCCTCCGCGATGTCCGCCTTGTCCGCATAGAAGACCAACTCGCGGGCGAGTCGTTCCTCGTCCACCGAGACCTGGTCGCCGCCGAGTTCCTCCAGCCGGGCACGGAGACGCTCTTTAAATTGCACCAACGCCTCGGGTTCGCGGATGATAATCTTTTCGAGCAGCTCCTGCATCTGTCGGCCACGCGCCTCCAGGTCCTCGCGCAAGCGCACGCCTTCCTCGACACGCGCCGCAGAGAGTGCCTCAAGTGCTTGCTCCAACGCTGGTTCCACCAATTCACGCAACGGTTCGTAGAGTGCATCGCGGTCCTGGTTCAGCACGCCTGGGACCGCCAGCACCTCCGTGATGGTCGGAGGATTCAGCCCCGCCGTCTTCGCCAATTCACGCAACTCGTTCGCCGCCGCCTGCGCAGCCGCCAAGTTGATACGGCCACTGGCCGCCGCCTGTTCCGGGCTAAGCTGATAGCTGACGACCACATACAGGCTTCCCCGCGAGAGCTTTTGCTGGATGCGCTGACGCAACACCGGCTCCAGCATCCCCAGTTCCCGCGGGATGGAGAAGCGCATGTCCACCTGCTTGCGGCTGTTCACCGCCGAAATCTCCACCGCCAGCGAAGCGCCGTCGCGTTCGGCAACGCCACGCCCGTAGCCCGTCATACTTTTCATAGGTTAAAGGTTA
>JAFPYX010000008.1 GCA_017417585.1 Victivallales bacterium
AGGTGAGAGGTGAGAGGTGAGAGGTTAAAGTCCCGCTCGTCCCGTCCGTCCCGTCCGCCCCGTTCGTCCCGTTCGTACCACCCAACTAGTCCCCCATGCTCTCCTGCAAAGACCTGAAAGTCTGGTATCCGATTCGGCGTGGAATCCTGAACCGCGTCGCAGGGCATGTGCGTGCCGTGGACGGCGTGAGCCTCTCCATTGAAAAGGGCGAGACACTGGGGCTGGTCGGCGAGTCCGGTTGCGGCAAGACCACCCTGGGTCGGGCATTGATTGGGCTGGAACCCGTCGCCGGTGGAACCATCGAACTGGACGGCAAGCCAATCGACTCGCTCAAGGGGAAGGAGAAGAAGGATGCACGGCGAAATCTCCAGATGGTCTTCCAGGACCCCTTCTCCTCCCTCGACCCGAGGATGAGCGCGCTCGAAATCGTCACCGAGGGGCTGGACGCCTTCCGGCTCTACCGTCCCGGCGAGACCCGCTAGCAGGCCGCCATCCGCCTGATGCAGGAGGTCGGCCTCGACCCCGAAAGCCGCTACCGCTATCCACATGAATTCTCAGGCGGACAGCGCCAGCGCCTCTCCATCGCACGCGCCATCTCCATGGAGCCGGAGTTCATCGTCTGTGACGAACCGGTCAGCGCCTTGGACGTCTCCGTGCAGGCACAAATCATCAAGTTATTGATCGCCCTTCGCGAACAACACCATTTGTCGTATCTATTCATCTCCCACGACCTGAGCGTGGTGCGGCTGATTGCCCAGAAGGTCGCGGTGATGTATCTGGGGCGCATCGTGGAGTTCGGAACCGCGCAATCGGTCCTGACCACCCCTCTTCATCCCTATACGCAGGCGCTGGTCTCGGCGATACCCGTGCCTGGCAAGTCCAGCCGTGCGAACCGAATACTATTGCCCGGCGAACTCCCCTCGCCCGCGAACCCGCCGAACGGCTGCGCCTTCCACACGCGCTGCCCGCACGCCCGGCCGGAGTGCTCCGCCACGCGACCCGAGCTCCAGAACGCCGCCGCGCCCGATGACCCGTTCCGCCAGGTCGCCTGCCCGTTCGCCACGAACGGGGATGACAAGTCTGTTCCTCTCAGTGAAGATTAAGCGGCTCGGCGTGGACGACCGCGCGGACAATCTTGAGCTGGCTGGCCAGGAATACCTCCCGCACCTTCTTGCAGATTTCGTGCGCCTGGGCCATCGTGCACTCCGGGTCAACCTGGATGCAGCACTCCGCCTCATTGCCCTCCGGGAAGCTCCGGACCTGAATGGACTGCATGCCCTGGACCCCGGCAACCTGGCGCGACAGACGCGTCAGTTCGCCCTTGATGTCCGTGGATTCAAAGGGCTCCAGATGCGTGAGGACATCCTGCACTTTGGGCATTTTACGCTTGATTTCGGAGGCGACCTCCTCGCAGATGCGGTGGCCGCTTTCCACCGAGAGGTCCTTGTCCACCAGGACATGCATGTCCAGCAGGACGCCATTGCCGAACCACCGGGTCCGCAGCTTGTGCACCTCCAGGACTCCGGCAATGCCGGAGGCGATCCTGCACATCTCCTTGACCTCCAGTGCGCTTACCCCTTGATCCGAAAGCTCCTTGATGGCCGGCCAGGCAATCTTCCACGTGACCCGAAGCAGCATGCACGCGACAAGCACGGCCGCCACATGGTCGAGATACTGGACTTCCGGCCAGATGCGCCCCACGATGGCGACGATGGCGACCGGAATGGAGGAGACCGCGTCGGAACGGTGGTGCCAGGCGTTGGCCAGAACCGCCGAGGAGCCGCAGGAGCGCCCGACGGCGGTCGTCCATTGATAGAGGACTTCCTTGAGGAAGATGGAGACGACCGCGACGCCCAGCAGGCTCCAGGAGGAGATGGCCCCGCCCGTCGGTTCCCCGATGGTCTTGATGGCGTTGCAGATCATGCAAACGGCGCTGACGCCGAGCATCACGCCGATGGCCAATGTTATGAGCGCCTCGATTCTCTGGTGTCCATGCGGGTGGTCGCTGTCGGCCGGGGCGGCCCAGAAGCGGACCCCAACCAGCACGGCCAGGTCGGTGGCCGAATCCGAAAGGCTGTGCACTGCGTCGGCCACGCAGGACTGGCTGCCCACGGCAAAACCGACGGTGAATTTGGCGACCGTCAAAGCCAGGTTCAGCGCCATTCCCCAAAGGGTCACCTGGCGGACTGTCGCCTGCATGTTGTTCGACGGCGCGTTTCCCAATGTGCTTTTATCTGTGTCCATTCAAAGATCATTCCCTTGCAGCGGATGGCGCCACGCGGTTCAGAAAATCCTCGCGTGACATCTTGACGAAGAGGCGGGTGGCGCCTTCGGCGAAATCGGCGGTGAAGCGCCCCTGTTCGTCCAGCGCAAACTCCTCGTCGGCGAGGGGGTCATACACCGCCTTGTGGTTTCGGTCGGCCTTGGGGAGGCTGACGGTGCGCGGTCCGGGGGCGTCCACGCAGACGCCAACCATGCTCCTGTTCGCCCAGACCTGGTCGGGCGTCTCCAGATAGCGGTGGATGCCGGCGCGTTTTACCAGTGCCTCCAGGAACTCGCGAGGCAAGGCCGGAACCGCCGCGTATGCGCTCGTCCATTGGTCGTATTCACGCACCGCCAGGGCGCCGGAGCCATCCGGATAGTGAGCCAGAATCGTCGTTCCGGCCTCGTCGCAAACGTATGGGCACGGGGTGTATTTCCGCCCGCCGTTCGTGGCCATCGTCTTGCCGCGCAACCCCTCGGGGAGATATTTTCCATCGGGCGCGTCAAGTATCATCTGGGCGAGGACACCTTCCGGCTTGAGATCCAGCGGAAGGCCGGTGAACTCCCGCATCGCCGGAGCGGGCGTGGCGGAGTCCGCGATGGCGGGACCGTAGAGGAAGAGCAGCACGCGGCCGTCGGCCTTGAGGCGCTGGACGGCGGCCAGCTGTTCGGCGTCCGGCGCGAGGGAACATGGGAAGACCAGCAATTTGATGCGCTCGGGGATGCGCTCCAGGTCGCTGGAAAGGTAGTATTCAACGGTGGCGCCAAGGCGTGCAAGACCCGGCATGATATCGCGCAGGAGGTCGTAGGCGTTGTAGTCGTTGGGGCAGAACAGCCCGAGGCTCTTCTCGTCAATCACCACGGTGATTTCGGCCGCGGAGTTGCGCGGTATCTCGTGCGACGGCACGGTCTGCCGGAAAAGCTTCACCAGCCGCCCGATCTCCGCCATCATAGCGGGGTTGGTGTAGGGGATGCAGCCCACGTCGAACCACCACTGCGCCTGGCCGGTGCACAGCGAGCGGATCGCCTCCTTGTCCTGCTGGAGAATATCGCCCTCTTCGGTGTCGGGTCGGCCGTAGCCGGCGTTTTCAGGCGTGGCGAAGGTCCGCACGTCCATCTCGACGAACCAGAACTTGTCGTGGAGACGCAGGCTGGCATCCGCCCCCATGGGAAGGACGGTGCCCTTTCCGCCGACCTGCCGGAAGGTGTAGCTGGTCGGGCTGCAGAAGAAGTCGATGTCGGGCGAGGCAATCAGTCGCGCGGCGTCCAGATGTCCGGTGTTGGCGACCGTGCGACCGGCCAACTCCATCGCGTAGCCGTAGAAGGAACCCACCAGCAGCTTGCCGCCGCAGGCCTCCTTGAGGGCGTGGGCGAAGCACTCGATGGCTTCCGCGTCATCTTCGGAGAGATGCCGCGCGTAGTCGGTAATCCACTGTGCATTCGGCTGGCCGGGAAGGTAGAGCTGTCGCAGTTGCATTGGCTCCTTGATTTCGTCGCGGAGACTGCGTGGCGGAATCGCAGCGGTGGCGAGGGTGACTTCCGGCTGCCCCCAGGCCGCCTGCAACGCCTCGTCCGAGCCGTATTTCGCGGTAAGCCAGCGACGGAAGGCCTTCAGGGAGGCCTCGGAATAGTCGGTCCAGGTCTGGTAGTTCTCCCACTGCATCCACTCCTCGCCGGAACCGCAGCCCAAGACGAAGCCCGCCACATGCCGCGCATACGGTGTCTTCTCCAGATAGGCGATGAAATTCCGCAGGCGGTCCGCCATCAATGCACGCCACGGCAACGACGACCAGCTGGCCGGCTGGCGATAGCGGTGGTATAGATAAGGCAATACGTTGTCATTCTCGTCCTGCTGGCAGACCAGTTCTCCAGGGTTCTCTTCGGCCCACCAGGAGGGCGTGCCCATGTAGAGGCGAAGCACTACCATTGCGTCCGGCGAGACTTCCAGAACCTCCTGCATCCGCTGCTCGAACTGCGTCCAGTCGAACTCGCCGGGCGTGCGCTCGGTCATCACGGAGAGGCCGTATCCGCCTTCGGAGACATTCGTGTCGAAGCCAAAGAGGTCGATGCCGCAATCCGCGAAGGCCTTCACGCCTAGGCATCCCGGAGTGAAGGTCGCGCGCATCAGCCCGCACTGCGCCTCGCCGTCAATGAAGAGACGCGGAGGGTCGTCCAGTGGATTCCGGCGGCGCACCTCCACCTGCCGAAAGCCAACCTCCTCCACGCCAGTGACCGCAATCTCAACTGGAGCAGCCGCGACCTCGCCCAGCTGCAGCCATACGCGGTAGCGTCCCGTCGGCAACGACTTGGGAAGTTTGACCTCCTGCGCTGGAATTGTCCAGAATTGTCCATTGTTGTTGAATTGCAAGGGAATCGTCCAGTCACGTTGGGTTCCGGCGGGCGCGGAAACCGCGAAGAAGGCGCGTTGGTCATGAGGAGCGCGTCTGGAGAAAGCGACCTTCATTTCCGGGAGGGCGATGGTGCTTCCGGCGACGCGGGGCGCATCAGTTTTGGCGAAGAATTCCGCAAAACCGGCGGCCTCGGCAGACGGCGCCTCGTCCTCCCAAAGACGGATGGCGCGGACCTGGAAGGTCGCGGCAGTCTGGGGCGGCAACTCTGAGAAGACCAGACCGATCTTGCTGACGGGCTGGAAGGGCGGCACCGCCTCGGAGTCATCCTTGGCATGCTGATGCCATCCGCCGTCGTAGTCGAAGGTGACCTCGTGCCATTGGCCATCGGGCGGCAGCGGTCGGCGCTGGCGGCTCGTCCAGCTTTCCCAACTGGAGGCGCCGGGGCAGCGTTCCTGGCTCTGCGTGACATTCAGGCGAACCGCGGCCGGGACCTCACCCAGATTCCTCACCTCGAAGGTGATATGCGACCATAGCGGCGGCTCCGGCCGCAGGTATGCAAAGCACTGCCAGCTGTTCTTGCCCTCTTCCTTCGGCGCGCACTGCAACGTGACTGCGCCCGCCTCGGCGTCATAAATGGGCAGGGGATTCTCGTTGTCCAGCTCCCAGCCGCCGGAGGATTGACCATCGTACCAAAGAACATCCACTGGCGCGGCGGCAAGACAGCAAGAAATCGCGGCAAGGGCAAACATGTAGAATTTCATAGTTGTGGCAAGGAGAAGGAGTCAAAAACGAATGACATTCTGACAACACGGATACTATAAACGCCTTTTCAACAGCCAAACGGCCGGGATGCGGCGCCTTGCCTTTCCGCCCCGGCTTCATGCCAAATCGGGAGAATCCGGCAATGGAACCACCCTGATGTTTTCTGCATGTGTCGCGGGAATATCGGAAGTGCCGGTGTTGCCGGAGACGAGCCGTATGATCCCAAACCCGAATGTCATGCGGATTAAAACGACAAGATCCCAAGCCGGCTAAGGCGAAAAACCAGTGCGGGTAATCTGCGACTGGCCGCGCAGACTGCCGCCACAGGGAGGCGCTATGCGAAGCGGTTTACAATGTAAATGGCAAAAGGCAGCTTATAGTACTTGAAATTAACGAATTCAGGCTGCGAGAACCGCGGCCGGACGAAATCCTCCATCCCCCCGATACCGCCATGCGAATCTTCCAGAAAAGCTTCATGCACGCCAGTGCCGTTGCCGCCCTCGCCTTTGCCATTGCCACTTTGCTGCTGCCTGGCATTGCGCCCGCCGGAGAGTTCGAAGATGCCATCCAGGATGCCGAGACATGGATTGAAAAGCACTACGCCACCGAGCTGGCCAGGCACGCCGCAGTTCGAAAACTGACCAATATCATCGACGACTCCACTTTGACCGAGCAGGAGAAGACCGACAGGATTCGGCGCGAATTCCCGGAGGCACGGGCAAGCAATGCCAATGGCGGCGGGGATTCACCCGCGAAAAACGGAAGGGCGGAACAGGAAAGTGCCGAGGAGCAGTTCCAACGCGCTCTTCAATGCTATGAAGCTGGAAACTACGCGGAGGCAGTGAAGTGGTTCCGCAAGGCCGCCGGGCAGGGGCTTGCGGAGGCGCAGTACAACCTCGGGGTCTGCTATGCCACCGGCCTGGGCGTTGAGCAGGACTACGCGGAGGCGGTCAAGTGGTTCCGCAAGGCCGCCGAACAGGGGAATGCGGGGGCGCAGGTGGCCTTGCGGATACTTGGCCAATAGTCTGCACAATGTCCCCGGCTGCTTTGCGCCAACCGCCGGGGTGCCTTTCAGACGCATGCAATCTAAAAAGAGACGCCCCTGCACGGCTACAGTCATGCAGGGGGGATTGTTTTTTGACAAGCGACGGTCCGGGCGGAATGCTTCGGGGTGTTGTCGTTCGCGCATTCGGGAGGTAGAACATCCGCCGCATCCCGCCCGGTTTGGAATGCACGGCGGCTTCCGCCGCCTGCCCCCGGCACGGTCCGGCGGCTTTTTCGTTCTAGACTGGCGTTCCAGGCATTCGCACCTTCACGCTTTTTGGGCATGCGAAAGGATAATTCTTCCTTCTGTCCCTGGCGGGCGAAAACTATGGTCTTCTGGAATCTTTTCCGGAAACGGCTAGTTGAAATTCAATGTTTCCTGAATCCGTGAATTTGCGTAAAGAATCACGCCTGTCCGGTAAAAACACTTGAGGCACAGGGGGAATCATCCGGAAATCATGGAAAAAACTAGATTGCAGGGGAAAGCATCCACCGGGGCTTGACATGGCGGTCTTCAGACGGGATGGTAATAGGGGTGGCGGCCGGGGGCGGCGGGTGTACCCACTATGGATAAGGCCATGCGGACATGCCCCGCCCCCCCCCCCTTGAGGACGTCTTGAGGGACGGTTGCCGCCATGCCATTCCTTAGGACCTACCTTTGCAGACTTGCATGTTTGCGGCATTGCAGTCTTTACCGGACAGCAGTGATCTCCGTTACTAATTTTGCCGCCGGGCAATCAAAATAGAACGGAAAAACCTGAATTAGCCTCCCATGGACAACCCCTTCACCGACTTCTTCCCCTTCGGCGCACAATACCACCGTGCGCCCATGTATAGGATGAGCAAAAATGGTAGAAAAAACTAGCCATTTTTATTGAAAAGTGGTAGATTTTTCTTGCCAATTTTTAAAAAATGGTATTGACGTGTTATATTAATCTGGCATTCGTTTCTATGGATATCACTCTATGTCAAAACTTGCCATGATGAAACAAGCGTTTGAAGAAATTCTAGGGGATTTTTATGAGAACGGGCTTCCCGCCGACATCACCCCCCGTCAAATTGCCTATCTGGAGAAAGCGCATTCGGTTTCCGTGGTCACCGGAATGCGGCGTACGGGCAAGACTTATTTCACCTATCAGCGGATGAAAGAACTGCTGCAAGAGGGCCTTCCCTTGAATCGGATTGTGCATGTCAATTTTGATGATAACCGCCTGAAAGGCGCAACCGTCGATGACTTGCGGCTACTGGGAGACACCCATGCCCGGCTTTTTCCACAAGCGGCGGCGGAAAAGTGCTGGTATTTCCTCGATGAACTGCAAAATGTCGATGGCTGGGAGTGGTATGCGCGACATCTCCTGGACTCCAATCATGTCCAGCTCTGTCTAACGGGTTCCTCCTCGCGGCTGCTGTCCAGTGAAATCGCCACCCAGATGCGCGGACGCGCATTGGAAATCGAGTTATTCCCCCTCTCTTTTGCGGAAACGCTGCTCTTCAATGGACTTTTCCAGAAAACGCCCTCTGCGCCTTATTCCGCACGCGCAGCCGGTCTTCTGCGCAATGCGATGGGGCTTTATCTGGAAACGGGGGGCTTCCCTGATGTCCAGGGGCTGCCTGCCCGCCTTCGAATCAAAATGTTGCAGGAATATGTCGATGCCGTCGTCTATCGGGACATCCTTGAACGTTATAACATTCCTAGTTTCCAAGCCCTCAGATACACTCTGGACTATCTGCTTCACCACTTTGCTCGAAAAGTCTCCACGCGGGCAGTTGCCGGTGCCCTCAAGGAACAAGGCCTCTCCAGTGACCGCGAATGCATCAAGAACTACCTGGATTACTTCCGGAACGCATATCTGGTTTACCCTGTCCGGCTACGGACGGACTCGCTGACCGTGCAAAACGCCAATCCCGACAAGTACTATCTCGTGGACACGGGGCTAATCCGCGCAATGATGCTCAAAAATGACGCGGAACGCGGACGGCTGCTGGAAAACCTGGTCTTCCTGGCGCTCCGCCGAGGTCTTAACAAGATAGAGTATTACAATGTGCCTGGCGGCGGCGAGGTTGATTTTTATGTGACCGATCAAATTACGCATGAAAAGCGCCTCGTCCAGGTGACTTGGGAAATGACCTCGCCAGAAACCCGGAAGCGCGAACTTGACGCACTCGCCAACGCCATCCGGGCGACTGGAATCCAGGACGCCACCCTCGTGACATGGGACGATGACGAGAGCGTCGAAGGCAACATCCGCATCGTCCCCGTCTGGAAATGGACTCTCGAAGAGGCTGCCCGTCAAGCCGAAGGAGCCACTTCCCTTTACGTCAGTCCTTCTTGAGCAAACGTGCCTAAACCAATCTCACCCATGGACAACCTCTTCACCGACTTCTTCCCCTTCGGCGCACAATACCACCGCGCGCCCACGCCACTGGAAAGCGAGTGGGACGGCGACCTCGCTGAAATCTCCGCCAAGGGCTACACACACATCCAGTTCCGTCCGCAGTGGCGCTGCCACGAGCGTATCCGCGGCCAGTACGACTTCGCGGAACTGGACCGCCTCTTCGCAGTTGCGCAGAAGCACGGCCTGCGGGTGATCGTGAAGCCGCAGCTGGAAACCGCGCCGGACTGGGTCTTCACCGAGCTGGACGGTTCCCGCATGGGCTTCGGAGGCCAGCCGCTCCCGCCCATCGCGCATGCGGCCTTCTACGTCGGCGGCTGGTGGCCATGCTTTGACAACCCGGCGGTCGCCGAGGCGGCGGGACGCTTCACGGAGGCACTGGCAAAGCACGTGAAGGACCAGGGGATGCTGTGGTTCTTCAACGCCTGGAACGAACCGCGAAGCCGTCCAATGGGCCAATGCCAATGCGACCACTCCATCCAGAGCTACCGCGACTACCTTAAGCGGCGCTTCGGCACCATCGAGGCGCTCAACGCGGCCTTCGGCAAGGCGTGGACTTCGTTCGAGACCATCTTCCCCCCGCAGTCGCACTCCGACTACGCGGAGCTGTATCTCTGGCGGCAGTGGGCGGGCGAGGCGGTCGCCGCCCAAGTGGGCGTCTCGGCGGATGGCATCCGTCGCGGTTCGCCGGGCAAGGCAGTGATGTGCCACGTGGGCTTCACAAGCATCACACAGGACCCCGCCTGCGACACCAGCAACGATCTCCTCAATGCGACGAAGGTGGATTTCTACGGCTGCTCGCTGGGCATTGAACTCCTGCCGAAGAACCGAATCGAGAAGCTGGAGACGCCCGTCATCGGCGCCTGGATGCGACGCGTGGATCCGAATTTCTGGTGCCAGGAGTTCTACACCAACTACGCGAACTGGTGCCAGGAGGCCGACCCCGCCTTCATCGAACAGGCGCTCTGGATGATTCTCGCCACAGGCGCACGCGGACTGACCTTCTGGCAGTGGCGCTCCGAGCGCTTCGGCGAGGAGACCAACGGCTGGGGAATGCGGGAGATGGACGGCACGCCCACCCCGCGCTCCGAACGCTGCGACATCGTCGCCGACCAACTGCAGAAGTGGGGCCGTGAACTCGCCAAGACCACCGTCCCCCAAAGCGATGTGGCAATTCTCTTCGACTCCGCCAACGACCTGCTGATGCGCATCGAGGCGATGGAGGGACCGCTCAACGGCATCGCGAACATCCAGTCCAACAACGACTACTCCTGCAAGCGCGGCGTCCGTGGGGCATTCTACAACCTCATGACCACCGGCCATGCGCCGGACTTCGTTACGCCAGGGGATAATTATAATAACTATAAATTGATTGTAATAAATTGCTTAGAACAAATATCTGAAGACACGGCGAGCATCTTGGAAGAATTCGCCAAAAATGGCGGGGTTCTTCTGGTGGAGTATCCCTTTGCCTGTCGGGACGAACGCACGTGGGCGACGCTTCAGCGCCCTTCCCTGGGCCTCGACCGTCTCATTGGCTGTCGCGAGACTCACCGCCTCGCCCTGAACGACGGCGAAACGAGGACGCTGTGCTACGCCGACGGTCAACAGGACACTGCGGCCTTCTGCCAGGCGCGGCTGGAGCCGACCACGGGCGTCGCAATCGCCACTTGGGAAGACGGTTCGGTCGCCGCCGTGGTGAACGCCTTTGGCAAGGGCAAAGTCTTCACCTGTGGCGGGAATCTCTCCATCGCGGTGCGGGACGCCCTGGTCGCCAATCGCGAGTCCGCGCTTCCGCACCTCTATGCGCTGGCATTGGAGGCCGCCGGCCTCTCCGCCGCGACCACGCCGCTCTGGACCTTGGAGCGCACCTCCAAGGAGAACGCCTTCCGCTTCCTCTTCAATCCCACCGAGAAGCCCCAGAACGCCGAGATCCCTTCCGGCTTCCAGATGCGCTACGCCAGCGCCGAGGCGAAGGCCGAGGGAAATCGCCTCGCCCTCGCTCCCAATGCCGTTGTGGTATTCAGCAAGTCGTTATCCTGAATCCGTGATTTAACCCTGGGGTGACAAAACGACTCCATGACGCACCCCGGGGCAGGAGACCATGTGACAAAGCCACTCAAAAAGATTATAGTATAGTTGTTTACATCTTTTTCGTTTCGCGGGCGAAAACCATGAAAGACATCGACACCAGCACATTCGATTTCCCCTCCATCGTCACAGGCAATTTGCTGTATGTGGACAAGACGGAGTACATCTGGAAATTGATTCGCAAGGTCAAGGGGGAGTACTTCCTCTCGCGGCCGCGGCGCTTTGGAAAATCACTGCTGGTCTCGACGCTCAAGGCTATCTTCCAAGGGCGTCGCGAGCTCTTCGCCGGCCTGGCCATCGACCGACTGGACTACGACTGGAGGAAATACCCCGTCATCCATCTCGACCTGGGGAGCTTTGGCGGACGGACATCCGAGGAGTTGGCGGCCTTCCTCACCCGACGCATTGCAGATTGCGCAGCAGAACTGGAAGTGCAGCTCACCGCCACTACTCCACAGGAACAGTTCATCGAGTTGATCCAGAAACCGTGCGGGGACACCCCGGTGGTGGTGCTGGTGGACGAATACGACAAGCCCATCCTCTCAAATATCACCAGTCCACAGGCCAGGGAGCTTCTGCGAATGCTCAAGGGGTTCTACGGCGTGATCAAGACATGCGAGGCCAAAATCCGCTTCGCGCTGGTCACCGGCGTGAGCAAGTTCTCCCACGTGTCCTTCTTCTCGGAACTGAACAACCTCACGGACATCACCCTGGATCCAGAATACGCCGCCCTGCTGGGCTTCACCGAGATTGAGATCCGCAAGAACTTCGCAGACCGCCTCCCCGTTGCCGCTCAAGCCAACAACCTCCCCGAGGAGGAGCTGATGGGAGGTATCCTCAAGTGGTACGACGGCTACCGCTTCTCCAGGGCGCAGACGCATGTCTGCAACCCTGTTTCCGTCTCGAAGTTTTTCGCCCGGAACGGGGAGTTCTCCAACTACTGGGGCAACACGGGCACTCCCACCTTCCTTCTGGAGCTGGCGCGCGACACCCGCCTCGACTTCGAGGCCGCATTGCAGGAGACCTACTCCGAAAGCGTCTTCTCCGCCTACGAGCTGGACCGCCTCCCCGTAGTCGGGCTTCTTTGGCAGACCGGATACCTCACCATCAGGGAGACCATCGCCACGCCGCGCTTGAGTACCCGGTACCGTCTTGGCTTCCCAGATTACGAGGTCCAGGAGTCCTTCAACGAGATGCTACTGGACTTCTACACCGAACGTCGAGAGCACGGCAATCAGGAGTTCCTCTTCCAGATGATGGATGCGCTGGAGGCCGACAACCACCACGCCTTCCTGAAGCTCTTCCAGGGCTTTCTGGCAACGGTGCCCTACAACCTCCACCTCAAGTACGAAAAGTATTACCAGACCATATTCTTCTGCGTCTTCGAACTGCTCAATGGTGCCGTCGAGGCGGAGTCCTGCACAAACGCCGGACGCATCGATGCAGTGGTAAGGACATCGCGGACGGTCTTCCTCTTCGAATTCAAACTCAACCGAAGTGCCGAGGAGGCCGTCAGCCAGATTCTCGATCGGAAATACTATGAGAAGTACCAGCCCCTCGGACTGCCGATCATCTGCATTGGAGCGAACTTCGATTCCTCCACGGGACAGCTCACCGGCTGGGCCGAGACCACCCTCGCCGAGAAGTGACGCGGCTCGTCGCCCCCGCGAAAGCGGGGACAGTCCCTGGCAGCGATAGCGGAGACAGTCGCCGCAAACGCAATTGTCCCCAATTGTCCCAGTTGTCCCAACCCATGACGAAAACCGCCTCTGCAGGAGCGTAAAAAAGGCCTTCAAAAAAGCAAAATGCCCTTAAACGGCCCCAGGAGGCACGCCACAGGCCTCTGCCCATTTTCAGGGATATATATCCTAAAAGTCGGATAATTGCTTCACGATTTGGCAACGCCCAACAACTCCAGGAAGAGCCTGTCCCGCGCCACTGATTCGGTGGTCCATCGCCTGACACCCGCCCCGGTCTTGACAGTGGTCTCCTCCAGACAGTCGAACCAGTCGAATATCTGCGCGAGCGAACGCTGCTTCAGCCAGTTGAGGAGCCCTTTCTCCAGCTCGAGTCTCTTTGCCGTCTTCTTTCCGTCATCCTTGCCGAGCGTCTCCTTGACGGCCTTGACTTTCTTTACGATGAAGCACCTGTAGCACAGGGCGATGAACTGCACGAACATCCTGCCCCGCAGGGCGTCCGGGTGCCAGATGCGCGGACGCCGTCCGTCGACGCTGCCCTTCTCATCCTGGAACAGCTCCTCGATCCTCTCCCTCATCCTGTAGTCTTCCAGGGCCTCGAACACCGCCAGCGGCGCATTGCTCGCCAGCACGAAATAGCCGAAATATTCCCTGGCCTTTGCGCAGGCTTCCTCGTTGAACGAGACATGCAGCCCGCCCCCGCGCCCGGCCCTGGAGCATACGAGACATTTTGCAATGCGCTCCCTCGCGGCTTCCGTGAAATCCGTGACGCCTTCCTCCACCTGCCGTTTCAACTCCATGAGCTTCTTGCGGAAGGCGAGTTCGTGCTCGTCCTTCAGTTCGCTTGACTTGAAGACATACAGATACAGTCTCCTGCTGAATTTTTCGATTTCGACGGCTGCGATTCCGTTGCGCGAGCGTTCCCTTCTGAACGAAAACTCATGCATGGCAGTCATCATGGCTCCTGACACATGGCAGTCGAACGGACAGACCGCCCCCATGGATTCAAGCGCCTCCCGCAGCGCGTCCACGGCTGTCCCGGCCATTTTCACATCCGTGTCGACCAGGGTCAGGAACTTCATGTTCCGCCTGCACAGCTCGCACAGGTTCCGCTCGCTGCAGTAGCCGGTGTCGGTTGCCACGAGGGGACGGTCGATGCCAAGGCATTTGAACTGTTCGATGGCGTTGTCGATGCAGACCACATCCGGCACGGTCCCCGGCTGCTTCGCATATGCAATCGGCTCATCGTCCCTGACGGAATAAAGCGTCAGCAGCTTGATGGTGTCCAGCCCGTCCCTGTCCTTGTTGAAGCCGCGCCGTGCCTCGTGCTGGTTCTGCGAACAGGTCGAGATGGTGGTGGAGTCGTAGGCGATGACGGGCCTGGTGGAGAGGCGTCCGTCCCGGGCCGTGAAGAAGCCCTGTATCCCGCTTTCGTCTTGCCCGAGCGACTTGAAGAGCTCTCCATAGACGTCCTCGCTTATCCCGTATGGATACGGCAGCTCGTGCGTCAGCTGCCAGCCTTCCAGGCGGGGAAGCGTGTTCCCGTCGGTCCCCAGCCAGTAGCGGGCGATGGACTGTATCTTGGCCGCGTCCCCCGTGCTGAAGCAGGCCTGCAGGTCATGGTCGATGCGCGATTCCCGCCCCGCCCATTCAAGGATGTCCGTCATGCCCACGTGGCGGCGTGTCGCGAGGCCCTCCGCCTTGCGGTACCCGTTGGGCTTCCTTCGGCGCGTGGCGACCATCTCTGTCTCGCCAGGCAGGATTTTGCCTATCAACCTGGTGGAGGTTGTCATGGTCTTCCTGGTCTCCGGGTCGTATTGCGTCGTGCGCTCGTAAACGTATGTTATGCCGTTCTTGCGGGTGATGCGGTTCTCCCCGACATGCGGTTTTCCAGAAAACGGTCTTGCCATTGCTTGCCTCCTTGTGTTTAATGAAGTAACTATAATATAATTGCTTCACGAAACTTTGCAAATGAAAAGCCCGATTTTTCTGCGTGTTTTTCGAGAAAAATACGGGCTATGGGGTTAAATCAGCGATTTAATGAATCATTTTGCCGATTTTTAGGATATATATCCACAGGCGGCAAAAAAGCCCAAAGACGGATGTTTTTCGCGATGGGTCATGTCGGGACAAGGAAACCGAACAGGCGTGGACAGTATTAGACAAATAATGACATATCATAACAAGCCTGCCATAGCGGGGACAGTCATCGGAAATACAAAATAGAGGTATGGTCGCCGAGCTTGAAATCGTTCCTGCCAGTGATGACGCGCCAGGACTTCTGGCCCCAAGCTCCAACCAGCCTCCTGAATCCATGAATTTTACTTTGTGCTGACGGGGCGCCAGCACAACGCATTTTCTGTCGGCGAGGGCGCCGGCAGTACATCCACCCACAATTCACGGATTCAGGAGCCTATTAGGTACCCTCGTAGGGAACAAAGCGTTATCGAAAAAGTGCGGATTGAGTACAAAAATGCCCCCTGGTGGGCTGGGCAGAGGACTGGCTGGCGTGGCGATGGATATCATGGAGGCGAATAACTCTCAAAGTGGCGAATTTTGTGCCTCTTAAAAGATTTTCCGATAAATTTTGAGGTCAGGCGGGTAAATTTGACGCGAATGGCGTTGCAAACAGGCATTCGAAATGTTAAATTAAGGTAATTTTCGTGTGGTCGCATAACCAACGCGGCCTTAATGCAAAACAACCAGAAGTAATTCACTTATCTGAAATAGCATCTCTTTTTACATAACCATAACCAGTAGTTAATACTGTCAGTAATTGTGCTTTGTGATTAACAGAAATTAGGACCTCCATTTTTCACGAAGAAGCGCACGTTAGGCACGCTCATGCTTTGAGCGTCTCTTTTCGTGCTTCTTCGTAGGTCGTCCTAAACCTCTGTTAATCACGAGCAAGAGACGCTCTTTTTTGTGCAGTGATAATCAAGTACAGGAGAAAACAGCAATGGCAGACAAGAAAGAAATCTTCGCAGACGGCATTGGGCAGATTCACTTTGCGGGGGGTATGGTGCGTTTTGACCTCGTGACGCTACAGCCCACCGAGGAAGGCAAGGCACCCGTTCCGGAATCCCATACTCGCCTCATCATGCCGCCGCAGGGCTTCCTCGCCGCTTTCAACTCCATGCAGCAGCTCATCGACAAGCTTGTCGAAGCTGGCGTGCTCAAGAAGAACGAGAACGCGAAGTGACATTTGCGCAGGATGCTTGTCCCGTACAGAAAATATGCAGTCGGCTACGACTGGGACATCAAGGGAGGCTTCACCGCAATGGTGAAGCCGTACCTGCCCACGGTCAAGGAGGTGTTCTTTTCCTGGCCTGGAATGGTCTCTGGCCGCGTCGTCCATCTGGAGAAGTCCATCGCTGAAAGCATCGAGCAGCTGGCAACGGACTTGGTCTGGTGCCGAAAGAACGGTGTCGAGCTGGACCTGCTCTTTAACGCCAACTGCTATGGCGAGGACGCATTTACGGAAAACCTACGATTTCAGGTCTATGATGTGATGGAGGAACTGGGACGGCGCAATCTTTTTCCTGAAATCGTCACCACCACCTCGCAGTTCATCGCGAAGGTCCTGAAAGTGCGCTATCCCCAGGTGGAAATTCGCGCCAGCGTCAATATGAAACTCGAGTCCACCAAGGCGATGGAATATATTTCCGACATCTTCGATTCCTTTTACATTTGCAGGGATATACAGCGGGACAGGCGCGTCCTGGCGCATTTCTCGGAATGGTGCAAGGCGCACGGCAAGAAGCTGTGCTTGCTGGTGAACAGCGCCTGTCTGCGATGCTGCCCCGTGCAGATTTGGCACGACAACTATCTCTGCCACAAACCATGGATGGCGGAGGAGCAGGAGTTCATCCTGCATTACCCCTACCGCTTGTGCGGGCGTATCACGAACACAATCGAAGCTGCGGCGGAAATCCTCCGCATGTCCTGGATTCGCCCCGAAGACATACACTTCTACGAACCCTACATCTCCGCCATGAAACTAGCCACCCGTTCCACGCCACACCCCGAACTGATGCTGAAGGCATACGCAGAAGGGCATTGGGACGGCAACCTGCTCGCCATCCTGGGTGTGGAGAATGCCCATTTCACCATAGACAACGCCTCATTCCCCGCCGACTGGGTGGAATCCGGCATCGCCCAGAACTGCGCCATCAACTGCACGGACTGCGGCAAGTGCCAAAAGGTACTAGAGCGTGTCCTGCGGAAGCGCAATGTTCAACTACCCAAATACAGTCTGAGTATTTGACACCGCGAACCTCATAAAATCTCCAGAAATCCTCGCCGCAACATTCTCGACATAATAAAAAGAAAGCCATGCCAGAGCAAATAGAATACATTGATGTGCCAATTTTATCGGAAGCAGATTATGTAATCTCGGAATTGGAAGAAGTAGCCATCGGGACCTCCTCTGCCCGCAGCGGCGAGACGTACGCGGTTCGCCTGCTGAGTTCAGGCAGCACCCTCTCCCAGAGCGGGGACGTCGCGCTCTACGGCAGCGCGGAAGGCTACGGGATCTACTTCGACGGCGACGGCACGCTGCTCGTCGGCGGCGAGGGGACACGGACATACGTTAACAGCACCGCCACGGCCCACGGCGTCCATGCCGACACGCTCTCGGCGTCCTACCTGGAGGGCGGCTCCGGCTACTCCATCGAGGCCTACAGCACGCAGAGCACC
>JAFPYX010000009.1 GCA_017417585.1 Victivallales bacterium
AAATGGATGAGGAGGGAGAGTATGTTCGACGAACAGGCCGTTTGGCGGCGATGTCTGGCGGCATATTTTATGTCCGAAAAGCCGATTTGTAAAAGGTCACTTTTCGCCTCTCATATCTCATATTTGAGGTTTGAAATCTTCTCCGGCTGCACCTCAAAATCATCGGCTGTTCTTCGCGGAGAAGATTTTGATATGTTTTCTCTTGACATCCATCCAACGCTATTCAAGAAAAAAGCGGAGAATGTCAGGATTTGAGGTGGAGAAAGGCGATTTAGGGGAAAAGCCGGCGGTCTTTTCAAACGGAGAAAAACGGCGGGAAAGCGGCCAGAGAAGCGTCCGAAACGGCCTTTTCTCCCTTCTCCGCAGGGGATTTCCCTCAAACGGAGAATCCGCACAAGTGCCGCAGTTTGAGGAGGTTGGCAGAAACGAAACAGCCCGCCGATGGGTAAGCCATTGACGGGCTATGGGAAAAGCGATGGTCGGCCTTTTTGCTACAACCCCTGTGCAACTTGAATGGTCATCCAGCTTTACATCACCAGCCGCATATCCCGAACATCGCAACGTTGTGGGCTATTCCTCCGGGCAGGGATCAGGAAGTCCGAGATATTTGAAGTATAGATGCCCCCAGTCGCTCATGGCGTCAATCATCGAGGCACTTGACTGCCCAAGTTCCGTCAGCGAGTACTCTGTCTTTGGCGGAATCACGGGGAAAAGCTGTCGGTTCACCACACCATCGGCCTCCATTTCGCGCAGCTGCTGGCTGAGCATTTTCGCGGTCGCCTGCGGAATGGCCTTCTGGAGTTCGCTGAAGCGCATGACACCCGCCCTCTTCAGATGCCAGACGATGATCGCCTTGTATTTTCCGCCGAGCACCCCGAGGGTTGCCTCGACAGAGCAGTGCCATTTCATTGCCTTTTGCTTGTCCATGTCTTTATGTTCCCGTTGAAGCCCAAGGTAATTGCCTTTCTAATTTGAATCAGAATATAATATACTGTTCTAAACGTTTTTTTCAAACCAGACAGTAATATACTTACTTTTTAGTATATATAATACATGATTGTAACTATAATTTTTTTATAAACTTACTTGATGTTTTGCAAATAGTGGTTAAATTAATACGCGAAACGAAATATCGAGCCATTTTCTACTTGCTTTGGAAGGCGGGCCATTCCCGTTCATCGCATGGAGGTAAACCATGAAAGCCATCATCATCGCCACATCCATCGTCACCGTCCTGCTTGTCGCGCTTGCAGGGTGCAGATTGTTTTCCAGACGTCGCGAACCTGCCACAATTGCCTTCGCAGGCATAGTGCCCGGCAAGGCGGCTGTGGTCTATTATTCGCAGTCCAAAGTCCAGAACACGGCTCTTGTCGCCAAATGGATACAGAAGCATGTCGGAGGCGAGCTGGTTGCCATCGAGCCTGTGGAGCCTTATCCTGAGGCATATTCGCAGACTTTGAAAGTTGCCGACAAGGAACATGCGGATGGCGTTGAAAGGGAAATCAAGCCTGTTTCCATTCCAGAAGACTGCGAGGTGGTCTTTATCGGCTCGCCAATCTGGTACGGCACATTTGCGCCGCCTGTCGCCACATTCCTCAAGGGCAATCCGCTATCAGGCAGGACCGTCGTGCCGTTCTGCACGCATGGCGGTGGCGGCGCGGGGCATTTCGAACAGGATGTGAGGGTCGCCTGTCCCGAGGCCAAGGTGTTGCCAGGGTTTGCTGCACGCGGCTCCAACCAGATTGAGCGTCGTCTGGGCAGCGGGGTGGAGGCACACCATACTGAGAACGACGTGGTCGCCTGGCTCAACGGGATTTTTGGCGGTGATGGACTTGGCCATCTTCCGCAGTAACAGAAAGCAAACTACAAGGAGCAATTGAAAATGAAGAAGAATCTTGGAGTGGTCCAGGCCGTCTTTCCGATGCCGGTGCTGATGGTCGCCGCATACGATGAGGCGGGAAAGGTCAATGTCATGAACGCCGCCTGGGGGATGATCTGCAATTCGGATCGCATCGCGCTGTTTATCGACGAGGATCATAAGACCACGCAGAACCTGCTGAAAAGCAAGGCGTTCACCGTGAGCCTCGCAGACCGCGCACACATGGACGTGGCCGATTTCTTCGGCATCGCGTCGGGGAACAAGATGCCCGACAAGTTCGAGCGGACTGGCTACACCGCGACCAGAAGCGCCTTCGTGAACGCCCCTGTCATCGAAGAATTCCCCGTGGTGATGGAATGCGAACTGGCCGAGGTCGTGCAGAACGACAGCTTCTACTGCATTGTCGGCAAGATCGTGAACACGGCGGTCGAGGAGGCCGTTCTCGACGAGAAGGGGAAAGTGGCCCCCGACAGGCTGGAAGCACTGGTTTTCGACCAGTTCCAGCACGGCTACTATGTCGTGGGCGAGAAGGTCGGCAAGGCCTGGAATGCCGGAGCCGCACTCATGAAGAAATGAACCATTAAAGGAGTTTGCTCAGGCAAGGGCAATCAACCAGCCGAATGTTTCCGTGCGCCGCTCCTTGGCCTCTGGGAAGAACAGCGCACGATGCTGCTGGAGAACGAATAGGTCGAACACGGGCCGCCTGATGTGATATTCGGCGGCTCAATTTTTGCCCCCAACCGCCGATTTGTAAAAGACCGCGTTTCACAT
>JAFPYX010000010.1 GCA_017417585.1 Victivallales bacterium
CCCCGCATAGATACAAGAGGATGTGCTCGGGCAGCAGGTAGGCATCGTGCCGGGCGGCCAGCAGCCGTCCCACGCCCGTGGCAAGCCTATGGAGGCACTTGTCGTTCGCCTTTTCCAGCAATCTACCCATTCTGCCCGCCCTCCCGCTCGATGATTACTTTCAGGGGGTAGCCGGCCTCGGCGGCGGCCACCCGGCACTGCGCCTGCTTCGCCTCCGCCACCGCCTTCATGTATTTCCCGCAGTGCGCCCGCCCGGTGGTGTGGGCGGCAAGCATTATCTGGTGGGCGGTTGCGTAATCGAGGCGGAACACGCCCTGCAGCAGCCGGGTTACAAAGGTCATCGGGGTGACATCGTCGTTGAGGATGAAGACGTTCCACTCCGCCGGGAATTCCGGCTTCGGAATGGTCGCCGTGGCAATCTCCGTCTTCTGGTCGGTCATGCTTTTGCCCGCCATATCACGCCTCCTTGAAATGAATCTTGAGCGTGGCGTAGTAGTTCCCCAAATCCTCGGCGTAGGCGGGGTGCAGCCACGCAAAGCGGATGGCGGGGAGAAGTCCCGCCAAATCCCCGGCGATCGCCTTGGGGATATAGCCGATTTTCTGGCCGTTCGCCACGACCGCTATGGCGTTGGGGTCGTATTTGTTGTCGGGTTCGCGGACCAGCCGGGCAAGCCGTGGCGCCCCCATCATTCCCTTGAGGATTTCCTGGCGGCCTTCAAAGGTCACGCCCGCCACTTTCAACTCGATTGCTTCCATTTTGTGCTCCTTCCGCGGTCCAATTGCGCGGGTTTGTTGTGGGGAATCCGGCGGACGGCCATTTCCGCCCGTGGGAAAGTATGGAACACCGGCGGGATTTCCCCGGCAGAAACACTATATGCCGCAACGGGCGGGGGAATTTCACCGCTTTTGGCATATTCCGCACCGTTACGGCAGACACGATGATTTATTGTTAATGTAGTTAATTTGTTTCAAAATACTTGTTATATATTTAATTGTTTTTCGTGTCCGGCTATTCCTTCTTGCGGGGGGCAGACTCCTCGACGCCATCCAGCGTATCGGATAGCCGGATGATATCGGCCAGATAGGGGGCGATTGCGGTCTCAAGCAAATCCTTTATCTGCTCCACGGCCTTGCGGGATTGCGGCGGCAGATCCGCCATCCGGGCATCGCCAATGCCCGCCATGCAGAGCTGGCAGCCCTGGACGAGCTGGTCGATTCCAAGGTCGATTTTCTCGAAGCCCGTCCCGGAATCAATTGGGGCAGGCGGTTCCTTGGCCGCGGCGAGGCGCCGGGCCGTCCCCTCGATATTCGCCTGCTCCTCGGCCAGGCTGGCCTCCACGGCGTACATCCACTCGCGGGGCGTGAGGGAAAGGGGGCGGCGCGGGTCGGCGATTGCCTCCTCGAAAGTCATTCTGGGCGTGGTTGTGGGCATTAGATTCCCTCATCTTCCTCAACCACCGCCTTCATTAGCATCCCGAACTCGGCGGGGGAGAGTTTCTTGACTCGCTCCTGGGCGTATGCGAATGCTTCGGGAGACTCGTATACGGACGGGTTCATATTGCGGATGAAATCGGCCTTGAGCTGCTGGAGGTCGCGCCCCCGGTGGTTCTGCGCCCCGAGGGATTTCTTGAATCGGGCGACCTCGTCGCAGGTGATGGCGGTAGCCTTTGCGCCGAAAGCGACTCGGTCGGATTCATCGGCTTTCAGGGTTTGAAGAGTTTCTCTAGTCGCGAAAGGATTTTCGGCAACCTCGCAACGGACGAACCAATGCTCGTCCTTTGCAAGGTCGACCAACACCGAGGCGGGGGTGTTGTGATTTTCGGCAACCTTATTGCGGACTGCCGGATTCCAGTCCTTGGCAAGCTTGGCAAGTGCCGAAGCGGGGGTGTTTTTGTTACCAGCGGCGTGACGACGGACGCTCATATCCTCGTCCTCGGCAAGCCTGGCAAGCGCCGAGGCGGGAGTGTTGTAATTTTCGGCAACCCCGATGCGGACTTCCGAATTCCAGTCTTTGGCAAGCTTGGCAAGCGCCGAGGCGGGAGTGTTGGAGTTAAAAGCCACTGCACGACGAATGCCATCTCCTTTGTCCTTGGCGAGCTCGGCAAGCGCCGAGGCGGGGGTGTTGGAGTTATGAGCGGCTTCCAAACGGTCTTCCCCTTTCTGGCTTCTCGACAATCTGACGAGTCTCTTCTGCCCGTCGGTCAGCGGCTGCTCCTGGGCGGCTCCGCCGTTGCCGCCGTTTCCGGGCTTCTCCTTCTTCACCTTACTCCACCCCTTTTCGGTCTTAATCCATCCCCCGCCTTGCGGCTTGTGTTTATGCTCTGGATCGTAGCGGTAGTCGTTGCCATCGGCCACAAGGCACTTGGGGCTGCAGCGGACGGCAAGATTCATCAGCACTCGGGCGACTAGTTGGTGGTTAAACATTGCGTATCTCCTAGTTGAACATGTCCAGAACTGCCTTGTAGACCGCCTTGGCATCGGTGCCCTTCGGGCGGATATCCCACCCGCGGTCGTAGTTGGCAAGGGTATCGCGGAAATTGCCGCCTTCGGGGGCGATCCAGAGTTTGCTGATTCGGCCGCCGTTGATTCCGTAGTCGCTCGGCTCGTCGAAATGCTTGATTTCGAACTGGTAAATCTTGCCGTTCAGGACGGCGGTTCCCTTTGTCCAGTTGTCGGCCCGACGGGGGCCGTATTTGAGGACCGGGGCGGCCTGCACGGCTTTGGCGAGCTTCAAAAGGGCGTTGGCGACCAGTTTGCGGTTGAAGGACATTATCTATCTTCCCAGACGCTGATGATTTCCTTGATGTCCCAATATTCCCTCATTGCCTCGTCCTCGGCATCGCTTGGGTTATTGGCCTCCACCCAGACCTTGTAGCAATCGCCGTCTTTCCCGTCGTACATTACAATGTACCTCTTGGCAAGAACGCTCTTTGCGATTTTCATCAGCATTCCCGCAATCAAACTGCGGGCACTTTTTACGCCGTGAAGCCGCATTAGTTTCTTTTTCTCCGCATCGGTAATCCGTACTTTCTTATGCATCTTGCCCTCCAGTTCTTTGTGAAAACAAGTGAAAAACTATCTGTTTAACCATACGCCGAATATAAGCGGGATGTTTCACCATCCGCATGGTTTCAGCAGCCACTCCGTCATCGCGCCCGCGCCCTCGATGAAAATCGAGCAGTGCGGCTCCATCATGAAATATTGGCACGATTGGCACTCGGTCCCGAGCAGCCGCTGCGGGCACTTCAGGTTCAGCATCCGCTCCCCCTCGCGGCCGGGAAGACGGGCGGCGACATCCAGATTCCGCAACGGCGCGCAATCCGCGGCCGTGGCCTGGCCGCGGCATTGGGCGAGAAGATGCCCGGCAAGGGCGCGGACCGGGGAATCCGCCGGCAGTTCCGCGACTGCAAGCGCCAGGGCATCGTACAGTTCGCGGGCCTTCTCCATAAGCCGCATGTCCGCCGTGCGGCACTCCGGGACAGAGGCGATGCGGCAGACCGAGCGGTTCCCGGAATCGGCAATGAGACCGTACACCGGCCAGTCGTCCGCCGGGATATCCATTCGCGCCGTCGAATGCGAGCCGTTGAACGCCCAAGGTCCGGGGCTGAATTTGTCCTGCTTATCCATGTAATCTCCTTTAGAACAGGACCACTTTGGCGGGCGGTGCAGGCGGGGCATTGGGAAATCTCCTTTTTGGGAGTTATTTGAGGGCGGCTACTAGGGCGTCGATCTTCTTCTTCCAGTCGGCGAATCGCTTGGCGAAGGAATCGCGTTTTGCTATTGCGGCGGTTGCTTCGGTTCGGAGGGCGGCGAGTTTGGAATCGCCCTTGGCGGCGGCATCGGTCTTCTTATTCGCGAAATAGACACCGAGGGATTGCACCGCCTTTTCGGCGGTATGGCCGTAGACGGTCTCGACGGGAATGGATGCGCCTTCGGTCAGATTGAGGCTCCAGAGTCCCTTTCCCGGTATTGCCCCCACGAGGCCGGAGTTGTCGGAGAAGACGACGATTTCCACTTCGCCGATTTGGCGTTTCGCCCATTCGTTGCTGGGGCTGACCGCGAACTTCCGGCTTTTTAGCCAGGCGATGTCGGCGGGGGAAAAGGTCGGCTTGGCGGCAAGGACTTCCTTGGCGGCAGATGCCAATGCGGCGGCGATTTTCGTTCGGTTCATTTGGGAATCTCCTTTTGTTGGGTGGGTATGTCGTTCCACAACCGCGCGGAAAATAAACCCCTGGGGAATCACGCCGTATCCGCGGCCGTCCGGCTTGGCGGCGGTTCCTTCCGGGGATTCCGGCCCTTCCGGCAGGCTTCGCAGGAGCACCGCCGGATTTCGACATTCGGTTTCTTTAGAACAGGCTATTCTGGCGGTCGGTGCAGCCGGGGGATATCCACATGCGCTCCTTCTCGCAGTTGTCGTTGGTCCCGTCCTTGCGTTGATGGGCGTAGCCGCCGTTTGCCTTCCATGCCTCCTTGCGCCACCCCCTGGAAAGGAGGGCGTCGTGCTCCTCGCCGTACCCGCAGAGGATGATGCGGGCATTGGGGCGGTTGCCATTCTCCAGACACCATTCCCGCACTTCGCCGGCGATGGAAAAGGAATCGTGGGCGTAGACCTTGCTGTGGATGGTATCCCCGCCGTAGGGGGGATCAAGGAATATCCCGCACGGGCCGCGGCTGAACACCCATTCGCCGCCCAGCACCCGGCTCCAATCCCCGCAGACCACCTTGACCGTTCGAAGACGGTCGGCTAGATTCCCCAATCTGGCGGCAATGGCCGTCCGGGCAGCCCCGGCCGTGCCGGGCTGCCCCGCCTCGTAACCGGCGGGGGGCGTATAGAAGCCAGCCCCCTCCATCCGGGGGATTTTGCCCAGACCCTCCGGGGCGATGTTCTCGCTCAGCGCCTCGCCGCCAATCCAGTGGTTCATTAGCCACACCCACCAGCCCGCCGCCTTCGGGTCGCGGTATTCCGGGTCGGCGGCCATTCGGGACACCAACTCCGGGGCGCGTTCCTTCAGCCAGCGGCGCCGGGGGAGGATGTCGTTATGCACGCACGGCCAATCCGCATATCGGGCGACCTCGGCGGGGGCGGCTTGCACCGCCCGCCAGAAGTTAGCCACCATCCCGTCGGCGTCGTTGATTATCTCCCGGCGGGCGTTGGGACGGCAGGCGGGGCGGGCAAGCAGCACCGCCCCCGAACCGAAGAACGGCTCAATGTAGGTGTGGGGGTCGCCAAGCAGCTCCCACACACGGGGGGCGATGCGGCTCTTGCCGCCGAAATAGGGGTAGGGGGCTTGCAGGTCTTCAGGCATTGGCGTTCTCCTCGCGCGGCGGGCGTTCCCGCACGCCGTTCTTCCGGGCGTAGTCCAGAACCGCCCGCATTTCCTCCCCGGACAGCCATTTCGGGTCCTTCCCGCCGGGGAACGCCGGGACGAATATCCGCTCCGCGGGCATTTCCTGGGCAAGCCGGGCGAAGATGTCGCGGCACGCCTTGTCCCCCGCGGGGTCCATGTCGAAGCCGAGGTAGATGGCCTCCAGGCCGCCCAGCACGCCGGAATCCTTCAGCAAGAGGATCTGCTCGTCCTTCAGGCTGGTCCCGTGGATTGCCAGGCAGGGGATGCCCTCCTGCTTCATTTTGAGGAGGTCCTTCTCGCCCTCCACCAGCATCAGCTCCTTCGGCTTGGAATCCAAGAACCACAAATCCTCGTAGAAGCCGTAGAGGTGCTTGCGGCCCAGAAAGCCGGGGGCGTAGAAGGTCTTCTTGTAGGCCTTGGCGAGCTTCTCGCGGAAGGCCGCCTCGTCGGGTATCGCCTCCAGCTTCCGGTGGCGGGCGAGGCTGCGCTCCACCCACTCCGCCTTGCCAAGCAAATCGATTGCCACATAGCCCACAAGGGATTCGCCGGAATCCAGGAACGGCAGCACCACCGGCCGCCGAAATACCCCTTGTCCGCGCTTGCCACACCGTATTTGCGGAGCGTATCCACGGAAATTCCGTAGCGGGCGAAATAATCCCGGCAGCGGGGGGTGATCCGCCCCTCCTCCAGAAGCGGGGCGGCGTTCTCGAGGCTCTTGGTGAGTTTGGCGATTTCGTCCGCCTCCGCCGCCTTCTGCCGCTCGATTGCCTTCCACGGCATTTCGGGAATGGCGAGGGCCTGCCCGTCCAGCAGGGCATCGTAGGCGGCCTCGTAGGAATCCAGCCGCCAGATGTACCGGGCGACCGCCACCAGGTTGGAGCCGCGATGCTCGGTGAAGCAGTAGGTCTGCCCCGTCCGGGCGTTGATATACCACTTCGGCTCGTCCTGCGGATGCCCGGTGTGGGCGATATGGTCGGGGCAGTATCCCATCCACTCGTCCCCCCCGGCGGGGCGCACCTCCAGGCCAAGCCGGGCCATCGTCGTCTCGAAATCTATGCTTGCCATAAGCCTGCCCAAATCGCGGGTATCGCGGGCGACCAGCCGGCGGGCCTTGTCCCAGCGGGCGTGCGAGCGGGCGCGTTCCGCGAGATGGGCGAGCATTTCGGGGGTTCCGGCCATCTATTTTCCTCCCTCCGCATCGAACCGCTCCCGCGCCCCCGGGGCCTTGTCGTTCGCCTTGCGCAGCCGGGCGAGAATGCCCCGCATAAGCGGGGCGTTGCCCGCCGGGGCGGGTGCCGGGGGCGGTGGGGCATCCTCCCCAAGACGGGGCGGGGGCGCCCACGGGTCGGCGTTTTCCGCAATATCGGCCGGCTCGGGCGGGGCAGGCATTTCCGTTGTGGAATCCCCCGCCGGTCCAACCGCATCATCCTCGTCCTCGAACAGGGCGGAGTTGTCAAGCGGGTCGGCTTCTTCTTTGGCGGGCGAATCGTCCAGTTCGGCGGGCAGCCCCGCCATAACGCCCGTTTCCGCCGGAACTGCCTCCCCCCCGCCGGTCTGGAGCATCCGGGCCGCCCGGAGGGCAATGCCGGCAAACTCGCCGTTGGCGATATCCTCGAACCCGCCGTTGGCAAGACGCTCCTTGATTGCCTCGTCGGAGGCGGCGTCGTTCTCCTCGAAAAGCCCCCGGATGCATTCAATTGCGGCATTGAGCCGCGCCTCCGGGAGCGCGGGGCGCTCCGGGACGGCGGGCTTATTCTCCCCGCCCAGCAACTGCTTGATCCCGCTGATTTGGCTCTGGCGGTCGCTCTGGAGGCGCGCCTTGTCCTGCAGCGGGGAATCCGGGGCGATGGTATCCTCCGCCCCCCGAACCGCGTTGATTATCCCGTTGGCGCGGTTCACCTCCGCGCTGATCCCGGGGACGTTGTCCTCGTCGGGGACGACCCGCCCGGTCTCCACCTCGATTGCCAGCCGGAAGGTGAAAAGCCCGCCATCGCGGTTCTTCGGGACGCAGATGACCAGGTGGTGCTTCTTGACCTCCTCCTCGCCCCGTTCGCCGACGCCGACGGTGGCGGTCTGGTTGACAATGCCGACCAGGGTGTTGGCGGAGTGCACCTTCCGCTTGGTGCCGAAGACATCCGCCGCCGTCAGGAAAGGGCGCTCCTTGGTCTCCTGCTTCTCGGCGTTGGTGGCCGCCTGGGTGCAGACCAGGACGGGGATATGGAAATCAATGGCGACCTGCTTCAAATCGCCCGTGACGCGCCCGCCCTCGTCGTTCTCGTTGAATGCCCGTTTCTTGGAGCTCATCAAATCGAGGTAGTCCACAATGCATAAATCTATCTTGATCCCCCGTTCCCGGAACTCCGCAAGTTTGCGCTCGATCAGGGTGGCGTCGGTCTGCTGCGGGAAACTGTACACGTATATCTCCCCCGGCGGGGGCGTCCCGGCCGGGGGGTTGACCTGGCGGTCCCGGTAGGCCTTGTACTGCCGCATCTCCACCTCCGAGAAGGTGCCGCGCTTCCAGTGGGCGTAGGGGATGTCGGTCTCCACGGCGGTGTATTTTGTCCGCATCTGGAACTCGTCCTCCTCGTTGCCGCAGTGCAGGACGTTGTAGCCCGCCTGGCGGACGTTCACGCCAATCTGCTTCATCAGCGTGGATTTGCCTTTTCCGGACAGGCCGAAGACCACGGTCAGCTCGGCGGGGAAAAGCCCGCCCGTCATCTCGTCGAACTTGGCGAACCCGGTCTTGATCCCCGCATAGCGGTCGGGGTATTTCTGGCGGTTGGTCACCTCCTCCAGCCAATCCTCGGCCTCGCTCCACAGCCCCACCGCCCGGCCCGCCTCGGCGGCCGGGCGCAAATCCAGCGTCCCCTCGCGGATTTTCTGCAGCGCCCCATCCACATCGCCCTTCTGGAGGTCGTTGAAGGCGCTGACCAGCAGTTCCTGGGTGTTCCCAGCCAGTTCCCGCCGCTCGAACTCCCGGACGGCGGCCTCCGCCGTATCCTGCCCCGTATCGGCCGCGATGGTCCGCCACTCGCTCAGGAGCAGCGCCCGCCGGGCCTCGGTCTCGGAATCCTCGCCGGGGAAATGGACCGTCAGCTCGATGGCGAACACCGCGTCGGTCAGCGGGGCCTGGGTGCGCTCGCTGCGCTCGCGGAGCAGGGCGAATATCGACCGACGCTCCCGCGAGGTGAACCAGCTCTCCTTGCAGCGGGGCAGCAGCGGGATATCCGCCCGCCGGGTGAGCAGGCGGTGCAGGAGGGTGCGCTCCAGGGCGAGGGTTGATGGCGGGGCGGGGACGGGCATGGGACGGGCGGCTTATACGGCAGTGTTATGGAGCAGCATCAGAGATATTTAAGCAAATCCAACCCCCGGAGGCCGTCCGTTCCGAATTCGGTGCAGTTCTCGTCCAGCACCCGGTTGTTGAGCTCCATCTTGTCGCCCAGCGCCCGCCGGAAATGCTCCTCGATCGTCCCCTTGCAGATAAAGCGGTAGATGGTCACGTTGTGGCGGGTTGTGGCGCGGTGCGCCCGGTCGTTCCGCTGCTGCATCAGCGCCGGCGAGAAATTATCCTCGTAGTGGATGACGGCGTGCGCCCCCCCGATGTTCAGGCCCGTGCTCATGGCATCCGTCCCGATCAGAATCTGGGCATCCGGGCCATCGTTGAACCGCTTCACTATCTCCACGCGCTCCTTGGGGTCGATATCCCCGTGGATCTGGGCGATGTTGTAGCGCCCGGCCAGGTTCTTCACCAATCTATCCAGCACCTGCTTGTACTGGGTGAAGATAAGCGCCTTCTCGCGGTTGCCGTCCACCAGCTCCTCCAGCAAATCCGCCAGGGCGAGGAATTTCGCCGACGGGTTGCGGAGATCGATTATCTCGGGGAAATCCAGGAACTGGCGCACCCGCATTATCCGGGTTATCGCCTCGGCCTCCTCGGTGATTTCGTGGGAGCCCTGGATGAGGTCCTTGTAGACCCCCATTTCGGGCTTCTTCAATTCCACATAGACATCCTTGAACAGTTTCGGGGGGAGGTCCTGCAGCACCTTCTCCTTGAGCCGGCGGAGGTAGTAGGGGGAAATCCGGTCCCGGACCTCCTGGACGTTGAAATAGCCGATTACCCGCCCGAAGGGGTCGAACTGGGCGTGCTTTTCCAGAAACGCCCGCCGGTTCTCAAACAACCCCGGCTTGAGGAACTGGAAAATGGAATGGAGCTCCTCCAGCCGGCCGTCGATTGGCGTGCCGGAAAGCCCCAGCCGGTACCGGGCGCGGAGCTGCTTGACCGCCTGCGTCCGCTGGGAATCAAAATGCTTCAGCGCGTGAATCTCGTCGCAGCAGACCATTGCGTATTGCCCCTGCATGTACTTGCGGAAGGCGACTTCGTCGGCGGGGAGGGGGGCCTTCCGGGCCTTGAGCCGGGGGTCGGCGGGAACGAACAGGTCGTTCACAATGGTCTCGTAGTTGGTGATTTTGAAGAAATACCCCGCCGCCATCCACTTCTGGCGCCGCTCCTTGGCGGTGCCGTCGATCACCAAAGCCCGTTCCCGTGTGAACTTGGCAATCTCGTCCAGCCAGTTGTATTTGAGGGAGGCGGGGCAAATAATCAGGCAGTTGGAAATCTCGCCCCGGTTGCGCCGGAGTATCGCTATGGCCAGCGCCTGGGCGGTCTTGCCCAGGCCCGGCTGGTCCCCAATGAGGAATCCGTCCTCGGCCATCGCGGCGCATTTCACGCCCCATTTCTGGTAGTTGAAGAGGGGGTTCTTCCCGTCCAGGGCGACGCCGGGGACGGCAAAATCGATGGGGGAATCCTCTTCGGCAAGCCGGCGCATCCCCTCGAACCGGCGCTGGTTCTCCTCCACCGCCGCGATTTTATCCAGGAACGCCCGGTCGACCAGCAGGTCGCCCTTGCCGCCGAAATTGCGCCGTATCTGCTCCCAGAGGCCCGTATCCACGGGAAAGCGCCACCCCTTGGCGGTCTGGTCCCATACGCCGCCAATGCGCTTGGCGCGCTCCTTCTTATCAAACGGCACTTTCAGGATGAACGAGGTATCGCCGGGGCGGTAGTTGAGGAATATCTTCTCGTCGGGCATCTTAATCGGCGCATAACGGGGTTAAAAAAAAGCGGCCGGGCGTCCTTGCCCGCCGCCTTAATTATGGAACACAGGGCGATATCGCGGGGAATTACTTGGCCTCGGCGAAGACCGCCGCCGGCTGCCACTCCCGCTCGAATTTCATCTCCACATAGAGATACACCGCGTTATGCTTGAAACTGATGCGGATGCCGAGGGGTTTCTCGGCAAGCGGCCCGGCGGGGAGCAGGTATTCGGCGTAGTCGGCCTGGAAGCGCGCCTGCAGGAGGTCGCTGAGCAGGTTGATTTCCTCCAGGGCGGTATTGTCCAGCTCGCCCTCGATCGCGTAGAAGAAAGCAAAGGTCCCGTTGTCCTTGCGGCGGAAGAGGCGCTTGATCTCGATTTCGGCGGCCCCGCCGGCAATCCGGTTCAGTCGGGCGATGCGGGCGCAGCCGCGGGAATCCGCATCCACCTTGATGGTGGTGTTCGGGCGTCCCTTGGCAATCTGGTCGGCAATCGGCCCCTTGTGGGGGTCGTCAAGCGGGTTGCGGTGGCCCATGCCGTAGCCATCGAAGGCGGCAAGGCGGGTGGTGGAGTCGTTCATAATGGTTCCTTGTTGGAGGGGGTAAAAAAGGGGCGGGGGCCGCAAGGCGTCCCCTCGCCCGTACGCCGTTTATAAAAGCCCGTCCGTTTACGCCCCGGCAGATAGGATGGGGGCCGATTGGGGCGGTCGCCAAAGGCGCGGGGTCCGCTCGGCAATGTAGGCGGCGGCCTGCACCGGGGCATCGAACAGGTAGTAGGAGTGCTGGCCAGGCACCCCATCGGGGGGGAGTTTATCCAGGCAGCGGTGCGGGTTGCCGGCCAGGGCGAAATTGCGGAACACCAGCCGGCCGTTCTGTTCGAAGCCCACGCCCATGTCGTACTTGCGGAGCTTGAGGCGGGCGACGGGGACGGGGTCCAGGAAGCAATCGCCGTGCATGATGTCGTGGGCGAGGATTACCACGGTGTAGTTCATTGCAGGCCTCCTTGGTTGGGAAATTTCAGAATCGCTCGACCAGACGCTCCTGGGCGGCGGAATCCAGCGAGCACCACCACTTGAAGAAATCCCTGCGCATGGCATTGAAGGAACTCTCGATGTAGGTGGCGTTAAGCGGGGAATCGAGGAGGTATTTCAGGCAGGAGCCGAAATCCTCCAGGCTGAGGTTGTAGACGCGCTTGAAGCAGCCGTTGATAATATCGCGGGTCTCAATCGCAGTTTGGGCATCGGTCATAGGGGTCTCCTTAATTGGAGGGGTCTTGGGGTTTCCGGGCGGCCTAATTGCCGCGCCCTCAACTGGACATACACCCGGAATCGGTTCCCGTGCAGCAATTTGAACTGAAAAAGCGGGGTCCCGGCAAAAATCCCGAAACCCCGCCATTCCGCTACACCTCGCCCGTCTCGGCGAGGTCGCCCGCCGCCGGGTCTTCGGCCGGGTCGGGGCCGTCCTCGCCCGCCGGGGCGGAAACCGGGGCATCGGCGGGGGGCGTCACCGTCTTTGCCCTCAACGCCGCCTTGAGGCGCTCGTAGACCGCCGGGTTGGCGGCGTAGTAGTCGTGCAGGGCAGGAAGCCCGCGGGCGATGTTCTGGCCATCGAGCGTGTACCAGCCGCCGGCCTTGGTGCCGACCAGCCCGGTCTCGATTATCGCCTGGAACACCGCCGCCTCGTCGTCGATCCCCTTGCCGAAGGTGATAATGAACTCGCCGCGCCGGTAGGGCGGGAAGGTCTTGTTCTTGACCGCCTCCACGCGGGTGCGCACGCCCACCTTCTGCTTGTTGTCCCCGCTGCCCTCCTCAAGCGCCTTGAGTTTGGTGAACTTGAGGCGGACGGAGGCGTAGAACTTGAGGGCCTTGCCGCCCGGCGTGGTGTTATGCGAAAGAATGCCGTTTGTAAAGTAGTTGGCATTGCCTTCCACCTCCAAATCAACAATAGGTTCTACGGAATTGGTTTTACGCACCAAAAACTCCACCTTTTCGCCGGAGCTATTCAAAGCCGTCCCCGACTCGATTTCGTGGATATGATGGTATTCTTTTGCCTCCTCGTCCCAGATGCGGTGACCGCCGGAGCATTTTAGAATGATATCACCGGCTTTTGTAACCAGTTCGTACACCGCCGAGTCGCCCTTACGGACAAGACTAAGGACCTGGCGCATTTCAACACTGCCTGTCTGATGATTGTAGCTGCGGATTCTGATTCCCATCCCGCTCACATCGTAGGGGATGTTTTTCTCCATTGATTTCCAATTCAAATTGGCCTTTTTGAAAAGGCATTCCATTGTCATCAATTCCATAACAGTTGAATTCCTTGTCGATTAGAATTTTGGCTAGGCTTTGGTAGTTGACGGTAAACTTGGTCTTTGAGGCGGGAACAGTAAAGGTTCTTCCACGCACGGTTTTCCAAACTCGAACGGTAATCTGGTGAATATGGAACACAACCCCCATTTCGGAAAAATACTCTATAACCTGCTTGAAATTTGGAATACTAATATGGCAATTGGTTTGATTAATCACCATGCTATCTGAAATCTCGTTGTTTTTCTCAACTTCTAGGATTTGGGCAAACTGGTTAAAAAAATCAAAATAAAGGGGCATAATGTTGTATTTGATTTCCTTTGAAAAAAGAGTTTTAACACTCCCGCCATCCTTATGTCCCTTTCCGTCAGCATCGCACCAGCGCAAGAATCGATGCCTCTTGTCAATTCCAATTTGCTGGGGAAGCATATTGATACTTTGGTAATACGCAATCAAACGCGGGACCTTAACCTTCATCCTAAAAATATCATTAACAATGAATTGATCGGGAAGATTAGAATATTTTAGTAGTTCGCATATCTCCGCCATTTTATTCTCATAAACGGGTTTCCACCTTTTCAAAAAATCAAAATTGCGATATCCTGCACCAACACCCGATTCCTTATATATTTTCATTGCCTCCTTGTGCTTCCTGCTTTGTCGGATTGCCTCGCCAAGCTTTCTCCTATTGCTTTCGCCATTTTCACCATTCCAACGTGTTGTCAAAAGCATAAGCAGTTTTTCACGACGTTCGGGATGATTTTGATAATTGCGTTTTTGAATGTCACTCTGATGCTGGTGCTTTTGAACCACATCACCTGTTTCCCAATATTTCCTTGACGCATCTGATGCCTTCTTTCTCTTGGCTTCAACATCCCCGGTTGACCAATACCGGTAAATTCCTTCTCTATGCCGTTTACGAACTTCTGCGCTACTATTGACCGCCTTGGCCAGTCTAGACATTTGATGCTTGACTTCACGACTTATCCCGCCTTTTACCATATTATAACAATTATGGTCAGCAACAAGACTATCGTTCACAAAATACTCTTCAAACGAATACATCTCATCGGCGTTGGAAAAGAACGCCAGAATTTCTTTGGAAAAGTTTTCAATGCCGTATTTTATGTACGCTCTTTTCAGTGCAACGCCACTGCCCATATAGCCGTCTTCGAGATTATCTGTCCCGTGAACGCCAAAGTAGAATTTCCCGTTGATTCGATTGGTAATCTTATAGAAATAGTAAAATTTCACCGTAATGCCTCCTGCCACTGCCTTTCACAGTAGCAGGAGATATAGATTTGCTCTTAATTTCTACGCAAACTCAACCTCTACGGTAGTATCCAGCGTAACGCATTCTGGATTGCCCCACATTACACCGACCGCATCGCGGGTCTGGTTGGTGAAAATGACCACGCATTCGGAATGGCCGAGCACGGGGAGGATTTTGCGGAGGGACCGGCTCATCATCGCCGCCTGGCGCCCCACCTGGCTTTTCCCGAAATCCTCCTCCTCGGCCTCCTCGCGGGGGACCATCGCCGCCACGGAATCCACGGCGATCAGGGGGAAGCCGCTTTCGATCATCATCTGCATTATCCCGAAGGCCTCCGGGCCGTTGTTCGGCTGGGAGAACATCAGCTCGTCCACCTTCACGCCGCAGGCGCGGGCGTATTCGGGGTCGAAGGATTGCTCGGAATCGATGAAGCCGCAGACGCGGTCGGGGTATTTGGCCTGCGCGGCGGCAATGGCGTGGTAGAGGGCGGTGGTCTTGCCGGATGATTCGCCGCCGAATATCTCCACTATCCTGCCGAGCGGGTAGCCACCGCCCGTCACCTCGTCGATGGCCAGGCACTGGCTTGGGATGCGCTTGAGTTCAGGGGGGGCATCATCCCCGTAGTAGTTGACCGATTCCTTCCCGAATTTCTTCTGGAAGGCCGCCTTGAGTTTGGCAAGCGTCGCCGCCTTTTTGGCATCCATTGGCATATTTGGCTCCTTTATGGGTTGAGGGTAAAAGGCCCCGCCCTGGGGAAACCGCAGGCGGGGCCGGGGGCGTATCTGCCTAATGGCGGCTAGAACGGGACCTCGCCGGCGCCGGCGTCCTTGGCGGCGGGGTCGCCCTGGGGGGCATTGCCGATATCAACCAACTCGCGGCAATCCTCGGTCAGGGCATCCAGCAGGGCGGCCTGGTCGGGTTTCTTGCCGAAAATCTTGCGGATATCGGGCTTCTCGTAGGCCTTCTCCTCGGCGGTCAGCGGGGTGAAGGCGAAGCCGCGCCCCGCGGTGGCGACCGCAATGGAGTAGTCGAAGCCCTTCTGCTGCCCCGGCTTGGGGCGCTTGGTGACCAGCAGGTCGCAGCCGTCGGCCTCGTCGTAGAACTCGAAATCGTTGTACTGGCCGGCCAGATCGGTGAATTTCTCAAATAGCGGCTTGGGGAACTCCACAACTTTGAAGCCCTTCTTGCCGGGGAGGATTTCGGGATGGTCGCGGTCGATGCAAAGGAAGAAGATCCGTTCGCGGAACTTGGCCGCCTTGGCAATCCCGTTGAGGAAATCGGTCTGCTCCTTGTCCAGGTCCTTGCCGGATTGGAAGAGGATGTCGTTGGCGGCGGCGTGCAGCCGGCAGACGACGCACTCGCGGTTCTCGCCCGCCACCGGCATCTCGGTCTGGGAATCGAAATCCGCGCAGCAGATATTCTTCTTGATCGGGTTGTCCCCGGTGAACGCGCTATCCTTGAAGAGTTTCACGGCGCTGAACTTGCTGGGGCCGATCCAGTGGGAGCGGAGGGTGACCCAGGTGCCGACCAGGCGGATGCGGTTGGGCGTGCCTTCGGCGAAATCGTAGAAGATGTCCTCCTTCTGGCCGGAATAGGCGGGGGTCGCCCCCTGTTCCGTGGCGCGGTTCTGGAAGGCCTTGATTCGATCGAGCATCTTTGACATTGCGGTATTCCTTAGTTTGGGTTGTTGTCGAGGGGCGTGGCCCCGGGTTCATGGGCATTGTGCTTTTGCAGCCCGCTTAGTATGGAGCGAACGGAGATTTTCCGCGTGGAATCCAGCGGGTTGTCCTCCGGGGCGGCGACCGCCTCGCGGGGCGTGAGCAGACCCGCCTGGACCATCTGGTTCATTGCGGATAGGGTGAACGATTTCTGGCGCCAGCCCTCCAGGAAGGCGTTGGCGTAGTCGACCTCGGCCCGCAAATCGCTGAGGTTCTGGGCGATTGCGGCGAGCTCCTTCCGGTTCCGGGCGGCGGAGAAGGAATCTATCTCCTTGGCCAGCGGGCGCTTGCCCAGCTTCGCCATTTCGGCGGCGCACTGGTCGTAGAGTTCGCTCTGGCGCAGTTTGGCCGCCCGCTCGGCATCCTCCAGCCGGCGTTCGGCCTCGCGGGCGAGGGCGTAGTAATAGGCCATCCCCGCCGCCTGGACCTTGAGGTGGGCCAGGTAATCCTGCTCGTCCTCGATCACCAGCATGTCGTAGGACGGCTCGTCGAACTTGAAGGGGCCGAACGCCTTTCCGGCGGCGGCATCGAAGGCGTTCTCGAAGGCTTTTGGATTCATAAGGGTATCCTCCTATTGTGGGAAATCCAGGAGAAGGGCGGCCAGCTGCCGCTCGAAATCCCGGACGGCGCTCTGCCGGGTTGCCCCCAGCCCGAGCCGGGCGAAGAAATCCAGCTGCTCCCGCCCCTTCGCATCCCGCCCCGCCCTGCGGCGGAAAAGGCTGAAGAAATAAAGGGGATAGCCCCGCCGCTTGTAGAATGCGAAGGCGTAGTCGCCGGGCGCGAATGGGGGGAGGGGCATAAGGGAGCCGCCAAAGGCAATGGCCGCCAGGCTCGTGCCGCCGAAATCGTAGGAAATCGGCAGGCAATCCATCGCCTTGACCGCCGTGTCGTTCCCGGCGAAGGCGCTTTGCCAGCCAGCGTGGAGGGCGTGCAGCCATTCGGCGGTGCTTCGCCGGGCGGCGGCCGCCATCGTGAGCGGGGTCATCAGACGGATTTCAACGGGAATCAATGCGGCATCATCCATTGCCGGAGGCCTCCTCTTTCATCAGGTTCTCGAATGCAATCTTGCGGGCGGGGTCGCCCGTGGCAAGCACCGCCCCGAATATCTCCGCGAATTTCCGCATCGACAACTTCCCCTCGGCGAACGATTGCAGCTTTGTCCCGAAGGCGTTCCGGACCGCCCCCTCCGGCAGGGTCTGGAGATGCTCCATTCCCATTGTGATTATCGCGTTCTTGCGGGCGTATTCCTCGATGTCGCGCTGGCGGATGCGGAGGCGGTCGTGGTTCTGGAACAGGAATTTATCCACCACGAAGCCGGTGCAGGCCAGCTTGATGGTCGGCGGGGCGAACTTCTTCTTGTTGTACTCGTCCCCCATGAAATCGTCGAAGAACCAGTCCAGGTATTCCACGCCGTCCGCCCCGGCGGATTTCAGCTTCTTGAGCAGGGTGGACACCACGAACATCCCCGCCGAATCGGTGGTCTCGCTGGACTCGAAGCCCGCGTAGGCCACAAAGCGGCTCTTGAACACCGCGATGAACCGCCGCCGGGCGGCATTGGCGGAATCGTCGTCGGCCGTTGCCGGGCCGCAGTATTTCCCGACCGCCTGGGCGACCCGGATTTCGTTGCTTGCGGTGACCAGCGCCGCCTTCAAAGGCGGGGGGAGGGCTTTCCAGTCGGAATCGGCCAGCCACACCATGAGATGGGCGGCGATTTCGTCGCGGAGGGGGATTGGGCGTTTGGCAATTGGCATGGGAAACTACAGAAGGGAACGGATGAGTTCCACAAGCTCGCGGTTGTCGGAAAGCAGCAGCGCGGTGGCGTACTCCATCCGCCCCATCTGCTTGAGCGTCACTATGGCGGAGTGGGCGTCGCGCATGTCGGCGGCAAACGCCGCCACGGTCTCGGGATCGCCCTGTTCCGCCGCCGCGTTCATAAGCGCCCGGCGGGCAATCGGCCCGGCGGAGCCAACGGCGGGCAGGAACTGGGCGGCAGGGTGCCCCAGATGGCAGAGGACCTTGAGCAGTTTCGCAAGCTGGAAATCGGTCGCCCCAGGCTGGAGGTATTCCTTGAGGAACTCGGAATCCGCCGTCGGGAGCATCCCCTTTGGGATGCGGAAAAGGCGGTCGAGCTGCCGGGTGTTCGGGAAATCGCCGGGCAGCGGGTGCTTCAGCGGGGCGGGGCGCAAGTCCTCAAGGAGCCGCCGGTAGTAGGCGGGCGTGAAGCGCACGGGGGCGAGATTGGCGGGGTGATAGGGCATCAGCATAGTCGCGTAAGAAGCCGCCCGCCATTGGGCGGCGGTGTTGCCCTATTATGGAACACCGGCGGCGAATTTTGCCAACTCCTCCGTTCCGCGGGCAAGGATAATCTCCCGCTTGGCGGCCAGTTCCGCAGGGTTAAAAACGCCGAATTCCGCAAGTTCCGCCAGAAGCCCCTTTGGGGCATTGGGGAAGGCAAAGGCGATTTCGGCAAGGGAATACGGCAGGCGCCGGTCGGCGGCCACCTCCCAGATATCCTTGGCGAACGGCCGGTTCCGGAGCCGGCAAAGCCCCGCCAGCATGGCAAGGAACCGGCCCGCCTCCCGGCGCCGTTCCCGCATAACGGGGGCAAGCCGCCCGGCGGGGCAGGCGGCGAAGATGCACCAGCAGGCAAAGCCATCGGCGGCTCCGGCCTCGGAAACAAACCGCAGCCCCTGCTCCCGGCAGGCATCCCGGAACGCCTCGTAGGGCGGGTAGGGGTCTTCATCCTCCATAAGCCAGGCGGGGGCGGCCGTCGCCATAAGCCAGGCAAGGGCGTAGCCCTCCGGGGCGGCCAGAAGGGCATTGGGGAGTTCCGCCAGCCGGTCCCGTACCACCGCCACCCGTCGGGGAGCGTAGCATAGGGCGCAGGCCAGTTCGCCTTCGGGAGTGAGCCGCACGCCATTGCCCGTCTCCACGGCCGCCCCCGTCGCCAGCAGTTCCGCCCGCACCGCCGGCCATTTAATGGCAATCGCCTGCGCGCACGCGAGACTGCGAGAAAGCCACATCTCGAATTCCGCAGAACCGAATCCCCCGCCGGCCCGGCGGATGGCGGGGAGTATCTGCCCGGCCGCGGCCTCGGCATCCATTTGGGAGCGCACCGGCTCGGGGGACATCCGCCATATCGCCTCGGCTTCGGCAGCCTCCCCCGGCGGGACCACCAGCACGGCCTCGCCGGACCGGGTGTAGCTCCTGCCCGCCCGGCCCGCCATCTGGCGGATTTCGGCGACGGGGAGGCGCTTCCCGCCCCGTCGGATTCCCATGATGAGTACGCGCTCGATCAACTACGATTCCTCGCGGAGAATGGCATTGGGGCCGGCCAGGGCCGCCCAGGCGAGCAGCCGGAGGGCGACCCGCTTGGCGTTCCCTTCGGTGGCCTCCCATTGGTCATCAACAATATCGTCCGCCATTTGGGGAATGGCGGCAAGGAGCTTCGCGGCCACCGTGGTGGCCGGGAGGCCGTTCAGGTCGTGCTTTGGGTTGATTCCGAACCGGGAGAAGATTTCCCCGTAGTTGTAGGTCGGCGTGGTGAACATCTTGTCCGGCTCGGTCCGGCGGTCGTTGCCGAACCCGAGGTCGAGGAGACCATCCGGCTTGTAGATTGGCTCGTTGGTACGGGCATCGTAGAAGGTGATATCGTAGGACATTGCGGTGCGTTGGGGGGTGGGCCGCCGCGCCATTGCGGGGTTGGGCATATATGGAACAGCACCGCCAATACGGCAATAAAAAAAGGGGGCGGCTTCGGCCGCCCCCGCCGGTGTGGCTAGAAGCTCGGGTCGAGGTAGGTCGGCTCCTCGCCGTCGGTGCCGGTCAGGCCGATGATGTTGTAGTATCTCAAGCCGCAGGAGTTCCAGGAAGTGCGAGGCTCCCATTTGTCGGGGTTGGTCCAGTAGTCCGCAAGGTCGGTGTCGCAGTTCACTAGGGCGGTGTAGCGGCAGGCGATGTAGTGTCCGAAGGCCTTGGAGTTCTTCGTGGTGCAGAGCTTGGCCATTCCGTTGTTCCGGACCTTGCCGGTGTAGTCAGTAGAGCCGTAGACGAACCAGGCGAGGTTATCGGCCACGGCCATGATCTGGTATCCGTAGCGGTCGGAGCCGGAGCAGTAGAACGCGCCCTGCCCGACTTTGGGCAGGGGCTTGCCTTCGGCGGCGCGCTTGGCGATGGCGGCGGCGAGATTCTTCTGGGCGGTGGTGTTCTGCTTCATTGCGGTATCTCCTTGCCTTAATCGGCGGTTGGGGGTGGGTTGCTTAACTTTTCACCTGGTCATACGCCTTGAATCGGTTCCCGTCGCATTGGCATCCGCGGATTGGGGGGAATTTTCGCGATTTTATCCGCCGTGCTCCATATTAGGGCATGATCCGCAAACTTAGCATCCGCAATTTCGAGTCCCACGAGGATTCGGAAATAGAGTTCACCCCCGGCCTGAACCTGATTATCGGCCAATCCAACCAGGGGAAAAGCTCCATTGTCCGGGCGCTTGCCCTGGTGGCGGCCAACCGCTTCGATAAGGATTGCGTCCGCACGGGCTGCGATTTCTGCACGGTGCGGGCGGAGACCGACCGGGGATGGGTGGAGTGCCGCCGGGGGGAAAGCGTGAACGAATGGGTGGTGGCAATCGGGGGCAATCCGCCCCAGGCCTACCGCAACATTGGCGCGGGAATGCCGCCGGGGGCCTTGGAGGCGCTTGGCATTGGCGAGCGCCCCCGGGGGGATATGCGCGAAATCCCCAATATCATGTTCCAGTTGGAAAAGCACTACATGCTTGCCGAAATCGACGGGAAGAAGGCCACCGCCAACGTGGTCGCCCGGATGATGGACGATGCCATTGGCCTGGGGGGCATGGAGGAGCTGATCAAGGATATCGCCACCGACTATGCCGGCGGCCGAAAACGGCTGGGGACGCTGACCGAGGAGGTATCGGCCGCCGAGGCGGCGGTGCTGCCCGCCGAGGTGTTCAATGCCCATACCGCGCGGTTGGATTCCCTACGGGAGAAGATGGCGCAGGCCGAGGCGGATGCCGCCCTGCTTGCCAAGGGGGCGGACTACGCCGCCCGGCTACGCCAGATTTCCCGCGCACTGGCCGCCGCCCGGCTGCGGGCGGGCATTGGCGCGGGATTGGAGGAGCGGCTTGCCCGGCTTGGCGAAATGGCGGGAAAACTGGCGCTCCTGCACCGTGCCCGAATTGCTTCCGCGCGGCTTGCCAGCGCGGAAGGGCGGGCGGCAATTGGCCGGGGGTTGGAGGAGCGGCTGGCGGTTCTGGAAGAAAAGGGGCGCCGGCTGGCACTCCTGCGTCAGGCAGCAGAAGACCGGGGGGCGTTGGAACGCGCCGCAATTCTGGCCGCCACGGCGGGGTTTGAGGAACGGCTCCAACGGCTTGAGGCCCGGCGGAGGGATATCGCCGCAGCCCGGAAACGCCTCGAGGATGCCCGCGCAATCTACCGCAATCTGATGGCGGCCAAGAAGACCGCCGGGGCGGCTGGCGCGGCGCTGGCCGAGGCCGACAAGACTTTCCATTCGTATAGGGATGCGCTTGGCGTGTGCCCGCTTTGCGGGGCGGCGCTTGGCGCGGAAAAAGGAGAATGACAATGCCAAAAGACAATGTTGCCGAATTCGAACGGCTGAAGGCGGCCGTCGAGGATTTGCGGGTGAAGCGGCTGGCCGCCGAGGCGGAGCAGACCCGCCTGGAGAACGAAATGGCGGAAATCCGCAAGGAAATCGAGGCCGCCTACGGCGTGCCGCTGGAGGATTTCGACAAGGCAATCACCGAGCTGGAGGCGGAATACGCCAAGGAGAGCGAGGTGCTGGCCGCCGAAATCGCCGCCTGCCGGCAGAAACTCGAGGAGGCCAAATAGAATGGAATCGTATCTCGGTCTGGATTTGTCGCTGACCGCCACGGGATTCTTTCTGCTCCGGGCGGACGGCTCCCGCAAGGCCTTCGAAATCAACACCAAGCCGGGCGAATACGCCAGCCTGGTCAAGCGGGTGGGGGCAATTGCCGGGAAGATAATCGCGGAAATGGCGGGGGAGGGCGTGCGGCTTGTCCTGATGGAGGATTACTTCGTCGGGCGGCAGTTCGCCGGGCCGGCCATTTCGCTGGCCGCCCTGGGGACCATCGTCCGGGACCGGCTCCTGGCCAACGGCTACCCCTACATTGCCCTGCCGCCCGCCTCGATCAAGAAGTTCGAATCGGGCTCCGGGGTCTCCAAGAAGGGGAACATGGTCAAGTGCGTGTTCAAGAACCACGCCTTCGATACCGCCAGCGACAACATCGCCGATGCCTGCGCGGCGGCCTACTTCTGCAAGGGCTACGCCGATTGGCTTAACGGCTCTACCGCGTTCCATAAATACCAGTTGGATGTTCTTAAGGGAATAAAGGCGCAAATAGACAACCCGCCGGAAAAGTAGCAAGAGGAAAGTAAAAATGCTAGTAAACAAGCAGCAATTCAAGAATGCGCTCGCAAAGGCGAGCATCCTGACCAGTTCCGCCCTGACCGGGGACAAGGTCCGTTTCACCGCCCTCGGCGGCCAGGCCTCGATTACCGCAAGCAACGGGGCGGGGATGGGAATCTTCCGCTTTGAATGCGGGGCGGACGGCGACATGACCTTCGTAATCGAGGCCAAGCGCCTTGCCATCGTCAACTCGCTCCGCGGCGACCCCGATTTCACGCTGGCGGGCGACAAGCTCACCATCTCGCAGGGCGAGACCACCACCAGCCTGCCGGTGGAGTCCCCGGAGGCGCTGGCCGTCCCGGAGATGTATCTGGACAAGGACAAGGCCTTCGAGGTGGACCCCGCCAAATTGAAGCGCATCTTCACCCAGGTGGCCTACGCCCGCGATACCAAGGATAACTTCTACAGCAACTACAGTTTCGGCTCGGATGGCCGCAGCCTTTTCGCCCGCGCCACCAACTCCAAACTTGCCGCCCGCGCAACCCTCGGCCTCGAGGCGGGAATCACCGCCTTCGAGGCGACCATCACCGCAACGGCGGTGGCGCTGATCGAGGCGCTCGAGGAGGATTCCCCGGTGAAAATCGCCCTCGGCGAGAACTGCCTGGAACTGGAATCCGCCAGCATGAGCGCCTTCATCCACACCCCGGAGCGCGCCTTCCCCGCCCCCCAGTGCGATTCGCTTATCGATGGCGGCGATGGGGCGGCGAAATTCGCCATTGCCAAGGAGGCGATGATGGGGTCGCTTGGGATTTTCGCCAGCAGCGAGGCCAAGGATATCACCTTCGCCAAGGAAGGCGATACCGTGGTGCTTTCCAGCGACAACGGCATCAGCAGCGTCCGCGACCGCATCCCGCTGGAATCCAGCGAGGGGACGGATTTCAAGTTCGCGCTTGATCTTGGGCAGTGCCGGGCGATCTTCGGCAGCCTGCGGGATGCCCCGGTCATGGCATTCCGCTACGAGGACCCCGCCAAGCCCATCCGCTTCGGCGATGGCGTGGCAATGGCCGGCGTCGTCACCACGCTGGTGTAGCCCCGGGGCGCGGCTTGCCCCTCCCGCCGCCTGCGGAAAAGGCTGATCCATTATATATCCCCGTTGGATAGAATGATGGTCGGCCGCCGCAGGCGGCGTTTTTTTAATCTTGGGACCGCCATCGGGATAACGCACTTAAGGGCTTGCATTAGCCTTACTTCCAATATGCTTAATCATCCGCACCAATCCGTTCCGCTACGGGTGGCGCAGGCGCTGCTGCTTATTGCCAAGTGGATACGCGATCCGGAGCACCACCGCACCGAGTTGAAAAGGATGGGATTCCACAAGACCGAGCAGGGATGGAGCGATGCCAAGATTGAGAATTCCCCCGGCGAACGGAGTCTCCTCAAACTTGAGCGCGTTTTGGACAAAATCGCCCCCGGCAATTCGTTCGAGGTGCTTTCGCAGGCGCGGCTTACATCCTACAACCAGAAACAAAAGGCGGACAAGGCAATTATGGAACTGGTGCAAGATGCCACCAAGGACGATGTCAAGCATCTTGCTGCCAAGGCCGGCCGTCTTTTTCGGGCGGATGCCGTGGTAAAGGCAAAAACAGGCAGGCCTCCTTTCCCATTCTACATTGAAAGCGACGGCATACAGCACCAGGCGGATTCCCCCTCCCATTATTCCCCGGCGCCGGACAAGCCGTCGCAGATTCACACCGACCGGGTGAAAGACTGCTGCGCCCGCCTTAACCACGGCGGAGTAATGCTACGCTTCAGTAGCAACAAGCAAGCAAGAAAAAAAAGTGCACTGGTAATTGCCCACGCCACCCGCTACTGTGAGTTGCTTCAAGCAGCCGGGCGCGGGGCATTGGAGACGCGGTTGGAGGTGCAGCGGTTCTGCGATGCCGCATGCTTCTGCTATGCGGGCGGACTTGGTATCGCCCACGCCAACGGCGGCGAATTGCGGAACGGCATAGCCGACTACGGGCGTTTCACCAATACAATGGTTGTAACCGCGGCCAAGGCGTGGGAACGCCGCGGCGCCGGTGGACTTACGCCGGAACAGGATAAGCTCTTTAGCATTTGGGGACGGGAAACCGATTTTATCGGCGGTCTCCAAACCATCGCCCGGAAACGCCCCGGCGATCAGGCGCATACGGGGCATGCAATGCGCAAACTATCAGAATATCGCGATTTGTATCAATTCTGCGGCCAAGTTACGGAGTTGACGCGGAAATCCGTTTAACTTTTTTGGCGCGTCTGCTTACGGGCTTCTTCGGTTTCCAAAAGCCATAATTCGTTTGCCAGACGGAGGTCATCGGGGCAGCCGTCTATTGGGCGGAAATCCGCCAGCGCTTTCTCAATGCCCTCGCCGTCAATTTGGACTTTGCCGTCTTTCTCGGTGATGAAGCCTTTCGCCGCCAGTTCCCGCCAAATGGCGTTTGCCAGAGCTACGGGGAATCCAAATTTCTCCCAAAGCCACGCCCGCCGGGGGACTTGGTAGAAGGCGATTGCCCTAATTGCCCGGAGTTCCATCGTGGTATACATTGCCTCTCGGGCAAGAGTGGTTGTTTCGGCGGCGGCTTCGGGAATTTCAAAGGGAAGCCGGAGTTCTGACGAAGCCCCAAGCAAAAGGAATACCCGTCGCCGGGCAAGGGCATTTTTCTGCTTGGCCAAGCGGGAAAGCATTGCCGCAAAGGCGGGAGACCAAAGGCAATCCAGCCACGGGAGGATGATCGTCAGGAACGGATGCTTCGGGTCCGACTTGAAAGACTTTGCCGCCTTATCGATTTCCGTCTGAAGCCCCGCCGCACTTGTTTCATCAAGGGTAATAGGGGCGGAAAGCCACGGCGCTTCAAAGCACGCGGCCGTTTCACCTGCCGGATGGTGGATTGCCATTACGCATTTGGCTTTGGAAGCCCGCCACGGGAGTTGGTCAAATATTGCCATCAGCATTTCCCGGCAGTTAAGCGGGTCGTGCGCCCGGACCAACAGAAAGGGCTGCTTGCGCAGATTGACACGGCGGAATTCGCCAATGGATTCATCGAAGTAGGTGATTTCGTAATGCATAGATGTCTTTATGGGGGGTGCTTCAATAATATATCACGGTTGGCAACGACATTACGCGGCGTGCGCCAATTTCCACGCCTTTGCCGCGTAAAAAGCAACGGCCGCGCTTATAATTGGTGGATTGGAGGAACATCGCCCCATTTCAGGCGGAATGCCATAATCCTTCCCCCAATCCCCCCATGGCAATGCGCAGCCCTTTCGACATCTTCCTCGAGTGCTTCAAGCACTCCTTCCACAAGTTCACCTTTGTGGCGGCCGTCCCGGTGGCGGAGAAGGTCTCCCCGGCGGGGCGGCGGTACCGGCGGTATGTCGGGAAATTCGCCTTCGAGCCGCCGCGGGCGGCCTTCGAGGCGGATATCCAGGAGCACCGCGCCGAAATCCTCGCGGCCTTCCGGGGGCTGGATTCGTCGGAGAGCAACTGCTTCTCCCGCCGGTTCACCCGCCGCTACATTGGCAAGGACGGGAAGATTCTCAAGAAGGATAAATATTCCTATGTATTCGACATCGTCCCCCGCAACGTGGTGGATTTCAGAATCGACCCCGGGCGTGGGCGGTTCTATCTGTATGTCCTGGGGGTCGGCCAGTAGCCTCCCCGGTTGAGGAAAGTAGGAAGTACGAAACCGAAGAACTTCAATCCAGAACCGGAATACGGAGGGAATAGCAATGAAAACGCCAGCCTTTGATGCAAGCTACCGGCCGCATGGCTATGCGCGGAACGAAATAGGATGCTGGGAGGGGCTTCTTGCCCGCCCGGAGTATTTTTCCCTGGATATTGTCGCGCGGAAGGCGGTATGCTGGGACGATGGCAAGGGGTTCCCGCCCGCGGAAATCCTCGGCGTGGATTGCGTGGAGGCGGGCAACCGGCTGCAATACGACTACCACCGCGGGGGGTCTTCCGACGACAAGGCGGTGGCCGATGCGGTCTATCTGCACAACCTCCGCGTGCTAATCCGCAAGGGCGGGTGGCTTCTCCGGGTGTTCCGGCTCCGCCAGGCGGCCCAAATATACCGTGCCCTCCGCAACGGGGAATACGATAATTTCAACTACACGGCCAAGTAGGGAGGCAAGCCAATGGATACCTTTCTTTCCCTGCTGGACCGGCTCAACGCCCGCTACGGGATTTTCTATGCCATACTGATTTCAGGCGGCATCGGCCTGCTATGGATGGCACTCAACCGCTTTGGAAGCACCATTGCCGGGTGGCTGCGTCACTGGTCGCGCCGCAAACTCATTATTGTGGACAAGGGCCATCTGCTGGGCCACCAGTTGTTCTTCAAACTCCGCCACTATACGGAAAGCCGGCTGGTCAACCTGAACTGCCAGTGCGTGCTGCGGAAGCGCCTTTTCGGCGATTTGATGACCATCCGCCTGAATGTCGAGTGCAAGATGCTCCAGGAGTTCATCAAGCGGAGCAATTTCCACGTGATGCCCGCCGAGTTCCAGGCGACGGTGGAGACCGAAATCACGGCGTTCTTCCACGATTGGGAACGGGAGGCCGCCGAGGCGGGCATCCCCGGCGTGGTGCTGGAGCGCTTTGTGGCGGCAATCACCCCCATGCGCCAATCGCTCCTGTCTTATGTGGGGAAATCGTTCATCTCGGACTATATCACCGGGGATAGCAACTACGCCCAGATGAACCGCCTGCTGGATGTCATAAGCGGGCTGGAGGAGCTCATCATAGTCCAGTTGGAAAGCACGCTGGATTCCATGAACGGCGAGATCAGCGGCCTGGACTACAAGGGGATTATCTGCACCCACTGCCCCCAGTGCCAATCCACCCACGCCCAGCAATCGAAAAAGGCAAGGGGATAGCGGCGGTTCCGGGCGGCTTCCGCGCTTATTGGGAAGCCCGCCGGCCCGTCAGGATTTCGCGGAGCCTATCCGCCTCCGGGGCGGCCGTCCCAAGCGAATCAAGATAGCGGAGGGCCTCCTCCAGGCGCTCGCGCTCGCCGCCAATGCCCACCAGTTTACCCACGGCGCGGATGGCATCCCGCTGCGCCTCGTCCCCCACGTGGGTATAGTAGGCGGCAATGATATCGGCATCGTCGCCAATGATGGACACCACCGTCGATTCGGGGATGCCCTTTTCGGCGCAGCGGGATACCAGAGTATGCCGGAGAGAATGGAAGCCGTATATGGTGACCCGCCGCTTCCGGCCGGGGACTTCCTGGTTGGTGGTTATCCCCGCCCGGCGAAGCACGCGGATGCAATCCAGATCGACCAGGGCGGCCCCAATGTTCTTCCCGCGGGCATCGACCCGCTGGTAGCGGAGCGCCACGTTGGGGCAGACGAAGGCGGCCTCGTCCGCACAATCCCTATGCCGTTCCCGCAGGATGCGCTCCAGCGGCTCCGCCATTGGTATGGAGACCTGCTTGCCCGTCTTGTACTGGATGATTTCAATCCGCCCCAGATTCCAATGGACGCGGTTCCAGCGCATCAGCGTGCAATCCTTGAGGCGCTGCCCGGTGTAGAGGCCTATATAGTAGATTACCTTTATCTCGGATTTGTTGAGCAGCCGGAAGGAATCATCGTCCAGGGCGGCCATGATGGCACGCTCCTGCTCCGGGGTGAAATTCAGCCGGCGGACGGCGAGGTTGTTCTCCTCGCGGGCCTTCCGCAGAAGCGTCTTCGCCCGGAAAAGCGCGGGGTTTGCCCCAAAACCCGCAAGGACGGTCAGCACCTTGCGGATGCGCTTGATCTTGCGATTGTGGGTATCCACCGCCAAATTCTGCTTGCGAAGCAGGTCGGCGAAATCCTCGGCGATGCGGGGGGTGAGTTGATCCAGATAGGCCGCCTTCGGGGAGGCAAAGGCGACAAACTCCCCCCAGGTCGATTCGTAGGCGAGCTGCTCGGAAACGGTGGCGGGGCAGGCGCGGTCGGGACTGACCGAATACTCTTCCCACGCCTTGGAAAGCCGGAGGCGCTTCTCCGGGGCTGCCAGGCCCCGGGCGGTCTTGACGTGGGCGGCCACCTCATCCAGTGTGGTTGCGGTCGCGGTTGGAATCAGGAGGCGGGCCTTCTTCAGCGCCTCCTCCTTGTTCCTGGTGCCGAGGGCAACCGTCTTTCGGAGGCCCTCCACCTGATATCGGTAATAGTAATTGCCATCCTGAAGATAGATGGCGCCCTTGGACAACCGGGTTGTTTTATTCATTTTGGGCGGTGCGGCTGGTTTGTTGGCTTTTGGCACCGTGATGACCCCAATTGCTGCCGTCCTGCCGTTTAAACGGCAAGAAAATGGCAAGAAAACCGATTTTCCTGGGTAAAAATGGCGGAGAGGCAGGGATTCGAACCCTGGGTACGTTTCCGTACACAGCATTTCCAATGCTGCACCTTAGACCACTCAGACACCTCTCCGATGAAGTTCTATGGCCGTTTGGCAAACTCCCATAAGATAAGTCGCTTTCCGAGGATTTCAACCTCTTTGTTCTGAAAAAGACGAGATTTTGTGGCAGAATACGGTTATCCGCGGTGGATGGAGGTGTGTCCAAAACGTTGGCGCAGTTCATCCACGGCGCGGTCGATGGCGTTGTCCCGCCGTCGGGTCTCCTCTTGGAGGTCCTGCTGGCGGTTCTCGTCTTCAAAGAGCGATGGCTGGTGCATTGGCGGCGTCTCCTGGCAGACGGGAATGAGTGCGCTGGCACCAAAGCCAACCAGCCGGATGGGGCGCGGATGGGAAACCAGACCGGTGTCTTGGAGAAGACGCAGGGCGTAGTCGCGAAGGATGCGGTCGGAGTTGGCGGCAGGCTTCACCGGCATCTGGCGGGTGATGGTCCGAAAGTCTTGAAAGCGCAGTTTCAGGACTGCACATGTTGCCAGGTGTTCATGACGACGCAGGCGTGCGGCAACCAGCTCGCATTGCTCAAGGAGTTTTGCTCGGACAGTCGCGTAGTCCAGGCAGTCCTCCTTGAAGGTATATTCTTGCGACATGGACTTTTCCGGCGGAGCTTCAGACTGGACAGCACGGCAATCGATGCCGAAGGAGAGGTCGTGAAGCCGTGGACCATAACTTCCAAGAATCCGCGTTAGGAAATCCGTGGATGCCTGCTGGACGTCCCCGATGGTGCGAAGATTGAATTTGGCGAGGATCTCGTTGGTTTTGGTTCCGACTCCCCAAATGCGGCCGACTGGCAGAGGCGCCAGAAAGGAAGCGATTTCCGCAGGGCTTTCAGGAACCACGGTGAGGCCATCGGGTTTGTGAAGGTCGCTCGCCAGCTTGGCCAAGAACATGTTTGGCGCAATGCCGACGGAGGCGGTCAGATGCAACTCGTTGCGGATGCGCCCGCGGATTTCCTCGGCGGTCTCAACGGCTTTCCCCTCGCGTCCCAATACGCCGGAGAGATCGAGAAACGCCTCGTCCACTGACACTTGCTCCAGTTTTGGGGAAATGGATTGAAGGATGGCCATTACCTGCTGGGAGACCTCGCTGTAATGGTGATGGTTGCCAGAGACAAAAATACCATGGGGACATCGCCTGTAGGCTTCGCGGGATGGCATTGCGGAGTGGACACCATAAACCCGGGCCTCGTATGAGGCAGTGGAGACCACGCCACGTTCGTGCGGCGGGGCGCCCACGATTACAGGCTTTCCACGCCACTCCGGATGGTCGCGCTGCTCGATCGCCGCGAAAAATGCATCCATGTCAATATGGAGGATGTTCAGGGAAATCATGGGTTCGACACGAAACTTGGCATGGCTTAAAGATATTAATATTATATCGTTTGTTATAAGTATATTATTGTATTTATAGATTATTTGAATTCATAGGTCTTGGAAAGCAGTCTTGACAGTTCGGCGGCGCATTCGGAGGCCTGTGGGCCATCGACTTCCAAGAGAATCCGCGAACCGTTGATCATGGCCAGGGCAAGCAAGTCAAGCGGGGACTTGGGGGCGACGCGCTGTCCGTCATCGGGACGGCTAAGCCAGACTTGGGTATTTGGATAACGTCGCCTTGCCTCCAGAATCAACGTCGCCGGGCGCAGATGGATGCCGCGGGGATTTTGGATGGTGACAGCTTGTTGAAGCATCTTTTCCGGTCAAGCAATGCCAATTGACTGCGGACTATTGCGGGAAACTTTCCTTGATCCACTGGGTGAGGGTGGCCTGCGGGTTGGCAACCTGTGTTTCGTCCATTTCAAAAGGCTCCTGCGGATTATCCCGGTGGACAAGTTTCAGCCCGTATTCGAAGTCTTTGAATTGTTCTTCGCAGTAGCCGCGGACTGTCTTGCCTGCGGCGAACGCCTGTTTGACCAGTGTGCTGGTGGCCTTCGGGGTGAATTGGAGGGAAAATCCGGACTGCTGGCGGAAGCGTTCGGCGAAAGCCGTGACCTCCGCGTGAGCGAGCTGGTTGGCGGAGTCCGCATATTCGTCAAGGAGCTTCTGGAGTGCCTGGGCGGGTTCGCGGATCATCTCAGCTGTGAGGTGGAGCGCCTTGATGCCCGTGCCCGGCAACTCGAACTTGTAGTCGCGGAAGGTCCGTTCCAGAACGGTGAGCAGTCCTCGGGCGCCTGTTTTTTCGCGTTCGGCCGCCTCGGCGATATAGGCCAGCGCGGCGGGTTCGGCGGTCAAGTCAATGTCATATCCGGCCATCGTTTCGACATATTGCTCCCAGATGCCGTTTTCAGCGGTGGTCAGGATCTTCTCCAACTCCGCCACTCCCAGATGGTCGAGCACGACACGCACGGGGAAGCGTCCGACAAATTCGGGTTCGAAGCCATAGTTGACGATGTCGCCGGTCTGGACATGCCGGAGCAGCTCGTCGTCTGGCAGTTGGGTTAGGCGGGGAGTATCCGAGGCGGAGTCCGCCGAAGTCGCCCCGAAGCCAATGAGCGAAGATCCGACGCGGCGTTTGATGATGGCGTCCAGCTTGTCAAACGCGCCCGAGACGATGAAGAGGATGAACTTGGTGTTGATGGAGGTGGGCTGGGAGGCACCGCGCTGCATGGACATCATGGCCTGCATCTGGCCCATCATGTCATTCTGGGCGATGAGCCGCACATCGGACTCCTCCAGCAACTTGAGCAGATTCACCTGCACGCCTCGGCCGGAGACGTCTTTCTGGCCTTCGCCGGCCCGCGAGGCGATCTTGTCGATTTCATCGATATAGACGATGCCGAACTGCGCCAGCTCGGCATCGCCGTCGGCGGCCTTGACCAGGTCACGGATGATGTCCTCGACATCATACCCGACATAGCCTGTCTCCGAGAATTTGGTGGCATCGGCCTTGACAAATGGCACGCCGATGAGTCGCGCGATGCAACGCATCAAGTAGGTCTTTCCGACGCCTGTCGGACCGATCATCAGGACATTGGACTTGGCGTAGTCTCGCCGGAAGACCTGTTCGTCTTCCAAGGCACGCCGCACGTGGTTGTAGTGGTCGCAGACGGCGGTGGCCAGCACTTTCTTGGCATCCGTCTGGCTGATGACATAGCGGTCGAGGTAGTCGCGGATTTCGCGTGGCTTGAAGGAGAACTGCTGGATAAGCTCCAGGGGGCTTGGCTTTTTCCCCTTGCGTTCTTCTTCAGCTCGCTGTTCGGCGGCGGTCCGGTGGATATTGGCGAACGGCATTTCGCCGAGGTTTCCAATCATCTCCCGGAGATGCTGGAGGAACTCCGTGGTGCTGCCCGGAAAGTCGTTCTGCGGCGTGGAGTCTTGCTTCTGGGAGTTTCCACCTGTGGCATCGTCGTTTTGGGGATCTTTGGGCGTTAACATAAAACGAGTGGAGTTTGGTTACCCGCCGGCATTTCGCCCAGTAGGCAGGTTGCCGACACAGACCTATGATTACGCGCCATCAGTATGCGGGGGCCCAGGCGGGAAGGGAGACGCGGGCGTCTTTGGTAAGCTGCTGGAAGGTATGGTACCAGCTGTCGATGATGTAGAGGTCCTGGTTTTTCCCGCTCTGGCGGGTGCAGACGATGTGGCGTCCATCCGGTGCCCAACTTGGCGCTTCCCAGTTGCCAGCCGCCTCGGTGATGATGACGGGTGTGGTATCCGTCTTCTTCATGTCCAGAGTGGCAATCACATATTGGCCGCTGGAGGTGCGCATGGAGAAGCAGAGCTGATTGGATACCGGCGACCAGTCGGGGGAGACGCATTCGCGGGCACCTTGGGTGGCGATGCGCCGGGGGCTTCCGCCTGCGACAGGGATGACGTAGAGTTGTGCACGGCCGCTTTGGTCGGAGACGTAGCAGAGTTCCATGCCATCCGGGCTGAAGACCGGTGAGGATTCGACACTGCGGTCCTGGGTGAGGCGCGTGCGTTCGCCTTTCGCCAAGTCCACAATGTAGAGGTCGACCTGTTTGCCAAGCGACATGGAAAGGGCAAGGAGGCGGCCATTCCGCGAGAGTGTTGCCGAGGAGTTCAGGCCTCGTGCACTGGAGACCACGCGCTGGCGGTCATTGGCGATATCCACTAGAACGATGTTCAAGGAAGTGCCGCTGTTATGAGTGTAGACCAGTGCGCGGGAGTGCCCCCAGGAGGGCTCCGTGGAAATCCGGTTGTTGTGGGTGAGGCGCTGGTGGTTGGTGCCATTGATATTGCAGAGGAAAATCTCCTTTGTCGTGGAAGAGGAGCTGGAGCATACGTAGGCGATTGGGCGGGTGCACAGGGCAGGCACCTTGAAGAGCTGTTTCAAAAGCGCGTCAACAAGCTGGAATACCGCGTCCTGTTCCGTCTCGCCAGTGCCACTGATGGTGAAGGGGGCTTTCCCGCTAACAACGACATTTGCGACCAGATTTTGAGGTGAGCCACTAACCTTGAGTTGGATTTGGGCACGTGCGGCCTGATCGGTGCCTACTACCCGGAACCAGTCCGTACGTTGAAGCGTGCGCTCAAGAATCTGCCTGGTGGAGGCGTCGCCTGAAAAGCTCACGATGCCCAGCGAGGGATTTCCACGGGTGTCTCGCTTGGTGACCTCGCCCGAGAGGGCATTCTGAGCCTGAAGCGCCCCAGACGAGATGGCAAGGAATAAGCAGGTGGTTATGAGTAAAATACGCATGGACTTAGGGGCTGTTGTGAAGCTTGTGGAAGTTGCCGGAAACGGCAGGGAGGCGTGTGCATTCCCTGCCCATTTGGGGGAATCTGAAAGGATTAGACTTCCATCAGTTCCTTCTGCTTGGCGTCGGAGAGCTTGTCCACTTCGCCTACCATCTTGTCGGTGAGCTTCTGGATTTCTTCCGTTCTTGCCTTTTGCTCGTCTTCGGTGATTTCGGAATTCTTCTTGGCGGTCTTGATGGCCTCGTTGGCGTCGCGGCGGGCATTGCGGACTTCGACGCGCGCCTCTTCAGCCATCTTCTTGATCTGCTTGGTCATTTCGGTGCGGCGTTCCTCGGAGAGTTCGGGGATGGGGAGGCGGATGACCTTGCCGTCATTGATGGGGTTGATGCCCAGGTTGCTGGCCAGAATGGCCTTCTGGATGTTGTTGAGCTGGCTGACGTCCCAGGGCTGGATCTTGAGAGAACGGGGATCCGGGGCAGAGATGGCGGCCATGTCCTTGAGGCGGGTCTGGGCACCATAGTACTCGACCATGATTCCATCGACCAGTGCCGGCGATGCCTTGCCGGTACGGACGGCGTCGAAGCGCTTTTTGAGCGCGTCGATGGTGTTGGTCATTGCGGCTTCTGCATCAAAGAGGATTTCTTCAGCGGTAGGCATTTTTAAGTTCCTTGCTTTGGGTTTATTATGTTGACTGTTGAGTTTTTTGCTATTCGTGGCCCACGAGAGTGCCGTGGGTGAAGTCGCCGGCGAGTATTTCGGTCATTACGCCGGGTTGCCCGGCCTTGAAGACGACCATCGGCAGATGGTTGTCCGAACAGAGCGCAAAAGCGCTGGCGTCCATTACCTTGAGGTGTTCGGCGAGCGCCCGTTCGTAGGTGAGCTTCTCGTAGCGGGTCGCTTCCGGATGGGTCATGGGGTCGGCGGTGTAGATTCCATCGACCTTTGTGGCCTTGAAGACCGCGTCGGCGTGGATTTCCAGGGCTCGGAGTGCGGCAGTGGTGTCGGTGGTGAAGTATGGGTGTCCGGTGCCGGCGGCGAAGAGTAGGACTTTTCCGTCATTCAACGCATCGTTTGCCAGGCGGTAGTCAAAGGGATCCAGAATGCCGGTGATGGGAAGGGCGGACTGGATGGCGGCGGGAATTCCAGCGGCTTCAAGGGTGTCGCGCATGGCCAGCGCGTTCATGCAGGTGCCAAGCATGCCGATGTAGTCGGCACCGCAACGGTCCATGCCCTTACGGCTTCCCGCCAGACCGCGGAAGAGGTTTCCAGCCCCGATGATGACCGCGACCTGTGCGCCGGCGGCACGGGCCTCGCGGATAATCTGGCTGGCGTTGGCGACAGCCTCAGGGGCAATCCCACCATTGGGACCTCCCAGTGCCTCGCCAGAGATCTTCAAAAGGATTCGTTTGAAAAAAGGAGACATCTTCAATTATTAGTGGCTTCAAGAAGCAATCAGGTGGTTGGTTTCGGTGGTAGGGTGACGCGGTTTATTTCCGATGGCGAGGTGATGCCGTCGGCGACTTTGAGCCAGCCATCCTCGCGGAAAGTGAGCAACCCTTCTTCCTGGGCGGCCTGCCGAATTTCGGAGACTGGCGCACGGTTGGTGATGAGATCTTCGATGGGTTCTGTAATCTGGAAGAATTCGTATATGGCGATTCGTCCGTGGTAGCCGGTATGTCCACATGACGGGCACCCACCTGGTCGCGCATTGCGAACAGTCAGGCCGGAGACGGGGCGTCCCTGCCGCAGGAGGACTTTCTCCAGCTCCTGTCGATCACTAGGCAACAAATCCCCTGCTGCGAGTTTTTCTGCGCAGCATGGGCAGAGCCTACGCACGAGCCGTTGGGCAATGACACAGCCCAGGCTGCTGGCAATCAGATCGGGTTCCACTCCGATATGAAGCAGACGGTTCACGGCGCCGACCGAGTCATTGGTGTGAAGAGTGGAGAAGACTAGATGCCCGGTCAGCGAGGCCTGGATGGCGATTTCCGCAGTCTCGCGGTCACGGATTTCACCAATCAGGATGATGTCCGGGTCATGACGAAGAATGGAGCGCAATGCGGCGGCGAAGGTTAGGCCGATTTCGGCATGGGTCTGGATTTGCGTCAGTCCCGGCATCTCGTATTCGACAGGATCTTCGACGGTGATGATCTTGAGGTCGGGGCGCTGGTCACGCAGATGCGCCAGAACACTATACAATGTAGTGGTTTTCCCGGAACCAGTGGGGCCGGTGACAAGAATCAATCCATTCGGGCGTTCGGCAAGGCGATGGAGCTGAACGAGCTGGGCAGGGGTTAGACCGAGTTCGCCGGTCTGGAGATAGACTTTTGCGTTGTCCAGCAGACGGAGGCAGAGCGTTTCGCCGAATCTGGTGGGCAGGACAGATGCACGGATATTGCAGGGCATGCCGTGCCGCAGGAGGCGGATGCGTCCGTCATGTGGGAGGCGCCGTTCCGTGATGTCAAGCTGGGCCATCACCTTGATGCGCGAGATGATGGCATCGGTGAGGTCGGCAAGACCAGGCGGCGTCGGGATTTCGCGGAGCATTCCGTCGATGCGGAAACGAATTCGAAGCCTGTCGCGGTAAGGTTCAATATGGATGTCCGTGGCATCGCTGGCAAATGCCTGGTCGAGAATGTCATTGACAAGGGAAATGATGGATGCCTCGTCCTTGGCTTCTTCCGTGATGTCCACTGTTGGCGCATCCGCAAGCCTTGCCTGGCGCCCGCCCTTGCGTTGTTGACGCAGCTGAGAGACATTCTCCGCCGATATGCCACCGTAGGTCTGGCGATGCCATTCTTCGTATTGGGATGGCAGGCATAAGGCGATCTGCAGGCGCAAGCCAGACAACAAATGGATTTGATCAAGGATGCTTTGAGGTGGAACGTGAGTGAAGGCAAGCAGAAGTGTCCCCTTTGACAGCGAAATCGGCACGCATTGGAAGCGGCTGGCCAGCCGGGGCGGCAATTTTGCAATCGCCTCGGCGGAGACTTCCTGACGGGAAAGGTCTAATAATGCCAGGTCATGGAAGGCCGCCAACTCCCTGTAAAGCTGCTCTTCCGGGAGCAACTGCAGTTCCAGCAACGCCTGCTCAGGGACTTGACCGGTACGCTGAATGCGGTTGCGTGCCGCTTGGGCCTGGGAGGGTTGAAGAACAGCCTTTTCGTGGAGATAGTCGAGGAAGTCAGGCATTCAGGGGGATAAGGAAGAAAAGGGATGATTCTCTAAGCGGGGGGGTATGACGCCATGGAAAGACGGCTGACCAGGTTTCCCGCCAATAGACCATCGTGCATGTCATTCTGCGGATGTCTCTTCGGCACGGGGGAGCGTAAGGGTGATGCTTTCCCTCAGGGGAAGGCGAAGCAAGCTCTTTCCATCCACCTCAGCCGATGAAGGAGAAGTGATCAGGACGGCGTCTTCGGTGATTTCTTGAATCTTTAGACCAGGAACGATTTCCTCTCCTTGTGAGAGGTTGACAGTCAGTTCACCGCTAAGGGAATCCACGCATTTTAAATATGCGATAGTTTTTCCCATCAGGCTATGATAGATGCCGGTGTAGGTGATTTCACAAGTATGAGGCGGCGGAGGCGGCGGGGCGGGAGGTTCTTCGACTGGCGAAGAGGCAACTTGTGCCGTTTGCGGCCCAGGCGGAGGGGGCAGAACAAAAGAAACCAAGAAGGGGTTCCGGATCTTTGTGTTGATGTCCGGATGCATGAAGGGGGGCTGCTGGTCCTCATGGAGTTCTTCCCAGGGAATCAGCGATGGCGGTTTGGGGCTGGCCTTGAATGGAAGAACGATTTCCTGTTGCGGATGAAACATCAGTTGCCATCCGATGATGCCTCCAAGCAATGCCAGCAGCAACAGAAGAAAAAGGGCTAGTTCCCAATGTGTACTGAAATGAGAAGAAGACCTAGTCATTGATAGGCATGTCGAACTCAGAACTACGAGGTTGCAGGAAAGACGAACAGACCATGTTGAAGATGGCAGTGTCTACGGTGTTGACCTTCCCAGGCAGAGGCGGGTCGGGAGGGAGGGTCTGGATTTCCAGTTGCTTTAACGGGAGAAAGCAGATAGAAGTGGAAAGGGATTGGGCGAAAAGCAGAAAATCTTCCAGTCTCCCTTTGAGCTTGACCCGAACTGGAAATTCCAGGAGGTATGGCGTGGCGGTATCCGTATCCTCGACAGTGTAGGCGATAGGGGGGAGGGCGTTGATGGCGGCGATGCCGTCTTCGCTGAGTATGGCAAGATGGTGTTCACGGGCAATGTGGCAGATTTGCTGCGCCGTCCAAAGCTTGAGTGTCATCTGCCAGACCGGGTCCGCGGTGTCCTCTCCCAAACCAAGATTCGTGGGATCCAAGGTGACTTTCTGTTCCTCCAGCTCCTGGGCGAAATGGTCGTAGGCATCCTTGTAGTCAATGCGTGAAACAGCATTGATGAAATGCTGGGGTGAGTCAAACTGACTCAGGATACGTTCCTCGAAGGTGCTGGTTGCCTGATGGAGTATGTCATCAGTGAGGAGGACCAGCCCTATTTCCGCCGTTTCGGGGTCTCCGTCAAGTTTTTTCCGAACCTCTGCGTATTGTTGACGAAGCAGTTCCACATCCTGCGGCCAAGGCGTGCCGGCCAGTCGTTCCTCTTTTTCCTGAATGGCGTGCTGGTATTTCTGGTATTGATGCCATTTGGGCATCACGTACAGGTATAGAACGAGCAATGCCGCTGCAAACATCAGCAGCAAGACATAGAAGAGCAGCCGATTCGGGCGTGGCCAGTCTTGGAAAGTCGGTGAGAACATCTTGGTTCAATTCGCAGGGCGTTTGACTGGTGCTTCTCGGAAGGGAAGTTGCAAGAAGAAGAAAAGATACTCCTGCCCCAGCTCCTTGCGATGGCTGGTCAGAAATTCTTTCCAGGGGGAGAGATAGGAATCAACGAAGAACGGCGAGAGGAAATCCTCATAGTCATCCACATTGACAAATGTGCCTGAGATATTCAGACGTTCCTGCATCCGTTTGACCATTTGGTATTTGTTGCCACGGGAGGGGAGGAAGCCCCCGATGTACATCTGGGTCAAGCAGGGCAGTTGCGTGACTTGGGTGACAGGGGGATACGTGATTGTGACCTCCTGGGATGCCGGTCCAGAGGTGTCGGGTTCCGAGAGGGCGCTTCGTTGAGCATTGTCGGCATTGTCCTCTGACGTTGTCGTTTCCATGGGACGGACGGTGGAAGTGCCATTTTCCAATGCGCGAGAGGATCGTTGGCGGCCAGGATGTTCGGATGATTCCTCCTCACGCCCTCTGCGGGCTGTCTTGGCACTGGCAGGTGGGGTATTTGCCTGGTTGAATGAAAATTCATCTGCGAGATAGAAGCACCATGTCTCGCGAGTATTTGCCCGTTCGGGAAGTGACTGAAGCCATTCTTCCAAGGTGTCCACAAAACGCTGCGTGCGGAAGCCGGTTTCGGCGATGGGGAGAAGTTTTCGCTGGCAATGATCGATTTTTTGGTAAGCAGTGTCGAGCTTTGGGCAAATGCTGAGTGCCTCATCGAGTTCGGCTTCGCGGATTTGAAGACGCTCAGTGGAAATCCGAAGTTCCTTGGAAAAAAAGAAAACACCAATGACGATGGCGACAAGGAGAATGAACACACTAAGCAGAAGGAATGGACACGCGGCGAGTTTTTGCTGCTGCCAGGCAAGACGTTCTGGAATCAAGGAAAGGGAGTAGGGGGCTGAACCCGTTCCTTGAACCGCCAGGCCAAAGGCAATGGTCAGCGCGGGACAGACACCGCCGATTGCCCCGCCTGTCGGCATACCAGCAGCACATTTTCGGGCCGGAATGCCCAAGAGGTGGACTGGAGTCTTGAGATCAGCCGCAAGAACTTCGGCGACCTCGGAATTCAAGGCGCCGGTGCCACTGAGCCACAGTTGTGTGAGGGGTTGAGGATCGCTCTCGTCGCGCTGGGTGGAACGCCAGCTTTGCAGAATGCCTTGGATTTCGTGTGCAAAAGCTTGTGCCTTGGAGAGAGGTTGGTCCCCGGAGGAATCAGGAGCAAAGCCAAGCGCGATAGTGGAAACCTGTTGGACGCGTCCTTGGCAGTAAATGGCAAGGACGGAGGTCTCCGCGCCAAAATCTACGACGATCTGAAGGCAGGGTTGCTCAGCCGCTTCGGGCTGCAAGACTTCAAAGGCATTCAGCAACGCGAGCCCCGAACTAGTCATCTGTTCCAATCGCAATCCCATCGCCTGGAAGTGCTTGAGGCGCTCTTCCAGCAGAGTTTCCCTGCTCATGGAAATAAGCAGCGGATTGGTCTGCCCCGGCAGTGGGATTAACGGTTGGAAAGCATGCAGAAACTGTTCTCCAGACAACCCGTCGAGCTGGCGGGTCTGATACTCCACCATCCGGGTGAGCTGTTCGTGATTGTGAACCGGAGGAAAGTCGCTGATGGCAGTGTTGACATCTGCTTGGGGAAGGCCACAACAGGCGGCATAAGCGCCAATGTGACGATCCGTCAGCCATTCTCGGATGGCGCGCTGCTGCTCGCCGTCGCTTAAAATGCCCTCTTGTTTCCAAGGTAGATGCAAAACATCCCCAATGCTCCAGCCGTTGAGACGGCGGCGCACCAGCACGGCCCGGGCACCATGAGTGTCGAATTCCAGTCCAAGTGCTTTTCTGTGGCGGTAGGAAGGCATGAAACTAATTCGCAAGGCGTTTTTCGCCATGCACAATTGACCATCTGAGGATCTTATGCATGGTGCGGCAATTTTTTGGGGGAAACGTGGAATGGACTACTCGGAGGGTGGTGTGGGGGCGGGCGTTTCCTGCACAGGCGTTTCAGTGGTTGGTTCCTGTGGCGGCGCGGTCGCAAAATCCTTTTCCAGATTGGCGTCAAGGTCGTCTTCCACATTTGAGAGCGGGACAAGATCCAAAGCTGTAACCTCGGGCTCGGGGGTGTAGATTATAGCCTCGCCCTTCTCATTCAGGATGGTGGCGGTTACGAAGATGAGCAGATTGGTGGGGGTGGTGCGTTCCTCGGTGTGGCGGAAGAGTACGCCAAGCCAAGGGATGTCACCAAGGAAAGGTATTTTTTTGACGATTTTGGTGGTGGTATTTTCGACCATCCCACCTAGGATAAGCGTATCGCCGCTGTGAACTTCCGCCGAGGTGGCCACGCTCTGCTCGTTGGTGTGTGGCAACTTGACATTGGTGATGTACTTGTTTTCAACCTTGTTAATGGTTTCGCTGTTGGAGGAGATATAGTCCTCCCATTCGACAAGCGTGATGATTTCCGGGCGCAGACCCAGCAGGATGGTCTGATAGTCGTGACCAATGCTCACCTTGACGTCAAAGGTGATGCCAAGGGGTAGTTCGGTGGGCTTCCCCTTGGGGACGAGCACCTGGGTGGTCCCCTTGTCGCCCGAGTCCACCGACTGCACGCCATATTCCTGGAAGTAGTAGATGTTGTCGCCTTTCCGGATACGCCCCGTTCGGTTGTTGAGGACGGCGATTCGAGGCGCGGAAAGCGACACGGTACTGGTTTTATTTTCAATGGCGCTGATAACCAGGTCGTAGGATCGGTTGAAGAGAATGCCGCCAATTTTGAGGCTTCCTACGCCCTCAGGGTTGTCTATGGCTATGGCACCCAACTGGGTGAAGAAGTCGGCGACGTTTGCGTTGGTAGGATGGTGACCGTGATTGTCGGTGGAGATGGCCGCCCCGCCATGGCCGCCGTTCGCCTTGCTCAACTCGATGCCGACGTCGCGCAGGTCATTCTGGCTTATGGAGATGAATTTTGCCTCGACGATGACCTGCAGCGGCGGGCGGTCCAATTCCTGCACGAGCCGCTCAATGGTGCGGATATTTTCGCGTGTGTCATTGACAATCAGGAGATTGCGATTTTCAAAGAGAGTGAATGTGCCGCCGGAGGTGACGGTCTTGTAGAAATCGGCAAGAGCACTCTTGAGGTCGGTGTCCTCTTCGACACCGGAAGAGAAAGCGGGTCTGTCTCCGGTTACTCCGATGCCTTCCGGGACCTTCAGGACAATGCCGTGGCGCAAGTGGAAGATTCGGGTTTCCAGCTTCAGGCCGTTGCTGGGTTGGGCGGCGGTCACCCAGATCAGGTTGTCCGTAATGTTGAAGGCGACTCCGAGGTTGCGGGAGATGTAGGAGAAGACCTCGTAGAGGGGCACGTCTTTGAAATTGCAAGAGAAGGTCTTTCCCTTGACCGTTTCATCGCTGAAGATGACATTGAGCGGGTCGGCCAGGTTCAACTCGTCCACGTTCTGAAGCTGCATTGCGAGATTGGCCAGCGGGAGGTTCTCGACTTTCATGGAGACACGTTTGCTGAGGAGCTGCTCCAAGTAGCCTTCCGGAAGGACTTCCGGCTGGACATCTGGTGTGATGTTCACGGAGGTGTTGTAGGTCTTGGGTAACAACAGTGCGTCTTGAGCCTCGTTGACCATGCGCTGCTGGTCGATGGCCAGTGCCGTTTCATTGATGCCCATGGTACGTGCAAGGAAAACCAGACGTTTCAGGTCTTCGATTTCCGCCTGGTATTCCGTGAGGGCGTTCATGCTGGCCAAGATGGAGTCCGCCTTGTCGAAGCTCTTCGCCTTAATGAGTTCTCGCACCAGCGCAAAACGACGCTGGACTTCATTGTGGAGGGCACGTCGGCGCTCCTGCTGGCGGAGCCTGAGGGCCTGGGGACGGTTGCGAGCCTCCAGCAGGCTGTCAAGCTCCGCGCTTGGTGAAAGGCGCTGGCAGCTGTTCAGCCACGCGGCGGCAACAAGTGCAACAATGAAGAAAGTCAGAATTTGATTGTGTTTCATCGTTGTAGCGAGTTTGGATTCAGAAAACACGAATAAGGCACGGCGCGGGGACAAGTCGAGGGGGCTAGTGCCTGCGGTTCTTTTTGCGCGCGGCTTTTTCCGCCTTGCGCTTGGCATCCCTGCGCGCCTTTTCACTGGCCCGTGAGGAGGCGTCCTGGTGAGAAATGCCCTTGTTGGCAAAAGAACCGGCGGCTCCGCCGGTGCGGTTCTGCATCATTCCGGCAAGATTGGCCAGTCCTGCGCCTCCACCAAAAAGCGTGCCCATCATGGATGACGCACCGCCGCGAGAGACCTGGCTCATGACTTCGCGCATGTTCATGAATACCTTGATCTGTTCAGTGACGGCCTGTGGTGTGGAACCGGAACCTTTCGCAATACGCGCGCGGCGGCTGGCGTTGATGGTGTCGGGAAGACGACGTTCCTCTGGAGTCATGGAACGAATGATGGCTTCTGTCTGGCGGAAACTCTTCTCATCCATCGCTTCTGCTGGAATGTTGTTCATGCCGGGGAGGAATTTCAACAATGACATCAGGCCCCCCATTTTCTTGATCCGGCTGAGCTGGGTGAGAAAATCCTCAAAGTCGAAGGTGGCATTGCGGACCTTCTCCTCCAGTTTGCGCGCCTCCTCCTCCTTGAACTCGGTCTGGGCACGTTCAACAAGAGTAAGGATGTCCCCCATGCCAAGAATTCGCGAAGCCATGCGGTCCGGATGGAAGGTCTCCAGGTCAATGGTCTGCTCGCCGGTGGTGACGAATTTGACCGGCTTGCCTATGGTCTGCCGCATGGAAAGCGCGGCGCCGCCACGTGCGTCGCCATCCAGCTTGGTCAGGATGATGCCGGTGACGTCCAAAGCGTCATTGAAATGTTTTGCGACGGAGACGGCCTCTTGCCCCAATGCCGCATCGGCGACCAGCAGGATTTCCTGAGGATGGATGGCATCCTTGACACGGACAAGCTCCTGTACAAGCGGTTCGTCAATCTGCAGTCGGCCAGCGGTGTCCAGCAACACGACAGGGCAGCCCTTTGCCTTCGCCTGTGCGACGGCGGCCTGTGCGACGGCAACGACATCCTTTGAAGTTCGATCGGTATAGACGGGGAGGGCGAGGGACTGACCGAGGACTTCCAGCTGGTCGATGGCGGCAGGGCGGGTCAGGTCACAGGCGGCCAGAAGGGTACGTTTTTTGTGTTTCTTCAGCAGGAAGTTTGCGAGCTTGGCTGCGGTAGTGGTTTTGCCGTTGCCGTTGAGACCGCACAACATGATGACTGAGGGATTCTCCGGAGTCCCGCCGCCGATGTTGAGTTCTGCGGCAGTCTCGCCCATCAGGAGAATCAATCGGTCATAGACAATCTTGATTGCCTGCTGGCCGGGAGTGATGCTCTTCAGGACATCCTGTCCAAGGCATTCCTGCTTGACATCTTCGATGAACTTGTTGGCAATGTCGTAGTTGACATCGGCGGACAATAGCGCATTACGGACCTCACCCATGGCCTCCGCCATGTTGCTTTCGGAGATCTGGGCGGTGCCGGTGAGTTTGCGGAATGCGTAATGAAGTTTGTCAGTTAACGATTCGAACATAGATCAGGAGATGCAATGGTGTGATTTGATGAAAAGGACAGGAGGAGAGACGCGTCGGCGTATCCCTCAATACTCCCAAAGTGTTGCGCCATCGGCTGCGGCCAGCACCATCGGTTGGGAGTCGATGCCAGTTTGCCTATGGTATTCTGCTCCGAGTGCCTCACAGTAGCGTTCAGCAGCCGAAGCTTGGACGAGGTGTACCGAGATGCCGCCAAAGCCCCCGCCGGAAATTCGTGCCCCCAGGAAACCGGGAATTGTCTGGCCGATTTCAACCAGCATGTCAATTTCCGGACAGCTGTTTTCGAAATTCTTACGACTGGACTCATGGGATTCGGTCATGAGTTTTCCGAAAAGCGCCAGATCTCCAGTTGCGAGAGCTATCTGGCCGGCGGCGACCCGCGCGATCTCCCCGACAACATGCTTGGCGCGGCGATAAACCACTTCTCGCAATTCGCCTTTGCGATGCTCCAGCATTTCAGGGGATACATCCCGAAGGGCCTTTACGCCCAGTATGCGGGCAGCCTCTTCGCAGGCTTCCCGCCGTTCATTGTATTCGTTGGTCAGGTTATGCTTGATTTTCGAATTGGCGACCACAAAGACGGTTCCTGTGGGCATGGGCACATTCTCGACCTCGAAGGACCGGAAATCAGAGTAGATGAGCTGACCGGCCTTGCCCTTGAGCGAACTGATTTGGTCGAGTAGACCGGTATGGGCACCGACATAGTTGTTTTCGCAGGACTGACCGATCTTCGCCAATTCCAGCCAGGTCAAACGGGCGTCGGAAAGATTATTGAGAATGACACACATGGCCATTTCCAGGGCGGCGGAGCTGCTCATGCCAGCGGATAGCGGGACGTCACCAGTGACCAGGGCATCAAAGGCGGGGACTTTGAAACCCTGGAGGTTGAATTCGACAATCAGCCCCTTGATGTAGTTGGACCAGTCGCCATGGCGGCAGTTGTCCAAGTCGTCCAGCCGGAATTCGCGGGCGGAGCGTCCCTTGATGTCATAGAGTCTGCAGACCATGCCGTCTTTTGCCTCTGGATTCGGTGCGGCGGCAATGCGTGCGGCGCGATTGATGGCCACGCTAAGGACGGTTCCCTCGTTGTAATCCGTGTGGTTGCCAAGAATTTCCAGGCGACCAGGAGCGCGACTGAGAAGGGCTGGCGCATGACCATGGCGTGCCAGGAAGAGTTCTGCCAGTTCGGTCAGCGCGGAATCCACTTGTCGGTCATACTTCATTTCAGGCCCCATTACATTATTTTAAAGAAACAACATAATATAGCGTAAAAAAACACTATGGGGAGTGAAAATGATAATTTGGGCAGATTTTTCACGTCAGAAGTAAGAAACCGGCGCAATTGAGGCGATCGCTTTCATCCACAAGACGTATGGCGCGGAAACGAACCGCCTCGGCTTTCATAGGCGGAAAGGTTACTTTCTGAGGAAGCGGATTGGCCTGGATGTTGGAGAATTCACCTCCAGTAAGGCTGAGCCATTTGCCTTGGCGCCGCGCTTCAAAAATGTACTGGTGCGGCAGGCCGCTTGCGTGGGTATCGTCTGGATGGAATACGAAGCCGTGGATGGTTGCCGGCGCAGGAAGTGTCCATTCCAACACTAGGCCGGCATTGTCGGGAAGTGGCATGGCGACAGCCTTGTCGGGCGGAATTTCGGTTGGCGGGGTTTTCTCAAGGAGTTCGGCTGGAACATGGCGGATGGCAAAGGTGAGGTGGAGAGGGTGGTTGGGATGGAGGTCTGGCAAAGTTAGGATGACAGCGGAAGCAGTCGTTTCCGCGCAGGCTATCAGCCTCCGCAACCCAATGGCCTTCCCCTTAGCGAGCGTGATTTGCCCGACCGGACAAATTTGTCCGGTTTCGGTAATAGCCTCGATACAGTATTCTCGGGTGGTTTCCAGATCTTCAGGGGACTCTGCCAAGTCCAAGAGATTGAAGGTGTTTTGACCGTCAAAATCCATCACCAGCGAATGAGTCTTCAACGTGATGGTTTCGGTCATCAGCGGATCGCTTTCCAGTCTATCGACTGCTGAACGGAATTCCTTGAGACGCGCCACGTCGTTTTCATGGAGGCGACCGCGGCGGTCAGGGGCGAGGCCGAGGTTGAGGAAACCGCCACAGCCTACCGAGTGAAGATAGATGTTTACCAGTTCGGGGAGGGAGCGCACCTGATTATCCTGATCTGAATGATAAAACCATCCTGGTCGCAAGGGCACATCGCATTCTGGTGGGATGAGATAATGTCCATCGAGGTTGCCGGTGGCACTGTGGGAGTAGTCGAGATAGCCAGGGGCAGGATTCTTTCCAGGCGTTGGTGCGGTTGGAGTGAAGAGTGCAGAGGAGTCAGGGTGGGCGAGTCCCTTTTCATTGCCCACCCAGCGCAGATCCGGTCCGATGTCGCTGAAGATTGCGGCGTGGGGCTGGAGTTCACGGGCGATTTTCCAAGTGTTCTCCCAATCGTAGTAGGTGGACTGGTCGATTTTGCGTGTCTCGCGGGCACCGCCATAGTAGCCGTCCCCGCCGTTGGCACCATCAAACCAGAGTTCGAAGGCCTCGCCGTAGTTGGTGTATAGTTCGCGAAGTTGTTCACGGTAGATTCCCAAGTATTTAGGAGCACCGTAGGCTGGATTGTTACGGTCCCATGGGGAACAATAGATGCCAAAGCCGAGGCCGTGGCGTTGGCAGGCGTCCGAAACTTCGCGGACGAGGTCGCCCTTGCCGTTGCGAAACGGCGAGGCGGAGATGTTGTGGGGCGTGGTCTTGGTGGGCCAGAGGCAGAAGCCATCGTGGTGCTTGCAGACTAGAATGAGGCCGGTCAGCCCTCCGTCCACGCATGCCTGGGCAATCTGGTCGGCATCGAAGTCAGTAGGATTGAAGAGTTCGGGCGACTCGTCTCCATAACCCCATTCCTGGTCAGTGAAGGTGTTGATGCCAAAGTGGATAATGGCATACATCCGGTGTTTGAGATGCGCCTCAAGGACAGGGGAGATGGCGGTGCCGGGGTTGAAGGTTTCTAGTAAGGGCATTGGCGTTTTCGAAATAGTGAGGAGAATGATTTTTACATAATGTATCAAGAAAATTGGGGACCAGGACAGTTTTGGTAGAAGATTGTGAAAATGGGCAGCTGCGGGAGATGAGAATTTATGGGCGTTCTTGGTAAATTATATGAATTATTTTGAAATAAAATATGTTATAATTATATTAAATAGCAAACGGCCGGGGGCTTGGCATCCCCGCACCCCTTCAAACGGCTGGGGACTTGGCGTCCCCGCACCCCTTCAAACGGCCGGGGACTTGGCGTCCCCGCACCCCTTCAAACGGCCGGGGACTTGGCGTCTCCGCACCCCTTTTAGGAGATGTTATGAAACTTGGATTTCGTCGTCATGGGAAGCAGTTTTTCTTTTACACGGCATGTTTACGGGGACGACCGAAAATTCTTTCGCAATTGAAGGAAGGGATAAAATGGCCGCTGCTTTCCGGTTGCGGTGAAGCGGTGAAGGAAACCATGCTGGATTTTCACCGAAAAAATCACGCCCTGACTTTAAGTGATTATGTAATCATGCCGGACCATGTTCATTTCTTGTTAATCGTTGATTTTGATTTAGATCCGCAGTTTGATCCCCTGGATTTTATCCATCGGTGGCGGACCTGTGCTGCCCAGGCAATCATTGCGGTGGGTGCGGGGGATTTCCTCCGAGCGTCTGTTGCATGGGTGCGAGGGATTTCCCCCGACCGTTTGTGGGAGCGCAGCTTTTGGATTAGTTTGGCCTGGTATTCGGAACAACGCAGGGCAATTCGGCACTATATCCGCAACAATCCCGCCCGGGCCCTTTGGAAGGCGAATCATCCAGACCGTTTTTGTGTAATGCCCAATGTTAGCCATCCTGTATTGTCATCAGAGATGACGTGGAGTGCGATGGGAGATTTGACCCTTATCGCCTCGCCTTTCCGATTCCCGGTTCGTCTTACACGATGGTTGCCAGTGGAGGCACAGGAACAGGAGTTGAGTGACGCACTAGAACGAGCACGTTGTGGCATGATTCCAGTGTGCGGTTTAATATCTCCTGCTGAACATGAATTGGAAAAACGCCTCCGCGAGGAATCTACGGCACGATGGATCAAGATGATACCGTATGGCCTGAAACCAGGTTATGATCCTCCAATCGAGGATAGTCGGGCATTGGCCGCCGGGCGAATGCTGATGTTAAGTTCATTTCCGCCTGAAATTCCACCAAAACCAATCTCCAGGGAAAACTGCGAACGAATGAATCAGCAGATTCTAGCCTTATGTGGCGAAGCGGTCGAACCAATTTGTACCTCTAGGTAGACCCAAAAGGCTCGGGGCATCTTGCCTCGTTCTCTCCGAGTTTTCTCTCCTGTTCCGCTCCCTCCGGCGATTGAAAAATAGGAGGAATGCCACCAAATTGATATAAATGGGTTAAATTTTCCAAAAAGCTTTTTTTCTTTTGGGGCAAAAATGAAATCATGGTTATTGATCCTTCTGCTTGGATGTGAATGTTTGTTGATGGCGGGGGAGTTGCCGTCGTGGCAGTTTCCGCAAGGAGTGGCGCAGTGGTCGCAGGCGCGCCGGTTGGCGGCAGTCGCCGAAACGGACTGCCTGCGACTGGAACTGCAGGACCGGGACTCAGGGCTTGGCATCTCCAGCATCTCCTTGACAGCCAGTGAAATTGGTGGCTTTGCAGTGGAATATCGCGCGGAGGGCTTTACGGAGACGACAGGCGGACAGCTCTACTATGCGACATCCGAGGCACCGAATTTTACGCAGGAGCGTGCCTTGTATGTGACTTCGCTAGTGCAGGACGGCCAGTGGCATACGCTGAAGATCAAGGCGGACAATGTCTGGCGCTCGGCAGGAACGGTGACGGCGATGCGGCTGGATCTGGTGGACCAGTTCCCCGGAAAACTTTGGGTGCGTCGAATTTATGCACTGCCACCCGAGAAGAGCCGGACAGAACTTCGAGGGATTCCCGAAGAGGTTCCCGTAGTGCTGGGGGAAACAGAATCAGTCTGGATTCCAATGCCTTACGATTCGAAGGCGACGCGTTTCGCCTCGCCGATGACCGCACCTGCGAATGGTGGCTTCGAGTTCGTCGGGGAGTGTTATTTGCGCAAGGAGTTCGAAGTCAAAACGGAGGTGAAGTATGCACTGCTACTGACCTCGTGCGACGACCGGATTGTTGAGGCGTATCTCAATGGAAGTAAAATTGTTGCACAATGGAGCACCAATTGGAAAATTTCCACCCAGGCCTGGCTGGAGCCGAAGCTTTTCCGGACTGGCCGCAATGTCCTGTGCCTCAAATACCGCAACAGCGGCGGGTTGGGAGGCGTGATGGCCGACCTGCAGATTGTCGATGAGGACGATGGTTTCCAGGTGGTCACGTCGGAGGATGCACTTGGCTTCTTCGGCGGGGAGCCACCCTCCGACTGGATGAAGGAGGGGGCGAAGTGCGACTGGCTGGTTGCCGAGACGCGTCCCGGCGCGCCGAATCCGCCTTGGCGTTTCACGCCAGAATACCATTCCATCAATCCGAAGCTCCCGCAGGTGGATGTGGAGGTAAAGAAAAGGGGGTTGTCGGAATGCGTGGCGGATTTTCACTGCGAACCAAAATACACCGAAAACGAAGTATTCTACCTGTTGCTGCGGGATAAAAATATGAATACGCTTTTGGGCTATAAAAGCGGAACTGCGGAGGAATTGGGTGCCGAAATGCTTGAAAACGGCGCATGTCGGATTCGGTTTGACATCCGTGATTTCGGATTGCGATATGGTGGTTGTTCAAATGCGGTCCGCTGGCAATTCGGCGTCTATGGCCGGCGGGCGACGGGTGGGGCGGAGTTTACCGAGGCGTTTGGCGAGCGTCCGATCCCTGGATCCGATGGGTGGCTGCAGGTGGAAAGAAAACCAGATGGCCCTCGCATCATGTTGAACGGAAAGCCGTTCTACCTGGTGTCTCTGTGCATTGAGCATCCGGAGGTCCCGACGGGCATGGAGGGCGAGGATTCTCCGTTCAATGTGGTTTGTACCCGTGCGGGCGGTTTTATGGGCGACCGGAGCCGCTGGTGGGTGGGACCCGACCAGTATGACTTTTCGGCGGTGGACCGGCAGCTCTCCTTCTGCGCGGAGAAGTACCCGAACGCCTGGCTGGGCCTTTATGTCTGGTGCCATCCGGGCAGGTGGTATGCCGAGATGTATCCAGAACGTCTTGCAGTGCAAGATGATGGGAATGTGGTGGAAGCGCGGCTGGCCGCCGGATGCCCCGTCGCCTTCTCCAATGAGAACTTCCGGCGGGACGCCGAACGCGCGGTGCGCGCACTGATCCGGCACTGCGAGTACTACTTCGGAGCGCGGATGCTCTTCTACAATCTGCAAGGTGGCATCACTTACGAGTGGCAGGGCTGGAACTCCCACACGAAGTTCTTCGGCGACTATGCGGAGGAATCCCAGAAGGACTTCCGGCGCTATGCGGAGGCGCATGGCCGCGCGGTCGCCGGCGTGCCGAGCCGCCAGGAGCGCGAGGCCGCCCTCCCGGGTGGACTCCTCCGCGACCCCGTGCGGGACGCGGCAAGCATCCTCTATGAGCGCTTCTACAGCGAGAGCATCGCGGAGTGCATCGACCGCCTCGCCAAAGTCGTGCGCGAGGAGACGCATGGGGACAAGCTGGTCGGGGCGTATTACGGCTACCACCAGGAGTTTGCGAATCTCGGATACTGCGTGAACGGCGGCGGTCACAACGACCTCCACCGTTTACTGGAGTCGCCGAATCTGGATTTCTTCCTCTCGCCCATCGACTACCGTCACCGCTCCATCGGCGCACCGTCCTCGGACATGAAACCCTATGGGGCCATTCGTGCGGCCGGGAAACTCTCGCTCTCCGAGGATGATACGCGCACAAACCGCATCGCCGCAACGAACTTCGACCAGACCGTGAACATGGATCAGACACTGGCGGTCCTCAAGCGAAATCACGGCGTTGCGCTTACGCGCGGAATGCCGCTCAACCACCTGCCGCTAGTTGGCGGAACCGAACTGGATGCGCCCGAAATCCGCGAGCTTTTCGGACATTCGGCGAGGGCCGGGCAGATGATGGTGGAGGACAATGTCTCGCCCAAGGCGGAAATCGCCGTGGTGTTGGATGAGGAAGCGCTGGCGTACGTGGTTCCGACATTGCAGCAGATCTATGTGCCGGATTTCACACGCTACCACTACGACCCCGCTACGGGAAAGCTTGCCGAGGCCATGCGCGGCGTCCAGCCCTTGACAGGCGAACTGATTGGTGACCAGCAGATTGCGCTGTCGCAGTGCGGCGCTCCGGTGGATTGGCTGATGCTCCAGGAACCACAGAGTTTGGCGGGCTACAAGCTGGTCATTTTTGCGGGTGCGTTCTTGGATTCGCCACAGTTGCGCGAGGCGCTGGATGTGGTTCGCTCGAATGGTGCAACTGCGGTTTTCCTCTATGGCGTGGGTTTCATGACAGATTCAGGCGTGGATGCTGAAAGAATGTCAGAACTCATTGGAATTAAACTTGTTGAGATTGATGGTGGCAGTCTCCAACTGGCGTTGTCGAATGGTGGCGAGGCAGGACTGGACTACCCTGTGCGACCACGCTTCGCGGTGGTGGATGAGGCCGCCGAGCCTCTGGGACGCTATGTCGCCGACAAGGCGGTGGCAGTCGCCCGCAAGGGCAACGCCATCTTCTACGGCGGAGTCGCGCTGGATGCCCAATGGCTACGTGAGGTCGCCCGCTGGGCAGGGGTACACATCTACACGGAAACCGACGACAATTTCTTTGCAGGAGGGAATTTCCTATGCATCCACGCGGACTCCGATGGCAACAAGACCATCCGCCTGCCGCGACGCACCGATGCCGTGGAAATCTACACCGGCGAAGTTTTAGGACGGGACACCGATAGCCTGGAGTTCCCGATGAAGGCATTTGAAACCAAAGTGATCTTCTTGGGCGAAGCGGAGAAAATCCGTGCTCGGCTAGGTTTTAAATAGGGATAATAAGAAAATGAAATCAATCGAAGTCATTGCGCAAGAGTTGTCGGAATTGCGTTCGCAATTGTCGAAGGTCTTTGTAGGTCAGGAGGAAGTGGTGTCGCATTTGCTCATTACCCTTTTGGCTGGTGGCCATGCCCTTTTGACGGGCGTGCCGGGGTTGGGTAAGACTCATCTGGTCAAGAGCCTCTCGCAACTGTTAGGGCTTTCCTTTCGGCGCATCCAGTTCACTCCGGACTTGATGCCGGCGGACATCCTGGGCGGCGAGGTGTTGGAACAGGATCCCGAAACCGGTCGGCGTACATTCCGTTTTCAAGAGGGACCGCTCTTTACGCAGGTTCTGCTGGCTGACGAAGTGAACCGCACGCCGCCTAAGACGCAGAGCGCACTTTTGGAAGCGATGGGCGAGCGACAGGTCACGACCGCCGGTCAGACTCGTGTCTTGCCGTTGCCATTCCTGGTGCTTGCGACGCAGAATCCAATCGAGTTGGAGGGCACTTATCCGTTGCCCGAAGCGCAACTCGACCGTTTCCTGTTGAATATCGTGATGGATTATCTCTCGCCTGCCGAAGAGACGCGAATGGTTGCTTTGACTACCCAGCCAGAAATAGTTGCATTGGAGCCTATTCTGGATGCCGAGAAAATTCTCGCGATGCAGGCGCTCTGCCGCGAGATCGTGACACCGGAGGGCGTGGTGGAACATGCGGTGCAGTTGTGTGCCGCGACGCGTCCCGGAACGCCACAATGTACCCCACGCTTCCAGGAGTATGTAAAGTGGGGCGCCGGATCGCGGGCCTCACAGGCACTGGTGATGGCGGGAAAGGCGCGGGCGCTTTTGGCGGGGCGTGGCAATGTCAGCCGAGAAGACATCGATTCGCTTGTGCTGCCGGTTCTGCGCCACCGCGTGATCGTGAATTTCCGCGCACAGTCCGAGGGCATAACTGTGGAAAAACTTCTCGGGGAGTTGAAATAGGGTACTTCGCCGCACGCACCGAAGCGCAGAATCATTTTGCATCCTATTTGAAACTCTTCAAAGGGTTATTCCAGAAATAAATTCTGCAGGCGGATGATTTCGGCATCGGAAATGCCGGCGGATTTCCAGTAGGCAATGGCCTTGGCCTGGTAATCCTGTCCAGGGGCAAGTTTCTCCAGCATGGCTTCGAAAGCCCGAAAGAGCTCGGAATCGCGTGAGCGCGCACCCCAGGTGGCCAGACCGGTTAGTTCGTAGTCGAGCAACAATGCCTCGTCCTGAACTCCCAATGCGGCATTGAGCAGGAACACGAGTGTTCCGGTGCGGTCGGCACCTCCCCAGCAGTGTGTGTAGATGGGGAAATATGCGGGTGTGATAAGGATTCGGAAAGCCTTTGCGTAATTGGCACGCTGTTCGTCGGTGTTGATATCGGCGTAGGCGGCAAGCGGGACATTGAACCACTTGACGCTCGGCGGCAGAGCCGGTCCATGGGAGGGGATTGCGTTCAGCTCAGAATGTCCGCGAATATCTAGATCGGTTCGGATGGTCAATTCCTCCTCGGCGAACTTCAAGCCAGCCGGTGTTGCGGTCTGGTGACTGTTCATCTCACCTCCACGATAGACAAGTCCCTGTTTCACTCGATGGCCGTCCTTGGTTTCCCAACCGCCGATGTCCCTGACATTGGGCACGCCTTCGATAAAAACCCACCGTGGAAATTCGGCCGCAGTCTGGAAACTGGCGGTCTGGGAGCAGACCGGAGAATCTGTTTCATCAATTCCAGCCACACGCCAATAATATTTTGTGTTGGTCTTAAGGCTATGCCCCCGTGTCTCTTGGCGGCCCGGCAGAACGGCGAAATGCATCACATGTCCCGTGAAAATCGGGTTCTCAGCGACCTCGACACACTGTGGACAGAAGTCCTCACGAGCATTTTCCCAGGCAAAAGTGAGTATCCGAGGTGTACTGTCGTCTTCCAGTTCCGTGGGTTTCAAATACAGGTAGTCCACCTTTCCCTGCGAGGCACTCAAACGGGCCCGCATCGCCTTGAAATTCGCCTGTAGCGGCGTGTGCTGGGAAAGCACTTCGCCTTCGGAGGGAGTGATGAGTGTGAATGCCTCCATGGCGGCCTCTCAATCCCAGTACTTGTCTAGTGCTTCGTGGAAAGCGGACTGGCAGTCTCCGGCGGCAAGCGGTCGGGGGGCGCTTTCCAGTTTCATTGGATTCTGCGCGGCGTCCTTTGCAAGCTGGTCTATGAAGGATGCAGGCAGACCAGTGAGCTTGCCTGGGTGTGTTGAGATGCCACATCTTTCGATGAATTCCACCGTGGACTGGACGGTCTCCAGTGGCTCCGTTCCGCCCAGGAGCGGAGCCAGCAAACGTGTGCGTTCAGCGCACTCCGGCGAGCCGTCCAGGTACCAGCGCCAGAAATTTGGGAGAAGACTGGCCACGGCCGCACCGTGCGAGGCGTGTCCGCAGACCGAGAAGCTGCACAGATGCGGGAGGCTGGTCGGGCAGACCTTGATGCACATTCCGGCGAGTGCCGAGGCCAAGGCGAGTTCGGCACGGGCTAGCGCCATAAAACCAGGTGCCCTGCCCAGCGCAATGGGGAGCGACTGCCGAATCAGCCGCACGGCGGCCAAGCCCCATGCGGTCGCTTCGGGATGAAGGGCGGACGCGCGGAAGTTCAGAAGGCTCTCGATCGAATGAACAAAGGCGTCCAGTCCGGTAATAGCGGTCAGCTCTGTTGGTACGGTCCAGGTAAGGCGTGGAATGACGAATGAATGATCCGCAATGATTTCGGTGTCCATCACCAGGCGCTTCACGCCGTTGGGGCGGTCGATGATGTTAGCGTATGGCGTTGCCTCGGAACCGGTTCCAGAGGTGGTCGGAACACAGATTACTCGCTTGAAGTTTTTGCCGGGGAAGCGTTTGGCACACAACCCGGCACCGAAGAGCTCGCGGATGTCCAATTCCGTCTGGTAGGAGAGGTAAGCCGCTTTGGCGGCGTCCATCACGCTGCCGCCTCCAATGGCGACCACCGCCTTTGGCGTGCAGGTTTTCATCTGAGCGGTCATCGAGCGGACTACCTCGATGTCCGGCTCGGCAGGGATGCCCAGGAATGGCACCATCGGGATGCCCTCCAGGTTGGCAATGGCGTCCATGAGCGCCTCGGCACCGGATTTGGTCCACGAGGAAAGGCCGCCTCCAACCACAAAGAGTGGCGTGTCAGGAGTGCATTCCAAACTTGAGAGATGTCTGGCCAGGGCATTGCGAGCTTCTTCGCCAAATGCGATGGCCGTGTCGGGATTCTGGGCAAGCAACGGGTAGGCTGAATGCATGGGATTCCTTGATTTAAATTACTTTTAACTTATTGTAATTAAAGATATTAATATATTATTCAATGACTACGCTTGACCAGAGTGTCAAGCCAGCAGAGCAGCAGTTTTCGTGCTGTCACGTCTGAAACTGTCTGGCAGGCCTTTTCGGCTTGCTTGACCAAGGTGTTGGCACGTCGTCGGCATGATGCCAATGCGCCAGTGCGCTCTACGATGGCACGGACCGCCGCCACGTCTGACTCCGTAAGTTTGGGATTTCCAAGTACCTTCTTGAGAGTCCTACGCTCGGCGGGAGTGGCCTTCGCCCAAGCCTTCACCATCAGGAGGGTGGGCTTGCCTTCACGCAGGTCGGAACCGATGGGCTTGCCGAGTTGCGCCTCGTCGCCAAAGAGCCCCAAGATATCGTCCTGAATCTGGAATGCGACTCCAGCATCTTCGGCGGCATTCTCCAGCGTCTCGGCCAGCGGGCATTTATCGATGGGTTTGCGGCTTCCCAAAGCGGCTCCGACGCGAGCGGCAAAGCCGAGCAGAAGACCAGTCTTGAGGCGCATCATCTTCTCGACCATCTTGGGCGTCACATCCTGAAGGTCCATCATCTCCAACTCCATATCCAACTGTTCTCCGAGAAGCAGTCCTGGATGAAGTTCGCAGGACTGCTCCAGTAAAATCGAGTTCACCACTCCGAGGGGATAATGGGCGGACAAAAGACCGAAGAGTTGTGCCGAATAGCCGAAGAGGATGTCGCCCGCCACGATGGCGGTTGCCATGCCGTAGTCGGCCGCTTTGCTTGCGTCAAGCCGTGGATAACGACTGGCGATGCGTCGGGCGACCAGCGTGTGGACCGTAGGCTTGCCACGGCGCAGTTCGTCATGGTCGATGATGTCGTCATGAACCAGTGTCGCAGTATGGTAGCACTCGACTGCCAACATCGCGGATGCGAGGTGCTGCGGACTACGCTCTCCGGCGGCCAGCGCGGAAAGCAACAGCAGCATCGGCCGCAGGCACTTTCCGCCCCGCAGGAGATAGGCATCCGTCGCTTCGCGCAAATCTGGCGTGAAGTCCTCTTCAAGAAGTTGAAGATATCCCTTGATGAATTGATGGGTGGTCTTTGAGACAAACGCCACCAAGTCTGGGTAGTCCATTGAAAACAGTCGTTCAGAAAAGGTGGAAGCCATTTCTAATCCTCGAAGAGTTTGATTCGGAAGTGGTGTTGCTGACCGTTTTCGTCCCGATAGTAGGCGGCATCGCGGTTAATCCACCAGGGGTTGGTGTATGAAATGATTGCTTCCAGACCAGAATTGTCGTAGGCTGCCTTGAAATCCCGATAGGCACTGCCATGGACATTCTCAAAGTGCTGACTGGTGATTCGCCAAACTTTGTCCCATAGGCTGTGCCAGGATTTGCAAACTTCCACCTTGGTGTCGATGTCCACGGAGGCGTCATAGGCAATCTGCGCCCATTTCTGACGGTTTTCCACATAGTCCATCAGAGTGTTGAACTCCTCTTCCGTGAGATCGGAGAAGTCCTCCTGCGCGATGTAGTCTTCCAGAAGCGCCAACTCGTCCTGCAGCCGTTTTTCGTGGTCCTGCCGAAGTTTGGTGACGTGGTCCAACAGGTCTGGACGGTCCATATTGACTTGGAGGAAGCAGTCGAAATATGCTCCTTTCTCCTTGAACGCCTTGGCGAGCCTAAGTTCGTCCTTGGAGAATTCGAGGAAGTCCGCCTGGGACTCCAGTTTTCGCAGTTTCTGGTATTGGCGCGTCAGGTCACGCTCTGCCCTTGCGGAGTTTTGCGGAGTGGGCGATGGTTGGACATCAGATATAGACGTAAGCGGCGCCGCTGATTGTGGCGGTGGCTCCACGATGGCAGATCGCGTGTGTTGCAGGCGGAAGGCGCAAAACTGACAGATGAGGCAAAGCAACAGCAAAACGGCGGCAGTGACGTAATTTCTGGTGGATTTCATCCCGATGGCCTCCCTATTGCAATTCCAACTGGTTTAGGTTTGACGGGACGATGACGATGTAGGCGTTTGCGCTGGAAGAGGTCAGGCGTTCTCCCAATTCCCGCTTTTCGAGGTCTGCTTCCGAAAGTCCACTTATGGCACAGCAATATTCTTTCAACAACTTTCTGAGGCGTTGCTTGCGGTTCCAGTCAAAGTCTGCGGAGCGGTCGGGAATGGGTGTGCCTTCGGCGGTGTTCTGGTCACAGATATTCAGGAATTCCAAGGCCTCCATCACCTCGGCAGTCTCCTCATCGCTGAGAATTCCCGCTTGCCATTCGGCCAGGAACTGTTGGCGTGCTTCAAGACGTTTGGCGGCCTGTTGCCGCTTGTATTCCAGACTCCGAACGAAATCCTGATACGCTTGCGGCGAGATGGCTTCCAGTTCCTTCAAGGTCACCCAGTGATCATTTCCTGTAAGTTGCGAGAAGGTTTGGGTCTGGTTGGTCACCTCCTGTGTGACTTGACGCCGTGTGGCGGTCACCTGCTCCTTCACCTGGGCACCTTCCGATTGTTGTGCAACAGCCGATGCAGACGCCACAGACGATACCTCTGGTTCAACGTCTGGTGCCCCAGAAGATGAGGATGTAACAGACTGGGATTCCAGAGGATGGTTGCCGTTTTGATGGGCAGCATAGCCTAGCCAAAGGAGCGACACGATCAGATCTAGCCACAAAAAGGCCAAAAGACATTTCCATTTTCTGTCAGACATCGCGTCACTCCTTTGTCAAGGATGGGTTACAGGCGGGGCTTGCCGTCCAGGAAGACCTGGGTGACCTCGAAGGCATCGTCGAGAACGGTGAGGTTGGCGCGGTATCCGGCCTCGATGCGACCGAGGTCGGTGATGCCAAGTTCTTCGGCCTGGTTGAGTGAGGTGCAGCGGATGATGTCGGAGAGCGGAAGACCAGTGACCTCGTGGACATTGCGGAGGGCGTGGTTCATCCGCAGGATGCTGCCGGCCAGGGCGCCGTTGGAGGCCAGGCGCGCCGCGCCGTCCTTCACGATGACGTCCAATCCGCCGATCTGGTAGTTTCCGGGCTGGAGATGGGAGGCCTCCATCGCATCAGTGATGAGAAGGATGTGGGAATGGTCTTTCAGCTGGAAAACGAGCCGAATCATGTCGGGGCACAGATGAATCTTGTCACAGATCATCTCGACATAGACATCGGAATGGATCAATCCGCAGCCGACCATTCCGATTTCGCGGTGATGAAGCTTGGTCATCTGATTGCAGAAGTGCGTGAGACGACGCAGCCCGCGGGTCTTGCCCGCTTCGAACTGCGCGAGCGTGGCATTGGTGTGTCCGCAGGAGGGCAAGATGCCCATCGAAACCAGCCCGTCGGTGAAATCCACCGCGCCTGGAAGCTCAATCGCATAGGTGATGATGCTCACCGGAGAGACTGCGTGGAGGCGGTTGATCTCCGCCAGGTCGGGGTTGCGCTGGTAGGCAGGATTCTGGGCGCCCAGGCACTCCGGATTCACATACGGCCCTTCCAGATGCGTGCCGATGACCTGCGCACCGGTGGGGTTCTGACGGTAGGCCTCGATATGGCGAAGACTCGCGGTAAGCTTCTCCTCCGAGAGCGTCAACGTGGTCGGGCAGCAATTGGTCACGCCTTCGCGCAACTTCGCCTCGCCAATGGCGGGCATCGCCTTGGGGTCGTCCGTGGTGGTCTCGTAGCCCATGGCTCCGTGGAAGTGCATGTCGATGAAGCCAGGCACGACCATCTTGCCTTGGGCATCGTAGGTCTCGTCCGCCTGGGGCAAGGCCCCGCCGGCAGGAATGACACGGCTGATTTTGTTGTCATTGACGAGGATGGCGGCACCCTGGAGATCCAGACCAGGGGTGATCAGACGGGCATTGATGATAAGCAGAGACATCGTATTTCCAGGTTGGTTGTTGGATTGGGGGAATTGAAGCGAAAAGAAGGGTCTCAATGGTCTTCAGGATGCACTTCCCGGCAATTCTGAAGGCGGTACGTTTGACTCCTCGGGATCAGAAGATGCGCTTTGCGCGGCTGCTGTGCCTGCCCGGGGCAGGAAGATAGTGATGCAACAGCCCTGCTCTGGGGCGGATTCGACGTGGATCCAACCGTGGTGATTGGCGATACAACCGAAGGCCATGGCAAGGCCCATGCCGGTGCCGTGTCCGGACGACTTGGTGGTGAAGAACGGGTCGAACATGTGGGCTTTCACAGCAGAGGACATTCCGCATCCGTTGTCGCGGATTTGAATGCAAAGATAGTCGTCTGGACTGGAGTCGCGGTCAGGGCGGAAATCCCATTCGGGCAATTTCTCGCGCACGGACTCGGCACGGATGGTGATGCGCCGCGGGTCAGGCGTGTTGGCCAGGGCGTCACGGCTATTAATAAGGAGATTCAGGATGACTTGCGTCAATTGTGACTCGTCGCAGTGTATCAGCAAAGGCACCGGTTCGCAAATGGTTTTGCAGGTGATGCCCTTGGCAGTCGGCAAAAAGAGTTGCGTGGCGTGCTGGAGCAGGGCGGGAACCTCGACGTCCTCGGCATGGAATTTCCCCTTGTGGGCGAAGCCGAGCAGCTGGCTTGTCAAGGTGGTCGCCCTGACACAAGCGTCCTCGATGTTCTGAAGGAGATGTCCTGCCTCGCCGTCCGGGTGGTATTTCAGATTCAGGGCATCCAGCGAAGCCTGGATGGAAAGCATCATGTTGTTGAAGTCATGGGCAATGCCGCCAGCCAACTGCCCGATGGACTCCAGGCGCTGCGAGTGCATCATCGCCTCGCTGCGATAGCGATTCTGGCGCTGTTCTTCGCGCTGAAGCGTCATGTCATGGGCGATGATGACCGCGATGTTATTTCCATTCAGGGTGGCGGTGGAGACGTTGATGTCCAAATCAATGGGACGTTTGCCGGGAATTCGCAGAAAGAGATTCCGATATTGCCTGATGCTTCGCAAATGTGTGGTATCATGGATGTCCTGGGCTGGCATCGCCTCCTGCCAATTCCATGGGTTGCCGGTGGCGTCCGTGATATAGCGGTCCAGCCGGAAATCAGGATTGTTCAAGACTTTGCGGAAACGTTTGGTGGCGGCGCGGTTTGCATTGAGGAGCTGGCCGGAGGGCGTCGCAAGCATGATGAGTTCACTGGAGTTTTCCACGACGACTTGATAACGCTCTTCCCATTCGTCTAGGCTTTGCATGAGCTGTTCGGTGGAGTTGAACCCCCGGAAGAACCCGCTCAGGAATTTCAGAGGAGAAAGGGTCTGGCTGGAGTTGACCGACGGATAGATTTTGAAGTAGATATGTCCAAGGATGCTTAATGACACGGCAGTGGCGATGCGGATGGACACCACTGTCGAGACAGGCTGATAGGCCCGGGCACTGTCCACACATGCGGCATAAATTGCTACAAATGCTTCGTCTAGAGCAAGATAGATAATACACATCACAAGGATGGCCACGCCATGGATGTGCCAACGATTGCTGGTGAACTGGTAGATTGTCGGGATGATGGCGAAAACAAACAGATGGCAAAGCGAGCTGACCACCAGGCTCATGCGACCGGTGCTTTTGAAAAAATCCTGTGAAACAGCAAAGAATTCCGGGAAGAGGTGAGAACTGGAGGCGGAGACGCCAAAGACCATCAGCATGAGAAAGAAGAATGATGCCGTGGCCAGAAGGAGCCCGATATAAAAGCGCCTTGCCTGCCGTGCGCCCTCCTGCTCATAAACAATGATGAATAGCAACAAGAAAGGAAGCCATAGAATGCCGCTTCCAAGCGTGCTGAAGAAATTGGAAAGGTTGGTGAAGTTGACGAAGCGGGGCGAGTCCGTCAGCAGGGTGAAAATATAGAAAACGCCTGCCATTAGATATACGCCTGCGGCACCGATGATGTACCGATAGGTATAAAGGAGCATGACGGTGACCGTAAGGACCATCACCTCGGTCAGGTTAATGAGGATTGAGGCAAGCATTTAGAAGTTTAATAGGGTAAAGGTTAAAGTTTATCGGGCGAAAGGTTAAAGATGTTTCCAATGCCGTGGATTGGCGGCGAAGGCCATTATCCCTTCACATCTCTACCCTTTAACCTTTTTACTTTAGCCTTTTTCTTATGCCCTGGTGATCTTGAAGGAGGCCTTCTGGCCTGCCATCTCGACTTCGGTGAAGGAATCGTCCGTCTGTTCGGCAGAGGTCAATTCGAGGGCGAGAGTCTCGTTGCAAATGTATTCCTTCTGGGTGGCGAGCGCCTGAGCGACAGGGCCGTCGGCGACATACTGGATGCGGATGCGGTCCACGACCTCCAGGTTCTGCTCCTTGCGGAGATTCTGGAGTTTAGAGACCGCTTCGCGCGCCCAGCCTTCCAGTTCCAGTTCGGGCGTAAGACGGGTGTCCAGCGCGACGGTGATGGCACCTTCGTTGGCGACAGTCATGCCCGCCTTCTCCTGACGTTGCACAAGGAGGTCCTCTTCCGTCAACTCGAAGGTCTGGCCAGGTGCCGGTTCCAGCACGAGTTTGCCATCGGTGCGCAGTTTGGCCAAGTCGGCACCCTTGAGGGCGGAGATGGTCTTGGAGAGGATTCCAAGCTGCTTGCCGTATTTCGGTCCGAGTCGCTTGAGATTCGGCTTGGCAGAAAGGGTGACAAGCTTCTCTTCGTCAGACTCGATGGTGACTTTCTTCACGTTGAGTTCTTCGGCAATGACATCTGCCATCGACTCCAGGTCGGCACGCACAGGTGCGTTCATCGAGACCAGCACGCATTCGGCCAGCGGTTGGCGGACTTTCTGCTTGGACTGGCTGCGCAGGAGACGCCCCAACGAGACGGCGGACATGGTGTTGGCCATCTTCGCGTTGAGCGCGTCGTCCAGCAATGCGGGATTGGGTTCGGGGTAGTCGCACAGATGCACGGAGAGAGGCATCGAGTCACTGCGCAGGTTGCGGTAGATGTTCTCGGTGATGAAGGGGATGAAGGGCGCGGCGACCTGGCAGAAGGTGAGCAGGACATAATGGAGCGTCTGGTACGCCTCGAACTTGTCGTTGTCGTTGGTGGAGCGCCAGAAACGCCGGCGGGAGCGCCGGATGTACCAGTTGGTGAGTTCGTCCAGGAAGCCAGTGAAACGAGTGGCGCCCTTCTGGAGATCGTAGCCGTCCAGCGCTTCGCGCACATCGGCGACGGTGGCGGTGAGGCGGGAGAGAATCCACTTGTCCAGGACATTCGAGGGATTGGCGGGCGGGGCTGCCACGCCGTCCTTAGGCGTCCATTTGTCGATTCGGGCGTAGGTTGCCAGGAAGCTGTAGGAGTTCCAGAGCGGGAGGAGGACTGTTCGCATCATCTCGCGCACGGCGGCCTCGGAGAAGCGCAGGTCTTCGGCGCGTACCACGGGGCTGGAGAGCAGGCAGAGCCGCAGTGCATCGGCGCCGTATTTGCCGACGACCTCGAGAGGGTCAGGGTAGTTGTGGAGGTGCTTGGACATCTTGCGGCCGTCCTCCGCGAGGATGAGGCCATTGACCACGACATTTTGGAAGGTCGGTTTGTCGAAGAGCATCGTGGACAGGAGCATCAGGGAGTAGAACCAGCCGCGGGTCTGGTCGAGGCCCTCCGCGATGAAGTGTGCGGGCAGGTTCCTTTCCACAAACTCCTTGTTTTCAAATGGATAGTGGCTCTGACCGTAGGGCATGGAACCGGACTCGAACCAGCAGTCGAGGACCTCGGGGGTTCGGCGGTAGGTCTTGCCGTCACGGTGGATCTCGATTTTGTCGATGAAGTGCTTGTGGAGGTCGGTGACCTGCTGGCCGGAGAGTTCCTCCAGTTCTTTCACGGAACCAACGCAGATGATGTCGTCGGGGTCTTCGATGTTGATCCACAAGGGGATGCAGGAACCCCAGAAGCGGTTGCGCGAAATGTTCCAGTCCTTGGCGTCGGCCAGCCAGTTGTGGAAACGGTGGGTGCCCACGAACTCCGGCATCCAGGAGGTCTGCGCGTTGTTCTTGACCAGGCGCTCATGCAAATCCTCCACTTTCACATACCATGCGTCGATCGCCTTGTAGATGAGCGGCGTGTCGGTGCGCTCGCAGTAGGGATAGCTGTGCACGACAGTGTCCTGATGCACCAGCTTGCCGTGCTCCTTGAGCCATTTGATGATCGGCTTGTCCGCCTCTTTGCACTGCAGACCTGCGAAGTCAGGGACTTGAGCGGTGAACTTGCATTCCACATCGAGCGGATCTACCAGATCCACGCCTTCGCGCTTGGAGACACGATAGTCGTCCTCGCCGTAGGCTGGAGCGATGTGGACGGTGCCGGTACCGTCATCGGCGGTCACATAGTCGTCGGCAACGACGCGGAAGGCATTGGGCTGGTCCTTGAAATACGGGAAGATGGGTTCGTAGGTGATTCCAACTAAATCCTTGCCTTTGAGTTCCTTTAGGACAGTGTAGTCCTCCGGTTTCTTGAAGATGGAGGGCACTCGCGCCTTGGCGAGGATATAGGCGTCCTGTGTCTGTCCGTCTTTCACGATCTGGTAGTCCAGTTCGGGACCGACGCATGCCAGGAGGTTTTCCGGCAGCGTCCAGGGCGTAGTTGTCCAGATGACGACATAGGTGGTGTAGCCATCCAGCTCGGGCATCGGGCGCGGGAAGGCAGTCGCCTTCATTCGGACGGTCACGGTGGGGTCCTGCACCATCTTGTAGTTCGCGCTGGCCTCGGAATTGGAGAGCGGGGTCGTGAGCTTCCAGCTGTAGGGGACAATGCGATGCGCCTTATAGACGCGGCCCTGGTTCCAGAGCTGCTTGAAGACCCACCACACGGATTCCATGAAGGTGGGGTCCATAGTCTTGTAGCCGTGGTCGAAATCCACCCAGCGGCCCATGCGGTTCACCGTCTTTTTCCAGTCGCTCACGTAGGTGAGAACCATCGAGCGGCACTTCTCGTTGAAGACATCCACACCTGCCTTCAGGATGTCGGGCGCGCCATTGAGGTTCAGGGCATTCTGCGCCAGCGACTCGATGGGAAGTCCATGGCAGTCCCAGCCAAAAGTACGCGGGACATAGCGGCCGCGCATGGTCTGGTAGCGTGGAATCACGTCCTTGATGGTCCCGGCCAGCAGATGACCGTAGTGCGGAAGCCCTGTTGCGAAGGGAGGACCATCAAAGAATACATAGGAAGGGCAACCCTTGCGGGACTCAACGGATTTCTCAAAGACCTTCTCGTTGTCCCAGAATTTCAGGATTTCGAGTTCCTGATCGGCTAGCGATGCGCCAGAGGCGGTGTTCTCAAACATTTTAGTAATTCAATTAATTGTTTAAAATGAAGATGTTAGATATTATTTTATTATTCGAGCGGTGAGCGGTCCCACTGTTCGATTTTGGCGAACGGTATTCGCCCGCGCATTTCATGCCCTTCCTGGTTGACCAGACGCACTGCGACGACAGTCGGAAGCACCTCCAGGATTTCGAGGACCTTGACGTGGACGCCGTTGTAGGTGACCTCCCAGGGGCCGTCCGGCGTGCCGTCTGCCTTGCGTTGGATGGAGTTGAAGTAGTTTTCGTTCCAAACCACACCTGTTTCGGAGACGGCTGGCGGCTGTTCGCCCATTGCAATCTGTGCTTCCCGTTCTTTGAGGGCACGTTCCTCTGCTGCCGCTCGTTTCGCAGCGGCTTCATTGGCCAGACGCTCAAGCGCCTCCTTTTCGCCTTTGATATCCAGGTTCAGCAACATCTTGTAAGGACCCACAAAGAAGGTGACAAATCCATAGAAAAAGAATTTAATGCGAGGATGCCGTCGGGATTGGGCAATGCTGGCCGCCCAGGCACCGGAGAGTGTCATTGTTGTTAAGACAACCAGCAGGACAATGGCGGCCGAGATTTTCATGTCCTGTACAACAAAGTCTTCCGTCAGGACGTCATGAACATGCGTGGAGAGCCATGTCCAGCATTTCACAGTGTTGTCGCGAACAAATTCCCATGCGGCAATCAGCCAGGTGTCGGAGGTCGGTCCATTGAGCGCAAGCTTCCCTTCGGCAACATCCTCTGTGTTCTGAAGTTCTTGGGCCTTTTTCGCGTCTTCTTGATTGTTTGCAATCAAGGGAGTGGTGAAAAGAGGCAATGCGATTAACAGGACAAGGAGAAGCAAATTATGATGGCGGTGTGTTGTTTTCATGACACGACTACTTTTGCGGGGGGAAGATGATGGTGCCGTTTCTGCCTTCGATCAGGGAATAAATCATGTAGATCCCCAGCATGATGGTAAACACCGATTGGAAGTCGGAACCAAGTTCGGCGACCAAGTAGATGATTGCGGCGAGGGCGGCAGGAATGGTCGCGTTGAGCGCGAAAAGCAGCAATGCAAAAAAGGAACGAAGATGCCGGATTCGGATGATGAAGGCAATAGTGAGAGTCAGGAGAAGCGCACTGATCAAGATGGAAGAGATGGTATCAATAGAGCTCTCAATCGCACTGGCGAAAAACAGGGAGAGGAAAACCAGTTTGCAGACTTGGGACTGGTTATGTCGGCTGAAGACGAAGAAATGATCGTCACCAGTTGGAGTCTCTGCATCGGCACCTGAACCAGAAAGGGGGGGAAAATTCTGGAGCATGGCGGGTGGGATGGTGGCTTCTGGAATGGTGGAGCCATCGTTGCTTGAGGAAAGGTTGCCAGAGTCGAGTTTCCGCCAGAAGTGGAGACCGTCATGGGCAACCACGAGGCCGACATCATCACCAGTCTCATGTGCATTGAAATCACTGCGTGTTTCCACAATATCCACACGCAAATGAGGAAGATGCGCGGTTGCAGGGAGCGTCCCTTCCGCCGTTGGTTCCCAGTTGAGTTTTCCTTGCTGGATGGTGATGGGGCCAACAGTGTTTAAGAGAAAATCTGTGGTTTGGCGAATGTCAGTCGCATAGTTCGGGATATGGGACATCGCAATGCCGCATCCGCCTACCATGCAAAGCAATAAAATGGTGCAGAGTGTCATCAGCCAATATCGGTTGACCACGGCAAAAAGCGCCATGGCCAGCTTGGGATGCATGAAGATGTTGAACAGCAGAGTCCGATAGTTGACATGGTCCCCGTTAAAGGCAAAAACCTGCCCTGGATTAGGCTGGAATTCACTGGATGGACGGTTGGAAGTTGGCATAGGCTAGCTTGATTTTGCCGCACGCAGACCGGCTTCACGTCGGGCAAGCTTGCGCATGATCGGATCTGCAAGCTTCTGCTCTTCAGGGGAAATACGGTCGTAGAAGAGCTTGCCGTCCAAATGATCGATTTCATGTTGAAGGCATCGAGAGAGCAAACCGCCGCATTCGGCGGTGAATTCTTGCCCGCTCAGCAATTGTGTGCGCAATGTAACAGTCGCCCATCGAGTGACTTTTCCGCTGATTCCCGGCAGGCTCAGACAACCTTCCTCTTCACAGACAGTCTCCTCGCTGTGGGCGACAATCTCCGGGTTGATGAGTACGACGGGCATTAGCGGAGCCAGGATGAGTTCGCCGGGCAGAGCATCCGGGCGGCAATGCCCCTTGTCATCGGTGGTTTTCACTGCAATCATGCGACGTGACACACCAATTTGCGGCGCGGCCAAACCGACGCCGGGGACTTCGCTTTCTTGCAGGGAGCGCAGAAGATTTTCCGCCAGGGAACGGACTTCGTCGTCGATCTTCAGGATCGGCGTGGAGATTTCACGAAGCGCGGGGTTCCCGTTGACCACAATGCGCATCGGACGGTTGCGCTTCAGTTGTTTCAGAAAATCAAACATGGAATCATAGGATTGGGTAAATATCTTAATATATAATCCTTTTAAAAAAGTTCTACCACAATTCAAATTACATTCCCATTGGCTATGGCTGGGTGTTTTTCTGTGAACTGCGGATTTCGTAGGCCTGGATTTGGAAGCCATCCAGGACCACGGGGATTTGGTTGTCTCCTACGTTTCTCCCTCTCTCGTCAAAAAGTTGCCTTCCTGCCGGCATTGTAATCTCGAAGTTGAATTCGCGTGGCTTATCTTGGAGGTTCATCAACAGCACGAGAAAATTGCCTTGGCCGTCCCCGAGAACTTCGTATTCGTCATCTTTCACCCCGGTGGAATGCATTGTCAGAAGTTCGGCAGATCGCAGTCCAGTGGTGAAAAAGTCTTCGTATTTTGAGATTATCCGTGCAACTTCAGCGATGGCCAGGAAGGAGCGCCCGTCCAGGGTAGGGTAGTGGTAGATCAGGCATCCTCGTGTGGCGTCGCAGCAACGTCGCAACAGAGTCGCGGACTGCAGTGCCTGGGGGGCAGTTCTTGCTACATAGTCAAAAGGATATAGTAGTTCTCCCAGAACCAGTCCTGTCTTTTGGAAACACTGCTGGGTGTCGTGCAATTCCCTAGGCGAGCGTCCATAACCGCACATCGCCAGATCCAGAACCCCCTCCAGCAACGACCAGTCGATGCCATAGACCAGCTTGGATCGGTCGCTTTGGTAGCCGGAGTACATGGAGAAGACCACGTTGGGCAGTTCCTCATGGATGGTTTCAGCCAGCAAGGTGGCAAAATCCGCTACGCGGCGGTGGCAGTAGCGTTGCCATTGCGGGAGGAATTCCTGGTTGATGCGTTCAGCGCTCAGGCCAGCGGGACTGATTCCTGCAAATGTCGCGAAGTCCTTCAAGCAGACCGGGCAGTAGCAGGAGAGGTAGCTGTCCTTGACATGGCTTTCATAGTCCCAGTCGATATGTCCGCAGTTGCCGAAGCGCTGGTGCCACGAAGGAAGCCGTTCCCGCAGGAAACGCGCGAACTCCGGTTCGCGAACCAGGCGTGTAGAGCAGACTGTCGTCTTGCTGATGGCCCCGCTATATTCCACCTGTGCCTGTTCGGGATGGTCGGCAAGATACTCCTGGCAGTTGAAGTTCCAGGTCTCAAAATTGAACAGAGCAACCCCACGGAGCCGTTGGTAGTCCCCGACGGGACTGGTGATTTCCGTGACGCCCGCCTCGGCGAAATAGTCGAAGATGCGGTGTCGCAACGCATCGTCGTCCATACTCTTGAGCCAGCTTGTCCACAACTCTATAATGAGCCTTTCGGACTGCGGTGCACGTGCTGGTGCGATGACATGTGCAGGGAGGCGGTTGGGTAGCTCCATGGCATTCGCCTCGTGGCTGGAGGCGTAGTAGTAAAGGCATGTCTCATTGGTCGCGATGTCCTCATCCACATGGATCACTGTGGCGATCATTTCGTGGCTTTTGCGTGTTGCGGCATACGAAAGGGCCTTCTTGACCGTGATTGCATATTGGGTGAACTCCACGCCGTTGCGCGTCACCGTCCCAAGCCTTTCGACTTCCACCGGAAACAACTTGTAATAACCCGATGTGCCAATCAATTCTACGCCTGGCGGCAACTCGAAGGTCATTGTATAATCTGAGACCTTCTTATCCGGAATTCCCTGAGGACACCAAAGTATCTGCTGCAAGCCGCCACGGTTCAAGTTGATGCCGTTGACATGCCAATTGGGCCACACAAGCGACTGGACACATAGGAGTTTCCGCCGCCACACACCATCCGCGTCCGCCACCCAGCCCTCCGGCCAGGGTATCGACACGCCCCCCGCCGACAGCGACACAGCCGCATCGGCACCTGTCGTCAGCGCGAGTTCATTTACACCCGCCTTCAACGGGATGCCCTCCGCCGGCACGGCGACACCATTGAGCGACAGCACCCCGTCCTTCAATTGCGCCGACAAAATGCGTGTGTTAACCTCAAAATGGTAAACAGACGAGCAATAATAGACATTATCATCTTGCGCAACAATCCATTGAAACACAAAGTTACCGTCCTGCTCCAACTCAAACTCCACCTCAGAACCGTAATTCTCCGCTGTAATGGCTCCCGCACCAAAATCCACCTTGCACGCCAACCGCACGGGGACATCATTCTCCCCCGTCACGCGGAGCACATTCCTGCCGGGGAGGAATGCGGGAAAGGCAAGAACCTGGATGCTGGGAACGGAATCCACGAAGACGAGTTCCCCCAGATTTTTCGGGGTGTGCACTCCGCCTTCCGCGATAGCCTGGAGTGAACTGACTTCCTTTGAGGCGTATTCACGTCGCGCTGCAAGAAATTTCCAGTGGTCACCGGCCGAGGGCTTGCCGCCCAAAGTCCTCCACGGCAAGGCCAGCTCAACGGCCCAATACGCCTCCGGATGTCTGCTGACCACCGCAACGGCGGCCGTTGTCCCAGACTGCCAGCTTCGGTCTCGGTCACGCCAGTAGTCTGCCGCCGTCAAGTCGCTCACGCAGTCGCATACCACCCCCGAGGCCGTGGCGATCACGTCATAGAGTCGGCCATTGAAGGGATTCCCAAGGAGCAATTGCACCATGTCGGTCGAATAAACTGCATCGTTATCCGCGCCTTGATAGTTGTTCTTGAAGTCGTGCAGGCGGTTTTGGATGGGGTCTAGCGCTCCTTCCTGACATTCGAATGCCGCGTAGAGGTTCTGGTCATCCCACAGGAACCGCACCGTGGTCTGTTGCTGTGCGAAGGAGTTGCTGGAGAGCAGCAGGAACGGTCCATAGGCAATGCTGTTGCGCCACGCCTCGTCCGCCAGATTGCCGTCCACCACCGGCGTGCCACGCCCAGCCGACACTATCATCGGCTCCACCGCAAAGAGTCCGAGGCAGATGGCAAGGCACGCAAGGGCAATTGGCAGTGTTTTCATAACTTATTGGTTTTATCCAGGTTATTCTTTTTATATACTTTATACCAGCAATGGCTTTTCGCAAGTCATGACAGAGAAAATGGAGGCCAAAACAAGGCATTTAGCAGGTTATAATCCTGATTAGATACCTCGTTAGAAAAAACGCAATCGCTGATATAATAGTTGATTTCCTTCGCCATCTTGAAGGTGGATCCGAAGGCTTTGAGATTCTTGACGAGGATGTCGAACTGCCCGTGTGGCGTTTTCGACGCCGTTTTTGACGAAGGTCTGGTGGGCAGCCCTGCCTCTTCACCACCACGGGGTTCTTTTGGACCACATCGCCGGTGAAGAAGAAGGGCGCGTGGTTGCCGTTCTACTTCAGGACGCGAAAGATGTTCTCCGAGCCAGCGCGGAAACCGTTGTAACAGGGAGTCCCGCTCCTGCTGTCGGTCTCCAGGTCAAGGCCGGAGATGGTTGTAATGCCCATAAGATTTTTGGTGTGCTAACGGAATTCAAAGCCATTTGTCCACCAGCTGTCCATATTCGAAATCGGGACGATTTTTGACTACGTAGGCATGTGCCCCATCTGAGGACACCAGGAAGCTGTTTTCTCCGGTATCAGGGTTGCTGGTGGCTTGTCCCCGCACGAGGCCATACATTCCACTGTCTGGCGAGACGACGCCTGCCCCTAGTAGGATCAGCAATGGATCCCAGCAGAAGTGCGCACGCTCCTGTCCCAATCCCTGGAATTCCGGGGCCTTGCCGCCCAGACGATAGCCCGGCGTGCGGTCAAAGGCGTCCATTGCCTGACGAAGCAGATCCCCGCCTGGCAACTTCGCTCCGGCAAGCACTGTGTTGCCGACCTCAAATCCCAAGAAGGTGATGGGAGTAGGCCAATTGGCAAGCACGATTGAGCCGGCACGGGTGACAATCGGATTGACGGGGGAGCCGCCTGTGAGGTTGTATTCACTGCCGCGAGGCCAGAATCCGGCCATCATGAACAATTTTTCGACCTTCTTCCTTGCCAGCTCCATTCCAGTTAGCGGCGAGAATTCATCCGGAGGGCTTTCCAGCAATTCTGCGTAGTTTTCGGTGAAACCGATGGAAAACAACGTGACTTTTTCCGGAGAAGTCGCTAAAAGGCGTCGATATAGTTTTACCGGGGCTTCTGCATCCGAATTGCCTTTGTATTTTGAAGGCAGTTGTGCCAAGTACTTTTGGTAGGAGGGGCCATTGCGGCCTGAGAAGTCTTTCTCCCAATTTTGGATGATGCCGACGGGGACATCTACACCGTGTGCCAACAGAAAGGCGTCCACCGATCGAACACTTTCCTCAAAACTGGCGTTCAGGCAGACACCTAGCAATTTCAAATGATTGTATTGCTGGAGACGAAGCAGTACACGCAGTGCCATCACGTCATCGACGTCAGTGTACCAATCGGTGTCTAAAATTACTTGTTGCGAGGTCATAAGGGTATTTGAAGGGAAACAGGAATGAAACCCCAATTACTATAGAACCAAATTGAAAATTGGCTCTATAGTAATCACTATTTCCACCTTTGAAATTGGTCTTCGATTTCGAAACTCTCCATTCGTTTTTACTAGTTTCTTTTTTGCCGCCATGCCATTGCCGTTTCCTGTCACCGAGATGAATCCCGCGTATGATTACTTGATTCCGCACCCATACCAGTATGCCGTGCATGAGGGCTTTTTCTCGTTGGAACGTCCTGTTCGGGTGGGGGACGGTTTGAGACAAATTGCTTCGCGACTTCGCTTTTTTGGCGCCCAAGTGTCACAGGAAGCCACTGCGTCCATTGATGTGATCGCGGGGGCGGGGCTTTTGCCGGAGGGGTTCACCTTGGAGGTCACGCCTGACCGGATTGTCCTCAAGGCAGGAGATGCCGCAGGGCGTTTATATGGGACGAATGCATTGGAACAGCTGCTGTGGATTGCCTTCCGGTGGGGGGCAAATGCCGCCAGGCTGGAATGCGGTGTGGTGCAGGACAGGCCGCGTTATCGCTGGCGGGGCTTGATGCTGGACTCGGCAAGACATTTCCAGAATCGTGAGACCATCTTGGATATTCTGCGCCTGATGGGGAAACTTCGTCTCAACCGCTTCCACTGGCATTTGACGGATGCGCAGGCCTGGCGAATCCCCGCAAAAGGCGCTCCTGAGCTCAATGGCCGGGGAGATTGGGAGGACGGCGCATATACCGAGGAGGATTTTGTCGCCATCCGTGAAGAGGCGGCGCGCCAGTGTATTGAGATTTTGCCGGAAATCGACATGCCGGGTCACAACGTGTTCCTGCTGGGCATCCATCCCGAGCTGCGATGCAATCCTGAAGTCCATGGTTGGGAGTTTTGTTTGTCCAATCCCGCCTCGATGGAGTTCATGAAGGCACGGTTGCTGGAGGCGATGGAGCTTTTGCCGGAATGCCGTGTGGTGCATATCGGTGATGACGAATGCGGCACCAGCCATTGGGACAACTGTCCGAAATGCCAGGCAAAGATCCGCGAGTTGGGGCTCAAGGACTCCCGTGGGCTCGAACAATGGTTCGTCACAGAAATCTGCAATTTCCTGCTCGGACATGGGCGAACTCCGATGGTCTGGGGAACCAAGCTCAATCCGCCGAAGCAGACCATTCTCCAATGCTGGGGCAATGAATGTGATATGGTCACTTGCGCCGCCCATGACAACAATCCCGTGGTGTCCTCCATCGACCATGCATATTATCTGGATTATCCACAGGATGACGAGGATCCGCACTCTGACCCGATGACGCCCGTCACTGATATGGATACCTACTGCTCCACTGTGGGGGCACACATGGTGGACTATCTGGGAGACCGGTTGCTCGGCGCCGAAGCTCCGCTTTGGACGGAGTTGGTGCCGCAGTGGCGAGTGCGGGTGAAGTTATTGGATCGCGCAATCGCGCTCTCTGAAGCGACTTGGAGCCAACAGTGCCACAAGCATTACCGGAATTTCCTGCAACGCAAACGCGGACTGGAATTGGCCGGATATGTTTGGTGAACCGGGCAAGGCATCAGGCGTTTGTCATCGGTGTCGCTTTGGCGTGGGATTTCCGCTTCATGCCCCATGTCAAAGGCAAGATGGAATTACGAATAATTACTCGGAGGTGCTTCGTTCAGCCGTCGGCTGATTCATTATCGCTTTTTTCTTGAATTGCGTGCTGAAAAGAAGCAGACAGATGCCGCAGATTCCAAAAATCAACGGTCCATAGATAATGCCAACGAGGCCAAAAGTCTGTAGACCGCCAAGAATCGCGAAGAATAGCACCAGGTAGGACATGCCAGTCTTCCCGGTTTTCTTCATGATCAGGGGACGCAGCAGGTTGTCAATGTTCGCTACCAGTAGTCCGCAGGAGCAGAAGACAAACCATCCTTGCCAGGTTTGCCCTGTGGCAAAGAGATAAAGGGATGCTGGAATCCAAATGAGTGTGGTGCCGACAACCGGGATGATGGAGCACATGCCCAGCATGACTCCCCAAAAAAGTGCCGGTATTCCGACAATGCGGAAGATTATCATCGCGATGATGCTCTGGCACAGAGCAGTTCCTAAGATACTGAATGCAATAGAGCTAGAGACTTCTCTAATACGCTGGATGACCTGGCGTTGCTCCTCCATTTCCAACGGAATGATGCTTCGCGCGTAGCTCATGATGTTTTCGCCATCATAGAAGACAAAGAACATCACAAAAAGCATCAAAAAGAAATTAAAAACTGTCAGCCAGGTTTTCGAAAGGATCTTTACTAAAAGTTTCAGGGCACCGCTTAGAAGCGTCCGGCTGGCGTTTACCAAAACGCTGGTAACTTTCTGCGGATCGATGCGCGGCAGCTCCTCGTCCTTAATCTTTGCTGGTACATTATCTGTATGGGAGGAATGTGAGTCCTCTTCGGGAGAGGCAAGCTCAAGCTCGCCTGCGTTGGCAGAGTCGATATTTGACATGGGCGGCATGAGGTGTTGTAACCCTTCGTCTTCGGTGTCACTGGAGGTTGAAACAGTGAAGAGTTGAAAGTCCAGGAAGAACTTGCGCGCTAACTCATGGCGATTGACGGCTTCGATTGCCTGCGGAACCTGACTCGGCAATTCTTTTTCAAGCCAAATTGCCGTTGAACGCAGGGTGGTCATGCCTTGCTTGGCCAATTGGATCGTAAAAAGAGTGACTGGAATAACGATGATGAGGAAAACAAGCGCTACCGACAAAATCGCCGCCCGGCGACGAATCTGCCCTTGAATCTTGGTTTCGTAAAATCTTCGACGTTCTTTCTCTTTGGGGGGCTTCTGGTGAAGGACTTGATTCCGAAAATAAAAGTCCATGCGTTCGACGAGTCGCCGAATCCGTCGATGAAATGGCATCAGCACACTTGCAAGCAAACTCCCAAGAATTATGGCATTCAATTCTGCTCGAATCAGATAGATTGCAGAACAAAAAACGATTGCCGTTAGACTGAGAAAAGCGAGTTTGGCAATGTTGGTTGCCCAGGCGGAAGAAGATTGGAGATTCGTAGAGGCGGATGGCATGGCGACAAAGACGCAATTCGATTTCTTAAGTTTAACGCAATTTGATCATTACGATGATGACCAATGGCATGATTGCGGTCTGAAGTAGCATGAAGCGAATGAGAACTTGCGAGTCCGACCATCCGAGATTCTTGCGGCAGTGGTCATGGACAGGAAACCGATAGTGGTGAAGGAAACGGACGAGCAGACATTGCTTTGCGGCTTCCTCGTCCGTCGCGAAGTTTTCTGGGTGGATGGGATTGGCGACGATGGAGCGGGGCGGGCGCGTGTCGTAACCCATTTTTTTCATGAGCCGTAGGAGTATAAGCTTGATCAGACCGGCTCCACCATTGATGAAAAGAATGGGGGCCGCCACTAGAAACATGAGAGGATTGCCGGAAACCAGGACGGAAATGCCTATGAGCAGGCCATAAAACCGACTTCCGGCATCTCCCATCAGAACCATGCTGGGGTGGGCATTGAACCAAAGATAAGCACAAAGACCACCTGCGGCAGTGAAGATGCAGATTGCCCAGGATGCGCCATTTTCAAGATGTGGCAATAGCAAATACTTGGTGATGCCTTCATGGCCGAGTACTACATACAGGAAGAAACCCATACCAAAAAGACCATAGAGCGCAAGGGAACCGGCAACGCCGTCCACGCCATCAGAGCAGTTGACGACGTTGATCATGACCCAAAGCAAAGTGGTTCCGATAATGACATATAGCCAGATGGGCAACATGAATGCGCCTCCTGGCAGGGGGCCTTTGAAAAATGGCAGCCAGATCAAAGGTCCGTCAGTTTCGGAAATTTGGGCCTGCCAATGGCCAATGGCCCAGGCGGCGACCATCGATATGGCCAGATCGAGAAGTCCCTTCTTCAGTTGTCCCCAGTCTGCTTGCGAGCGGTCGTCTAAATAGCCTGTCATCATGATGGCGAAAAGGCATATTCCGATGATCGCGTATTCCATGAAGAACGGCATGACGCAGAAAAGGCAGCCAAGGAAAATGAGAGTGGTGATAAGGCCTGCCCCCGTGGGTTTCCCCTTGGCCTTTTCAGAGCCGGCGACGAAATTCTTCCCGCGGTCATGTGGAAGAAGATGCCACGTCTTCGGCAACAGGAACCATGTCAGAAGGGTGCAACTGCAAGCGCCAATTAGCATGAGAATCAAATGTGATTCCAAAAGCCGAAATGGTCCCCAGATGGAACTTAGGTAATGATTGGCTAGGTAAGGCAGCATAGGTGTAGGAAAGGCAAATTGTCTTGTGGCAAATGTCCTGCCTCAAGGGAATTGGTCAAGAAGAAATGAGATTGGCGAGAGACTTTGCGGGAGCCTGGGCTAATGTCGCTCGAAGGGAGTGAAGTTGACATCGCCAACGGAAGAAGGCTCTGCTGTCTCTGGCTGCAAAAGAACGAAACCGGTATCAGGTATTTTGCCGGCAAGGCATTCGGCCAGGGGAAGGCCGCCGATGAATACGGCGGTCGAGAAAATGTCCGAATAGACACCACTAGTGGTAATGGCCGTCACCTGTTCCATTGTCATCACCGGATTTCCCGTGCGTGGATCCATGATATGCCCAATGAAACGTCCGTTGGTGGCCAGCAATGGTCGTTCAGTATTGGCGCTAGTGGCGATGAAACGCCGATTGGCATTGGTGATCTTGCCAAGCATTTCCCCTGATGCATGGTCTCCAAGTCTCGGAGCACGAATGAGGATTTCTCCGGCAGCAGGAAGCCCGGCAGGATTGTCCAGATACAGATTGCCCCCAAAGTCCAGATTGGCTCGGGTGATGCCAGGGCGGTCAAGGAGCGGACGGACCAAATCCAATGCTAAACCTTTTGCCAGTCCACCAAAATCCACGGAAATGCCATTCCTGGTTTTGGTAACCATGTGCGCCGTCTCATCAAAGATCAATTTGTCAAGCCCAACACGCTCCTTGACGATTGCGAGTTCTTCGGGTAGGGTGGGCTGTTCTGGATGACAGGCTACTTGTTTCCAAAATGCCATCAATGGACCGATTGTTATGTCAAAGGCTCCATCGGTGAGCTGGTATGCCTCGCGAGCGGCGTCAAAGGCCTGCCAAAGCATATCACTGCATGCGAAAGGGCTGTCAGCAGGAACGGCGTTGAAACGCGCTAGTTCGCTTTCGTCATCATAGCGGTTTAATGTCGCATGGAGTCGGTTGATGATTTGAATGGCCTCAGCAGCAACTTGGTCGGCGCTTGCCTTGTCACCCCAAAGAGTGAGACTGCACTTTGTGTCAAAAGCATAGACAGAATAAGTATATGCTTCTGCGGCATCGGAGATTGTTTGCGCTGTGGTTCCTCCTGGCCGCGTATGATTGCAGGAAATCTCCCGAACCAAAACGCCTACTGCCATCAGAAAAACTCCGGTCCGGAGAATGAGTCGCAGGATGATAGCGTTTTTCTCGGTCATCAGTTTCAAGAAGGCGGGGCTTGGGGAGGATTGGTTTTGTCTGTGGAAGACGAAGGCTTTTCCGGGAGATCTTTGGGAGGCGGCGCCATGGGGGGCAGGGGATGCTTGGGGGCAGAGGCCATGGGGGGCGTTCCCAATTTGCCATCTGCGGATTGATTCCCTGGCTCCGGTGTAGAAGGAAGAGAATCGTCCAGGCCTTCATCCTGCGCTTGAAGTGCCTCTTCGATGGGGTCGTCAAAATCATGCGCAAGGTCCGCGGGTGACCGACGGGATGGTGGTTCAGGTAAGCCGAGCAACTCGTAGACTTCATGGGCGGTAAGGGTTTCACGTTCCAACAGAGCCTGTGCGAGTTTTTCCAGCAAGTCGCGATGTTCAGTAAGAATGTTGGTTGCCCGTGACTTCTGCTCGTAGATGATTCGCCGGATTTCCAAGTCGATCTCACGGGCAGTCTCCGGGCTGAAGCCCTCGGTTCGCGTGATATCGCGACCCAGGTAGAGATGTTCTTCGTGACCGACATAGTCGATGGTGCCCAGCTTGTCCGACATGCCCCATTTGCACACCATCTGGCGAGCAATTTCCGTAGCCTGGTGGATGTCCTGGCTGGCGCCGGTCGAAATGTCATCCAAAACCAATTCTTCGGCGGCCCGACCCCCGAAAGAGACGGCGATTCGATCCAGTAATTCGTTGCGGGTGAAACCATTGATGTCACCCTCTGGAATGTACATTGTTGCACCCAATGCGTTGCCGCGCGGGATGATCGTGATTTTGTGGAGCGGAGTGGCATTTTCACAGAAAAGCCCCACGAGAGCGTGACCTCCTTCATGGTAGGCGGTGAGTCGGCGTTCCTTGTCATCCATCCGGTGACTCTTGCGTTCGCGTCCCCAGCTGACCTTGTCGCGTGCCTCCTCCAATTCAGGCATTCCAACCGCGTCAAGTTTACGGCGGGTGGCCAGCAGCGCGGCTTCATTGATCATATTGGCTAGGTCGGCACCGGAGAAACCCGCAGTGGCTCGCGCGATGATGCGCAAATCCACATCGTCGGCCAGTTTGGTCTTTCGGGCGTGGACTTTGAGGATGGCGAGACGACCGCGCAAATCCGGCAATGGCACCACGACCTGTCGGTCAAATCGTCCAGGACGTAGAAGCGCGGAGTCCAGCACATCCGCACGATTGGTGGCAGCAAGAACAATGACTCCTTGGTTGGTGTCAAAGCCATCCATTTCCACCAACAGGGCATTGAGCGTTTGTTCACGTTCGTCATGGCCACCGCCTATCCCTGTGCCACGCTGACGTCCCACTGCATCGATTTCATCGATGAAGATAAGGGCCGGTGTATTTTTCTTTGCCTCTTCAAACATGTCTCGAACGCGCGAGGCACCGACACCGACAAACATTTCGACAAAATCAGATCCCGAAATGGAATAGAATGCCGCACTGGATTCTCCAGCGATCGCTTTGGCCAGCAAGGTTTTGCCAGTGCCAGGAGGCCCAACGAGCAAGGCACCGTGAGGAACGTGTGCCCCCAGGCGGGAAAAACTCTGCGGATCCTTCAGAAAGTCAACAAATTCCTGCATCTCTTCCTTGGCTTCTTCGCAGCCGGCGACATCCTTGAAGGTGATGGGATTCTTGCCAGGTTCTACACGCCGTGCGCGAGATTTGCCAAAAGTGATGCCGCCGGGACCATTGGCACGCATCTGACGGGAGAAGATGAAGTAGAAGAAGGCAATCAGAAGCACAGTCGGAAGGAGCATGTACACCAGGTTGGTAAAGGTGTTGGATTCCGAACGTGCTTCATAAATGGGGGCGTACTGCCGGATCAATGCATCTAGCGCATCCGTATATATTACTTGGGTGGTGAATTGGATCTGTTGGGCAGTGCCTTTTTCTTGAAGCATGCCCGAAAGGTGACGGACAACGCCATTGCCGTCATCGGAAAGCACCAGCTTGATGACTTGATGGCGGGTCAGCTGCGATTCAAATTCCGATTGCGTAAGGGTCTTGACTTTTTCACGCCCATGCAGACTGTAATATCCAAGCATCGGCCCGACAATCAAAAGGATTAGCCAGAATATGATTTGCCATACGGCGACGGGGGGGCGTGGTTGGCGTGGATGCCGTGGTGGCATCGGTGGTTTTGAATCGGGAATCTTTGAATTACTCATGGCAGGTTAAAAGCTTGGACAAATTCAAAACCACTTGAAAATTACGTGCGGGTTTTGAGGAGGGGTTAAAAGAAACGCCTGATGATGGTTCACCATTGTGAACGACAGTCATCAGGCGTGCGATGCCAAACCGAATGATGGGTGGAAGGAACGAACTACCGTTATTTCAGGAGGTAGAACACCAGGGCAACCAAAACCAGAACGCCAAGCAAGGCCAAAATAACATTAATGATGACCGTATGCTTGCGGTTCTCACGCAAAGTGTTGTTGTATTTGGCGCTGAATTTCGTTCCCAGATTCTTCATCTGAGGCTTGTTGATCTCGCCCGTTCCGGTATCTTCCAGATTGATGACAGAGATGGTACGGCTTTCCGTATGGTCGCCCTGAAGGTCGTCATACAGGATTTCAATTCCACCCACTTGGAGGATATCGCCGTTTTTCAACTTGATGGAATCTTCCGAAGAGACCTGCTGGTCATTGACCTTGGTGCCGTTGGTGGAATTGTCATCCCGGATGGCATAACTGTTGTCATCCAGTTTAACTAGGGTGCAATGCTTGCCGCTGATGGTGGGGTCGGCAATGCAGATGTCGCAACTGTCGGAACGACCAATGGTGTATTTGTCCAGAGTCAATGAAAACGCGGTGCCCCGCATTTGCTCGGAAAGGATAAAGAGTTTCGGATTGCCCATAATCTCTTTAGTTTTGTTAAGGTCGGCTAGAGTAATTCAGGTGACAAGGAATTTACATCCCCATATCTTAGCCCATAATTCTCAAACCGCCACTTGTCGAACGAAAAAAAAGGGATTTTTTTATCGTCAGGGGTTGATTTTTTAAAAAAAACTGTAAAAGATCATTTTGCCATGTCTTCGCCGGTCCGGAGCATGGAGTGGTAATTCGGGAATTTTTCTTCTAGACGGGCTTCTTCTTCGTTCGCCTGCCCGTCCAGATGCTGGTCTCGAAGGATTTGAATGATGAGTTGGCGTGCCATGGGGGAATAGCGCTCGTCGGTCTTCAGATAGCCTGCGAGGCTTGCCACGGATTTGGCGTTTTCCAGGTCATGCTGGCAATCGTAAAGGAATTTTGCCTTGACCCACCATGCCCGTGTGGCAGCCCGGACGGGGAATATGGCAGGCCGCTCCTTTTCCAAGGAACGGTCCACATTCATGAGAGCCAAGTCGTAGTTTTTGGCATGAAGATGGATTTCCGCTAGGATTGCATAGGCATCTGCCGGCGTGGGAAGATTATGCTGTTCGCAGTCACCAATCAGGTTTTGCAAGCGATTCTGCGCATCTTGCGGGCGACGATCCATCTCTGCTTCGGCAAGTTTGATCGTCGCCCGAAGTTTTATGTCTTGCGGGGCATCTTGAATGTTCAGCAATGCATTCCAGGCAGAACAGGCAAAACCCAATTGCTGCTTTTCAGCGCAGAAATTGGCAAGGTCATCGTAGAATTGGAAGGAGAGAGGCTGTGGATTGGCAAAGAATTCAGGAAGCAAGGCAAAAAGCGCCTCGGAACGTTTGATGGTGAAAAGCAGCTGAACCTGAACAGGGAGTAGATTTTGTCTGGCGGAAGGAGGCAATTCGGGGAGTGCCAAGGCCTGGGCATAGCAATTTGCTGCGGTTTCATATTGATTCAGGGCAAGGAAGTGATTTCCCAAACGGGTTAGCCAGACAGTCCGCTCACGTCCCGAGGTCTTTTCGACGGTGTCGCGGGCAACCTGAAAAGCCACATCGTCCTGCCCGCCTCGAGAGGCGATTTGGTATTGCAATTCGGCCGCCTGCAACAGAATGTCATTCTGGGAGGAAAACTCGTTGCGAACTGCGTCTAAACAACGTTTGGCACACTCGTAGTCAGGGATTTGTTCTGCATATAATGCAGTCTGCATGAGCAATGCGGGGCGATGTTCCGGGCATTGTTGGGCAAGTTTCTCCATGAGGTCGGCGGCTGGCCTCCACAGGCGGTCTACCTCGTATAGTTTAGTCAATAGGCATCCGTATTGGTAAGTTGCGTCGCGGTCTCCAGCCAGAAGTGGCAGGAGACTTTCCAGATACCCCCGGGCACGGGGGATTTCCTTGCGGCGGTAGGCACTTTCTGCCAGCCGCGCCAATAAAATCGGCTTATAAAGGGAATTGGGAAAGTCTTCCAAAAAAGCATCGCCTGCGGAAAGGGCCGCTTCATCTTCTTCCAATGCGGAGAGGGCGCAAAATTCGGCATAACGTGCCTGTCGAAGGACGTCTTCAGCAGTTGTTGGAGCAGCGATTACTTTACGCAACCATGGAAGGGCCTCCTTGGGACGCTCTAAAGTGCAAAGTGCGTCGGCGGTTGCCAGCTCAAGTTGTTGGTCGGGAACATCGCTGGGGAACTGCTCCCGATATCGCGTCACCAATTCAAGGAATTCCTGCGTCTTCCCTAGGCGTAATTTGCAGAGACACAATTGCCTAAGAGCATTGGCGGCATATTCGCCGTCCGGGTATTCCACTAGAAGCGTGGCATAAAGGCGTTCGGGGAGCGAAAGGTCATTCCCTTGCTGAAAAGCCAGTCCTGCCGCCTGATAAAGCAGATTGCTGCGGAGGTGTTTGGGGGGTGAAGGGAATGAAAGGATTTCCTGGTAAAGTTTTAGCGCTTCTTGCAGATTCCCTTCGTTTTGGAGGAAATAAGCATAACGAATTCGCGCTTCCAGACGGGCCGGGTGGTTTTCCTGCAAGGGAGCGGATGCCAGCTCCTGGTAAAGCTTCAAAGATTCTGATGTCTGTTGGAGTGCCTGGTGGCAGTAGGCAAGCGCTAGCATCGCCTCTTCACGATCTATGGAGTCATTGGCAGATTTGATCAATTCATGATAAACAGTTGCGGCGTTCGCATAGTCCTTGAGGTTGAAATGGCATGCGGCAGATAAACGCAGAAATTCCTCTCGTTGCGGGGATTTAGGGTATTTTTTAAGATAATCCTGAACCGCCCCGATGGTCTCGGCGGTACGATGCTGTCGATCCAGAACGGCGATTTTGTATTGCATCACTGTGTCCGCGTAGGGGTGATCCGGATAACGTTGAAGGAAAACGTTGATCTGGGGCAATAGTGTCTCGTCAAATTTCCGCGTGTAGAGTTCTGTGATATAAAGATACAGGTCATCCGGCGTCAGGGAGGCTTCGTAGTCTTCTGCATGGAAAGAAGACAATACCGCCAAGGAAAAAAAACAAAACAAAAATAAACGTGAAAACCTGGTCATGGCTTACTCCAGATCTCAAAAAATCAAGGCGTGGCATCCGGTGCCGATGGTGTTGTGGTGGCAATTGAGACGTTCCACACATTGGCACCGCGGCAAAGGTCCAGAATGTGGACAAGGTGCTGGCAACTGGTGTCACGGTCTGGGCGAACAATGCATGGCTGGTCCTTGAAAGTCGTGGCGATGGCCCCCAGGATTTCCTTCAACTGGGCATCCGATACCTCGTTGCTGTTGATGAAGACCTTACCGTCTCGGTCGATGTTCAGGATGACTTCTCCGTATTGACGAATGTCGTTCTCCGATGCATTTGCGGCAGTAGGCACTTTGATCTCCAGCTTGTTATCCCATTGGGCGAAGATGGTTGCCGCCATGAAATGGATCAGCAGGATGAAGACGATGTCGAGCATTGGAGCCATCTGGAAGCCAGCACCGTGTTCCTGAAATTTCTTTTTGAAGTCCATGAGAATGCTAGTAGGCTAGTGGTTGCACACGGAATTCGATCCTAATGAGGATTCTGAAAGTAGAAAAGTTATTTTTTCGCACTGGCGAGTCGACGCATTAACGTTGCGCATTGTCCTTCCAAGTGGCTGGTAAGGCGGTTGAGATGCCCGCGGAAGATGGAGTAGGCAGCAATGGAAAGAATGCCGACAATCAGACCGCCGAATGTGGTGAACATAGCTTGGGAGACACCGCTGGTCAGGCGGGCGGATTTGTTGGCCAGGCTGATGCCGGCGTCCAGTCCGGTGAACGATACCATCATTCCCCAGACAGTGCCAAGGAGTCCAATCATTGGTGCGATGGTGCCAATGTCCATCAGGTATTGGATTTTTGTCCAGAGCTGAGCGACTTGCCGGGATCCTTCTTCCTCCATGGCATTCTGGATGGGCGACAAGTCGATTTTTTCTGCATTTGGCGAGGAAGCCAGCAAGCCGGCGTTGATGATTCGGGCGGCCGGAGAAGAATTGGCGGCGGCCAGCTCGGCCAAACCCTCGACATCACCATGGTCTGCCAGGTCTTTGGCCTGATTTATGAATGCAAGTGGGCACAAGATGTTTTTGCGCAGGGTGAACAAATAGAAGAGAATCAACATTACGGCAATAAATGAGAGCCCGACAAGCACATACATGATGCCTCCCCCCTTTGTGATGATGTCCATCATGGTCAAATCGGGGGCGTTTTCCATCATCGGTGCCGGTGAGGCGGCTTCTTGGGCATTGACCATGACCGAGGCTGCATAAGTCAACAGTGCGTAACGAAAAGCGGAAGGTTTCATGGCTTTCTAAGAGTTATGGGATTAAAATGCGGTGAAGAAGGGGAGGGGCAGCAGGCGGCTGGTAGTCCATATGCCCCGTTAGGGAGTGTCGACGTCCTCGGAGGGAGGCAAGTCGGATTCGGTCTGTTGTTGACGAAGCAGTTTTAAATAGTTGGCGGGGGCGATGGCACCAAAGGCATAGAGAAATGCCAGTGCGGTCACGAACCAGGTGAAGGCATCGGCCCAGCCACTTTGGACGAGAGCGAAACAAATGAAGACAATGAAGAGGATGAGAAGCATTACCCGGAAGCCCCGAGGCAGAGAAGGCCATAGGTCCTGGCCGAAATGACGATACGGCAGGTTTGAAACCATCATGATGGATGCCAGGAAAACAACGAAGGCAGCCAGCCAGCTGATGAGAGGGTGGTTGAGCTGTGCGGAGACTATGGCGGCGGAGCCGGCTAACAAGGCACCGCCAGGAGAAGGAAGGCCTTGGAAGATTCCTCGGGGAAGGTCCACAGTCGGCTTGAGAAAACGGTAAAGGCGGAAAAAGACACAGACTGCATAGAACACGGCTAGGGCTGCTGCAATAGCCATGGGAATTGGAGCATCGTTACGTGCAAGCCCGATGATGATGATGCTGGCATTTGCCAGTCCAAAATTCGTTCCGTCCGCAATGTCGTCGTAGATGGCTCCGTGATTGGTGGAGCCGTATTTGCGGGCGAGTCGGCCGTCGAAGAGGTCGAAGAACTGTCCAAGGAAAATCAGGATGAAGGCCAGGATATGGTTGTTGGGGAAGCGGGCGGGCATCCAGGCAATGGCAATGGCGCTGATTCCGCAGAGGAAATTGAGGAAAGTCAGGCTATTGGCATACCAGTTGCTTGGAACGACTTTGCAATATAGCGAAAGGAAGGCCAGGATGGTGCAGGCCTGCATCAGGCGGGTGACCACTTCGCTGTTCAATGAGGTCAAAGGCGGAAAGAGGGGATGATTTTGGGTGGTAAGGCAGAACTGGTAGAAGGCTAGGATGGAAATCAGGATGGTCACCAAAGCGGTCTTTACCTTGCCGAAGGAGTTGGCGGCCTTCTTCTTGCAAAAAAGGCGGGAAGATTGTCCAAGAATGTCCAATGTGCAATACAGGCAAACCCACCCGATTGGCAAATGCGGGGAGACTACATTGGGGCTGGAACCTATCGCCAGGAAAAAAAGCGGCGGGAAAGACATGCATTTGTCCGCCAGAGGGTCGAGCCATTCACCGGTAGTAGTGGAGAGGTCACAGTTGCGAGCGATGGTCCCGTCAGTCAAATCAGTGATCATCCAGAAGGCAAACCAGATGATGGCTATTCCCCAGTGTCCATTTGAGGCCATCCAGATGGCAATGAGTCCCTGAGGGATGCGCAAGCAGGAAATGCCATTGGGGTGCAACAGGAAATGATGCCGGATGAAGGTCTGGCATCTCAGGTTGCGCGTTACGGTCAAGACCAGTAGGCGCTCAATGGCGAGCATGACCAGTACTACTGAAATGATGATGATGGTGTGAATCATTCTTGATGCGGATTGCCTATGGCAGGCATTTGCCCGTCTCGTCTCCGGATTTTCACCGTGTCCAGCCGACGTGGTGAAGCGGCGAGGATGTCAATGAGCAGTTCTTCTGTTTCAATGTGCTCGCCGGCTTGCGGGATGCGCCCCAGGCTTGCCATAATATAACCTCCCAGAGTGTCGTAGCCTTCCTCTTCGGAGATTTCCATATCCATGAGCTGGTTGAGCTCCCAGATGGTCATGCGCGCATCGGCGACCATGCTCCCGTCTGGCTGGGGAGTATTGCGATTGGCGGGAGCGTCGTCGCGGTCAAACTCGTCCTGGATTTCTCCAACAATTTCCTCCAGGATGTCCTCGAAGGTGACAATTCCGGCGGTACCTCCATATTCATCCAGCACAACCGCCAGATGTATTCGTTTGGCACGGAATTCCTCCAGCAAATCGCTGACATTCTTGGTGTCCGGAATAAAAACCGGAGGATGTGCCAATTCCTTGAGAGAGGTGATTTGGGCGGTGTGCTCCTCGTCAAGGAAATCTTTGGCGTAGAGGATGCCTATGATGGCGTCGACGGATTTGGAGATAAGCGGGATTCGACTGTGGCCGCTGGCGGAGAAGGCTTTTTTTGCCTCGGTGATGGAAAGTTGCTCCTCTATGGCATCAATGTCCACCCGCGGAGTCATGATTTCATGAACCAGCGTCTTGTCAAGGTTGATCACACCATTTAGCATCCGCTTTTCATCACTCTCCAGGTCATTGAGCGGCGTAGCCGCCGATGGCGCCATGTCAGGATGGTCTTGGGTGTCTTCTTCGACTAATGACAGAATCTCATCTTCGGCAGTAACCTGGGCGTTGTTTTCATCCCCTTTTGCATGCTGGATGCGCTTTTCGAATGCACCCAGAGGAAAGATGAGAAAGGCGAAAGGGTATAGGCCGAGTAAGGCGAGCAGTCCGGCCAGCCGGAGGATGAAGGCGGAACAACGAAGGGACAACGTGATATCCAACGCCTCCACGGCGGAAAAGACGGCCAGAAGTACAATTGCCAATATTCCCCATTTGGCTGAGGCGGGCAATCCGCAAATGCATAGCCAATGCGCAAAAAAGCCTCCGGTGGCAAGTGCGGAAAAAAGCAGTTCGAGATGGTTGCAAAGGCGAAGCCGGGGAAGATGGGGAAGCAGTCTTTCCAGCGCCTCCGCTTGGTCTTTGCAGGATTCGCGAAGTTTGCGTAGGCGAGCACGCGAGAAGGTCTCCAGCTTCATGGCACCAAGGGCCAACAGGCTGGTGAGCAGCATCAGCAGAAGCCCCAGACAGAACCAGACGGTCGAACTAGTATCCATGAGTGAATAGACAGGGCGGAGTTATAGGAAACCCTCAAGACGATACCGGGTTTCGGCATAGGTTAGCACCCGTGCTTCTGCACGTCGCATGGATGCAAGGGCCTCGCTTGTTTGATCATCCTCGCCGGCAAGGTGGAGAAGTCCATGCACGGCATAGCGGAACAACTCCCGTGACGGCGTTTCCCCGAATTGCGGAGCCTGCTCGATGGCGACCTCCGGACAGACGTAGATTTCCGCCAGAAGAGGTTCGAAGTTCGAAGGTTGTAGGGTGAAACCGTCACGCAGATCGTAGGTGATGACGTCCGTTGCGCCTTGATGATGCAAGTGCAGCCCGTTGAGAATGGTCATTCGGTGTCGGGTGATCAGCACAAGGTCGATGTGACCAGGCACATCAAGGGCAAGACCTGTCGCAGGAAGCGAAAACTGGAGCGCCTGCAGCATCTGCGGTAGTCTGTGAACTCCACGGAGGGATGGCATCTTGGCAAGAGTGAGTCTCATGAAGGACAGTCACTTGTGGTATTCGATCCGGGAATGGTTCTTATCCAGCAGCGTGGCGACAAAATTCTCCGCAAGGAGAGCGAGCTGTCGCGTGGTCAAATCGACCTGGTCGAATTGCCCGTCACTCAATTTCCCCTGGATGACGTCTTTTACCCGTCGGGTTAGCTGGTCGCGGAAATCGGCGTTGGCTGCGATCTCCTCGTTGGTGAGTATTTTTTCATACATCGCGGCGATTTCCTCCTGGGAGGTTTCCGGATGTTCTTCGCGAAGGGAAGCTTCAGCATCGGCGAGCCGCCGTGCCTCACCACGGCTGTCGCGTTTACAATGTGTAAGCGAACGTGTGGCAGCCTCACAGGAGTCTGCCAGCATGATGAGCGCGACTTCACGGGAAGAGGGTGGGTCCTGGTCATACCGGTATTGTTCCGGCGGCGGCGGCGGAAGGCCCTTTTCTGTAGCCAGCCGGCATGCCTGGTTGTAGAAAGAAGCCATGATGGTGTTGCCATGATGCTGTAGAATGGCTGGATAGAGCATGCTGGGGAGATGATATCTTCTGGCCAGGCGAAGACCGAAGCGTGCATGTTCCCGAAGATATTCGCAACTGTCCTCCGGCGAATGGTGCGAATGCGGAGTAGTTTCACCACTTTGGAGATTTTCAGTGAAATGCATGGGGGAGTAGAGTTTGCCAATGTCGTGGTAGAGTGCCATGGCGTATGCCAATTTGGCATTCGCGCCGATGACATGTGCCCCGCCGACGGAAAGAGCCGCCACCGCAATGGAGTGCTCATAGGTGCCTGGAGCGTCCTGGCGCAGACGTTCCATCAAAGGGGAATCCAAGTTGCTGATCTCTGTGAGACTGAAGGCAGTTGGCAGACGGAAGAATACTTCCAGCAGGCTAATAAGAAGAATGCAAAAGATGCCATTTAGCATGCCGTTGGCCAAACCGCTGGTCAGAAGGAATACAACTTCAACAAGAAAATCTTTTCCGTCCGGGGAAGATGGTTGACTGAGAAGGAAAAGGAACTCCGCGCCGGCAAGTGTCAGACCGAAAATCAATCCACGTGTCAGGAACTCCATCCGGCGATTGATTCCACGGAAGCATAAAACCGCAGACAGCGAGACTAGCAAAGTAAAATAGAAGAGCGGAAACCGCTCACTGGGAAGATTGAGCTGAAGGGGAAGAAGCATGGCCATCAGCGTGGCGGTGATGATGGCCAGCCGTTCGTGTAGAAGGTTTACGATAATGGCAGGGAAAAGTGCCAAAGGCAGACAGGAAAGCAACAATGACAACGGCACTTCATAATGGGATCCGATATAATTGGAACAGAAATAAACAACGATAAACTCCAGGCTCAGAAGCAGCCCCAGCAGAACAAAACGCCGTAGATCTGTGGCATAATCAACTCTGGTGATATATACGATGAAACCATAAACGATTAAAAAAGCCAGAAGGACTAGCGCATTGACATGGAAGGCACGGCTGCGAAGCGCGTGCAGAAGATTGCTGCCGGTGAATGAATGCCAAATGGTTGAATTGGGATGGTAAATCTGATGGGGGCGAATGCTCTGCCCAAGCAAGGGCGCACGGATGGAGAAATTCAGTGGAGTGGGGGGATTAAGCTGGAAGTATTCCTGAGTGAGTTTTTCACTGTAGTTCAGGCTGGGTTGACCAATGGCGGCGATTAAACTATACAGTTCTCCGGATAATTCAGAATGAAGCTGCGTTTCGCAGAAATCCTGTGCGACAAGGGTTGCGGCTTCGGACAGGATCGGGGGCATGGAGGGAGGGAAATAACTTTGAAGATGACCGCTTTCCCAGAATCCGTCTTCAACGACCAGGAGCGCCGAGGGGGGAGCGCCTGTGAATTCTGTAATGGAAGGCGGCACTTCATTGGGGAGTACACCGTTGTCCAAACAACTGCCCCAACTGTCAACGAGTGCCTGTCTCGATGACGGATCCGATAAGAGAACTTGAAGTCCGGAACTCATTCCGACTGTTTCAGGAGATTTACAACAGTCGTCCAACCGCTGTTGGAAGTCCGCCAGCACTTGGAGGCGTGTGGCAACAGCTGGTGAACCAGCCGGCTGAAAGTGATGCGGCATCAGGCAAAAGATGCCAATGAGCCAGACCACCAGAAGAAGTGGTGCCAATGGCCAGTATCTTCTCCAGGCGACACGGTAGTTTTTCAGACGCGCACGAACCGCGTGATTCAGGCAGGCCCGGGTCTTGACCTGGATGTCCCTAATTACACGCTGATGGTCTAGATCGGTGCGCTGTTCGTCGGCGGACGGCAGGACTCGTTCTTGCGGTGCAGACAGGTGAGGGCCGTTGCCGGGAACCGCCGTTGTTGCCGAAGCAGATGGAGGCGGATTGGATTTGGATGGATTTGACTTCATCAAAGCAATGGCGGGACGCAGGTAGCTGCGACCCGCCAGTATTTACGCGCTTATGCTTTGGCGACAAATGCGCTGTATCCCTTGTAAGCCATGTAGATGTCCAGCTTCCCGGCAATTTCCCAGGGGGCATGCATGCACATCAGGCCGACTCCGCAGTCGATTACCTGGATGCCATAGCGGGCCATGTACATCGCGATGGTTCCGCCGCCGCCAACATCGGGTTTGCCCAACTCGCACATCTGCCAGACGACTTTCGCATCGTTGAAAATCTTGCGAACCTCGGCGACGAGTTCCGCGGAGGCGTCGGAGGCGCCGCCTTTGCCGCGGCCACCATCGTATTTGTTGACTTCCAAGCCGCAGTTGAGGCGGCCGGCGTTGTTGTCGGAGTTCACCCCCTTGTAGTCCGGGTCGGCAAGCGTTCCGACGTCGGCGGAGAGCATCTTGGTGCCTTCAAGCGCCCGGCGCACCAGAAGTTCGCTGTAGGCCATGCCGTGGCAGCCGGCGATGATTTCCGCGATGGTGTTGGGCAGGAAAGTGGAGTCCATGCCCGTGCGTCCATAGGAGCCAATTTCCTCCTTGTCGCAAAGCAAAGCCCCCATCGAGCGCTGCGGAATGCCCTTGAAGTCTAGGACGGCGCGGGCGGCAGCGTAGGAACACACCCGGTCATCGTGTCCATAGCCCAGAATCATGGAACGGTCAAAACCCAGGTCACGTGCCGGGCCGGCCGGAACAACTTCCAGCTCCGCGGAGCCGAAGTCCTCTTCCTCAATGCCGTATTTCTCATTGAGAATGCGGAGGATATTCAGCTTGGCCTTCTGAGAGACCTCTTTGTCGTCATTCTTTTTGTCCACAGGACGCGAGCCGCAGACGACATTGAGGCGTTCGCCTTTGACGCCTTCGGCCATGGTCTTGCGAGATTGTTCCACGTCAAGGTGCGGAAGAATGTCGGTGATGGTGAAGACGGGGTCTTCTGGCTTGTCGCCAATGGCGATGTCCACCTTGGAGCCGTCGCGTCGGTAGATGACACCATAGAGCGCCAGGGGCAGGACTAGCCACTGATAGTGTTTGATGCCGCCGTAGTAATGTGTGTCCAGGAGGACCAGTTCCTCGTCCTGGTAAAGGGGACAAGGCTTGAGGTCCAGGCGCGGACAGTCAATATGTCCGCCAACGAGGTTCAGGCCTTCCTCAATCGGTGCTTTCCCGATGCGGGCGAGCAAGATGGTCTTGTTGTCCACGGTTCGGTAGATGCCGTCGCCAGGCTTGAGGCGCTTCCCCTGGTCATTGAGTTTGGTAATATCCTTGAAGCCCTTCGCCTGCGCAAGTTTCAGGATGGCGGAAAAAGCGCGGCGTTCAGTCTTGTTCTCGCTGATAAACTGGCGGTACTCTTCGCAGTATTTCTGAAGCTTGGTCTCCTCGCCGGCCGCCAATTTGTCCCAGCCAGGCTCACGTTTCCACAGTTTGACGGGCTTGGCCTTTGTAGTGGTTTTCTTCGCAGATGATTTAGAAGTAGGCATATATGAAGGATGAAAGGTTAAAGGTTAGAGGGAAAAGGTTAAAAACGAGAAAGGAAAAGATTGGAGGTTTTGAATCCGGATTGCACGGTCTCCGGGGTTTGAAATCGTATTGATTCCAGGCCTGCCATGCAGTGAATCCAATCGGCAAAATTGTAATATACCACCTGAAAAGAAGTTATGCGTGCATTCGGCAGGTTCGGATGTCCATCACCATGATGCCGCGTGCACCATGTTCCTCAAGGCGGTCGATGATGCCGTTGAGGTCTTTGCGGGGAACTAGCGACTTTACGGCAAACCATTCCGGTTTGGAGAGCGGGCTGACGGTAGGAGACTCAACCCCGGGGGTGATTTCACACACCGCTGCAAGTTGTGCGGCAGGAACGTCATACTCCACGACGACGTAGTTCCGGGCAGTCAGGATCCCTTGAACCCGTTGAAGGAAAGTATGGATCTGAGGCTGGCGGCCGTGCTCCGCGCTGCGAGCAATGAGAATTGCTTCCGAGAGCATCACCGGTTCACCGATGATCTTCAGGCCTGCCTGTCGCATGGTGGAGCCGCTTTCCACGACATCGGCGATGGCGTCGGCGACACCGAGCCGGATGGAAATCTCCACCGCGCCGTCCAGTTTGGTCACTGGGCAATCAAAGCCGCGCCGTGTCATGTCGGCCTTGACGATGTTTGGATAGCTCGAGGCGATGCGATGGCCGTTGAGTTGATCGACGGTAAGGGGGCTGTCATTGGGAACGGCATAGCAGAAGCGGGATTTCCCGAAGCCCAACGGGAGCAATTCGGCGGCATCGACTACAGAGTCTTGAAGAAGGTCGCGTCCGGTAATGCCCAAGTCAACGATGCCTTTGGCGACATAGATTGCAATATCCCGCGGGCGAAGAAAAAGAAACTCGACATCATTCCCGGTGTCCATGACCGAAAGTTCCTTGGCATCCCGTCGGACGCTGTAGCCGGCCGCTTTGATTAGGGTGGCAGATTCTTCCGACAGACTGCCTTTGTTGGGTAATGCAATGCGGATCATTGAGTGTTCACCTTATGCTCTATAATGAATGGCGAGACGATCTTGTCAAAACGGCTACAGGAGGCGATAAAGGTCCTCCAGGGAACATTTTTTGCGAAGCATCATGACCAGCAGATGGTAGATAAGCTGGCTGATCTCCTCGGCGGTTCGCTTTTCATCCTCAAATTCAGCTGCCATCCAGACCTCGGCGGCCTCCTCGACAATTTTCTTCCCGATGGCGTGGATGCCTTTGTTGAATTCCACCACCGTTCGCGACTGGGGGTCGTTGGCGGCGATTTTTGCCGCAAGTTCGGCAAACAGTTCCTCGATGGTTTTGCGAGTCTGTTCGGCAATGCCCTTGGCTTCCGCAGGGAGTTTGTCGTAATGGATCTCCCGTTCGTCGGTGCCTTCCATCCGAGGGGACAGGTAATCATGTGCGGCGAGTTCGTCCAGAAGGTTTTCGGCACGTTCCCGATTTACTGCAAGCTGGTCCTGAAGCAGTTGCGGGGTGGCCAGACGTGCCTGGACGATGATTTTCAAGGCGTCCATGTAGGAACCTGCCTGGGCCTGGGAAGGAACCTCCGCAAATGGCAGGGCCGGTGCCTGCGAGGCGGCGCGTGCCTTCGCCGTCGCATTGCGGTCATCAAGCTCCGCTTTCATCATGGCGCTTCGCAAATCGTCGTCCGTTGCGTATTGCACTTGCTTCGCGCAGAATTTCGTGAGTTGCCGCGCTTCCTCCTCGGTAATCAGGCCACCCTGGAAGCGCTCGACCATTTCGTTGTCCCTGAGCAGAAAGTCGGCCTGCCCCCCAAGTGTCTCGGCACCCTCCTCATCCAAAATGAGCTTGGAGGCACCGGGTTGGATAGTCTGCAAGGCGATTCGCCATGGGAAACATGCCAGGACTTCTTCGGTGAGGTTTTCCCTGTAAGGGAACTCCGTGGTGGCGATGAGGTGGATGCCCACGGCGCCGGCCGAGGAGAGCTGATGGAAGAAGCTCTTCACTTTCTCGCTACGATCTCCTTTCAACAAGGGGGAAATCTCGTTGAGAAAAACCACCAGATAGCAGAAGGCTTCGTTGGGATGAGAGTTGTTGTAGTCAATCAGGCTGTGGACGCCAGTGGCGGCTAGTGCCTGGAGGCGGGCACGCATTTCCTCCACGACATATTCCAGCATGACCACACCTGCCGCAGGGGAATTTGCGGGGGGGACCACAAAATGCGGTGCCTGGGAAAAGGGGCGCAGGTCGGCGGCACGGGCGTCAAAGGCCAGGATGCGCATCTGGTCGGGCGGAAAACGCATGAGCAATGAGGCCATGAATTGTCCAATCAGATGATTTTTCCCAGTGTTGGCATCCCCTGCTACCAGAAGATTCGGCGCCACAGTCAAGTCCATGACGGTAATACGATTGTAGATATTTCGTCCCAACATGAGCGGAATGGCCGCCTTGCTTTGTGTCCACGCACGGTCTTCAAAAAACTCACCGCACCCCCAGAATCGCCGCTGTGAATTCGGCACTTCAATGCCGGCACGGTCTCGACCTGGAATGGGAAGAAGCATGCGGATTTGTCGTGGAGACAGGCGTGCACGGAATTCCGGCGCGAGGGCACCCAATTCCTCCAATGTGACGCCTGGTCCCAGACGCAGTTCATAGCGAGTCACCTGCGGGCCGCAGACGCTGCTGACCACACTGGCATCCACGTTGGCCTGTTCCAGCACTTGCGAGAGAACTTGCGTATTCTGGACAATTTCTTCACGCCCAATCATTTCCCTGTTGTAAGAAGTATTCAATGGGAACAATTCGGGCGAAGGCAACTGGTACGCAGTGTTATCCATAGAACTAACCTCACGGGGTTGGTATGTCCAAGGGCGTTAGTGGCAAATGGGGGGGCGGAATCAAAGAAGGAAGATCGTAGTTGACCGAAGCTTTTTCCTGCCGGCTAATCTCATAGCGCTTATAGGCCCAGCCTCCGATGATGAGCAGTAGCAAAAGCACAATGACTGCGCTGATGAGAATGGAGGACAGGCGATGCGTGTCTTCTTCTGCAAGACCGGAAGAATTATCAAGTAGATCATTCTCTGGTTCGACTGGTGCATGTTGCTGAAGCGCCCGGTCAAAGGCCTCGAGAATCGGTTCTGGCGAGACCCACGGGTCGTATGCAGCACAAATGCGTTCAATCCAAGAGCGGCAGTAGTAGGAGTTGGTTTGCAAACGCGTTAGGTCGCCTGATTCCAAATCGCAAATGGCACTGATGGAAATGTGCGCTTTGGCTGCAAGTTGCGTAAGCGTGAGATGGTGCTCAAGGCGGATGGATTGAAGTTGTTCTCCAAAACTGGGTGGTTGAACTACAAACTGTGTCGTGGGTTGGGAATGGGCAGTGTTGGTGGCGGCGGAATCCGGGTGTAGGTCTTCAGCATTTGATTGAACGGGCGCGTCGAAGCCCTGCGGGGGGGCGTCGAAGCCCTGCGGGGGGGCGTCGATGTCCTGCGGGGGGGCGTCGAAGTCCTGCGGGGGGGC
>JAFPYX010000011.1 GCA_017417585.1 Victivallales bacterium
GCCTTCTGGGAAAGGCAGATGAACAAATGACTTTTCTGACATAATAAAAAACAATAACAAGAGGAAACATCATCATGAACATCAAGAAAGGAGTCTTCGCCATGATCGCAAGCACCATTCTGGCAGGCAGCGCAGCCGCAGCCGAAAAATCCATCGTCATCTACTTTTCGCACACGGGGGAGAACTACTCCGTGGGCGTCATCACGGAGGGTAACACCGCCAAGGTCGCCAAGGAGATCGCCCGCCAGACGGGGGCTGCCATTCACGAAATCAAGGAGGCCGAACCGTATCCCGTGAAATACAACGCCTGCATCGACCGTGCGAAAAAGGAGCTTCAGGCCAAGGCGCGCCCGGCCATCCAGGGCGAGATTCCCGATCTATCCGCATACGACACCATCTACCTCGGCTACCCGAATTGGTGGGGCGACGCGCCGATGGTGGTCTACTCCTTCCTGGACAAGGCGAAAATCGACGGCAAGGCCATCCTGCCGTTCTGCACCCACGAGGGATCGGGCCTCGGAACAACCGCCCGCAATCTGGCGAAGGCCTTCCCGAAGGCAAAGGTTGAGCAGAAGGGGCTGGCGTTGCGCGGCGCGACCGCCCAAAAGGATCCAACCGCCGTGAAGAAGGCAGTGGCGGAATGGCTTAAGTCCATTGGAAGGACGAAATAGAGGAGGAATAGAAAATGAGGAAACAGGTTGTTGTTCTCATAGGAACTGGCAGCATCGGGCAGGCGATTGTCCGCCGCGTCGGTGCTGGAAAGCACATTGTGCTGGCGGACCTGAAAATCGAGGCCGCGGAGAAGGCCGCGAAGACGTTGGAGGACGCGGGCTTTGAGGTCAGCGCCGTCCAGACCGACCTTGCGAGCCGCGAATCCATATTGGCATTGATCGACCATTCGCGGCAATTTGGCGACATCATGAACCTCGTCAACGCGGCGGGCGTCTCGCCGTCGCAGGCCCCCGTGGCGACCATCCTCAAGGTTGACCTCTACGGCACGAGCGTCCTGCTGGAGGAATTCGGCAAGGTCATCGCCGAGGGTGGAAGCGGCGTGGTTATCTCCTCGCAGTCGGGTCATCGGCTGCCCGCGCTCAGCGAAGAGCAGAACACCGCGCTGGCCACCGCTCCGACGGAGGAGCTGCTCTCGTTGCCCTTTATCGCCTCCATCACCGATACCCTCAAGGCCTACCAGTACTCCAAGCGCTGCAATGTCCTACGCGTGATGGGCGAGGCGACCAAATGGGGCAGGCGCGGCGCGACCGTCAACTCCATCAGCCCCGGAATCATCATCACGCCGTTGGCGAACGACGAGCTCAAGGGATCGCGCGGCGAGGGATACCGCAAGATGCTCTCGCTGTGCCCGGCGGGCCGTGCGGGCACGCCGGACGAGGTGGGCGACCTGGCGGAGTTCCTGATGTCCTCGCGCGGACGCTGGATAACGGGCGCGGACTTCCTCATCGACGGCGGTACCACCGCCTCCTACTTCTACGGTGATTTGCAGTATCTTAAGGCAACACACTAACAAGGAGATTCAAAACATGAAAAAGATTCTCATCATCAACTCGAGCAAGAGAAAGAACGGCAATTCCTATGCTCTGGAAAAGAGATTTGCTGAGTTGCTCAATGGCAAAGCGGAAGTCACCACATTCCGTATCGGAGAGAAAGATGTCCGCCCATGTCTGGCCTGTGATGGCTGTAAGAGACAGCACGATCCAAACTGCGTCCAGAAGGATGATTTCACCGCTCTGATTCCTGAAATCGACAGCTGTGACGCCATGCTTATTCTTGCCCCTGTGCATTGGGACCAATTTCCTGCCCAGCTAAAGGCGTTTCTTGACAGGACCTATTCCTTCATGGATTTCACCCAGCCTGATTTTTCTATGGCAGGCAGAAAGGACAAGAAACTGGCCGGCTATTTCTTTGCCGGCTTTGGTCCAGTCGATGTTTACACGAACATGGTCGAAACGAATCTGAAGAGTTTTGCGACTGCTGGTTTTGTTGATTACAAGGCTCATGTGGCTGGAGATGCCAACGCCCCTGGCAGCATCATGAGCAAAACCGAAGATCTTAAAGTCGCTGATGATTTTGCCGAATGGCTACTTGCCTAAGCAGATGAGGAAAAACGGTCAAGGAGAAACACCATGCAGTACGTCAAATTTGGCAACACGGGAATGGACGTCTCGCGCATCTGCCTGGGAATGATGAGCTTCGGCAAGCCCGGCAAGGAGAACGGCGTCTTCCCGTGGGCAAGGGACTTCGAGGAGGCCAAGCCCATCTTCAAGAAGGCCATCGACCTGGGAATCAACTACTTTGACACAGCGAACGTCTATCAGATGGGCTCCAGCGAGGAAATCACGGGACGGCTCATCCGTGAATACGGCCTTGACCGCGACGAGATCGTCGTCGCCACCAAGGTTCATTTCGACATGCGTCCGGGACGCCCCAACGGCGGTGGATCCTCCCGCAAGAACATCATGGCCGAGATCGACCACTCGCTTCAGCGCCTCGGCATGGACTACGTGGACCTCTACCAGATTCACCGCCTTGACGCCAACACGCCGATGGAGGAGATAATGGAGGCTCTCCACGACGTCGTCAAGAACGGCAAGGCCCGTTACATCGGGGCCTCCACCATCTTTGCGTGGCAGCTGGAGCGCATGCAGCAGATCGCCGAACGCCATGGCTGGACGAAATTCGTCTCCCTTCAGCCGCAGTACAACCTCATTTACCGCGAGGAGGAGCGTGAGATTCTTCCGCTTTGCCGCGACCGCAAGATGGCGGTCGTTCCATGGTCGCCGCTCGCCGCCGGTCGCTGTGCACATCCCTGGGGCACGAAGACCGCACGCAACTCCATAGATGAGGTTTCGCCGATGGTCTGGGGCGCGACCGACGCGCAGGACAAGGTGGTCGTGGACAATCTGGAGGCGGTCGCCAAGGCGCATGGCCGCTCCATGGCGCAGGAGTCGCTGGCGTGGATGCTCTCCAAGCCAGGCATCACTGCGCCCATCGTCGGCTGCACGGACGCGAAACACGTCGAGGAGGCTGTCTCCGCAGTGGACATTCAACTGGACGAAGAGGAAATCAAGGCTCTTGAGGCTCCCTACGTTCCGCACATCAAGACAGGCGCGTTCTAAAGGAGGCACGGCAATGAAGGTACTGATGCTGAACGGAAGCTGCAACACCAATGGCTCGACCCGGACGGGTCTGGACATCATGGTCGAGGTGTTCGCCACTGAGAAAATCGAAAGCGAGATCGTCTGCGTCGGCGCGAAGCCAGTGCGTGACTGCATCGGATGCGGGAAATGCGCCGAAAAGGGAAAGTGCATCTTCGATGACGACGGCGTGAACGAGTTCGTGAGAAAGGCGGCGGATGTGGACGGCTTCGTCTTCGGAACACCCGTCTACTATGCCCACCCGTCAGGACGCATCCTGAGTTTCCTTGACAGGGCGTTCTTCAGCAACATGTGGGGGACAGGCGCGGCGGCGTTCCGCCACAAGCCCGCCGCCGCAATCGTGGTGGCGCGCCGCGCGGGGACCAGCGCCTCCTACGACGTGCTGAACAAGTACTTCGGCATTTCCCAGATGCTGAATGTCGGAAGCACCTACTGGAACGAGTTCCACGCGCTCTCGAAGGACGATGTGCCGAAGGACGCGGAGGGGACGCAGACCCTGCGCAACCTCGCGCGCAAC
>JAFPYX010000012.1 GCA_017417585.1 Victivallales bacterium
CTCGCTCATCCATTCCTCGCGCATCGCCGTGAAGAACCCGGAGGACTACGAGGCACGCTCCAATATCGCATGGACGGCGACCTGGGCGCTGAACACCCTCATCGCCATGGGCAAGACGACCGACTGGGAGGTCCACATGCTCGGGCAGGCCGTCGGTGCGCTGACAGACGCCACGCACGGCATGACGCTCGCCGCCGTCTCCCTGCCATACTACCGCCTCATCCTGCCATGCGGCGTAAAGAAGTTCGCGCGGTTTGCGACCAATGTCTGGGGCATTTCCGCAGATGGCAAATCGGACGAGCAGCTGGCCAACGAGGGCCTGATTGCCTTCGAGGCATGGATGCGCGAAATCGGCGTTTCGATGAACATCACGGAACTCGGCGCAACGAAAGAGATGCTTCCCGCCATTGCAGATGCGACGTTCATCCTCGATGGCGGCTACAAGAAGCTCACGCGGGAGGAGGTGCTGGAAATCCTCCGCCAAAGCCTATAGAAAACCAACCCCGGATAATCCATGAAGACACTCTTGATCAACGGTAGCCCGCATGAACACGGAAACACCGCGCGGGCGTTGTCGGAAATCGCGAAGACGCTGGAGGCCGAAGGCATCGAGGCCGAGCAGGTCTGGATTGGCAACCAGCCAGTCCGGGGATGCGCCGCCTGCAACGCCTGCCGCACAAGCACCCTGGGCAAATGCGCCTTTGGCGACGATGTGTGCAACCGCATCATCGAGAAGCTGCAGGGCGCCGACGCCATTGTCATCGGCTCGCCAACCTACTACGGGCAGCCGTCAGGCCAGCTTCTGGCGGTGTGGCAGCGCATCTGCTATGCGGGCGGCGAATACGTCGCCGGCAAACCGGCCGCCAGCGTCGCGGTATGCCGCCGAGGCGGCTCCACGGCGGCTTTCCAGTGCATGAACATGCCCTTCGAAATGCTCAACTGCCTGGTCGTGGGTTCGCAATATTGGAATGTCGCCTTCGGGCGGACGCCAGGCGAAGCCCAGCAGGATGCCGAGGGGATGCAGACCATGCGAACCCTGGCGCGAAACATGGCCTGGGTGCTTGGAAACCTCCACCGGGACGGCGCGGCGCCGCGCCCCGTTCCGGAAGAGTGGGCGCCGATGCATTTCATTCGGTGAAAAAAGGGAATCATATCGTTAAGTTGGGGGACAACTCCCGGAGGCAAAATGGGAGGGACGCGCCCCCCTGCACCCCTTGGCAAGGGCAATCCAACTCAACGACATAATTCCCAAATTAACACCTGATTCCGTGTGTTATCACCATGGTGACGGGACGTCACCACAACACATTCCGTCGGCGGGGCGCCGACGCTACATGCTTCACGCAATTCACGGATCAGATAGCAATAAGAAACCACAGCGCACAATTGTCAACGGCGTGTTGTGGTTTGCATCCAACTATTTCGCGGCCTTCGACTTCCAGCCGTCATAGGCCTTCGCGCCTTTGGAGGTGACCTCGCCGCGTGCGCCGGTCGAGACCACCTTGCCGTTTTTGTCGATGACGATCAACATGGGGATGCCGCTCACATTATACTCCTTGGCGAGCTTCTCCCTGAAATCGCTGCCATACGGCACCGCCAGCCAGGGCATATTCGCCTCGGTCATGTACTTGGACATGTCTTTCTCGGTATTGTCAAAGCTGACGAAGACGATCTGGAAGGACTTCTTGTCCTTCTTGCATTCGTTGTAGAATTTCACCAGCATGGGGGTGAACTGGCGGCATGGCGGGCACCAGTGCGCCGAGAAGTAGATCCCGATCAGCTCGACGCCCTTCAGGGCCTTCGCCGTCTCCACTGTCTTGCCCTTCGCATCGACCAGCGACGTGCCGAACTTGCCCTGCGCCCAGTCCGCCGCCCGCGCCGACAGCATCCCCGCACACAACAGCATCATTCCCATCCACGCAATCTTACGCATCATGTTGGTTTCCTCCTTCGTTTTTGAAATTCACTCTGAAACACTTGAAACTGCAAAAAAAACGTTACCCTTTAGACGTCCTTCAGGAAAACCTTGATGACAATCTTGACCCAGTCACCGATCAGTTCCTTGGACTGCACCTGCCCGAAGACCAGCTTTCCGCCATCCATCAGGCGTGCCAGGACCTCGTTCTTCTCGCGCGGGACGTACCCAATCCGCTCATCCTGCTCGTTCAGGATCTGGATGGCCAGGCTGTCGAACTTGTTGTCGGCTTCGCGCATGAATTTCAGGATGCTTCCCTCCGCCAGCAAGGCGGTCTTCTGGTCGATGTCCTCCACATGCGTCGTGCCGGCAATGCGGCATTCGATCAGGAAGATCTCGCGCACAAAGGGCATCGGGACGGTCAGCCCGCCGCCTTCACGCTTTATGGCGATTGCAAGCCCATGGAGTTCGTCGGCGCTGACTGGCACCAATCCCCCGCCTGTTGCGCCCGGCACGTCAGCCATTGCCCTGCCCTCCCCGGCTCCGGCGAAGTTTCTGCACCATCGCGGTCACCTCCTCCAGACGCGCCAGCAAATCCCCAATCTGCTGGTCCAGCAGACGACGACGCTCGGAGACCGCCTCGGGATTCGCCAGAAGTTCCTTCTCCGTGAAGGGGAATTGCGTCTGTATGGCCGCGATGCGTTCTTTGAGATCGGCGATCTTGCCCTCGAGCTTGACGATGCGCTGCTGGAGGACCTCCAGCGGATCCATCGTCTTCGTGGATGCGCGCTGTCCTGCCAGAATCTCCTCTGCCATGTCCTCGACAAGCCGCAGCTCCTGCAGGTCGTTTGCCTTGTAGGCGTCCATCGCCCGCCGCCACAGTTCCTCGGCAATCGGCGGCAGGTCGGCGTTGAGATCGGGATGCAGGCGCTTGGCCAGCTCGCGGAAGATCCGCTTGATTTCCTTGACCTCGGCGACCGTGAGCTTTTTTCCGCCCAGAAAGTCCTGTGCCTGGCGCAACTTGCTGTGCAGTTGTTCCACTTGCTCCCGGAACTGCTGGAACTCCTCGGCGAGCTGCTCTTCGACCTCGTCGTCATCCAGTATAACCCCGTGGCTGGCGGCCGCCTGCCGGATGGAGAACTCGCGCCTCATGCGCTGAATCGCCAGTTTCAGCTCAAAAATTCTGGTCTCCTTGTGCCCGAAGGCCAGCTGGTATTCCGCCTCCAGCGCCTTTGTGTACGGCCCGTTCAGCTCGGCGTACTCCATCACCAGCTTCGTGTAGTTCTCCGCCAGCTCCGCAAGACGCGCCTCCGCGTCCTTCTGCCCAGGCTCCGGAAGTTCCTTCGTGAAATAGACCATCTTCCTTCTCCTTGTCGCCAAACCGGCAATCAGCCCCCCCTGCGTGAACAGTGCGAAGCCCCTGACGATCGCGGCTTTTCCCTTCCTTGAAAACACAAGCGCCCGCCTGGGGTTACGACCAGACAAGGCGCTTGACACGCAAAATGCAAACGATTCGCGCGAACCGGGGGATGCCTACTTGGCGGGTTTGGGAATCGTCGGCGTCTGCAGCTGCTCGGGCGTGTAGATGGAGAAGAGCAGCTCGCGGATGAAGGCCAGCATGAAGAGCCGCGCCTCCAGGGACCCCTGGACGCTTTCAAAACTGTCCTTGACCTCATTCCAGAAGCCCTCCATGTCGCCCTGGCTGACCTCCAGCGTGCTGGAGTTGGCGATCTTGTGAATCAGCTCCGTTTCGCGGGCGGTGAAGTCGCCCCAGAATTTCGGGAGCACCTCCTCCAGCTTTCCGGTGGCGTCCTGATCGTAGTTGATTTTCTTGATAATCCGTCCGAAGCCGGCCTTCATCGTTGGGTTGGTCAGCTTGAGCTGGGAGCCCAGGCTCCGCCAGTCGATGCGGTCCAGCATCAAATCCACGAATTTCTGGTAGGAGCGCAGTTCCTCGACGGCCTTGGCCTTGTCGGCATTGGCGGCTTCCGCCTTGCTGTCCACCGCCTTGGCGTCCGCCACGATCTGGCGATTTGCCAGCAGCTGATCCTGGTATTTGTTCTGCCAGGCATTCAGTTCGGCTTTGTTCTTCTCCAGTTCCGCCTGCAGGCGGCTCACTTGCCGCTCGGCATTCTCGCTGGCTTCCTGGGCGCGCTTCTGCGCGGCCTCGCCGGTTTCGGCCAGCTTCGCGGCCAGTCGCCTGGTCTCGGCGGAGGCGCTGGTGAATTTCTGGGTCGCGGTTTCCAGCTCCGCCTTCATGGCGCGCTGCTGTTTCTTGAGTTCCTGGACCTCGGAGACGCTGGCCTGCAGCTGTGCGCGCACTCGCTCCACATCCGCCGTCGCGTCGGCGGCCTTCTTGTTCGCGGCGGCCAGCTGCGCCTCCAGCTCCGTCAGCTTCTCCTGGAGCTCTGCGGCGCCTTCCTGGTTGTTCAAGATCTTCTCGGCCTGCTCGGCGGTGAATTTCAAAGGGGCGAAGGCCAGGAGGAGCTTCCAGGCCTTATTCTCTTTCAGGTCATAGAACTCGTTGAACTTCTCGTCGGAAAGCACATAGTCCTCTTCCGTGAGCTTGTGCTCCGTGCGATAGGCCTTGTATTCCTCGGAGTGGAAATAATTCTCCAGTGCCTCATGGAGCTGTTCGTGAACCGGATACCAGGCCCCGAAGAGCGGCTGGCAGGCCGTCTCGGAAAAATCGTTTTTGGAGGCCTCGTTGACGACCAGTTTTTCAAGCCTCGGCCGCTGGTTGGGGTCGATGCGGTGTCCGCCAAGGGTGCAAATCTTCTGCAGCTGTGCGTTTTCGTTGATGTATCGGCTGAGGGTGCGCCACGGCAATTCCCCGACCATCATGGCAAAGAGGTCGGGAATCTTCACACCCTGGATTTTCTCGTTGTTGCCAAGCATCCAGGAATCACTCCTTGTTGAGCATTTTTTGGGCTTCGTTGATAAAGGCTAAAATCATCTGCCGCCGCAGGGAACGGTCAATCTTCTGCATCGCCATCCGAATCTGCTCGGCCATCGCGGCCTTGTCCTCCACCAGGTAATATTCCATGGCGGAATAGCATGCCAGTTCGGCTTCGCGCCAGCGGTTCTCCTGGCAAAGCGCAATGACGGCGCTCATCTTGTCGTCCGAACTCTGCTTTTCCTCCTGCTGGCTCTCGGCAGCCTGCTGCTGTTGCTGTTGCTGACGGAGACGGCGCTTGGCCTTGCGGTCAAGCAACAGCTCGTCATCCTCATTAAAATCTTCTTCGTAACTAATGCGCTTTTTGGCCATGACAGAATGCAGCGAGAAACGATATTTTCAGAACCAGTTTGCCAGAACAGTAATGGAGAACAAAAGCCGTCGGGAAAAGGGCATATATAAATAGTGGCCGAGACTGCTGCAGCATTGCCTCGCAGGGTCGGCCTGCTTTGAAAGACTGGAGGCGTGGATCGGATTCGGACCGATGAATAAAGGTTTTGCAGACCTTCGCCTTACCACTTGGCTACCACGCCTTCTTATTTGGGGAATTAGATATACTTTACACCACAAAATGAATTTTGCAATTCTTCCGCACAAATTAAAATTGCGCTTCCGCCTCTTGCGGACGCGGCTCCTCCCGACGTCCCTCGACCACAATCACCGCCTCGCCCTTGGCCTTCTCGTCAAACTGCGGTGCCAGCTCGCTCAGGCGACCGCGCTTGACACGCTGGAACTGCTTGGTGAGTTCCAAACAGACGGCGGCGCGGCGGTCGCCATAGACCTCCAGCGCCTCCTGGAGCAGCTTGCCGATGCGGAAGGGCGACTCGTAGAAGATCAGCGTGTGGCGGCTCTCGGCGTCCTCCTCCAGAAAGGCACGCCGATGGCCCGGCTTCCGCGGAGGGAAGCCCTTGAAGGTGTAGCTGGAGGGCGGCAGTCCGGAGAGCAGCAGCGCCACGGTTGCCGCGCTGGCTCCGGGGATGACCTCCAGTTCATGGCCGGCCGCCAATGCCGCGACCACCGCCGGGTAGCCGGGGTCGCTGACCAGCGGATACCCCGCATCGCTGCACAGCCCCACGCGCTTGCCCTCGTCGAGCCACGCGACGATTTTCGCGGCCATCGCGTGCTCGTTGTGCTCGTGGTTCGCCACATAGAGCTTCGGGCGCTCGATGCCCAGCAAGGACACCAGGCTGCCAGTGTGGCGCGTGTCCTCGCAGCAGAGGATGTCCAGCGTAGGGAGCGTCTGCTTCAGGCGTTCCGTGGCGTCTCCAAGGTTGCCGATCGGCGTGGCGATGAGGGTCAATGTGGACATGGGCGGTTGGCCGTATGCCGGAAGAGCAGCACGGCGTGCAAGACGATGAAGAGATAAAAGCCGAGTACCAGCAACTTCTGCTGGCAGGGCCCATAGCAGAGCAGCTGCTTCTTGGCCGCCAGGTCACGCATGCCACTCAGCACCAGCATGACAATCAGCGCGACAGCACCCCAGGAGAAATTCACTGCGCGGGAAGCGAAGCGACTCGCCGGCGAAGTGATGCACAGGGGTATCGCATGACCCAGGCCGCCCAGCGCGATGAAGGTGGAATAATTGTGCCAGTCGGGGTTGCAGTCATAGGGGATCAGCCCGATCATCGCAAGCCCCAGGCCGCCCATGAGCCCGAAGGCCGCCAGCAGGCAGGCTCGGATGCGCTGAAACCATGTGACCGCAGGACGGGTCGCAAAGTCCCACCCCCGCAGCAGGAAATATAACGCGGTGCCAAACCCGGCCACCACCAACGCCGAATTGAAGAACAGCCAGGAGGCGACGGTGTTCGGCTGACCGTCCGGCAGACGAATCAGCCCAAGTGCGCTCAGGTACTGGTCATACCACACATACGGCTTTGCATAGGCCACCATGCTGAGCAGGAATGCCATCGGAACATAGACGCCCACGTCCAGCAACAGCCAGGCGAAGCGCCGCAGAAGCTTGTCCGATGGGGCTTTCATTTCAGGCACCTGCGTTCAAACACCATGGATGCCGTGCAGCCAGCCGAGGCCGAGTTCACGCTACCGCAATTCGACGCCGAGCTTCTTGACCAGGCCCTGGCGGAGCTTCTCCTGGAGCTGGTTCACCTCGTCGTCGGTGAAGGTCCTGGCGGGGTCCTGGTAGGTGATGGTATATGCCATCGACTGCTTGTCCGCGCCGAGCTTCTGCGCATCGGCAAAGAGATCGAAGAGCTCGACCTTCACAACGCCGGGGATCTTCAGACTCTTGATCGCCTCGGTGACCTGCAAGTTCGTGAGATTCGCGGGCGCCAGGAACGAGATGTCGCGCTCCACACCGGGGAATTGCGGCAAAGCCACATATTTCTTGGAGGGATGCGGCGCGGCATAGACGGCCTCCAGGTCAATGAGCGCCACATAGAGCTGATGGCGCATGCGGAAGCCCTTGGTCAGCGCAGGAACGACCGCGCCGAAGACCGCCAGCTCGCGCTTGTTGCGTGCGGTGATCTTCGCGCAGACTCCCTTCTGGAAGGCCGGGTGGTCAGCGGCCTCGCAGCGGTAGAACTCCGCCAGGCCATTGGCGTCCAGGAAGCCCTCCAAAATGCCCTTCAGCGTGTAGAAATCCGCCTCCTCGGTCTTCTCCTTGCCGAAGCGCTCCGGATGACGGCGGCCGCTGACCGCGATGCCGATCTGGAGCTTTTCGGCGGGTGCGCCATTCTCCATCTGGAAGACACGCCCCAGCTCGAAGAGCGCAAGGTCATGCTGGTTGTGCGAGACATTGTGGTGCACGACCGCCAGCAGCCCCGGCAGCATGGTCGGGCGCAGGAACGCCGTATCCGCGGAGATGGGGTTCGAGACCTTCAGCAGGTCGTCGGCGGTGAGCGTCGTGCCCGCCAGACATTGCGCCTCGGACCACATTGTGTAGTTCATGATTTCGTCCAGCCCCAGGGAGAGCAGCTTCGCGCGGGCATTCTCCTGCGGGAAGTACTTGTCCTCCTTGGCGGAGCCGCCCAGCGCGGCGACTGGCGTGGCCTCGGGAATCGCGTCCAGCCCCATCATCTGCGCGACCTCCTCGGCGAGGTCCACGGGCGCATGGAGGTCGAAGCGCCACCATGGCGTGGCAACGGTGAAGGAATCGCCTTCCTGCGCCGTGGTCTGGATGCCGCGGCGCGCCAGGAGCCCGACCACCTCGTCGGTGGAGAGCTTCAGCCCCAGCAGGTCGTTGATTCGGTTGGCGGAGGCGGTGATCGCCTCGCTCTGCCAGGGGCGCGGATAGCAGTCGATCGCCTCACCGAGCTGCTCTGCACCGGCCAGTTCGCAAAGTAGGCTTGCGGCGCGTGCGCTGGCCAACGCGGTGGTTTCGGGAGAGACGCCGCGCTCGTAGGTGTAGCTGGAGTCGGTGGCCTTGTTGAGGGCGCGGCTGGAGAGGCGGATGTTCGTGCGGTCGAAGGCGGCGGCCTCCAGCAGCACCGTGGTGGTGTTTTCGGTGATCATCGAGTTCTCGCCGCCCATGATGCCCGCCAGCGCCACGCCCTTCTCCGCATCCGCGATCAGCAGGTTCTCCGGGGTGAGCTTCAGCTTCGTGCCGTCCAGCGTGACGATCTCCTCGCCGTCATTCGCACGGCGCACGACAATCTGGTGCCCGGCCAGTTGACTCAGGTCAAAGGCGTGCAGCGGCTGGCCGTATTCGAGCATGATGTAGTTGGTGATGTCCACCACGTTGTTGATGGAGCGAAGGCCCACGGCCTCCAGGCGCTTCTTCATCCACTCCGGCGAAGGACCGACCTTGATGTTCGCGAAGACTCGGCCGATGTAGCGGCTGCAGAACTCCGGAGCGTCAATGCGGATGGACGCGTAGTCGGAAGATTTCACCGCCGAATTGACCTTCACGGGCGTTTCGGGGTAGCGCAACGCATTGCCAGTCAGCGCGGAGATCTCGCGTGCGATGCCGATGTGCGAGAGCCAGTCGGGGCGGTTCGGGGTCACTTCCCAGTCGATCACCGTGTCGCATTCGAAGAGTTCGCGGACGGACTTGCCCAGCGGCGTGTCCGGCGGCAGGATCAGCAGACCGTTGTGGTCTTCGGAAAGGCCGAGCTCCTTGGCGGAGCACATCATCCCGCAGGAGTCCACGCCGCGCAGCTTCGACTTCTTGATCACGAAGCCGCCGCCAAAGTCCGTGCCGATGGTCGCCAGCGGGACGCGGCAGCCCGCGTCGCAGTTCGGCGCGCCGCAGACAATCTGCAGGGGTTCGCCAGTGCCGGGATCCACGGTGCACACGCTCATGTGGTCCGAGTTCGGGTGCGGGACGCGGGTGAGGATCTGGGCGACAATCACGCCCTCCGGGATGGTTCCCGTGGTCTCGATGCTCTCCGGCTCCAGCCCGGCGGAAGTCAGATGGTCGGCAAGTTCCTGGGCGCTCCACGAAATGTCGGTGTAGTCGCGCAGCCAATTCAAGGAAGTTTTCATGGATTTGGATTCGCCTTGTGGCGGGTTTTGAAAGTTATGGTGGTTTCCTGACGCAATGTGCTAATTCGTACTATAAAGGCCTTTTCCAAACTCGCCGTGAAAAGCCCCGACAGATATTATATTGAGCCAGGTTCCATTCCAAACCATCCCGGCAATGAAAACGACTCTCGCCTTCCCCGCGCTCCTTGTGCTCAGCATGACCATTCTCGCCCAATCCACGCCGCCTGCCATCTCGCCCAATCTCGCCCAGAAATTTCGTTTCGATGCGGACGGCAACTTTCGCGTGATGCAAATCACCGACCCGCAGGGTGCCTACCCATTGGAACAGCCGGTCAAAGAGCTGATCCGGCAGGGCATCCGCAAATACCGCCCGTCGCTCATCATCCTGACCGGCGACAACACCGCCTGCTACAACCGGCATGGCGAATTCGAGCAGGCCGTCCACGAATTCATGGACATCTTCGTAGAGGAGCAGGTCCCCCACGCCATCACCTTCGGCAACCACGACTCCGAGCGCAAAGGAGCAGATTTCTACACCCGCCAAGAGCAGTATGACATCTATAAGCAAATCGGCGGCAATTATTTCGTGGACTTTGACATCCAAGAACTCTCCGGCGTGGGCAGCGGCGCCATCCCGGTTTACGCCTCCGACGGCACCGCACCGCTTTTCAACCTGATCGTGATGGACTCCGGCGACTACCCGCCGCAGGGCGGCTACGACGGTTGCCGCACCGACCAGATCCGCTGGTACGAAGAGAATGCGGGCACTCTGCCCTGCCTCTGGTTCCAGCACATCATCGTCTGCGAGGTCAACAAGACCAACGTCCTCGTGCACATTCCCTCCCGCCCCGCCAACATCCAGCTCCTGGAAACCGAGGACACTGCGGAAGGCGACCCGGAGGGTTTCTTCAGCGAGCCGCTCAAACGCTGGATCAAGAAACTGCCAGAGACGGCAATATGGTCCGCCCCCCTTAAGCAATACATCCTTGCTGACGCCAACGCAGTCTGGGCAAATGCGCTGAAAATGTACATGATCCAGCCGGAGGGAACCGTCTGGAATGATGACGTGGCCGCCTTTGACCGCCTCGCCGAAGGCGTCGGCATCGGCGAGCTGAAGGAAAAGCCCTGCCCGCCGTCTTGGGAGGTCTATACCAACCCCGAGCACACCTATGAGGGGCGCACCCTCTACCAGAGCTGGCTCAAGATGGGCAACCTCAAGGGCGTCTATTTCGGTCACGACCACATGAACACCTTCGACGTGACCGACTGCAACGGCATCCGGCTCGGCTTCTGCAAGGCCGCCACGCTCTGCTCCTACAACGACGGCGACCCCGGCTTCCGCATCTTCGACATCCACGCCGATGCCACCTACGACACCCAAATCGTCACCGCCAGGCAACTAGGGATCATCAAGTAAGTCCGTATCCCCGGATTATTTGTCGAAGTCACGGTCGCAATCGGCGGGAGTATATGGCACGGCGGTAATTTGGTTGCCCCATGGTTCGCAACCATAAGCCCCCAGGACTTCGGCCTTCACCCAACCGTCCCGGCCATTCTTCGAGGCCTGGGTGCTCTCGCCGGACAGAATCAGGGGTCCGTCTGAAAGTACCAGCGAAAAGAGCGCGCCACAGGGAGCGCCGCCGCCATCCATGCCCTTGACCACCAGTTCGTTCTCGCCCTCACGCAGGTACTTGAGGACGTCCAGGGTCCAGGCGCATTGCCATTCCTCCTGCCGCACCACCTCGTGGCCATTGATGGTGCACGTGAAATAGTCGTCCACCACGACGGAGAGTACGGCGCTATTTATTTTTTGTAAATTGTTTATTCTAAATTTGTTACGTAAATATTCAACATCCCCGTCCGCAAGATTCTGGCCTGGATACCAGACCCAGCTTGCCTTCTCGAAAGTCGTCGGCAGTTCGACCTTCTCGGCCAGCCGTTGCGTTGACGGGCGCTTCAAAGGCGGCGCGATGGTCTTGGCGGCATCACGATAGATGTGGATTCCGTAGGGACCGAACTCCTCGGTGAAGGAACCATTCTCGGCAATCACATTGCGCCCTTCGCTGACGACCCGCAGTTTCGCCGGAAGCTTTCCCGTGAACGTGGCGGTGACTGGTTCGGGGGACTCGTTGAGGACAATCCAGAGGTCGTCGCCTTCTGCGGTGCGCTTCTGGCAGATGCGGATGGATTCCGCCTCGCAGGTGACTTCGCCCTCGATGGTGTCGCCCACCAGATAGCGCGAGAGCGCCTCGACTTCATGGAGATTCGCCGCCAGGTCCGCCACAAACGGATGATCCGTCGGCACGCTCATTGTCCCCCAGTACATCAGACCGGTCGCGCCGTGGGAGATCGCCTCGTAGATCATGAAGCGCGTCTCCTCGCGGGTCGGGTAGATCATCACGCCGGACTTGTTCCACTTCCCCCAGGCGAAGCCCTGGAGGGTCATCCACAGCGGCCTGCGGCCGCGCACGACCTCGTCGCAGATGTCGGTGTATTTCCCCACGGAGGTCATCGTCTTGTCCGTGAGGTCGGAGTGTGAGTTCGGGCTGGGGATCGGGTAGATGTCCACGCCGTAGGTGTCGCAGGCATTCGCGTAGGGTCGCAGGTCTTCGGCCTTTCCGCGCGGCGCCTCGTTCAGGAAGACGGGATGGTAGGGGTCCAGCAGGCTCATCGTCTCGTAAAGGCGTTGGTAAGGCGCCACCGGCCGGCCGCTCCAGGCAGGTTCATCCGTGGAGAACCAGGCGATGGTGGAGGGATGGTTCATCGCCTCCACGATCTTTCCGGTCGGCTTCTCCAGCCAGGCGGACAATTCTTCGGGCGTGCGTTCCTTCTGCGCCTCGGAGGGCACCATCACCATCGCCAGCAGCCCGTAGTCCGCCAGCTTGTCCATCTGCGTGTAATTGCACAGTACCATGTTGAAGCCCATCTTGGCCATCATCTCTGCGGCCTCGGTGACGGAGTTCCCCTCGCCGAGATAGTTCCAGCTGCCAATCGGGAAGAAGGGTTCGCCGTCCACATACATCACGCGCCTGGAGTCGAAGGTGACCACATGCGCCCCCTCCGCCAATTGCGGCGGCGGGACCACGCGGAAATTCTTGGCGGCGGAGGCAATCACTTTCCCGTCCGCATCCAGCGCGACCGCCTCGATGGGATACTCGCCGACCTTCGCAGGCACGGCGAACTCGAAAGGCACCTCCGGAGCGCCTGGCTTCGAGAGCGTCTCGCCGTTGAAGGCAAAGCGCACTGTGGCGGCAGGAATGCTCAGGAAAGCCGCACCAGAGAACGCGCCTTGCGTGCCCGCCACGGTTGAATCATGATAGCTCCACGGGCAGTCCAGCGCAAGTTCGACCGGCAGCACCGGCGAGGTCGTCGGGACAAGCTTGATGTTGTCGAAATAAACCGTCCCGAGGTTCTTGAGCTCGCCGACGATGGTCACTTCCATGTCGCGGTCAGGCGTGAAGGTAAGGGACTTGTGCTGCCAGCTGGAGAACGAGTCCTGCCAGATTTCATTGCCGGGCAAAATGTTATCATCATCGTAGGCCGCCATGCGGAACCATGTCGCGCCCTGGATGTCCAGGAACTGTCGGTCCGTTCCGCCCTTCACGTCATACGAGAGCTTGTAGAGCTGGCCGCCTTTCACCTGGATGCCCGCCTGGGAGATCCGCGCGGTCGCCTCGGTGCCGTTAAGCTTCACCAGCTTGCCGTGCGCCTTGTCGCCAGAGTCCTCGGTCACGGCGTTCTCCAGCGTCCAGCACTTGTCGCCGGCATTGAACGAGCCGTTCTGCAATTTCCCCGGCGTGACCTCCAGAACGGGCGCGGTGAACTCCACCTTCGAGCCCGTCTTCGCGCGGAAGACCGCGTATGGCTTGCTTCCCTGGTCGGGCATGATTCCCGTCACCACCACATCCTGCCAGTCGCCGGTGCAGGTGAACTCCTTCAGCATGCACCAGTAGGAAGGCTCGCTGCGTTCGACATAGATGCACCCCTGGGCACCCGCCGCACCGCGAACCTTCGCCGTGAAACGGTACTCCACGCCATCTTCCATCGTGACGCCGTATTGCACCACATTTGCGTTGGCGTCCGACCGCGAAATCACCAGTCCTCTGCTGCCGTCGTCATACGAGACGACCTCGAACTCCACGCCACTCTGCGGTTCCCATGCGGCAGGCCAGGCTCCGTTGGACGCCTGCTCCGCCAGCGAGGCATTCCGCAGCAGATTATCGGCCTGGGCACAGGCACACGCGAACAATGCGGCAAGAATCGTCAAAAGGCGTTTGGACATGAATACTCCTCCGGGCAAAAATGATTATGGGGTTGAAATGATGGCCTTCATACTATAGAGGAAATTTCAAAACTCGCCATCGAAATTTGCCTTTGCCTTCACTGCTGTCCGGTAAAAGTCCAATTCCCGCGGAACGTAAAAAAGTCAACGTCTGGCATTGGACCTGTCTCCGGCATCCCTGGCGGGCTGCGCGGCATCATTCCAGTCTCCCGGGCGGAGCGCCAGTGGCCTTCCGCCGGAAATCAGCCGGTTCGCAACGATGGATGGTGGGTTGCCCCCCAACCACCCGCCCTTTCAAATTTAACGCACGGTGCCGAGGGATGCAAGCCCGTTCCCGAAAAGTCATCAAAGTCATTCAGAGACCAAGAAAGCCTGTGCTTTTCTGAGACGCGCAACAATTGTCGTAAAGCAATCTCTTTGAACGGTGAAGCAACCTTTTTGAACGGTGGGGAAACCTCTTTGAACGGCGGAAAGCCTACGATTTTTCCAATATGCAGAACAGACTATAGTTGTTTGAACGGAAAAGCCTGTATTTTCCTAGAACGCGCCACGCCAGGGACATGGCCTGTGGCGGATTCAGGGAAACCGGCAAGCCTGACAGCGGCATTCCCGTTGTTTTCTAGGAAGATGTGGAAATCAGGCAAGTTGTCGGCGGCATTCCGGATTTTTGCCGGGCAGCGGTGTTTTGCCTTCGTCAAGATTGTGGCGGAACGAGTCGCCCTGTCTGCCATCCCATCCGCATCCAAAAACGGATTCCGCCGTAAATGGGCACGCTCCAATCCGCATTTCGGCGCATGCGTGCGTCGTGCCCTGCCCGTCACGCATGGCGTTCTGAAGTCTCCGCCGGATTCACCTAGCCACGCAGAAAACAGCGGAAGGCCGACGTCCGCCTTACTGACTTTGCGTGAAACCGCCACCAGCCTCCTCAGTCGCGGTCCGCAGGAACGTCCTGTGGCAGAACGAAGTAAATCGCTGCCTTTTGCCCTTTGTATTTTGTGGGGAACCGACATCTGCCGGGCGGCAGTGATGCAGAATCGAAGGAACACCCTGCCGCAGATGGCACATACCCTGTTCCGTATTGCTGAAAACATCTTAAGTCACGTGAAATTCACCAATTTGGCGTTATGTTATCCATGATTTTTCCTCTTTCAGAACATTCCAAGTCCATCGGTCACGGACGGTTGTCCTCTCGTGTGCCGATTGCATTTACCACCCACAAAATCATAACATCATGGACAAGAAAGAAATCTTCGCAGACGGCATTGGGCAGATCCATTTCGCGGGCGGCATGGTCCGTTTTGACCTCGTGACCCTCCAGCCCGCCGAAGAGGGCAAGGCGCCTGTCCCCGAATCCCACACTCGTCTCATCATGCCCCCGCAGGGCTTCCTCGCCGCCTTCAACTCCATGCAGCAGCTCATCGACAAGCTCGTCGAAGCAGGCGTGCTGAAGAAAAATCAGCAATAAGCAATTGGCAATTGGCAATTAACAATCGCAGTGTTCTCCACGGCGGCACCTAACGGACTGGTGAAATCCGAGACCAGCGGCCTTGGGTTTTAAGCCCAATTTGGTGTCTTCATGGTAGCTAGTGTTCATCTTTCAACTTTCGCGACAATGCCGAACTTTACCCTCAACCCCGACTTCGGCGCGACCGCCGGCAACTACAGCATCAACATTGCGCCTGTCGCGCCTGTGCCCGCATCGTCGTCTGCTGTGCCGGCGAAATCCACGGGCGACCCGGACTTGGCGCCGGGGCAGAAGCGCCCCGAAGGTGCGCAGAAGTCGATCTACGGCGAAATTCCGCAGATTCCCGTGCTGGACGCCGTGGAGGGCATCAAGTTCGACTTCAACCACGGCATCCGCATCCTCTTCCCGCGCAACGAGAAGACCTACCATGTCACCTTCATGGACGTCGACACGGGGGTCATCCTCTTCAGCAACGACACCCAGCCAGGCGCCTTCATCACCTCCGTCAAGAAGTTCTACATCAAGTTCCGCCTGATCATCCACGAGAAGGGAAACGACAAGCCGATCTTCCAGCACGACATGGACCTCAAGAACCAGGAGGTAATGGTCCAGCTGCCCGTGGGAACCATCGGCGACTCGATCGGTTGGTTCTCCTACGTCGAGCGCTTCCAGAAGAAGCACCAGTGCAAGCTCGTCTGCGTGATGACGCCGTGGATCGCCACACTGGTCAAGGACCAGTACCCCGACATCACCTTCATCCCCCCGGAGGAGACGGTGAACTACAAGCCCTACGCCTCCTACTACATGGGACTCTTCTTCCGGGGCGACGTGGACAACCAGCCCATCGACTTCCGATACATCGGACTCCACCGAACCGCAGGCTACATCCTCGGGCTCGACGGCACTGACCTGGACGACCTCCCGCCGCGCTTCAACCTCTCCGCCCCGCGGCAAATCAAGGAGAAGTACGTCTGCATCGCGGCGCAGTCCTCCAGCCAGGCGAAGTACTGGAACAACCCCTTCGGCTGGATGGCAGTCGTCAAGTTCCTCAAGGACAACGGGTACCGGGTGCTGTGCATCGACAAGGAGAAGGTCCACGGCATCGGCCTGCACTGGAACTACATCCCCTACGGTGCGGAGGACTTCACCGGCGACCGCCCCCTCCAGGAGCGCGTGGACCTCATCAAGGACACGGATTTCTTCATCGGGCTCTCCAGCGGGCTGTCGTGGGTGGCCTGGGGCTGCCAGGTGCCAGTCGTGATGATTTCGGGCTTCACCCATCCCACCAACGAGTTCCACACGCCCTACCGCATCATCAACTACCACACCTGCCACTCCTGCTGGAACGACATGCGAGAGAACTTCGACCATTTCGACTTCCTCTGGTGTCCGCGCCACAAGGGGGACGAACGGCAGTTCGAATGCACCCGCCTCATCTCCCCCGAGCAGGTCATCGCCACCATCAAGAAAATCCCCACCTTCCGTCCTGCGGAAGGCTGAGAGCCTTTCTGTGTGCGTAATTGCCTTGCGCGAGTGGTGCCTCGCACAGGTTTCCAGTAGTTCCAGAGGTTCCAGATTTTCCGAGACTTCTCGAACCGAAAGGGAATCTGGTATAACCTTTGTTATCGCATCACGAGTTGTCAGCACCGGCCTCAATGCTGGCGCGGAAGACAAAATCGATGTCTTTTGAGACGGAACTTTGGCGGTAGTGCGCTCATTCGTCAATCGCAACCCCGGGGGCTTTTCGCCCCCTTTCCCCTCCCTTCCCCATGGAAGAACGCCCCGAAGTCCCCGTCAGCTGCCTGTTCCAGGGTTGCTACAACCCCGCCTACGAGGCGAGAATCCGCGAAGGGAAGGCTCTATGCCATCAATACAACCAACTTTGCCCTAATGACTTGGAGGGACAGCGCAAAATCCTCGCAAGGCTGCTGGGCAAAATGGGTCGCGAAACGGTCATCACCCCGCCATTCTGGTGCGACTATGGCTACAACATCGAGGTGGGGGACTACTTCTATTCCAACCATAACCTGATTGTCACCGACGGCGTAAAGGTCTCCTTCGGCGACCATGTCTTCATCGCGCCAAACTGCACCTTCACCACCGCCGAGCATCCCATCGACCCGGAGCAGCGTGCCGCAGGGCTGGAAATCGCCAAGCCCATTGCCGTCGGCAACAACGTCTGGATTGGAACTGGCACCATCGTGCTGGCTGGCGTGACCATCGGGGACAACACGGTGGTCGGCGCAGGAAGCGTGGTGACAAGGGACCTCCCCGCCAACGTCGTGGCAATGGGCGTGCCCTGCCGTGCCAAACGCGCCATCACCGCCGCAGACCGAACCCGCTACCCCTTCCACGAGAGCGTGGCAGCCCAATGGCGGCCTTGAGAACACCGCGGCTCGCCGTGTGAATTGACAAACCCTATGAGGCGGCTTCGTTCGCGCCCACCGCTCCTGCAATAGTCGAATTGGACATTCGCAGGGAAACCAAGATGGAATAAAGTATTACCCGTTGCACTTCACGGCGTCATGCTCAGGATGCGAATCTGCTGGCCAGGATGCCGCACCGATAGTTGGTTCCTCGCCATGGACTCCGTGAGCGCATCCTGAAGCGTCGTGCTGCTCGTGTTCCACGGTCCTTCGCCACGCCGATACTGGTATTTTACGGTGACGCGTTGGGACTTGCCGTCAATCTTGGCCGACAGGATGCGGATCTTCTTGCCTGGATGGCGCTGTGAAATCTGGTTCTTCATCGTCGATTCCGAGGTCGCGCCTTTCAGCGTGGTGCTGGAAGTCGTCCAGGTGTCGCTTCCGGCGTTTTGGTATTGATACTGCACATAGACCGACGACTTCGGGGACACCACGGGACGTTCGTCCGCAGAGACCAGCGGCAGCGCCGCGCCCAACAGCCACAACAAACACAAAATGCGATTCTTATGCATAATTCTACCTCCGAAAGTACGAACGTTGTTTCAAGTATTTCAGATACTATAGCCATGCCTCACAACTCCGTAGCCACACCGGAGAAATATAACAACTTCTCAACCTTGTCAGACAAAAACAAGTGAATCTCATGAATAAAACTGGGAATCATCCGTGAAACCAAGTGTCTAACGACACGTGCGCATATACCGTCACATCCGTTTCTGGACCTGGCTCGTCGGCATTCTCCTGCTGACTCTGGAGCCCGCCCATACCTTCCTGCACGGCAACGAGGCATCGCCTCGCCCGCACAGCTCGACACAGTGGCATGACACGGCAGAAATCGCCGCAGAGACAGGCCTGTCCCCAGAAGAGTGTCTGCTCTGCAATGGACTGCTGAGCCTCTGCGCGTGTCCGACTCCGCACTTCCCGGAACCGGAACTTGCCACGCCAGCACGGATTGCTCTTTATTCCATATATTACCCGGGCATCTCGCATACATTATCCGATGCCCGGGCACCGCCGGTGCACTCCTGAAAACGCCAGTCGGCGGCCGAGCCGACACCTCAGGCAAATCACCATAACCGTTTATGGATAATAGGTTGCGGTATTATCTGCAACCGCGTCCGGTTTGCCATGTCATGTAAATACAAACGTTTCAGGAGAATTGCACCAATGTCAAACACCTTCCCTGGGCGCACTGTGCGCCAATTTACCCTCATTGAACTGCTGGTCGTCATCGCCATCATCGCCATTCTGGCCGGCATGCTCCTCCCCGCCCTTTCCAAGGCTCGCGCACGCGCACAGGCCGCCGCTTGCATGAACAACCTGAAGCAAGCCGGGCTGGCTTTGACCATGTACTCCATGGACTTCGACACCCGCCTCTCCGTGGTCCACGGCGGAACCTTCGCCCACCCCACCGAACTGGCTGGCGAACCGCTCTGGTATACTCCGCTTCTTGAGGACAACTATGGCTATCGGCTCAAATACCTCAAATGCAATGCAGATGACGGCTATAACGAGGACGAAGGCATCCAGAGCTACATGGTCAATGCCATGTTCACCTTCGGGCGCTCCATCTCCAAAGTCTCAGCCGCACGTCGCATCGTACTCTCCGAGCGAGGCTTCGAGGACAACGGCGAGGCCTACGAGCACCAGTGCTACCCTGGAATGAGCGAACCCGAAGACTGGGAGGAGTTCGTGGACGCGAAGCGCCACAATGGACGCTCCAACTATCTCTATCTCGACGGCCATGTCGTCTCCGTGACTTTTGCTGAAACCATTGGCGACGGCAGCATCCAGGAGAATGACCATTTCGTCTCCGAGTACCACAACCAGTACGAGGAGCCGGAGGGCCATCACCACCACTAAATCGTGATTCGGACATAAATTCTTCGCTCTGACAAGCGCGGTCACTTCAGTTTCGCGAAGTGACTGCGCTTCTTAGACTTTTGCAATGGCGATACATCTGTCATACCCTGAAAATCATGGCGGCAAATCAACGATATGATTCCCTAACGAAGCTGTAGATTCCTTTCATTGAGGTTTTGCCACAGCCCTTAAAGTAAGCCTGGGGTGCTGAATAGATAAAAGAACTTTTCCTATTTGAGCAACTCCGCGATGACGGAATTGTTGACGTCGCGGGTGAACATCTGGAAACCTGTAATGCCATGGGCAATATTTGTGGCGCAATCTTTTGCGTTATTGACGCCCCATGTCCAGATTCGGATGTTTCTGGCTGTGGCGCGCTCCAGGTTTTCCGGAGTCACAGTCTCCAGCTGGCCCGCATGGAGACAGATGATCTGGTAGCCATCGGTTGCAGAGGAGTCGATGAGTTCTGGTGTCAAAGGTTCGCCGGGCCACCTTGTGTTGCAATAGACAAGACCCGGCAATAGGGTTGCGACGCAGGTCACGGCCTCCTTCTCCCCCGTAAAGAGATTGATGATGGTCCTATGCTGCATATTGTGGGCGATGAGGCTTTGCACCATTCGTTTGGCAACCTCAGACCGCCAGGGTTCTGAACGAAGCGTCAGATAGGCAATGCTGTCGGACTGCTCGCAGATGGAGAGCATTGTGTCCAGTGTGCATGGACGCAGGCTTTCTCCTGCAAACGGATGCTCGAACTCCAGATCGCGAATCTGGCTGAAGGACATATCGTGGATGGACGTGAAGTTCTCCTTGTTGAAACCTGTGATTTTGCCATCCTGGGTGAAAGTATAACCCGAGTCATGGCAGAGGACGATTTCGCCGTCGCTGCTGAACCTCATGTCGGCCTTGAAGCCGTCAAAGCCCTCCTCGATTCCTTTGCGGAAATGCATTTCCGTATTGCCTGCCAAAATGCCTTTGCCGTGGTAGTTGCCGAGCACCGAGTATTCGATATTCATGACCTGGCGTTCAGACGGGGCGCTGAAGTAGTTTCTGAACTTTTTGTCGGCGGCGGATAGAGTGTCCATTGGCATCCGTTGTAGTCGGGAGGAGATAAGGGGATATTTGGCGTGCCTGAGGGGTTGCGGATAATATAAATGCCGAAAAACTTGTCGTCATTGGGAAGCGAAATATCCATCAATGATGCTTCCATTGACTATCAACTGCGGGGACAGTCACTTCGCCTTTGATCCCCAAGTAGGCACCTGAAACAAACTGTCTGAACCTGAAGTCTAACATGCAAGACTTGGAATCTACGATCATAAACTTTAAGCTTTCAGCTTTAAGTCTTAAGCCCAATTAGGTATCCACATTTGGAGAATACAGTCTTTCTTATTGGGATAATAGCTGCGTCAAAGACTATCATAAGGTGAACATAAAGTGAATAAACGGGGTCAAAAGGCTTATGGCATAAAAACAGAAAACGCCTTCAACCCTATTGAGTCGAAGGCGTTAAGAACTGGAGCCAGAAGTCGGAATCGAACCGACGACCGCCTGATTACAAGTCAAGTGCTCTACCAACTGAGCTATTCTGGCTGGTGATTATCATGGAGATATCCCATAATATAGAACTAAAATTGCAATTTGGTCTATAGTAAGACCATGTTCGCATCGTCTTTCCACAGAAAAACCGCCATGTACAAAAAGTTTCTTCCTCTTCTTCTGATGTGCCTTGCGCTCCCAATCCTCTCCGCCCAAGAACCACGCGTGATCTACGACGGCTCGTCGCCAGTGCTCTGGGAGACGGTGCAAGGCTATGAATGGAACAGAGAACACTGCGCCTACAACCGCATCGGCTACGACCGCGAGGCCGGCGCGGTCACCTGGGAGTTCCGTCGCAAGGCGGGGCCGGAGAAGCAGAACCTTACCATCTCCTACACGCCGATTTCTTTTGAGCCGTCCGACAGGTATGTCCTGGAGATGCGCAACCTGGGCGATGCGCCCGCCCGGCTGGAATTCGACCTGCTGCACTACGGCGAAAAAGCGCCCTGCTACAACTACTCGGAGTGCTGGAAGTGTCCGCGCAACGGCATCGTGCCCAACGACGGCGAATGGCATCGCGTGGAGTTCGTCTGGAAGGGCGACTGGCTGGGCAGCCCCGAAGTGGTGATGCCCATCACGCGCCTGGACATCTATGCGCTGCTGGTGCCGCTGGATACCCCGATGCACCTTCAGTTCCGCCGCATCGAGGTGATGGACGAGCGACCGCCTCAAGGCACGCTTGCCACGCCACTGGCGCTGCCATCCCAATTGACTGCCGGAGAGGAATTCGACTGCCCGGAGCTGGCGGTGGATTTTGCATCGGAGGGACGGATGCCCATTGACCCGCGCGTCTGGCTGGAGTTCACGCCTGTCGATTCCGCCGCAATAGCAGGCGAGCAGTTCCCCGTGCGTTGCGAACTCACAGGACGCGAAACACAGGAGCGACGCTGGCTCATCCCTGCGCAGAAGGTTTTACTGCCCAAGTACATCTACTCCGGCAACTATCAGGCAACATTGCATTGCGGAGAATGCGTGGTCGGAGAGCCGTTCGCCGTAGCGATTGCGGGTGTTGATGGCATCCCGAGGCTCACTCTTGCACAAGTTCTTCCCTTCCAAGGCGCGCCGACCATCCATCTGGACGGGAAACCGGTCCCCGGCGTGATGAAGGCGACCTTCACGCACGGCCCGAAGTCCATCGCGGCTTTCGCGAAGGCTAATGTGGATCTTTTCAGTTTTGACGCCACGCCGACCGAGAACACCACCGTTCTGCACTGCCTCGCCTGCGAGACCGCTCCCGGCGTCTTCCACTACGAGGAATTCGACGAGCGTGTGATGATGGTGCTGCGTCAGCATCCAAATGCATACATCATGCCGCGTCTCTTCCTCAGCGCGCCGCTGTGGTGGCTGCTCGACCACCCCGAGGCGTGTGTGACGGAGGAAGACGCACAGGGCAACCACAGCCGTTTCGACTACCAGCGGAGCCGTCCTGTCCCCTGCTGGGCCTCCGAGGCCTGGCGGGAATACACCTGCGACCGCATCAGACGCCTCATCGAGCACATCCGCAAGGCACCATACGCCTCGCGCGTGATTGGTTTCGAACTCTCCAGCGGAACCACCCAGGAGTGGATGGGCTGGGGCTCCAATGAGAATGCCTGGACGGGGTTCTGTCCCGCCAACCGCGATGGCTTCCGCAAGTGGCTCACGCGCAAATACCAGAGTGACAAAGCGCTCCAGGCAGCCTGGAAAGACGGCACAGTCACGCTGGCGACTGTCGAGCTGCCCACCCGTGCCGAACGCGAAGCACGGCCAAAAGATTCGCCGGACTTGCGCCAAATGGATGTGAGCGCCGACCTCAAATGCGTGGACTATGACTCGTATTTCGCGGAGATGACCGCCGAGACCATCGCGGTGCTCTGCCATGCCGTCACAGAGGGGTCAGATGGGCGGATGCTCGCCGGGGCATTCTACGGCTACGTCTTCGAACTCTGCGGCAGCCAGCGGCTGCTCAACTCTGGACATTGCGCCACGACGGATCTGCTGGACAACCCGGACGTGGATTTCCTCTGTGCCCCCATCAGCTACTGCTACCGCCAGGTTGGCGGCGAGGGCACACCGATGCAGATGAACGCGACCGGCTCGCTGAAACTCCACGACAAGCTGTGGTTCGTGGAAGTGGACATGCGCACTTCCGAAACGGATTGTCCACCTGGTTATGCGGGCAAGGCACCCGATTTGGCAGGAGACTTTCTGCAACAGGAGAAACAGGCCGCCTTCACGCTCTGCAATGGCCTGGCGCAGTGGTGGTTCGACGTCGGATACATCTCCTACGAGAATCCCACGCTGATGGCCCGCATCGGCGAATTGGCGCAGACCATCAAGGAACTCACGATGACCTGCGACCGCACTTCCGCCGCACAAATCGCCGTGGTGGTGGACGACAAGAGCCTCCCGTGGGCGCGCGTCCCCAGCGACTGGCCGCTGGAGAACATCACCTACCTCGTGCCCGAACTGGAACGCCTGGGCGCCTCTGTTCAATATTATTACGCATCGGACCTGGACAAGCTCCCGGAGAGCACGCGCGTCATCCTGCTGACGACCTCGCTGGCACCCTCCCCCGCCCAGGCCGCCGCGCTAAAACGCTGGCAGGCGGACGGTCGCGTGATTTTCTTCTTCCATGCCCCAGGGATGATTCCCTTCCGGGAAGACCTCACGCCCGAGGAGTCCATGCGGGAGTTCACCGGAATGCCAATCGCCCTGGCGGATGAAGTCAAGCCCGCACCCGTGAAAGTTACGAATCCAGGCGGCGACTGGCTGCCCGAGGCCATACTCGGAACCGAGTTGCGCAAGACCTACTGGGGCACGCGGGGCCGCCCCATCAAGCCTGCGCCCGTCGTGGTGCCGGATGCGCAGACGACAGTCCTGGCGCAGTTTGTCAGCGGCGAGCCAGCCATCGCGGTCAAGGAGTTTGGCGACTGGACGGGAGTCCACCTGGCGACCGCCTACGTGCCACGCGAGTTGTTCCTCGCCGGAATGCGCAAGGCGGGCGTCCACCGCTATATTGAGACCGCCGACCAGGTGTGGGCGACACGCGACCTCCTGGGCATCTGTGTGAAGGAGGCTGGTGAGCGCGCCATCCGACTCCCCTCCCCCGCCACAATGCTTCACGACGCATACACCGGCGAGGACTTCACTCCAGACGCCGATGGCGTCTTCCATGTCGACTTCGCACCGCTTTCCACCCGCCTGTTCGTCATCCAAAAGTAGGCGGGCGTGGAACGGCAGACACGAGACATTTTAACCTTTAAACTTTAACCTTTAAACTTTGTCTATGGAATTCAGCATCAGTGCACAGCCTCCGCAATTTGAGGCCATCGCGGCCGCGGGGTTCAAATACGTCGATCCGTTTTTCAGCAGCGGTTTCTCGCAATGCAACTCCGAGGAGGAATTCCAGTCGCTGGGCGACCTGCTCAAGCGCACTGGCCTGACCGTCTGGGGCTCGGCTGGGCTCTTCCCGAGGACTTTTCATCTGGTGGGACCGGAGGCAAAATTGGAGGAAGCCGTGGAGTTCATCCGCATAGGCATGAAGCGCGCAGCGGCCTACGGCACGAAGGCGGTTGTCTTTGGCTCAGGGGATGCCAGACGAATTCCGGCGGGCTTCGACCCGCGCGAAGCATACGCGCAGCTGGTCGCGCTGGGCAAGGCGATTGCTCCAATTGCACAGGAGCATGGCGTGAAGATCGCGGTCGAGAACCTCAACTGCAACGAGACCAACACCTTGACCAGCCTTGCCAGCACCCTGAAATATGTTCAGGATGTCGGGCATCCGGCTTTCCAGCTGCTCATCGACATCTTCCATTTCCAGCGCAGCGACCGCGACCTGCTCGGCTTGGCGAACGCCGCGCCGCATTTCATCCACGCGCACATCGCCACCTACGAAAACCGCAAGTTCCCCGGCCTGGAGGAGTGCGACTTCTCCGCGAATCTCCATGAACTCAAACGCCTCGGCTATGAAGGAGCCATCACCATCGAGGCCAAAGGCGACTGGACGGTCGAATGCCTCCGCCATGCCCTGGAAACCCTCCGCGATGCCTGGGAAACGGCCTAGACGACTTCCGGCCTTCAGACTTTCAAACTTTAACCTTTACCCTTTAAACTTTTAACGGATTTATGCATCTCCCCCGCCCCGAATATCCGCGTCCGCAATTCGTGCGGAATGAATGGTTGAACCTCAATGGCACCTGGACCATCGAGTTCGACCCTGGCAAGAGCGGCGAGGCGCGCAAGCTCCACGAAAGCCATGGCTTTGCGCAAAAGATCACCGTGCCCTTCTGTCCCGAGAGCAAACTCTCCGGCGTGGCGCACAAGGACTTCATCGAGCGGATGTACTACCACCGCGTCATCACGGTGCCGAAGGCGTGGTCGGGCAAACGCGTGCTGCTGCATTTCGGGGCCGTGGACTATGACTGCAAGGTCTTCGTGGACGGAAAATTCGCGGGGCGTCACGTGGGTTCCAGCGACTCCTTCGAGTTCGACATCACCGCTTTGGCAAAGCCCTGCAAGCGCCAGCACCTGGTCGTGGAGGTCGCCGACGAACTGCGCAGCTTTGTCCAGACGGGCGGGAAGCAAAGCCAGCGCTACGAGTCCTACGGATGTGCCTACACCCGCACCACCGGCATCTGGCAGACCGTCTGGCTGGAGGCAACTGCCTGCCGAGCCATCGACTATGTGCAGATCCGCCCGGACCTGGACGGAAGTCAATTCGTCTTCCTGCCGGAATACCACTCGGCCGCAGCCACCGACAAGCTTGCCGTAACTGTATATGACTCCTCCGGCAAGAAAGTCATGGGACAGGCAACCGGCGCGGCCGCGAACGGCGTCCCGGTGGTGGTCCAGCTCAAGAAGGCGATAGCCTGGGAGCCGGGAAATCCCTACCTCTATCAGCTGCGCTACGAATTGCGGGACGCGCAAGGTGCTCTGCTCGACGAGGTGCGCTCCTACGCGGGCTTGCGCAAGGTATCCATCGTCGGCGACCAGTTCCTCTTGAACAACAAGCCCATCTTCCAGAGACTTGTCCTCGACCAGGGATTCTATCCCGACGGTGTCTGGACCGCGCCCTCGGACGACGCGCTCAAGCGCGACATCGAACTCTCGATGGCCGCAGGCTTCAATGGCGCGCGCCTCCACCAGAAGGTCTTCGAGCCGCGCTTCCATTACTGGGCGGACAAGCTGGGCTACCTGACCTGGGCGGAGTCGCCTTCGTGGGGACTGGCTTGCTGCGACCCCAATCAATTTTCGCCCGAACAGGTCTGGCATTCCGCCGCAAATTTCACTGCAGAGTGGACGAGTCTCGTGCGGCGCGACTTCAACTCGCCGTCCATCATCGCCTGGACGCCCTTCAACGAAACCGGTGCCAACGAAGACACCATCCATCTCCTGCGACTCATCCAGGGACGCATCTACGACCTCACCAAGGCTCTCGACCCCACGCGCCCCTGCAACGAGACCAGCGGCTATGTCCACTGCAAGACCGACCTCTGGACCGTGCATGCCTACTGCAAAAACGCCACGGAACTCCATGACACGTTGATTCCCGAGGCCGGCAAGGCCATGCAGGCCTACGCCAGCGAGTTCACAACTCAGACGCTTCAGTCCAATCAGCCTGTGATGATGCGACCGCTGGAGACGGGCTATACTGGCCAGCCCTACATCCCGGACGAGATTGGCGGCTTCAAATACCTCCCGCCAAAGCAGAAAGCCTTCAACCAGCAGTCCTGGGGATACTATGGAATGAACCTCCAGGATGCCAAGGAGTGGCTCCGGCTCATGGCCGAGCAAATTCGATTGCTAGAATCTCTCCCGCAAGTCGCGGGCTTCTGCTACACCCAGCTCACCGACGTGGAGCAGGAGCAGAACGGCGTCTATTGCTACGACCGCACTCCCAAGGCTCCCGCCAAGGAGCTGGCCAAGGTCTTCGGGCACGGCAAACTCACGAGGTAGCAGGCTGCAATGCTCGGCGTCGTCATTGTCAGTTATCATTCGCCGGAACGCACGGCGCATTTCGTGACGGAAGAGCTTCCAAAGCTGCCGTGGGAATATCGTGTCTGCGTGGTGGATGTAGCCGCGACCACCGATACGGAGCAATGTCTGTCCGAACGCCTCCCACCGGAGACGCTTCGGCTGGAATTTGCGGAGAATCTCGGCTACTCGCGGGGCAACAACCGCGGTGCCGAGCGGCTGCGCCAGGAATGTCCCGGCCTGGAGTATCTGCTCATCTGCAATGACGACATCGAGTTCCCCGCACCCCAAACCCTCAATGCGATGATGGCGGCACTTCAGGCGGATGCCACCCGCGGCATTGTCGGACCGGACTGCATTGGTCCCGATGGTCTCCACCAGTCGCCCTGGGACTCCGCAGACGATCTGGGGAAACGCGAGCGCTGGCGCAAGGCGCCCTCCCCCTTCGGCGGACCATCCCGCAATTGCTATGCGGTTCGCGGATGCTGCCTGCTGGTGCGGGCGGAACCCTTCTTCAAAATCGGCGGTTTTGACGAGGATTTCTTCCTTTTCTTTGAGGAGCCTGTTCTGGGCGAGAAGTTTACGAAAACAGGCCTGAGCACTTGGTATGAGTCATCCGCGCAAATCCGCCACTTGGGCAGCGCGACCATCAAACGCTCACTTTCCTCGTGGCGAATCTACCGTATCTACCGCCGGAGTTTCTTCCGCATGGCCCACAATTATTGGGGCTGGTCAAGATTGAAATGCCTCCTCTGGCCCGTCACCCACTTTATTGCACGCATTGTTCAGCTGATATTGAGATAAAAAACCACTCGGCTTAGCGACATGTCCGACATGGCCTCCGTAAGAACTGACAGTGGGGTCTGCACAGATTTTCCTTGTCTATGCATAAATTGAAACTCCGCCTTCTTTGTTTGGACACCGCTTTCCCAAGAAGTATCATATATGCTTAATTTTTATTGTATTTCATATGAAATTATATAATATTTATTTTAGTGTTTCCTTCTTGCATTCTTTCATTGTGCCATTATAGTAGAGCTCCATCGTTGGGTTCGTCCATTGGGCACGATTTTGCCATCGGGCTTGCAATCTGGGAAAACCGCATTAAATTAACCTCAAAGGTAAATCAATGCAAATTGAATACCGTACCCGCCAGTTGGAATTGGTGTGTACCAGCATACCAGTTGCAGAACGCCGATACAGCGAACGGATGGCAGAGCGCATTCACCTGCGAATAGAACAGATACGTGCTGCCGAAAACATCGGGGAACTGCTTCGTCAAAGACTTGGCCGCTGCCATGCGCTCTCCGGCGACCGGGCAGGACAATACGCGATGGACCTGGCCCATCCATTCCGCCTCATTTTCATCGGATACGGAGACCATTTGCAGATTGCTGAAATACAGGAGATTGTTGATTATCATTGAGGAGGAAAAATGTTCAGAAGCAGTAGCTATATGGCCATCCCGCCAGGGGAAACCATCAAAGAGCAGTTGGAGGACCGCAACCTGACGCAGAAAGACCTGGCCAGGCTGACCGGACTGTCGGAGAAGCACATCAGCCGCCTGGTCAATGGTCTGGTCATCCTCACACCGGAGACCGCCGCCCGGCTGGAGCAGGCGATTGAGGTGCCCGCCCGTTACTGGCTGGCTTTGGAGGCAGGATACCGCGCGGACCTGTTGAAGGTAGAGGAGGAAAACGCCGCCGCCACCCGGCAGAAAGACGGCCTGTCGATGCAGGAGTGGATCACTCAGGAACTCACGCCACGGCTCCTCACCGACCCCAAGTGCGCCCAGCGGGTCCTGCGGGCTTGTCGCTGCCATCGCGACCGCCAGGGCAGAATCCATCCCATCGAAGCCTGATGGCATCATTCAACATAACGAATTAAACTCTATATCCCAGCAATGAAACTTATCTGCCAGAACAAACGCGCCTACCACGACTACACGGTGCTGGAGAAAATCCAGGCGGGCATCGCCCTGACGGGCACGGAGGTGAAGTCCTGCCGAGGCGGCACGATGTCGCTGGCGCAGTCCTACGTGCATTTCGAGCCTCGCGCGGCGAAACTGGTGAACGCGAACATCGCGACCTACGCGATGGGCAGCTACAACAACCACGTGCCCACCCGCCAGCGGCAGCTGCTGCTGCACAAGGTGGAGATCCGACGGCTCAAGCGCGCGGTGGAGGCCAAAGGCCTCACTGTGATTCCGCTTCAGGCCTACTTCGACGACAAAGGTCATGTAAAGCTCGACCTGGGACTCTGCCGCGGCAAGAATGTCCAGGACAAGCGCGAAGACCTCAAGGAGAAGATCGACCGGCGCGAAACCGACCGACTCATGAAAAGTCGAAAATTCAAAGGGTAAAATCGAAAGGCCAGAGGCCAGAGGCCAGAGGCTAGAGGTTAAAGGTGAGAGGTCAGAGGTGAGAGGTCAAAGGTGAGAGGTCAGAGGTGAGAGGTCACAGCCATCAGGTCACAGGTCACAGGTCTCAGGCCTCAGGCCCCAGGTCACAGGACTCAGGTCACATGTCACAGCCATCAGGTCACAGGTCTCAGGCCTCAGGCCCCAGGTAAAACTTTAAATTTTAAACTTGATATAGATGTTGGTTTCCGATTTCGATTTTGAATTGCCGAAGGAGCTGATCGCGCAGTATCCGACGAAGGAGCGCGATGCCGCGCAGATGCTCGTGATGGAACGCGCCACCGGCAAGCGCCTTTTCACGGACTTCCGGCACTTTGCGGACTACCTCCAGGCAGGCGACTGCCTGGTGCTCAACGACACCCGCGTGATTCCCGCACGCCTTTGGGGGCACCGTCCGCAGACCGGCGGCAAGGTGCAGGTCTTCATGCTGGAAAGCCGAGGCGGGCGCACCTGGCAGGCGTTTCTGAAGCCCGGACGGCGGCTGGCGATTGGCGACCAAGTGGTCATCGATGGCGCGGGAGTCGCCCTGACCGTTCGCGAGAAAGCGCCAGACGGTGCCTGTCTGGTGGAGTTCGACTTCGACGACGTGCTGTCCATCTTGGAGGAATTCGGCAAGACGCCGCTGCCGCCCTACATCAACCGCGCTCCAGAGGAGTCGGACAAGGAGGATTACCAGACCGTCTATGCCGAGCATCCCGGCTCGGTGGCCTGCCCGACGGCGGGCTTGCACATGACCGAGGCGATTCTCGCACAGCTGCAGGCCAAGGGCGTGCGGATTGCGCGGCTCACGCTGCATGTCGGCGCAGGGACCTTCCGGCCCGTCGAGGCCGCCACCGTGGAGGAGCACGTGATGCACGAGGAGCGCTATACGCTCTCCGAGGAGGCCGCCGCGGTCATCAACTCCACGCACCGCTCTGGTGGAATGGTCTTCTGCATGGGAACGACTTCCGTGCGAACCATCGAGACCTGCGCAATCCCCGGCACCCACGAGGTCCGACCGGGTTCCGGACGCACCAGCATTTTCCTCTACCCGCCCAAGCAGCCGCAGGTCGCCGACGGGCTCCTGACCAACTCCCACCTCCCGCAGTCCACCCTCATTATGCTGGTATGCTGTTTCGCGGGCCACGACAACACGATGGACGCCTACCGCGAGGCCATCGCGCGGCGGCTGCGCTTCTTCAGCTATGGCGACTGCATGCTCCTGCTTCCGCCGGGAAGATATTTGACTTAAAACCCGGGCAACTGAAAGACCGCAGACAACTTTCTCGCCTCAGCCAATGTGCAGTTTCCATTTGAGGAGATATATTAAAGTATCTTTGTCCATTTTAGTCATTTTAGGAAACCACATCCAATGCAACTTCAAGGCTGCTACACCGCACTTGTCACGCCGTTCAAAAACGGCGCCGTGGACTTTGATGCGCTTGCGCATTTGGTTGACTTGCAGATCGCCGGCAACGTCTCCGGCATCGTCCCGGTGGGTACCAGCGGCGAATGTCCGACATTGTCGGTCGAGGAACACCTCAAGGTCATCGAGTTCGTGGCGGAACGCGTGAACCACCGCTGCCAGATCATCGCCGGCACCGGCGCGAACTCCACCGCCGAGGCCATCCGCCTATCCAAGGCGGTGGTGGCAATGGGAGTGGACGCGACCTTGCAGGTCACGCCCTACTACAACAAGCCCTCCGGCGAAGGCCTCTACCGTCATTTCACCACCGTCGCCGAGGAATCCGGCCTGCCGGTCGTCCTCTACAACGTTCCCGGCCGTACCGGCAAGGAGATTCCGCTGGACATCATCGAGCGCCTCTCCCACAACCCGCTGATGGTGGCGGTCAAGGAAGCAGGCGGCTCGGTCGAGCGGGTGAATGCCATCCGGAACCTCTGCGGCATCACGGTCCTCTCCGGCGACGACAGCCTGGCGCTGCCGATGATGTCGGTCGGCGCGACCGGCGTCATCTCCGTGGCTTCCAATGTCATACCCGCCGAAATCCAGGAGATGTGCCGTCTGGCGCTGGGCAACGACTTCGCCGCCGCGCGCAAGATCCACGAGTTCTGGTATCCGTTGAACAAGTCGCTGTTCATCGAGACCAACCCCGTGCCTGTCAAGGCGGCGCTGGCAGACCTCGGGTTGATTGAAGAGGAATACCGTCTGCCGTTGTGCGAGATGGCCCCCAAGAACCGCGAGGTTCTGCGCGAGGCCATGCGAAAGACCGGGTTGCTGAAATAATTCGCAATGCGGCGTGGGCACCTTTAACCTTGAAACTTGAAACTGAAAGTGGGCGAATACTCCCGCCAACCTGTCAAAGGCCTTCAGTTTGACCTGCTGGACTTGGCCCCCGAGGGGAAAGTCCTGGAAGGCGATTTGGATTGTGCGGAGTTTGACCTGGACGACCTGCCCCGGCGCACCTTCACGGCGCCCATCCACTACAAGTTGAAGTTGACCCCTTTCAATGCTTCAAAGGATCTTCTTGTCCAGGGAAGCCTCTCCAGCTCCCTCAACGTCGTCTGCGACCGTTGCGACGAGGAGTTCAGCTGGTCCTTTTCCATCGATGAAGTCTGCCACGAATACGAGAATGCCTTTGGCACCACCGTGGATCTCACCGATGACTTGCGGGAGGATATATTAATATCTTTACCGCAGCATTTTCTTTGTCAGGACGATTGTCAGGGACTCTGCCCCCATTGCGGCAAAAATCTGAACGAGGGTCCATGTGATTGCGAGGAGTCTTCTACAGAAGACGACGAGCCGTCGGGCGCGGAGGCCGAGGGGGATGACAACCCCTGGCATGCCCTGGACGACCTGAATCTTCCAAAATAATTTCTTTAATTCCCTACAACCAAATAGCTTAAGGAGTTAATCATGGCAGTTCAACAAAGCAAAGTCAGCAAGATGCGGGTCCGCCAGCGCAAGGCCGCCAACCGGTACAAGGGCATCCAGCCCACCACGTGCCCCAACTGCGGTGCGCCGTGCCTTCCCCACCGCGTCTGCAAGGCCTGTGGCTACTATGGTGGCAAGCAGGTCATCCAGGTCAAGACTGCAAAGGAAGACTAGGCAAGTGAGTTTCATCTAGTTCCAAGGACGTTTTTTCCTTCCTGGAGCTGGATGTCTCGCGCGTTGTCGGCGGCGCATGAGTACACCCGACATAGCCATAGCCGTAGATGTCATGGGGGGCGACTATGCCCCCGATGCCATCATGGACGGCATCGCCGAGGCCTTTGAGCGCTTCGGCGATGCCTATAAGTTATTTTTAGTGGGAGACCAGCGGCGGATTCGCGAGAATCTTTCCCGGCTGGGACTCTCCGAGGACGACATGCGCCTGGAAATCGTCCATGCCGAGGAGGTCATCGGGATGGACGAACATCCGGTGAAGGCGATCCGGGAAAAACGCAGGAGTTCCATCAATATTACGATGGACCTCGTGAAGAACGGTCGGGCACAGGGTGCCTTCAGCGCCGGTTCGACTGGTGCCGCAGTAGGTTCCGCCTTCCTGAAGTGGCGGATGCTCCCCGGCCTGGCGCGTCCCGGGCTGGCCACGTTGCTTCCGAAGGAGACCGGCGGTCACTGGGTGTTGATGGACTCCGGCGCCACCGTGGACTGCACGCCGACTTATCTGGCCCAGTTCGCGGTCATGGGCGATCTCTACGCCCGCCATATTCTCCACCGCGAGAATCCCTCCGTCGGGCTGCTCTCCAATGGCACGGAAGTCGGCAAGGGGAACCGCCAGACGCAGGACGCCTTCCGCCTGATTCGCGAGATCCCCGGCATCAACTTCATTGGCAACGTAGAGGGGCATGACCTTTTCAAAGAGGACCTGGATGTCGTGATCTGCGATGGCTTTGTAGGCAACATCGTCCTCAAGACCAGCGAGCAGCTGGCCCGCAGTATCTCGAAGATGATCAAGGATTCCATCATGTCCAAGACGATGTGGAAGATGGGCGGGCTTTTGTGCAAAGGCGCCTTTGGCGCCGTCAAGCAGGCCACCGACGCCTCCGAGATCGGCGGAGTCCCCTTGTTGGGCGTAAACGGCTGTTGCATCATCGGCCATGGCAACTCGAATGGCCATGCGGCCGCCAACGGCATCCGCGCGGTCGGGGAGTTCATCTCCAGCCGCATCAACGAAAAGATTGTCGCCCAGGTGCATGAGTCCGCACTGGACCAATTGATTTAGATCCATAAGCATTTATATGACGCGATTTGGGTTAGTTTTTGCCGGACAGGGCGCCCAGCACCCCGGCATGGGCGCGCAACTTTATCAAACCTCAACGGCAGCCCGGAAAATCTACGACCAGGCGGACGCCATCCTCGGCTGGCCGCTTTCCCGTCTCTGCTTCGAAGGCCCCCAGGAGGATCTCACCGCCTGCGCGCATTGCCAACCTGCCATCTACGCCACCTCACTGGCGGCATGGGGCGCACGGCAGGAAGCCGGGCTGGGCGATGCGGAACCCTCCATCGCGGGCGGACTCTCGCTTGGCGAACTGGCGGCGCTCACGGCGGCGGGAGCCTTCGATTTTGAAAACGGCCTGAAAGTGGTGGCCGAGCGCGGACGGCTGATGGACGAGCTATGTCAGCGAACGCAAGGCGCGATGGCGGCGGTGCTGGGCGCGGAGCCCGAACAGGTTTCAGAGGTCTGCGCCGCCCATGGAATCGACGTGGCCAACTACAACTGTCCCGGTCAGCTGATCATCAGCGGCGAGGCGAAGGCGGTGCAGGCCGCATGCGAAGGCCTGGTGCCGATGGCGCTGAAAGTCGTCCCGCTGGAAGTCGCCGGGGCGTACCATTCGCGGCTGATGCGTCCGGCGGGCGAGGCTTTCCGCGCCTTCCTGGCGGGCATTCCGATTCAGGTTCCGGTCCTTCCCGTGCCCCACAACGTCACCGGCGAGCTGGCCGCGGCGTCGACGGACGCCATACGCGACCGTCTGGCCGAGCAGATCTACTCGCCGGTTCGGTGGGAGTCGTGCTGCCGCCTCATCATGCGTTCCTGCGACAAGCTGCTGGAACTCGGGCCGGGGCAGGTCCTCACCGGCCTCGCCCGCCGAATCGACCGGCGCTTCCCCGCCGAGGCAACGAACCTGTAAAAAGCGAAATGTGAAAAAAAGAATATCACCAGACCACATTCCATAAATCCTTTCGCCGCCAAAGCCCACCACAATCCCCTTCCTTAGCCATGCAAAGCAAACTACTTGAAAACAAAACCGCATTGGTCACCGGCGGAACCCGCGGCATCGGCTATGCCATTGCGGGGACCTTCCTTCGGGAAGGCGCACGCGTCGCCATCCTGGGCACTTCGGCGGACAAGGCGATCGCCGCCGCAATGAAGCTCGCCCGGGAGGCGCAAGTCTCCATCGAGCAGGTCACCGGCTTTGGCGTGGACGTGAAGGACACCGCCGCCGTCGCCACCACCATCGAGAGTGCAATCGCGCTCTTCGGCGGAAAGCTCGACATCCTCGTGAACAACGCCGGCATCACCCGCGACAACCTGGTTCTTCGGCTTGACGAGGCGGAATGGGATGCCGTTCTGGACACCAATCTCAAAGGCGTCTTCAACTGCATCCGCGCCGCCGTCCGCCCGATGATCCGCGCCCGGGGCGGCCGCATCATCAACATCTCCTCCGTGGTCGGGCTGATGGGGAACCCCGGACAGGCGAACTACTCCGCCGCCAAGGCCGGAGTGCTGGGTCTGACCAAGACCGTCGCCCGCGAACTGGCCTCCCGAAACATCCTGGTCAATGCCATCGCGCCAGGTTTTGTGGACACCGACATGACCGCCGTGCTTGCCGAGGAATACCGCCAGAAGCTCACCGAGCAAATTCCCCTGGGACGCATCGCCACCCCGCAGGAAATCGCCGAGGTCGCGCTTTTCCTCGCCGGCCCTGGTGCCAGCTACCTCACCGGACAGTGCCTCTCCGTCGATGGCGGAATGCACATGTGAGGCCCCCTGCGGGCACGCGCGTACCCGCGCAAAGCAACTTGCAATTCGCCTCTGATGGATTATAGTAAGGAAATTTCCTTTTCCGCGCGCCATTTTCCGCTGGTTCATTTCGCGACATATGGCGGTGCGTCATCCCCTTTCATCATTACCACCAAACTGATTAGGAGTCAATAACATGGCAGACATCCAGAAGATTACGGAAAGCGTGAAGGCCATCATCGTCAAGCAGTTGGCCGTCAATGCAGACCAAGTCACCCCGGAAGCCCGTTTCATTGAAGACCTCAACGCCGACTCTCTGGACACCGTTGAGCTGGTGATGGAGTTTGAGGAGACCTTCGACCTGCGCATCTCCGATGACGTGGTCGAGAACATGCTCACCGTCGGCGCCGCCATCGACTACATCGCCAAGAAATTGGACGAGAAAGCCGCCGCCGAAAACAAAGAGGCATAGTCCCCTTCAGCGGCTTTCCCGGATTTCCCACCGCAAAACATGGGAGATTGATGAAAAACGCCACACTTCCCCTTCGGAGTTGTGGCGTTTTTTTACCGCTGCCCGAACATAATCTTAAAAAAATATTATAACATAACTATAACAAATCATTTACAAAATTAATCAACTCAATCAATCCCGTCGAAAGGCGAAATGGCACGAGGAGTCAGTCGGATGAAAGAGTCACGTCGAATTGTGGTAACAGGTCTGGGAGTAGTCTCTCCGGTGGGGAGCAGTGTGGAGAGCGCCTGGTCGAATCTGCTGGCGGGGCATTCCGGTGTCCGTCGGATTTCCACGTATGCGGAGCAGGAGTATCGTTGCCAGGTTGCCGGTGAAGTCACTGGGCTGGACATGGACAAGTATTTGCCTCCCAAGGAGCAGCAGCGCATGGATCCGTTCTGCCACTATGCCTTGGCGGCGGCCCAGCAGGCGATGGAGTCATCGGGGTTGCAGGTCGGGCAGGACATTGCGCCGGAACGCATCGGCTCGCTGGTCTCCTCCGGCATTGGCGGGCTGACCACCTCCACCCTGCAGTCCCAACGGCTGGGCACCCTCGGTTCCCGGCTGGTCTCCCCCATGACCATCCCGGAGATCATCGCGGACATGGCGACCGGACATATCGCCATCCGCTTCAATCTCCAGGGACCCAACTTCGGCATCGTCTCCGCATGCGCATCGGGGCTTCATTCCATCGGCGAGGCCGCGTGGATCATCCAACGTGGAGACGCCGAGGTGATGCTCGCCGGCGGCGCCGAGGCCGGCGTGGTGGCGCTGGGACAGGTGCCTTCGGTGCCATGCGCGCGCTGACCACCACCCACAACGACGACCCCGAACACGCCTCCCGCCCCTTCGACGCCACGCGCGATGGTTTCGTGCCCGGCGCCGGCGCGGGCATTCTAGTATTAGAGGAACTATCTCATGCAAAAGAACGTAATGCAAATATTTTAGCAGAAGTCTCAGGCTACGGGGCGACTTGTGACGCCCACCACATCACCGCCCCGGTGGAGGACGGCTCCGGGGCGGCGCGTGCCATTCGCGTGGCGCTGGAACATGCCGGGCTTTCCGCCGAGGACATCGGCTATGTGAATGCACACGGCACCTCGACGCCGCTCAACGACCTGGTGGAGACCCGCGCGCTCAAGCTGGCGCTGGGCGACCACGCCTATCGCACCGCCATCTCCAGCACCAAGTCCATGACCGGGCACATGCTCGGCGCGGCCGGCGGCTTCGAGTCCGTGGTCTGTGTCCTGGCGCTACAGCACGGCATGGCCCCTGGCACGATGAACCTGACCACCCCCGACCCGAACTGCGACCTGGACTACCTGCCCAACGCCGCCCGAGAACTGCCGGCGTTGCGCCACGCCCTGAAGCTCAACATGGGCTTCGGCGGCCACAACGCCGCCGTGGTGTATTCGCGGTTCGAGGGCTAATCCAAACCTTTCTTTTCAGCCATGAACTACCAGTATCAAGACAAAGGCGAACGCCAGGCAGTGCTTCGAAAGCTGCGGCGTCTGGTGGTGAAAGTCGGTTCCAATCTGGTGCGCGAGAATCCCGCCGTACGAACCGCCGAGCTCATCGGCCGGCTGGCGGCCCTGCGCAGCCGCGGCATCGAGGTCATCCTGGTTACCTCCGGCGCCATCCCGCTTGGCATGTCCATCTTGGAGCGCACCACACGCCCCAAGGACATGGCGAAAGTCCAGGCGCTGGCGGCGCTGGGGCAATGCTATCTGATGCGACATTATGAGAACGCCTGCGAGGCACATGGCTTCCATTGCGCACAACTGCTGCTTACCGCCGCCGACCTCCAGAACCGAGACCGCAATCTCCATGTCACCGCATGCCTCCGGGCACTCCTGGAGGAGGGCGTGCTGCCGGTCATCAACGAGAATGACTCCGTCTCGGTCGAGCAAATCAAAATCGGCGACAACGACACGCTGGCCGCCATGGTGGCCACCATGCTGGGAGCCGACCTCACGGTGCTGTTGACCACCATCGACGGCTTCCACGAGAACGAAAAGCCGGACGGCCCGCTCGGACAGCGAATCAGCGTCATCCGCGAACTGGACGACCGCCTGCTCGCCATGGCCGGCACGACGGACGGGAACCCCTACTCCACCGGCGGGATGGTCACCAAACTCCATGCGGCGTCCATCTGCACCACGGGAGGCCATGCACTAGCCATCGTGGACGGGCACGACTTCAACGACCTGGAACGCTTCCTGGACGGCGAGGACTGCGGGACGCTGTTCCTGCAGCCGTCCCTTACGCACCCGATGCGCTCCTGGCAACGCTTCCTGGCCTTCTTCTCCGAGCCAGCAGGGACCCTCATTCTGGACGCCGGCGCCGCCGATGCGGTGACCAACCGCAACAAGAGCCTCCTTCCCGGCGGTCTTCTGGGAGCCAGCGGCACCTTCCGAAAGGGCGACGCCGTCCGGCTGGTCGGTCCCGACCGCACGGAAATCGCGCGCGGCGTGGTGAATTTCTCCTACGAGGAACTCGCCCGCATCTGCGGAGCGAAGACCACCGAGCTGGCCACCCGGCTGGGCCATCCGGTGGAAAACACCGAGGTCGTACACAAGGACCACCTGGTGATTATCAAATAGCCTTCCTTGCTTTTCCGTTGGCGGGGCGTCGACGCTACATCATTCCCCATTCCCCATTCCTCATTATTATATGGAACTTCTATCTCCTGCTGGCAATCTCGAAACCGCGATGGCGGCCTTCGAGTATGGCGCCGACGCCGTGTATGTCGGCCTCAAGCAATTCTCCGCCCGTGCGGACGCCGAGAACTTCTCCCCCGAGGACCTGGAAGTCCTGATGGGGCTGGCCCACGACAACCCGGACTGGCCGCGCAAGGTCTATGTCGCCGTCAACACCCTGCTGAGGCAGGAGGAAATGCCGCAGTTGCTCCCATTGCTGCACCACCTGCGCGACCAGGCGGTGGACGGCGTGATCGTGCAGGATTTTGCCACCGCGCACCTCCTCCGGCACTATTTCCCAGAGCTGCCGCTGCACGCCTCCACCCAGATGGCAATCCACAACGCCCCGGGCATGGAAGCCTGCCGCAACCTGGGCTTCAGCCGCGTCATCGCCGCCCGCGAACTCACACTGGATGAAATCGCGAAGCTGGCAGCCGTGCCCAATATCGAACTGGAGGTTTTCGTCCATGGCGCGCTCTGCTATGCCTACAGCGGCCTGTGCCTGCTCTCCAGCGTGTTGCGGGGCAGCAGCGGGAACCGCGGCGAATGCAGCTACGTCTGCCGCAACAGCTGGACCGTCGGCGACCACGGGCACACTGTCCAGGAGAACTGCAGCCTGATGTCGATGAAGGACCTGGCGCTCACGGACGCCGTGGGCACCCTGAAGAAGCTCAAAGTCGCCTCGGTCAAGATCGAAGGGCGCAAGAAGACCCCGCTCTACGTCGCGGCGGTCACCAACTACTACCGCAATCTAATCGACGGCACCTTCGAGCCAGGGGAACGCCAGCAGTGCGAACAGGACATCAAGACCATCTTCTCGCGGCCCTGGACCAAGTTCTTTCTCTTCAACAGCCGCGCCGCCGCCATCACCGACCCACACACCACCGGCCCCCGCGGCTCGGAGGTAGGCGTGGTCTCCGCCGTGGTGCCCGGCCCCCGCGAGAACTCCCCGGACTGCCTGCGTTTCCAGCTGAAGAACCAGATTCTCTCGAAACACGACGGCCTCCAGGTCGAGCCCCCTGGCCAGGGACGCCCGTATGGCTTCCCGGTGGACGAATTGCGAGTCTATGCCCAAGGCGGGCAGGACCGCTTTGAAACTGTCTTCACCGCCGAACCGGAGATGACGGTCGAGGTCCCCCTCCCCCACGACCACCCGGTGATCGCCCCCGGCCAGAAGGTCTTCTGCACCTCCTCCCAGGAGGTCAAGAGCCGCTACAGTTGGCCCTCCATCCGCCCCGCGCTGATGCGCTCGCGCCACCCCGTCTATTTTGCGCTCACCATCTCGCGCGACCGCCTCACGGTGGTTTCGCAGCCTTGCATCGGCGAACGCGAATTGCCGGACGTGACTACCACGCTCCTGCTGGACAAGCCGCTGGGAAACGCCAAGAATCCCCCGGAAAAGCTCGACGAGGCCGTCCGAAAGTGCTTCGCCAAGCTCGGCGACACCGAATTCGAGCTCCAGGACATCCGCATCAACAACCCCGAGCAGCTTTTCGTGCCGATATCCACCCTTAACGAACTGCGGCGGCTGGCGGCCGAGCAAGTCTCCGCGATGCTTGAGGAGGAGCGCGGCAACGACATCACCTCCATCACCAGTGCCGAGGCGGCCTGGCACCCCGAACCCCCGAATGACGCTCCGGAACACCCGGCATGGATCCTGAAGGTGGACCGCCCATTCCTGCTCAACCTCCTCTCCGCCGACGAACTCGCACCCGCCCACGAAGTCATCGTGGACCTCGGAATGACCGCCGACGAAGACATCTTCGAACCCCTGCGCGCACTCTCCGCGAAACTCGGCAAAAAACGCCTGCGCCTTGCAATTCCGACCCTGATGCGCGCCAACGAAGACGAGCATGACTGGCCCACGCTGGCCTATCGGCTGCTCCAGATGGGGCTGCGAAAGTGGCAGATCTCCAACCTGGGAGCTTTGCCAGTGCTGGCGGACGGCATGGTGACGCCGCAAAACTGCTCCATCACCACCGACTGGCCGCTCTACGTGACCAACCGCACGGCCGCGCATTTCCTCGCCGAACAGGGCTTCGAGCGAGTCACCCTGGCGCCGGACGACACGCTGGAAAACACGATGACACTGCTCAACGACCTCTCGCCCATCGCTGAAGTCCCCGTCTTCCAGGACACGCCGCTGGCCATCTCCGCAGTCTGCGCAAACGCCAGCATGAAGGGCTTCTGCCCAGGTGCGAAGGCGTGCAAATTCACCGAACTGGAACTGACTGGCCACAATGGAGAGGAACTTGTTGCCGTGAACCATCGCTGCCACTCCGTCTTCCTCCGCAAGCAGCCCCTTGACCGCACCAGGCTTCTTCCCAGCCTTGCCGCCGCCGGGGCAAGGTATTTCCGCGCAGACTTCATCTGGCGCAACTGGTCGCCTCGCGATGTCCGCCTCAAGTGGCTGGAACTGACAAAATACTAGTATTCCACGCATGCCCCATGCCCAGCCCATCGCCGCACTGGCACCCATGGCCGGCTACACCGACTTGCCCTTCCGGCGTGCCTGCCGGCGCTACGGGCTCTACTATGGGACAACCGCGCTCGTCGACGCCGGGGCGCTTGTCCACGGCAATCCGGACTGCGTGCCGATCCTCCACCGCGGCGAAGAGGAGGAGTGGCTGCAAGTCCAGCTCCTCGGTAGCATCCCCACTGACATCCGAACCTCCACCCGGATCCTTCGCGACGGCCCGTGGCACTTCGACGCATTGGACTTCAATATGGGATGCCCCGTGCGAAAGGTCATCAAACGTCTTGCCGGAGCCGCCCTGATGACCCAGCCTGCCCGCGCACTGGAATGCCTCAAGGAAATCCGCGACAACTGGCCGGGCGTCCTCACCGTCAAGATGCGTATCCTCAAGGAGGACGACCCGGAGCCGACCATTCGCCTCGCCCAGCGGCTGGAGGCCGTTGGCGTGCAGGGCATCGCCATCCATGGCCGCCTGGCACGGATGCTCTATTCCGGACCGGTCCACACGCAGATTATCCGTGCAGTGCGTGAAAATGTCCATGTCCCGGTCACCGCGAATGGCGGGATTTTCACCTTGGAGGACGTCAGCCGACTTGCCGAGGCAACCGGCTGCGAACGCGTGATGGTCGCCCGCGGTGCGATCGGCGTGCCGTGGATTTTCCGGGACATCGCCACGGGAACCGTCCTTCCCGTCTCCCGCGAGGAACTTCTGGAGACCATGACCTTTCATGTGGAGGAAATGGTTCGCGAATACGGTGAAAAGAGCGCGATGATCCTTAGCCGGAAAGTGATATCATCCTATCTAAGCGGGCGGGGCTTCCCCCACGAGCTGCGTGCCCAGGTGGTCAAGATCGCCTCTTGGCAGGACTTCATGGATTTGCGTGCCAGGTTGACCGGTTGTTCCACGGCGCAGGTCGCCGACTTCCACGGCTAGTGTGAATTCCCGTCAAAAAAGCCCGTTGCGCAGGGGAGCGCAACGGGCTTTTTTGTCATCAAATCCCAGGCGGGGACTGCCTACTCGGCGGCGGCCTCGACGGGGATGATGTTGATCTTGCGGGAGGTCTTCACGAACTGCACCGTGCCATCCACGAGGGCATACACCGTGAAGTCACGGCCCATGCCGGCATTCTTGCCAGGGAAGAACTTGGTGCCGCACTGGCGGATGATGATGCTGCCGGCGGTGACCTTCTGGCCGCCGTAGGCCTTCACACCACGATATTGCGGATTGCTGTCACGGCCGTTACGGCTCGAAGACTGACCTTTCTTGTGTGCCATAGCTATGTACTCCTCAAAAATGGAATGGCTGGTAATGACGAATGACAAGCATTTAATATAACCGCTGCTGGCGATTCTTCAAACGATTTGAAGAAAATTGGGCGCAGCAGCGGTCATTTTGTTGCGCCCTGTCCCCGCAAAAAGCATCGAATTAAACTTCAGGACTTCAGGTCCCAGGACCCGGCAGCCAGGACTATGGCGTGTCATGCGCTTCGCGTTCCCCCTCTGCCGGGAGTGCCTTTTTCTCGAAGACAAGACGTTGCTGGCGGATGATCCGCTTGAACGAGTCCACGGACGGCAATACTGTCTTGTACTGCCTTGCGAAGATGCGGTGGTGCTCACATTCGGGAAGTGTCATCTTGACGGTCGCGTCGTTGACCTCCTCGCTGCTGAGCAGAATGCCGATGGTGGGGTTCTCGTCGGGAAGTTTCACCACCCTGTCGTAGTAGTGGACATACATCTGCATCTGTCCGAGGTCCTGGTGCGTGATTTTGGCGAGCTTCAGGTCGAAGACGAAGAAGGAGCGGGTCAAGCGGTTATAGAAAACCAGGTCAACCTTATAGTGTTCCTCCTCGAAGGTGAAGCGGACTTGCCGTCCGACGAAGGTGAATCCCTTGCCAAGTTCGAGCATGAACTCGGCAAGGTGGTCGATGATGGCCTGCTCCAGTTGCGTCTCCGAATAGTCGCTTCTTTCCGGCAGTCCGAGGAACTCCAGCGTGTACGGATCCTTCAGAGGCTCCTCGGCAACTTCCGGCCTTGGGGCCTTGCGCATCAGTTCCCTCACTCCGGCCTCCCCCTTGTGCTTCATGGAACGCTCGTAGAGCTGAACAGAGGGACCGTCGATTGCTCCCTGTCCCCCTTGTGCTTCATGGAACGCTCGTAGAGCTGAGAGCCGATTTGCCGCGACATCTGACGAAACGACCATTGCCCCTCGGCGGCCTCCTTTTCGTAGAAGTTACGCGCCGCAGGGTCGGCGATACGCATCAGCACGAGGTAGTGCGACCACGAGAGGCAGAAATCATCTATAGATGGACGATTTTCGCCTCAGGTTTCGGGACGACGCCTAATTCCCCAATTGGATAAACAGTGTTTAGCGAATTCGAGTAAACAAGGAAGAATTGCCGCATCAGCTTCAAATTCGCCATACTCCAGCCTTTGCCGAATCGGTCGGTCAGCCTTGATGATAGTTCTGCCAGCGTCTTGTCACCATAGCCGCCTTGCTCGTCCTCGACAATCACCCTGCCGATCTCATAGTAGGTGTACACCAGACGCGACATTGGCAACGGCGGCGACCTTGCGCCGAGCCTCCTCAATCAGCAAAATGACGCGCTCGGAAAGGGATGGAGTATTCTTCGCGGGCTTCATGGTTCCTCCTCCAACGATGTAAAGTGGTTCGCTCTTGCCTTGCATGTCCAACCAAACCTCCACTTTCAGCCCAAGGTTCAGCCGTTTTGAGATGAAAGCCAGAAGTTTTGCCGTGGACCCGGTGGAACTGCGTGTGCTGACATAAAAACGGTCGTGAACAGCTTCCCGCCGCCGGCGACAATCTCCGGGAGGTCCTGCCAGCGTTCCTCCAGCAGCTTCCGCCTGACCTTGGCACCGTCTGGGTTGCTGGGCCTCCGCACCCAGCGCTCCTCTACCAGCTTCCGCCAGGTCATGCCGCCCAGCCGCAAATCTCCCAACGCACTGTCCACGCCCAATGGCGCCAGCGTGGCAATCGGTTGCCAACAATCTTGATGTCCATGGCAAAAAATTCTCAGTGTTTCACGAAAAGTCGTGTAGCCAAGAGCCACTGGCTCTTATATATTGGCTCTCATATATAACTAATGCAGGAATGCGGTTTCGCTCCTCAGGACAGCCCCTGAAGCACTTCTTCCACCAGCGCTTTCACCTTTCGGAAGTCCACCTTGGTGCAACGGTCGTACCAGTGCGCGAAGTCGCCGACGAGATATTGCGGCAGCAGTCTTTCGAAGGCAAAGAACGCCTTGCGTGCGTCGACGAGATGACGTCTCGCGCCCGCGAAGTCCGACGCCCAGAAATTCCGCAAGGCCAGCTGGCAGCCCCGCTCGCATTCGCAGAAATGCAAATCAAGACCAGACGGATAAACAAGTTGCGCATATAGCAATGCAGCCTCCTGCGGAGCCACGCCGCCGACCATGCGCCGCGTCTGCTTGTGGACGGCGGCAAAGCGCGCCGCCTGGCGTTCCAGCAGCCGAAGCCACTCGTCGAGTTTGCCGGTTTCGGGAAACATGTCCCCCAGCGCGGCCAAGTGTATCGCGTCCAGCCGCATATAGTAGGTGGCCCGGTCGCCGGTTTCCGGCGGACGGATGCGGTCGCGCAGCATCCACAGTGCCTGGAGCGTCCGGGCGATCATCAGACCGTCGGTACAATAGGCGACGCCGCGGGAGTTCTTCAGGAACGCCTTGAAGTACTCCCAGTAGCACGCGCAAATTTCCTCGTGGCAACCAGAGAAATGCTCCTCCACCCAGCGCCGCAGGAACTCGTCCGGCGAAAATTCCGCCGGTTGCGCGGTGATTTCCGCAGTGGCCTGCAGCCCATGGATGAACTCGCGGACATTCGACGCGTTGAAGATCGCGTAGCAGAGCGGCCGGGTTTTCATCGCCTCGGTCAGGACGCGATGGAAGTCCCGTGCGCCGATGGCCTGCGCCAGATGCGTGCCGATCACCACCGCATGGTGGCAATATACGCCATACCATGCGCCCGGACGGACGGGCGACTGGAAGAAGTCGTCCTGCAGCCGCCAGCCCGCGCAGTTGTCGGCGAAGACGGTGATGACGTCGGGGGGCAGCTCCAGCAGTCCGCGCTGGTTGAAGACGACGCCCTCCGCCCACAGCGTGGTGGAGCAGAGCGCCCGGTCGTCGCCGGTGATCTCCCGCACCAGCGCCTGCTGCTCGCGGATGGCTCCGGAAATCACCGCCGCGCGTTCCGCGTCGCCCTCCGGCGCCTTGCCGGCCTCCCAGAACGGGCGGTCCGAACGTCCGCGCAGCCCCAGCTGCCAGATGACCTCGGGGTACTTCGCCCAGCGGCGGATGGAGTCGCGCCAGACCTCGCGCAGAGCCTCGGGATCGGAGAAGTAGGAGAATTCCCGCACCTGTCCGCGTGCCTTCCAGTAGTTGTCGAAGGCGAAGGCGCTCACGCCCAGCGGCTCCACGTGGTGCATGGTGAGGATGAAGCCCCGCCGCGCGAACTCCTCCAGCAGCATCTCCTCGTCGGGATTGCGAATATCGACGAAGCTGCTGGGGATAACCAAGTTATACCCCATGCGCAGAAATGTCTCCGCCAACTTGCGAACGGTTTTCCGGGAAAGCACCGTCTGGTAGTGCGGATAGTCGATGTGGCGCGCGCCGCCGGGCTCCCAGCCCGTCAGCAGGTCCTCGTCATTGATGAAGACGCCGCGGTAGCGCACTGCGGGGCTGGCGACCTCGTGGCGGATTTCCGGCCATGTCCAGTCGGCCAGCCGCCGGACCGGCACCGACGTCCACAGGTAGTCTGGCGTGACTTTCAACCACTTGCGGCTGAAGGCATAGACGCCGTAGATGGCGCCGCGGACATCGGGGCCTTCGATGCAAAGCAGATTTCCTGCCTCGGAGTGCAGACGACAGCTCTCCACGGCGTCAGGCGGAAACTCCTCCGGCACCACGCGGGCGACGATTCCGTCGCGCGCCGCCACCCCCTCCACGACCTGTGGCGCAACCGCGCCGCCCGTGACCGCCGCGATGTCCCGCGCTAAATCCTCCGCCGCCAGCCGCACCGCCTCCGAAACATCGCCGGAAACGTGTATGCGCAAACTTTCAACAAGTTCAAACCGCTTCATCGCGTCCAAAATGATTTGAGAATAATACGAAATGCAGAGTCGCTTCTACAGCTCGCCATCGGCCGCCAGGAACTCCATCAGGTTCAGATGACGGATGCCATTGCGACGCTGTAGCAGCGGATCCAACGTGAAAAGATATTTCGGATAGTTGTCGTGTATCGCCTCCAACGAGGCATACTCGCGTTCCTCGGTCTGTGGATCGGCAATGGACATTGCGACCTGAAGATAATAATAGATGCCGTCACGTTGCGCAATGAAGTCGCATTCCAATGCCCCGACACGTCCAACACTTACTTTATATCCCTGTGACAACAAGTAAATGTACAACACATTTTCAAGCACCGGTCCATAATGGATCCGCACATCCGTGCTGGAGGCAAAATAAATCCCCGTGTCGGCCAGGTAGTACTTTTCCTCGCCCCGCAACGAACGCCTGGACTTCAGGTCGAAGCGCTGGCATTTGTATAGAATCCGCGCCGCCAACAGGATATCGAGATACCGCTTCAGCGTCTCCCGCTTGACCACCGCCTGGTTGGTATTCTTCAAATACTTGACGATGTTGTCCAAATTCGTGGAACTCCCAAAGTTCTGGATCAGATAGGGCATGACCTTGTCAAACGCCAGGCGATTCCGAATTTTATTCCGCGGCGCGACGTCCTTCCGCAGAATCTGCTCCATCACATTGGCCACGTATGTAGCTTGAGCCGCCGCATCGGGAAATTCCACCGCCTGGGGAAACCCACCGCCACGCAGATAGCGGGTAAACTCCTCGGCAAGTCCCAGCACTTCCTGACCATGGAAGCGCTTCATCTCCAGATACTCGTGAAAATTCAACGGAAACAAGAGAATTTCCACATAACGGCCGGTGAGTTTGGTCACCAGTTCGCCACTGAGCAGGTAGGAGTTGGAACCCGTAATGAAAATCGAGTAATTTCCCTCTTCCCGGTAGGCATTGATAATTTGCTCAAATCCATTGACATTTTGAACTTCATCCACAAACAGATACTTCTTGGAGCCATCGTTCCCAAAACTGTCGATGACCGCCGCCAACTGCTCTGGACGCTTGACCGAGAGATAGTTGCGCGTATCCAGATTAATATACAGTATGTCCTTCGGGGGAACCCCGCTCTCGCGCAGCTCCTCCATGATCGTCTCCAGCAAACAAGACTTGCCACAGCGTCGAATGCCGGTGATCACCTTGATCAGGTCACTATGATAAAAAGGACGAACCTTTCGCAGGTATGCCTCGCGGCGATAGAGCTTTTTCATTGCTGGCACCTCCTATGATTAAAAACATACTCAATATAGTCTATCTTGCGAAAAATGCCAGTTAACGGGGTAAATTTCTCGATTTTTACAACAAATACCCCGTTAACTGCCTGTTTTTTTCACTTTTCACCCCACCGCCGGGTACTCTCGCCAAGAACGCCGAATGGAAAGGATTTCGCGGGCGCTTCCACCTCCAAGAGAAGCCGAGCCAGCCCCCCTGGCGACTTCAGCAAGACACCCGCGATGGAAACACAGCATTCGTGTGAATTCCCGTCGAAAAAAGCCCGTTGCGCACGGGAGCGCAACGGGCTTTTTTGTCATCAAATCCCAGTCGGGGACTGCCTACTCGGCGGGGATGATGTTGATCTTGCGGGAGGTCTTCACGAACTGCACCGTGCCATCCACGAGGGCATACACCGTGAAGTCACGGTCCATGCCGACATTCTTGCCAGGGAAGACCTTGGTGCCGCACTGGCGGATGATGATGCTGCCGGCGGTGACCTTCTGGCCGCCGTAGGCCTTCACACCACGATATTGCGGATTGCTGTCACGACCGTTACGGCTCGAAGACTGACCTTTCTTGTGTGCCATAATTATCTGCTCCTTGAAATTGAAAAAGGCTGGTGATGACGAATGACAAGCGCTTGATATAACCGCTGCTGGCGATTCTTCAAATGCGCCAGAGCAAATTCCCTCGCCTCACAGGTCCTTTTTGATGACCTCGCCCGGCATGGTGACCACGTCCGCAGAGATTTTCACGCCCGGATAAATGGAGGTGTTCACTCCAAGATGGACATTTTCGGCGATGACCGCGCCGAAGTGGTCGCGGCCGGTGTCCACCTGCTTTCGTCCGACCTGGCTGGCGATATTCGCGCCGTCATGCCGCCAGTTGGAGATCATCGTCCCCGCGCCCAGATCGACATCGTCGGCCAGGATGGAATCCCCCACGAAGGCCGCATGGGGCACCTTCACGTTGTCCATCAGGATGGAATTCTTGATTTCGGCACCCTGCCCGATCCGGCAGCCATCGCCAATCGTGGTATTTCCGCGAATGGTGCAGTTGGGACCGATCAGGCAATGTTCGCCAATCATGACATTTCCCGTGATATAGACCCCCGGCAGAATCATCGAGCTGTCGCCCAGGTCGAGGTTGCCGTCGATCACCGAACCCTCGTTGATGACGCCATTGATGACGCCATGCGGCGCATTGCACAGCACATCCTCCTGGATGGTCAGCAAATCCCAAGGGAAACGCACCACCAGGCAATCTGCCACCGGCATCTGGATGACCTTCTGGCCGGACGAGCGAGGACGGCCTCCAGGAACCGCCATTCCCAGGGCGTTCTTCAGCGGGACGCGGGTGCCTGTGGCCAGCTGCGTGCCGTCCTCCGCAAGCACGACAAAATCTTCGGAAAGCGCGGCCAGTTCCTCCAGCAACGCCTCGGATGGCCAGAAGCCGAGGCTTGTGTTCAGCGTCAGATCGCTTTCCTTGCCCAGGATCCGGACCCAGCGTTCCTCCAGCAACCGTCGCCAGGCCATTCCGCCCAACCGCAAATCACCTAGCGCTTTCCGCTTCCCCAAGGGTGCCAAAGTGGGAATCGACGGTTCAAGGACATTGATTTTCATAGTGGTGAATTGTTGGAACTAGATCCATTAAGGGAAAAGAGACGCATTTCAATATAATGCACCGTCGGGATTGTGGACAGGGAGGAGCTAATTTCTTCCGTGCGCCATCCACCGCCTTCGATGGAGGACAAGCACCACGACAAGCACCGCCAAAGGCGCCCCCAGCCAGGCCAGCATGGTGACCAGGCAGGCCACAGTCCCCTGCAACCAGTATCGCAGATCCGCTTTCAAATCCTGGAGATTCTTCTGTTCATAAAGTTCCGCCATTTCCTCCTTTTCCTCCGCCTCCAGCTCTTCGCGTAAATCTCCTTCGGCCTCGCCGCCACGCAACTCATGAACAACCACCCCTGTCGGCAACTCGAAAATGCCCTCTGGGAAATTCGGCGAGAGATCATAATCCCGATAGCGCACTTCCCTGAGCAGCCGTCCGTCCACATCAAACTTCCGGCAAAGAAGAATCATCTGCGAGGTTCCGGAGACCAGATATTCCTCCACGAGGAAGCCTTTTTCTGCCGGAGTCCTCACCATGATGTCCCAGCAAAACTGTCCGTCATAGACCCGTTTCCCCTCTGTGATTTCGCACTCCCGCCGAAGCTTCGGCACCGGAAGCCCATGCTGGCTTCGAATCCCCCGTGCGGTGTTCTTTCCGACCCTCACGACCGTTTTGCCCCCTTTGGTGTAATACACGCGGAAGACATGCTGCCCGATTTTCAGTGCCGCCGGTTCAAGCCGTTCGCCATCCTTCAGGCGTTCGGTCATCCGTTCCACCGTCCCGTCTGGGTTTCGCCGCTGCCACGTCAGGAACTCTGTAACCGTCTGGCCCCGCGTCACGCGTTCGGTCACCTGCATGGTCTGCGTCGCCATCAGCTTGCAGGCCCGCTCCAGATGCATGCGGGCATTGTCTTCCGCAGAAAGCATCGAACACAACATCAGGCACCCCAGCAGGAGGCAAATCTTAAAGAAACTGTCTTGGAATGAAAATGCCTTCATGGAAAAAGATCAATTGACATTGCACAAAGCGTCCACGAGCATCGTGTCGGCTGACCGGCATTGCAATTCCGGGAAGGAACACATCAGGCTTGACAAGCTTTTCTTGTCCGGATAATCGGTGGCTATCAGAATGACCGGACGCTCCCAGACCAATCCTTCCAAAGCCAGTTCCGGAAAGGGATGCCGCAGCAGGGCGTGGTCGAGGAGAACACCGTCGGGCTGGCGTTCTGGCGGGAGGGCCGTGACGGCGATCAGCGCGGCGTTCGCCGCATTCCCCTCGGCCACCACCATCCAAGGCTGACCGGAAGGACTCTCGGCAACGGCGTATTCCTGAAGGGCCGCCGTCATGGCCGGAATGCCAGCCACGCCGCCCGTATTTTTCCAGACTTGAATCTCGTAGCCCATTTCGAGCAACGGCAGCAATTTGTCGCGCAGACTCTTCTGCGGCTCCTCGGCGAACCACGCCAGGCGTTTGCCATTTGGGACGCGCGGGCGGAGCCGGAAAGAGTCCGCGTCTCGGCATTCCCGCACACCAGGAGTCGTGGTGTAATACCATTGCGAGGTGAAATGCCGCCCCATCGAATAGACTGCTCCGCAGAGCGCCAGCGCAGTCACCGCCGCAAATGCAGCGGCGATTCCAAACGTCATCCCGGAGACCGCCATGCGGCGGCTCTCCTGCGGCTCAGGAGACTTCTTGCGATGGCGCAGAAGCCGCCATCCTCCCCGGAGTAAAACCATCGCCGCCAGGGAAATGTAGGTATATTGCACCGTAGTGGAGCGCAGACAGGTATTGAATTGTCCGACAATCAGGTATCCCCCCAGCGCCGCCGCCAACTGCAGCGCCACCTCATCATCATTTCGCTTCCACAAGGCCAAGCCCAGGAAGACGGGCACCAGCGCCAGGGCCAACACTCCTCCGGCGACTGGCAACCCCCAAGTTGCGGCCAGAGTCAGGAAGTCATTCAACATGGTCTTGTATCGTTCCTCCTTTCCCAATGGCTGATAGAAGAGGGAATAGAGCTTTCCGGGGCTTTCGCCGACGCCCTGACGGGGATACTGGGAAATCAACATGGTCCCGCCACGCCAGAGATAGAACCGATGTGCGATGGCAAGGTCCCCGTCCATATCTCGCATGCTGTCCAGACGTTTTCCTCCTGCGGGCAGACAGCATAGCGTGGCCAGGAAAAACGCCAGGGGCAACCAAGGCGCCCCGATGCGTACAGCCGGCGAACTGGCGTGCGGGGCACGGCGTTTTTTCCAGCCGCTGAAGCTGCGCAGGAGCGCGAGCGTCCCCAGCGCAGCCGCCACGCCCAGATACGCGCCGCGCGAATAGGTCATTCCCACCGCGACATAACAAGGGAAGGAAACCGCCGCAGTGACCGACACGCCTAGCCAGGCGCGTTTGCGGAAGCACCAGAAGAGGCAGCCGGAGGCTACCGCCAGCATGGCCAGCCATGCGCCTGTGTAGTTTGGATTGCCAAACCACAGCGAAAGCCGTTCATGCCCTTGATAAAAACAGGTCAAGTAGTGATTCATTTCAGACGGCCAAGGGGATCGCTCCCCGCACCCCACGAAAAAAGGGGGACGCGAACGTCCCCCTTTCGCTGTATTCTACGCTCGATTAATCGACGTCATCCAGCAGGTCTGCGTCAGAGGCATGCCGACCGCGTCCGGCATCCGGATCCGGAATGCTGGTGTCGTAGAGTTCCGCGTCGGCGGAGCCGCTGTCGTTCTCCACCATTGCTTCCGCCTCGGAGTCCGAGGTGTTCTGCAGGAAGTCGTCCTGGTAGACGCTGTCGCCGTAGTTGTTCGCGTAGGCCTTTCCATCCTTGTTGTTGACAATCAAGGTCAGGTTGCCATTGGCATCGCGGGTGTAGAGCATGGGGTCGCGCACTTTCGCAAAGCCGGTACCGGCCGGAATCAGGTGTCCCATGATCACGTTTTCCTTGAAGCCGTGGAGATAGTCCACGCGCCCGAGCGTGGCGGCCTCGGTCAGGATGCGCGGAGTATCCTGGAAGGATGCCGCGCTGATGAAGGAGTCCGTCGAGAGCGACGCCTTGGTGACGCCCTGGATCATCTGCTGGCCGGAAGCCGGCGTGAGCGGACGGTCGCCGAGCGTCTCGCTGGTCTCCATGATGCGCTTGTTGACGGCGTTGAATTCCTGCTGGTCGACGGTCTCGCCGAAGAGGAACTGCGTGTCGCCCGGATCCGTGATGCGGATCTTGCGCATCATCTGGCGCACGATGATCTCGATGTGCTTGTCGCTGATGTCCACGCCCTGCGCCAGATAGACGCTCTGGACCTGGTCCACCAGCATGCTCTGGAGTTTCTGCGGGCCGCAGATCTCCAGATACTCGTTCAGCACCTCGGAGCCGTCGGTCAGGCGCTGCCCGGCCGTCACCGCGTCGCCTTCACGCAATACGATGCGCTTGCCCAGCGGCACTGCCTGCTCCCAGTTCTCGCCGCTCTCGCTGTCCTCGAACTTCACGATGGTCTTGTTGCGGACCTGGTGGATCTGCTTGATGTAGCCGGCACGCTCCACCAGCACGGCGGCCTCGCGGGGCCGGCGCGCGTCGAAGAGTTCGGAGACACGCGGCAGACCCATCGTGATGTCGCTGGTCTTGTTGGAGGACTCGCGCGGGGTCCTGGCCAGGATGGTGCCGACGGCGATCTTGGCACCGGCCGGATAGAGGATCTGCGCCCCGGCGAAGACCGGGTAGTGCTTCAGGGACTTCCGGGTCTTCTTGTCCACGATCTCCAGGGCGGGCGACACGGCGTCCGAGTGCTGCTTGACGCGGATTTCCTGCTTGCCGCTCTGGGCATTCAGTTCGCTGGACATGGTCTGCCCGTCGATCAGGTCGACGTACTCCAGCACACCGGCCGTCTCCGCGATGATGGAGTCGTTGAACGGGTCCTGGACGGCGATCACCGTGCCGACCTTGAGCGTCTGGTGATTCTCCACCAGCAGCTGCGCGCCATGCGGAAGCTGGATCAGCGCCAGTTCGTTGCTGGTCACATGTGGCTTGCCCTCCTCGTTGAAGGAGACCGCCATCACGTGGATGCTGGCATTGCGGTTGTTGACCAGCTTGATCGCCTTGCCGTTTTCATCCTTGCTGTCCAAGGTCTCGACGCCGTCGAAATCCAAGTAGGCGACATTCTCGCGATCCTTGAGAGCCTGGCTCTGGGCCTTGATCCTCTCGTCGGACCAGCCCTTCTGCTTGCCATCCTCGGCGAGCTTGTCCAGCTTCACCTGGAGGCCGGCATAGATGTTCTCCCACTGCATGCGGATCTCGCGGTCTTCGCCATTGCCCGACGCGGTACCGCCGCTGTGGAAGGTACGCAGGGTCAGCTGGGTACCCGGCTCGCCAATGGACTGCGCGGCGATGATGCCCAGCGCGTCGCCCTCCATCGGAAGACGTCCATTGGCCAAAAGACGACCGTAGCACTTCATGCAGACGCCGCGTTCGGACTCGCAGGTGAGCACGGAGCGGATATGAACGCGCTTGTGGCCGGCGTCGATGATCTTCTTGGCGATTTCGGGAGTGATCTCCTCGCCGGCCGCCACGATCATGCGCTGCTCGGAATCGCGGATGTCATCCACCGAGAAGCGACCGACAATGCGGTCCTGCAACTTGAGCTTGACGTCGTTGCCCTCGCGGATTTCCTCGACGTAGAGGCCGTTGCTGGTGCCGCAGTCCTTCTCGCTGCAGATCACGTCGTGCGCAACATCGACCAGCCGGCGGGTCATGTAACCGGCGTCGGCGGTCTTCAGGGCGGTATCGGCCATACCCTTGCGGGAGCCGTGGGTGGAGTTGAAGTACTCCAGTCCCGTAAGGCCTTCACGGAAGTTGTGAAGGATCGGGGTCTCCAGAATGTTGCCGTTCGGGTCGGACATCAGTCCGCGCATGCCGGAGAGCTGGGTGACCTGTTCGTCCGAACCACGTGCGCCGGAGTCCAGCATCGCCCACACGGGGTTGATTTCGGAACGGCCGAGGTTGTCGGAGATGGTCTTGCGAAGTTCGGAAGTAAGCTCTTTGCGGACATTCTGCCACTTGTCGATGCTTTCGTTCTTGCGCTCGTTGTCCGTGATGGCACCACGCTCCGCATTGGCGCGAAGACGCTTGATTTCCTTGTTGGCCGCATCGATGAGCTCCTGCTTCTTGGTCGGGATGAGCATGTCGGAAGTCGAGATCGAGAAGCCCGCCAGAGTCGACCACTCGTAGCCCAGGTTCTTCAGGCGGTCGAGCAGCTTGATCAGCTCGTTGTGACCACAGCACTCGAAGCAGTCCTTGATCATCCTGGCGACGTCCTTCTTGCCGGCCGGCTGATTCCAGAAGCCCATGACGGACGGCCAGATCTCGTGGAAGATGCAGCGCCCGGCAGTGGTCTCGATGTATTTCTGACCGCGGGTGCCGCGGCCCCAGACCATCTTGCGGTCCAGCTCCGCATAGCGCTCCTTCTCCGGCCCTTCTGGAAGGTTGTCGATTCGGGCCTGCTCCTCCGGAGAGCGGTAGTAGGGATTCCGGAACTTGATGAAGTCGTGGATGTCAATGCCGACCTCGACCTGATGGCGCAGGCTGTGGCTGTTCTCATTGGCCATCTTGCGCAACTCCAAGGCACGCAGGACTTCGCTGTAGTCCTGGAAATAGCGCTGCTGGCTGCCGGCCTTCTGGAAGGCCGCCTGGCGGCGCTTGTCCTCGTAGCACAGGTAATAGACGCCCAGAACCATGTCCTGAGACGGGACGGTAAGGGGCTTGCCGCTGGCCGGGCTGAAGATGTTGTTGCTGGAGAGCATGATCAGCTTCGCCTCCAGCTGGGCCTCGTTGGAAAGCGGCACATGGACGGCCATCTGGTCGCCGTCGAAGTCAGCGTTGAAGGCGGTGCAGACCAGCGGATGCAGCCGGATCGCCTGCCCGTCGATCAGGACGGGGTCGAACGCCTGGATGGAGAGTCGGTGCAGCGTGGGGGCGCGGTTGAGCATGATGGGGTGTCCGGTGACCACCTCGTCCAGCACATCCCACACCACGGGGTCGCGCGCTTCGATGAGCTTCTGGGCATTGCCATGGTACTGGACCAGCCCCCGTTGCATGAGCTGATGCACGATGAACGGCTCGAAGAGCTTGAGAGCCATCTCCTTGGGAAGACCGCACTGGTGCAGCTTGAGTTCCGGACCGACGACGATGACCGAGCGTCCGGAGTAGTCCACGCGCTTGCCCAGGAGGTTCTGGCGGAAACGGCCCTGCTTGCCCTTGAGCATGTCGGTGAGGCTCTTGAGCGGACGGTTGCTGGTACCGGTCACGGCGCGGCCGTGCCGGCCGTTGTCCAGCAGGGCATCCACCGCCTCCTGCAGCATCCGTTTCTCATTGCGGATGATGACTTCCGGCGTGTAGGTGGTAAGCAGATTCTTAAGCCTTCCGTTGCGGTAGATGACCCGGCGATAGAGGTCGTTGAGGTCACTGGTCGCAAATCGGCCGCCAGGCAAATCCACCAGCGGACGCAATTCGGGCGGGATCACGGGGAGGATGCGCAGGATCATCCAACGCGGATCCATGTGGTTGTTCAGGAAGCCCTCGACCAGGCGGATGCGCCGGACGATGGACTTGCGCTGCTGCTTGCTCTTGGTCGTCGCGAGATGCTCGGTGAGTTCATCGCGCTCCCGGTTGAGGTCGATCTGCCCCAGGAGCTTCTCGATGGTCTCCGCGCCCATGCCGGCCTCGAAGGAGTCGCCATAGTTGCGGCGGTTTTCCTGATATTCCTCCGGGGTGAGTATCTGCTTGTATTCCAGCGTGGTGTCGCCGGGGTCGGTGACCACGTAGCTTTCGTAGTAAAGCACCAGGTCCAGGTCCTTCTGGGCCATGTCGAGCATCAGGCCAATGCGGGAGGGCATGCACTTGTAGAACCAGATGTGCGAAACCGGCACGGCCAGCTCAATGTGCCCCATGCGCTCGCGGCGCACGCGGTTGGTGGTCACTTCCACGCCGCAACGTTCGCAGACCTTGCCCTTGTCCTTGCTCTTCTTGTATTTTCCGCAGGCGCACTGGTAGTCCTTCTTCGGTCCAAAGATGCGCTCGCAGAAGAGCCCGTTGGGTTCCGGCTTGTAGGTTCGGTAGTTGATGGTCTCGGGACTTTTGACCTCACCATGGCTCCAGCTCAGAATCGTCTCCGGCGAAGCGACGCCGATGGCGACATAGTCCGAATTCTTGATCAAATCCACGGCCTCCGCGTCAGATTTCGGATTCAGGCCAGCAGGCATCGAGGTGGTCTTCTTGTTGAAAAGCTCTTCCACGGTATTACCTCGTTAGATGGAACGGACCGGCGCGGGAAAAGGCGCCTTGCCCATTCAGATGGTGGTTCCTTTGGCGGTGACGGCCCAGGCATCGCTTGCCCGCCGTCGGCCCCGCCACTCTTTCTTTTACATCATTTGAGCGGCGCGGCTGTTGACGCGGATGTCCAGGCACAGGCTCTTCATTTCCTGGCGAAGGACATTGAAGGATTCAGGCACTCCGGCGACCAAAGTGCCGTTGCCATCACGGGAGATGTTGCGGTAGATCTGATAACGGCCAGTGCAATCGTCGCTCTTGACCGTCAGCATTTCCTGCAAGGTGTATGCGGCCCCGTATGCCTCCAGGGCCCATACTTCCATTTCACCGAAACGCTGGCCGCCCTGATGGGCCTTGCCGCCCAGCGGCTGCTGGGTCACCAGCGAGTATTTGCCGGTTGCACGGGCGTGAATCTTGTTGACGACCAGGTGGTCCAGCTTCAGCATGTAGATCATGCCGACCATGACGCGCTGCGCGAAGGCATCGCCGGTGCGGCCATCGTAGAGTCGGATCTTGCCGTCGATGTCCACGAAGTCGTCGGTGCGGTCGATGCCCTTGTCGTCGATGATTTCGCCGCCGGTACAAAGGGCGTCGTTGCGCTCGCCGAGCTTCCAGCCCTTCTCCTCAATGAGGTGCCGTAGCTCCAGCTTGCCGTTTTCCGGCTCCTGGCCGGAGACCTTCTGGAGGGCGCGGGTGACCTTCGCGGGCACCGTCACACCGGCGGCCTCGGCGACCTTGACCAGACGCGCACGTTCCAGCAGGTCGCGCATGACATCCTCCTGGAGACCGTCGAAGGTCGGGGTGGCGATGTTGATTCCCAAAATCTTGGCGGCCCACCCGACGTGCGTCTCGAAGACCTGGCCGATGTTCATTCGGGAAGGAACGCCGACAGGGTTCAGGATGATCTCCACCGGCGTGCCGTCCGCCATGAAAGGCAGATCCGCCACCGAGACGATCTTGGAGACAATGCCCTTGTTGCCATGGCGGCCGGAGAGCTTGTCGCCAATGGAAAGACGGCGCTTGCTGGCGATATAGACCTTGACCTCGTTGATGGTGCCCGGATTGGAGCCGTTGTTCTTCTGCAACAGTTCGATGGCCTCCTTGCAGCACTGGTCGTTGTCTCGCAGCGCCCCGCGATAGCGCTTGACGATCTCATCAATCTTGCGCTTGTCCTCGCCCTCCCGCATCTGGTAGCGGTCGTAGTTGTTGGCCAGGCGGTTGAGCATGAGCTTGGTGATCTTGCGGTCCGCCGGAATCAGCTCCTCCGACTCGTGCGTCTCGGGATTCTCGGAGGTGACATCGCATGGCAGTTTCTGGCCAAGATACTCGTCGCTGAGTTCCTTGACCAGATTGTCGATGATGGTCTTTTTCTCATTCTCGTAGGACTGGCGGGTCTCCGCCTGGCGCTGCTTGAGCTCCAGCTTGGTCACGCGGATCTTGGCCGGATCCTGCGCACGGGTCAGGCGCAGGTCCATCACAATGCCGTCGTTGCCGGGCTCCGTGACCAGGCAGGTGGCCTTGACATCCGTGGATTTCTCGCCGAAAATCGCGTGCCAGAGGCGCTCCGTGGGCTCCAGGTCACTCTCCGCCTTCGGAGAGACCTTTCCGACCAGGTAGTCGCCGGGCTTGACTTCCGCACCGATGCGGATGACGCCTTCGGTGTCTAGGTTCTTGAGCATCTCGGCCTTCGTGTTGGGGATGTCGCGCGTAATCTCATCCCGGCCGCCCTGCTTGCTCTCGCGAGCCTCAACCTGCTGGAGGTTGATGTGCACTGAGGTGTAGACGTCGTCCTGCACCAGCTTCTCGCTGATCACAATGGCGTCTTCAAAGTTGTAGCCGCGCCAGCTCATGAATGCGACCAGCACGTTGCGGCCCAGGGCCAATTCGCCCTCGTCCGTGCATGCGCCGTCCGCCAGCGCCTGCCCCTTGACGACCTTCTGCCCCGCTGTGACGATGGGCCGCTGGTTCACCAATGTGCAGGCATTGGAACGCAGGAATTTGTAAAGGATATAGACCTGGCATTCGTCCGTATCGCAGGAAAGCACATAGTCATCCGCCGTCTTTCCTTCCGGCAATTTGCCGTCCGGAGTGACGATGACCTTGTAGCCGTCCGCCCAGGCCACGATGCCAGCACGGGAGGCGACCTGAATCGCATGGGAATGGCTGGCGATGACGCCCTCCATGCCTGTGCCGACCAGGGGACGTTCCGGACGCATCAGCGGCACTGCCTGGCGCTGCATGTTGCATCCCATCAGCGCGCGGTTGGCGTCATCATGCTCCAGGAAGGTGATCACGCTGGCGGCCGCGGAGATCATCTGCTTCGGGGAGATGTCCGCATATTCGACCTCCTCGCGCGGGAACTCGCCGGCCTCGCCGCCGAAACGGCCGAGCACGCGCTCGTTCTTGAAGCTGCCATCTTCGTTGCGGGGTGCATTCGCCTGTGCAATGACGTGTTCCTCCTCCTCGGCAGCCTTGAGATAGACGATCTCGGGGTTGCCCTTCTTGTCCGTCACGACCTTGCCGTTCTTGACCTTGCAGTAGGGCGTCTCGATAAAGCCGAACTCATCCAGATGCGCATAGAGCGCCAGGCTGGAGATCAAGCCGATGTTCGGGCCTTCCGGCGTCTCGATCGGGCAGATTCGCCCGTAGTGGCTGGCGTGGACGTCGCGGACCTCGGTGCCGGCTCTGTCACGCGTAAGGCCGCCGGGCCCCAATGCGGAAAGCCTGCGCTTGTTGGTCAGTTCAGAGAGGCAGTTGGTCTGGTCCATGAACTGGGAAAGCTGATTGTGCTGGAAGAAGTCCTGGATCTGATTCTCAAAATGCTTGGAGTTGATCAGCTTCGCGATGGGCGGCAATTCGCTGCCGTCGTTGCGAAGGTTGTTCAGCTTGCCGATGGTGTTCTGCGCCACGCGCGCCAATCCCACGCGGCATGCCTTCTGCAGCAGCTCGCCGATGGTACGGATGCGGCGACGGGAGAGATGGTCGATGTCGTCCGGGGCACCGTTGGTCTTGGCCAGGCGCATGAGCTGCCGGGTGGCGGCGGCAAGATCCTCCTTGGTCAGAGTGCGGACATTGGTGGGCACGTTGATTCCGAGGCGCTGGTTCATCTTGTAGCGGCCGACCAGCCCGAGGTCGTAGTGGCGCTCGTCCTGGTAGATGCGTTCGAAATGCGCCTTCGCTGTGGCTGCGGTGGCCGCCTCGTTGGGCGTGGGACGTAGCCGATGGTAGATCTCGCGCTGGGCATCCTCGCAGGTGACCGTGGTGTCCTCGGAGAGGCATTTCACGAAGTAGTCTCCAAGCTCGTCCGTCTGAACGACCTTGATTTCCTTGATGCCGGCCTCCAGCAGATTGCGGAGGATGTTCTCGTTGAGGTTGTCCAGCGCGTTGGCCAGGACAAATTCCTCGTCCTGCGGGTCGGACACATTCTCGACGGCAGTGAATCGCGCGGGATCCTCGTCCTTCATCAGGGCCTTGACGCTCTTGGTCTGGACCCCGTAGACCGCATCTAGGATCTCCTCGTTACTGTTGTATCCAAACGCACGGAGGAAGGTCGAAACCAGGAACTTGCGGCGGCGGCGCTTGCGGTCAAGATAGATGTTCATCTTGTCCTTCGGATCGAACTGCACCTCGATCCAGGAGCCGTGGTCGGCGATGATCTTGAAGGAGTAGAGTTCCTTCCCGCTGGCATGACGGGTACGCTCGAAGCAGATGCCCGGAGAACGGTGAAGCTGGCTGACGATGACACGCTCGGAGCCGTTGATGATGAACGAGCCGCTCGGAGTCATCAGCGGGATGCGCCCCATGTGGATGCGCTCTTCGCGGATGTCTTTCGAGCTGTTGCCCTTCATGCGGAAAGTCGCATAGATGTCGGCCTGGTAGTTGCCGCCCGCCTTGAGCAATTCCGGCAAGTCGGAATCACCATCCTCAATCTCATACTTGAGAAATTCGATTCCGGAGTAGTTTTTGCTCCCTGACTCCTTCGTCGGGAACATGTCCATGAATACACTTTGAAGACCGTCGCGTTTGCGCTTCTCGGGCGCTACGCCCTTCTGCAGAAAATCCGCGAAGGACTTTGTCTGGATGCCGATCAAATCCGGTATCGGCATGACTTCCTTGAGCTGACCAAATGAGATTCGTGCGCCTTTCATGGCTCTTGACCTGAGGGGGTTGGAGGAGAAAAAAGGGTGGACTCTTCTAGGGCATCTAGGATTTCCAATGGTCCTAGCAGCCCCTGCAAAAACGCCAATCCATCTTCTAAATAACTGCGGGCAATCTATTTAGTCTCATTGCCCGGCAACGCGAACGGAAATGGCTTCAAAATACGACAAAATCCGGAGCCGCCATTCCCCTCTCGGGGAAACGACGGTTCCGGATGAATTCAGCACAAAGACTGATTATTTGACTTCGACCTTGGCGCCGGCATCTTCGAGCTGCTTCTTCAGCTGGGCAGCCTCGTCCTTGCTCACGCCAGTCTTGACCGGCTTCGGGGCACCCTCGACCAGGTCCTTGGCCTCCTTCAGGCCCAGGCTGGTGATGGCGCGGACGGCCTTGATGACGTCGATCTTCTTGGCGCCGGCATCGGTCAGCACCACGTCGAACTCGGTCTTCTCTTCCTCGGCGGGAGCGGCGGCGGCGGCGGGACCGGCGGCCACGGCCACGGGGGCGGCGGCGCTGACACCCAGCTCATCCTCAAGGGTCTTGACGAGGTCGGAGACCTCCAGAACGGTCAGACCTTTGATCCACTCGACAACTTGTTCTTTGGTAATGTCGCTCATTTTTGTTCCTCTAGGTTACGCGGCTTGCTCTTTCTTTTCACGGAAAGCATTTAACACATACACGATACTCGACAACTTCGCGTTGAGGACGCGAACCAGACCACTGGCAGGAGCCTGTAGCAGTCCAAGCAACTGACCCAGCAGCACCTCGCGGGGCGGCAGCTCGGCCAACGCCGCAACCTCGGCGGCGCTGAGAAGCTTGCCATCCAGGAAGCCCAGCTTCACAGCCACCCGGGCCTTCTTCTCCGCATCCGGGGTGGCCTTGATCAGGTCCTTGATCGCCTTCGCCATGGCAACCGGGTCGTTGCTTCCGCTCACGACCGCCGTGGCTTCGACGATGTTCTGCTCCGCGACCGACTGGTAGCCCAAAGCCTCGGCGGCCTTGTGGATCAAAGTGTTCTTGACCACGTGGCACTGAGCGCCAATGGCGGCCAGCTGGGTGCGGAAGGCGCTGAACTCCGCCACCGTCAGGGCGCGGAATCCAATCAGAAAGAAGGACTGGTCCTTCAGGAGGCCCTTGACGACCTCAAGCATTTGAATCTTTTCCGACCTCATGCTATGCCTTCTCCTTGATCTTGACGTTGACATCGAGCGGGATGCCGGGGCTCATCGTTGCGCAGATGGTGGCTGCACGCATATAGACGCCCTTCACCGCCGCAGGCCGTGCACGCAGGATGGCCGCGAAGGCCGCATGCAGGTTGTCCGCCAGCGCGTCGGCGGCAAAGGACAACTTGCCAATCGGCATCATCACGCAGCCCGCCTTGTCACAGCGGTATTCCACACGACCAGCCTTGGCTTCCTTGACCGCCGTCGCCGTATCATCGGTGACGGTGCCGGTCTTGGGGTTCGGCATGAGGCCGCGCGGACCGAGGACACGGCCCAGCGTACGCACGTCTTTCATGGCCGCCGGAGTCGCGATGAGAACATCGAAATCCAGCCAGCCGCCCTTCATCTTCTGCAACAGCTCCTGGTGGCCGACCTCGTCGGCGCCGGCGGCCTTCGCGGCTTCCGCCGCATCGCCGTCCGCAACCACCACGACCCGCTGTGTCTTGCCAGTGCCGCGCGGCATCACGAGGGCGCCACGGACAATCTGGTCGGACTGCTTGGGGTCGATGCCCAGGGTGAAAGCCACTTCGACGGTCTCGTCGAACTTGGCCTTGGGCATGGCCTGGAGCAACTTGATGCCTTCCTCGAAGGCGTAGTTCTTGCTGCGGTCGAGACCTTCGCAGCGAGAGCGGTAGAGTTTGCTTCGCTTCTTCATTCGACCACCTCAATTCCCATGCTGCGAGCAGTGCCGGCGATGATCTTCACCGCGGCGTCCACGCTACGAGCGTTTAAGTCTTTCTTCTTGGTCTCCGCAATCGCCTCAAGGTCCTTGCGGGTAACCTTTCCGACCTTCTCGGAGCCCGTCGCATGAGCGCCAGTCTCGATTCCAGCCGCCTTCTTGAGCAGAACGGCGGCGGGCGGCGACTTGGTGATGAAGGTGAACGAACGGTCCTGGTAGACCGTGATGACCACCGGAATCACCAAACCGGCCTGCTTCTGGGTCGCGGCGTTGAACTCCTTGCAGAACTGCATGATGTTCACACCGGCCTGGCCAAGCGCGGGTCCCACGGGGGGAGCCGGATTGGCGGCGCCGGCGGGAATCTGCAGCCGCACGATGCCCGTGACTTTCTTTGCCATGTTGGTTTCCTGTTTGACAGCACTGGTAAGGGCTGGCAGGTTCCCTCCCAGATGCCGTCGGTTGTTCTTGACTCACGGAAACCCGTCCGGGTCTCCGCCCTGCCAGACGAAATGCAAATGCGGTACTATAGCACCACCCCGCAGGTTTTCAAGCGGCCAAGGCAGAATTGCCGCCTATTCGGGCTGGTTCATGGAGCCTCAGGCGTCCTCAACCCGCTCGACATCCTCGTAGCCAATCTCGGTCGGAGTGGCCCGGCCGAAGATGTTCACCGAGACCTTGAGACGCTGGCGCTCGCTGTCCACGCTCTCAATCACGCCTTCATAGCCGATGAACGCGCTGTTGCCGATCAGACGCACGGTGTCGCCGACCTTGTACTCCACCTTGGGCTTCGGCGCGGAGTTCATAGCCTCCTCCTCAACCCGTAGCATCTCGGCAACCTCGTAGTCGGACAGCGCGGCGGGCTTGGTGCCGCCGACAAAACCGATGATGCCCGGCGTTCCCTTGACCAGATCCCAGACCTCAGAACGAATCCGGCCTTCCTCGTCAAAGAGCCGGAGTTGAATCAAGACATACCCTGGATAGCGCTTCTTGTTGCGGACCACAAGCTTGTTATTCTTGTCCCGCTTCTCTTCCTTGACCATCGGCACCCGCACGTCACCGATGCCGTCGTCCATGCCCTGATGGGCATCGTAGTCACGCTGCGAAATCAGTGTCTCCAGCGCCTTTTCCTCCTGACCAGTCACTGTCTGCAACACAAACCAGGACCCTTTTGACGCATCGTTTTCCATGGGCACCGCCGCCTCACTCATATCATGTAATTAAACTGGGGACCGTATGGCTTAGTTCATGCCGGCGACCAGGCGGACGGCCATCGCGAAGATGCCATCCAGGACCGCGACCACCACCGTCATGATGACCAGACCGGAAATCACGGCACGGGTGGACTCGAAAAGTTCCTTGCGAGTCGGCCAAGTGCACTTCTTAAGTTCACGGACGGTCTCGGAATACAACTTTTGAATTGCAGTGACGGGATTCGTCATCGTCAGATCTCGGTTTTAGGATGAAATTGCCAAACGGAGGGAGGAACTCCCATTTAAAAAGGAATGGCAGGAGAGGCAGGGATCGAACCTGTGACCTGCGGTTTTGGAGACCGCTGCTCTACCAATTGAGCTACTCTCCTGCAAGGCAAAATGCCTGGCTCGCCGTAGGGGCAGACGCCCTAGCGGCCACTAGCGCACCTCGCGGTGAACCGTCATCTTCTTGTCGAAGGGGCAGAACTTCTTCTTCTCAAGACGGCCGGGAGTGTTGCGCTTGTTCTTTTCCGTAGTGTAGTTACGGCGCTTGCACTCAGTGCACGCAAGTTGGATGATTTCAGAGGGCATTGTCGTATCCTCGCTGAAACCGTCCCCGCCAAGAAAATCCCTGGCGGGACGGCGTGGCCGCCGAAGCGGCCAGGTCAGCCAGCAAACTGGCGACCCGGCCGGACTTCAGCCAGCAATTACTCGATGATCTCGGAGACGTTACCGGCGCCGACGGTGTGGCCGCCTTCGCGGATGGCGAAGCGCAGACCCTTCTCCATGGCGACCGGCTTGATCAGCTCGATGGTCATGGTGGCATGGTCGCCAGGCATCACCATCGCCACGCCTTCCTCGAGGTGGCACACGCCAGTCACGTCAGTGGTACGGAAGTAGAACTGCGGACGATAGCCATCCTTGAACTGGGTATGGCGGCCGCCTTCTTCCTTGGTCAGGACGTAGACCTGGCACTTGAACTTGGTGTGGGGATGAATGGTGTTCGGCACCGCCAGGATCTGGCCGCGCTCGACATCTTCCTTCTTGGTGCCGCGCAACAGGCAGCCGATGTTGTCACCAGCCTGGCCCTGATCCAGCAGCTTGCGGAACATCTCGACGCCAGTCACGGTGGTCTTCTGGGTCTCGCGGAGACCAACGATCTCGACGGGGTCGCCAACCTTGATGACGCCGCGCTCGACACGGCCGGTCACCACGGTGCCGCGGCCTTCGATGGAGAAGACGTCCTCGATGGGCATCAGGAAGGTCTGGTCCAGCGGGCGGACGGGCTCGGGATGAAGCTGTCAACCGCGTCCATGAGTTCGCGGATGCACTTGGTCTCCTCGGCGGTCTCGGCGATTTCCTTGCGCTGCTCGGGGGCGGCAGCCAGCATGACTTCGTTGACCTTCAGGGCGGAACCACGGATGACGGGGGTGTCATCGCCGGGGAACTCGTACTTGTTGAGGAGGTCGCGGACCTCGGAGTCAACCAAGTCGAGCAGGTCGAGATCGTCAACCTGGTCGGTCTTGTTCATGAAGACGACGATCGCGGGAACGCCGACCTGGCGGGCCAGCAGCACGTGCTCGGCGGTCTGAGCCATCACACCGTCAGTGGCGGCGATGACCAGGATGGCGCTGTCCATCTGGGCAGCACCAGTAATCATGTTCTTGATATAGTCGGCGTGGCCCGGGCAGTCGACGTGAGCGTAGTGACGCTTCGCGGTCTGATACTCGACGTGAGCGGTGTTGATCGTGATGCCGCGGGCTTTTTCTTCCGGAGCCTTATCGATCTGATCGTAAGCGGTGAAGTTGGCCCAGGTCGGATCCACGAGAGAGAGGTACTTGGTGATAGCGGCGGTAAGGGTGGTCTTGCCGTGGTCAACATGGCCAATCGTACCAATATTAACATGCGGCTTGGTGCGTTCGAATTTTGCCTTTGCCATGAGTGTGTTTCCTCCTTATTGTTGGTCGTGTATTATCTTATCTTATTTTGGTTCCAAATGCAAGAGTTTTTTTCTTTCAGCGGTCGTATCCGCCGATCAAGGTCTCCAGTTTCTGTTTCGGCACTTCGACGTAGCAGCTCGGCTCCATCGAATAGGTGCCGCGGCCCTGCGTGGCGCTTCTGAGCGAGGTGGCGTAACCGAACATTTCGGAAAGCGGCACCTGCGCGGTGATCATCTGCGTACCCATGGTGCTTTCGAGAGACTGGATCTGTCCCCTGCGGGACGAGATGTCCCCGACCACGTCGCCCATATACTCGTCGGCGACCACCACGACCACCTTCATCACGGGCTCCAGAAGGATCGGATCCGCTTTCTTCATCGCTTCCTTGAACGCCATGGAACCGGCGATCTTGAAAGCGAGTTCGGAAGAGTCCACCTCGTGGAACGATCCGTCGATGAGCGTGACCTTGCAGTCAACCACGTTGTATCCGGCGATCACGCCCGATTCCATCGCGCCGCGGACGCCGGCTTCCACCGCAGGAATATACTCCTTCGGGATCGCGCCGCCCACGATCTTGTTGATGAATTCGAAGCCTTTGCCGGATTCGTTGGGCTCGAGGATGATTTTGACGTGGCCGTACTGGCCCTTGCCGCCCGACTGGCGGACGTACCGGGTTTCCTGCTCGACCTTTTTGGTGACGGTTTCCTTGTAAGCCACCTGGGGCTTGCCGACGTTGGCCTCCACCTTGAATTCGCGCAGCATCCGGTCGACGATGATCTCCAGATGGAGCTCGCCCATACCGGCGATGATGGTCTGTCCGGTTTCCTGATCGGTGTAGGTCCGGAAGGTGGGATCCTCCTCCGCAAGCTTCTGCAGAGCGATCGCCATCTTGTCCTGGCCCGCCTTGGTCTTGGGCTCGATGGCCACGCGGATGACCGGCTCCGGGAATTCCATCGACTCCAGAATGATCGGAGCCTTTTCATAGCAGAGCGTGTCGCCGGTGGTGGTGTTCTTCAGTCCGACCGTGGCGGCGATATCGCCGGAATAGACCGTATCGATATCCTCCCGGTGATTGGCGTGCATCAGAAGGATGCGCCCGAGGCGCTCCCTCTGTCTCTTCGTGGAGTTCAGAGCGGTGGAACCGCTGGTGAGCGTCCCCGAATAGACGCGGAAGAAGCACAGCCTTCCCACGAAGGGGTCGGTCATGATCTTGAACGCCAGCGCCGCAAACGGCGCGTCGTCCGAGGGGATGCGTTCGGTCTCCTCTCCGGTGTCGGGATCCACGCCCTTGATCGCTTTCTTGTCGAGAGGCGACGGCATGAAATCCACCACCGCGTCCAGAAGCTTCTGTACGCCGCGGTTGCGGTGAGACGAGCCGCAGAGCACGGGGATCATTTTCACGCTGACGGTCCCCCGACGGATGGCTCTTTTGATCAGGGCGGGGTCGATCTCCTCCCCCTCCAGATAAAGCTCCATCACTTCGTCGTCGAATTCCGAAACGGCCTCCAGAAGGTTGGCCCGGTATTCCTCGGCCTGATCTCTGAGGTCGGCGGGGATCTCCTCCACCGTGATATCCTTGCCCAAATCGTCGTGATAGTAATAGGCTTTCATTTCCACAAGATCGACCAGGCCGGCGAAATCGTCTTCCGAACCGATGGGCAGCTGAATCGGAACGGCGTTGCATTTCAGCCTTTCCTTCATCATCCTGACCACCCGGAAGAAATCGGCGCCCATGATGTCCATCTTGTTCACGTAGGCCATGCGGGGGACGTGGTATTTGTCCGCCTGATGCCATACGGTTTCGGACTGGGGCTCGACGCCGCCTTTCGCGCAGAATACCGTGACGGAACCGTCAAGAACCCGGAGGCTTCTTTCCACCTCGACGGTGAAGTCGACGTGACCCGGCGTGTCGATGATGTTGATGCGGTTGCCGTTCCAGTGACAGGTGGTGGCGGCAGAAGTGATGGTGATCCCTCTCTCCTGCTCCTGCTCCATCCAGTCCATGGTGGCGGTGCCCTCATACACCTCGCCGAGCTTGTAGTTGACGCCTGTATAGA
>JAFPYX010000013.1 GCA_017417585.1 Victivallales bacterium
ACCTGTCGGGCAACTTGCCCTGCTTCGTGGTGATGAGCAACGGGAAGATGGCCGACATCCGCGCCGCGCGCAAGTGGTTCCGGATTGAACCGGACAGCATCTGCACGTACGACAAGGGATACTGCGACTACGCATGGTTCAAGGAGATCGACGGCAAAGGCGCCTTCTTCGTCACGAGGCCCAGGCGGAACGCGAGGCTCGAGGTCGTCGGACAGCACCTCGCCCCAAACGAGAAACTGTGCGTCGTGGCCGACGACACAGTGGGGCTGGAGCTTCAAAGTGCCCGGAAGACGTATCCCGGGAAACTGCGGCGCGTGGCGTTCCACGACGCGGAGACAAACAAGGACTATGTCTTCCTGACCAGCAACTTCAGGCTGGCCGCCGCGACCATCGCCGCAATCTACAAGAGGAGATGGCAGACCGAGCTGTTCTTCAGGTGGACAAAGCAGAACCTGCAGGTCAAGACCTTCCTCGGCACAAGCGAGAACGCCGTGATGACGCAGATCTGGGTCGCGCTCATACACTTTCTGCTGGTCGCCTACATCAAGTTCCTGGGCAAGGCCGAAATCAGCCTGACGGAAATCACGGCCCGCCTCAGGGAGCATCTGATGAGAAACAGCCATCTGCTGGAGCTGCTCTCGCTTGACCGAAAGACGCTGGCAAAGCCACCCGACTGGAACAAGCCGCGTCAGCTCGAACTTTTCGGCGAGTTTTCAACCTGAAATTTTAACCGGACAGCAGTGAAATGGCATCGCTTTATTCACTGAAAATGCGCTTATAATTTTTATTGCGCGAAAAATACGATTTCTGTCAGCACAGATGAAAAATACGCTTTTCTCGCAGAATTCTTCCGGCAGTACACCGGATTCCGCCCGGCACGGCGAGCCATGCCGAGCGGGTGCGCACCGGATTACTTAATCTTGAAGTGCTTCATGGCGGCCTGGATGCCCTTGTGCAGGAACTCCATCACCAGATCGAACTCCTCGTAGGTCATCACGAGCGCGGGCGCAATCACGAGCATATTGCCGTTGTTGCGCAGGATCATGCCGTTCTCCCAGCACCAGTCGCGAATCCAAGTTCCAATCGGCTTGTCGCTCTTGAGTTCAATCGCCCAGAGGGTGCCGATGCCGGAGATGAAGTCCACCACGGAGTACTTCTTGAGTTCCTTGAAGCGCCTGGTGATGTATTTGCCCAGGTCGCGGGCGTGCTCGACGAGGTGCTCGCGCTCAAAGATCTCCAGGTTCTTGAGTGCCGCGACGCACGCCAGCGTGTGACCGCCGTAGGTGCTGCCGGTGCGGAACTCCGAGCCGGGTCCCTGCTTGAAGACGTCCGCGATCTTCTTCTTGGTGATGACCGCGCCCAACGGCTGATAGCCGCTGGTGATTGCCTTGCTGGTATCCAGGAAGTCCGGCACCACGCCGTAGTATTCGCAGGCAAACCAGTAGCCCGTCTTGCCGAAGCCAGTCTGCACCTCGTCGAAGATGAGCAGGATACCGTATTTGTCGCAGAGCTTGCGGACGCCCTGGATGTACTCCTTGGGGGCCAGCGGGTAGCCGCTGTTGGAGCCGGGCAGGGAGTCCATGATGATGGCCGCGATGGTGTCCGGACCCTCGCTCTGGATCAATTTCTCCAGGCCTTTCAGGCAGCAGAGCTTGCAGGAGGGATACTTCAGCCCGAACTCGCACTGCGCGCACTTGACCTGCGGCGCGAAGAGACAGCCCGGAACCGGGTTGGAGACCGTGCGCAGGTCCGCGAAGCCCGTGACCGCCGTGGTGCCGATGGTGGTGCCGTGGTAGGAGCCGCGGCGCGCGATCACCTTCGTGCGGTTCGGCTGGCCCGTCTGCCAGAAGTACTGCCGAGCCATCTTGATGGCGAACTCGTTCGCCTCAGAGCCACTGTTCACGAAGCACGTAACCTCCAGGTCGCCAGGCGCGATCTCAGCCAGCTTCTCCGCCAATTTGATCTGCGGGACCGTGAAGCCGTCGTGGTAGATCGGGAAGAACTCCAGCGACTTCATCTGCTCCAGCATCGCCTCGCCGATCTCGATGCGGCCGTGGCCGACCGCCGTGGTGATCAGGCTCGAAAAGGTGTCCAGAATCTTCCGGCCGTGGATGTCGTAGAGCCAGCAGCCTTCGCCCGCCGTGAAGATCTTGACCTCCTTGTCCAGGTCCTCGTTGCTGATCCAGGAACCCAGAATCTTCTCGTGAACCGACTTCTCAAGCTGCTTGATCTCTTTCTTGCTGTATTTCGGGATGATCATGTTGGTGGTTTCCTAATTGGTCAAGGGTGCCTAAAAGTAGTAAATCTGATTTATTATATAGCGGCAAAGCGATTTTGCCAGGCCCGCTGAGAATATTTGCCAAAGTCCCATGCTATATTAACGTCCATGAAACTTGCAAAGAACAATCTTCGTTCGGGTGTAGAGTGCCTCCAGGCAGTATTTGACGCATGGCGCTCCTGCGACAGCGCGTATCTGAAACTGGTGCGCCGTTGGGGCATTTCGCTGAACACGGTCTGGGCCCTGGAGTATCTGGTGAAGCACCCAGAGGGTGTCGAGCCTGCCGTACTGGCGGATGACACGCACATGTTGCGTCAGACCATCACAGTCGTGCTCAACGACCTGGAGAGCCGCGGCTACCTCAGCCGAAGCCGTTCCGCCCACAGCATCGACCGCCGCAGGAAGCTCATTCAACTAACCCCGGAGGGCGAGGCATTCGCGCAGATTGTCCTGTCTGCGATCAGCGACGCGGAGCAGGAGGCCGCCGCGACGCTCAGTGAGGAAGAACAACGACAGCTGCTGGACTATTCCCGACGCTTCTCGCAGGAGTTCGCCCGTCGCGTGAACGCAATCATCCTGAGAAAACCATAGCCTTTCCACTGCTGTCCGGCAAAAACTTCAGGAGATTCCAAGGGAATATCCGAAAATCATGGAAAAAACCAGATTGCCGGGGAATCCGTCCACAGTGGCTTGACATGGCGGTCTTCCGGCAGGATTGTATCATAGGGGTGGAGGCCGGGGGCGGCGGGTGTACCCACTATGGATAAGGCCGGGTGGATCCGTGAGTCAACGCCGTGGTGACGGGGCGTCACCCCAACAGATTCCGTCGGCGAGGCGCCGACGCCACATCTTTTCCGCAAATTCACGGATTCAGGAACTTGGATAAATGGGACGATTGAGTGCACGACGAATGGGACGGTGGTGTGCGATTGCCTTGTCCCATATGTCCCAGGTGTCTGTCCGTGTGTCCCGGAGATCTTCCGGAAACCAGGCAAGTCAACGATATAATCCCCCAATTTTATCCGGTCAGCAGCGCAGTCTCTTCCCAGTTTGGAAATTCCCTCGCCGCGTCCCGTATGCAGAACTGCCTTGGAAGTACGGCGCGCTCCGACGGCGCTATCAACTCACAAGGTCCGGTTTGCCGCAAAAGCCATACTGGCGTGGAAATCTTCGTGGTCGGTTTGCAAATCTCGTAAAAAAAACTACATTAACGCCGTTTTCAAACTGATTGTCCAAGCGGGTGTAGCATAATGGTAATGCATCGGCTTCCCAAGCCGACTACGCGGGTCCGATTCCCGTCACCCGCTCCAATTATTTTAAATCGCCTCAATCCTACTTGGTCGAGAACAGCGTGATATTCCGGATCCAGTAGGTCAGGCGCGTTCCCCTGGGATTGCATCCGATGCGCACAAACTTGACGGTGGCGTCCGCGGGGATGCTCTGGTCAAACATCACCCGGCGCACCTCCCAGTTGGTCAACGGCGACTCGTAGGCGAAATTCACCACGCGGGTCTGCGGCACTCCCGGCTGATCGAAGCCGACCATCACATACGCGCAGGCAAAATCGTTCTCCACTTTGTCCTGCGCGGACTTGACTTCGAACTGGATTCCGCGTGCATCCTTGAACTCCCCGGCGGCGGCGCCCCCTAGTTGGTGGACCGGATAGAACCACCGGTCTACGGATTCGTTCCAGCCGGCACTGAAGCGCAGCGCGTTTTCCGTTTCGTCAAAAGCGCACTCGTAGGTGGAGGCCGAGGTGTTTCGCTCCCACGCCGAGGGCCGGAGCCACGAGTCCAGGTTCGTCTGGCGGCAATTCGCCAAAAAGATTTCGAGCTGCTTCACCGGAATGTCCAGCCGGGTGGTTCGCCTGCCATTGAAGGTGCCGGAAAGGACGAGATGACCGAGGAAGTCGCCCTCTGGCAGGGCGGGACAATACACGGCGTCAAATTCGGTTTTGGAGAATGGCGGGAGCGTGATCTCCGATGGCAGGCCGGTCAGTCCGCCGCCTTCGGCATGGATGGAACCGGTCTTGGAAATGTCGTCCAAATTCCAAACCATGACCTTGAGCTTTCCTTCGGACCGGGACATCTCCGCGACGCTCTTCTGGCTGGCGATGGTGAAATCCTCCGGCGCGAGTTCGGCCCGGATGACGACCGCGAGGTCCTCGTCCTCGCCGGCATCCGCATGGCGGTCAATCGTGCCGGGAGGGACTGCCGGGACATCCGGCGACAGCCCGTGGAGGCCGGCAAGATAGGCGGGATAGCGCGTGGCGACAAGATGCGCCGTGCCGGCCGCCACCTCCATTGGAACGGGCGTCCCAAGCATATCGACCAGCGTATGGTCGCCGTCTTCCAGAGGCAGGTCAAAGGCCTTCGGGGCGGCCGGCTCCGGCTGCGAGTCCACGGCGGAGAGCTGCCAGAACACCAGCACCTGCGAATGGTCCGGCTTTTCCAGCAGGAACGCCTTCAGGCCGTCGCCCAGCTTGACCTCCCCCAGCAGCCTGGCGTCGCCAATCTGGCCGAGCATCGTGGCCATCGCGGCGTAGGCGGGCTTCACCGAGCCGTCCCGACGCATCATCCCCCAGTCCTTGCGTCCTTCGGCTTCATTGTAGGGCGGGAAGACGAAGAAGAAATTCCGCGCGACGCCCTGCATCTGGTGGTACAGCTGCGACTTCGGGTAGAACTCCGCATGGAGCATCTCCTGCCGTGGCGAGTGGGCCTTGAATCCCGCCATCACGCCGTCCTGGGTGGAATGTCCCTCCAGCTGCGTGCCGCATTCGGTGATCCAGACCGCCCGGCCCGGCATGCCGTTGGCGGCGCAGAATTTCCGCAATTCCGCATCGACGACGGCGTATTCGGCCGGCGCCACATAGGTGTGATAGTTCATGACATCCGTGTATTTGGCGATGTCGTTGCGATACATCGTCTGATGGTAAAGGGTGTTCACGCCCGCACAGAGCGCGCCCGGGGCAACGATGATGTCAGGGCGCCCTGCCCGGAAGCCCAATGACGCGGCCTTCAGCGCGGCGGCATAGTCCCAGACGGGTGCCGCGGAGAAGCCGATATCCTCTTCGTTCCAGAACTCCCAGTCGCCCATCTGGCCGCCAAAGTCCCGCGCGAGGCTCCGGCACCCCTGGAAGACGCCCAGCAGATTCGTCGGGAGGCTCTGTTCGTTGTCCGTCCACTTTGGCGCGTCATGGAACATGCCGGAAACCAGAATGCCTCTCTGCTGGAGCAGCTCGGCATTCCGTTGATAGACTCCATACTGGAATTCGCCCGGCGAGGGATTCACGACTCCCCAGGCAAGCCGTTCGCGCACATTCGGGACGCCGGCCCACGCCAGCAGGTCGGAGACCACCCGGAAGCTGTCGCCGCCATACCAGCGGCACTGGAAACTCCCCGGCACCGCCAGCCAGCTCTGCGCGGAGTCCACCCCGAAGAAGGAGCCGCCGGGATCCTGCGAGGGCGTGTTGGGAGCGATGACGGTAAAATTGAATGACGACTCTGCGCCGGGCGTCGCCACTCTCACGACGTAATATCCGTTGGGCAGGCCGGCAAACTCCAGCGAGGCGCCGCCACCCTGGGGCCACTCGCCATCGGAGAGTGTATTCCCATGCCAGTCCAGCAACGTGTAGCGAAGGCCTGGCACTGCGGCCTCCACTTTCAGAACCGCCGGCTCGCCGTGGAAAAAAACATTGCCTGGTGCATCCGTGTAAACCGGCGGCAGTTGTGACGCCTGCGCATACACTAGATGGACAACGGCCATGGCAATCACGATGAAACCACGGAATAACCCAAACAGACTTTTCTTCATCAGCAAGCCTCCGTTGGCAATGGGTAAATCAAACAATCTGATAACAGGGTAAATATACAACTTGTTCTTGCAGTTGCGCCGAAACTTCGCCCAGACACCAGAATAACCTGAAAATTATCAAAACGGGCTAGTGTTTTGGGTTTAGGGATTAAAGTATGGGGTTATGCTCACTGCCACCAGCCAATCCGATTCCGCGGCGCCACGCCAGCCAGCCTGGTGGAGCCGGCAGATCGATGCCATCCTGGTGGCCGCTCTTCTGGTTCTCACCACGGCAAATTTCTGCCGGGCAGTGAACTATGACTTCCTGGAACACTGGGACGACGGGGTATTCATCCTTGAAAACCCACGCCTGGACTGGACTTTCGAGAACCTCCGTCACTACGCCACCCGGCCATTCCAGGACCTCTACACGCCACTGCCGATGTATTCGCTGATGGCGGACAATGCGCTTTTCGGGCACAAGAGTCCCCTGCCCTACCACCTCCACAACCTCGCGCTGCATCTGGCATGCGCCGCGCTCCTCTACTGGATCGCACGCAAGCTCAAGCTTTCTCCCGCCTGGGCGTTCCTCGCCGCGTTGCTCTGGAGCGTCAATCCCCAGAAGAGCGAGTCCGTGGTCTGGATCACCGAGCGAAAAGACCTCCTGTGCGGGCTCTTCGCTTTCGCGTCATTTTTGATTTTCCTGTTTGAAATAAATAGCA
>JAFPYX010000002.1 GCA_017417585.1 Victivallales bacterium
AGTTCAACTGGCAGGCGCACAAGAACTGGCGACCTACCTGACGATGAAGGACGGCCTTCAGACGTTAATTCCCGTGATGAACGATATGCTGGCGCAGCAGTATGGGCTGAATGCCACGCAGGAGCAGGCGCAGACCATCGCGTCGATGCTCGGAAAGGTGATGGACGGACAGGTGGGCGCGCTCTCGCGCTACGGCTACAAGTTCGATGAGGCGCAAGAGCAGGTGCTGAAGTTCGGTACGGAGCAGCAGCGCGTGGCGGTGTTGGCCGAGGTGGTGTCGAGTGCCGTCGGCGGGTCTAACGAAGCATTGCGCCAGACCCCATCTGGTCAGGTCAAGGCGGTGGCAGATATTTTTGGAGATTTGAAAGAACAGGTTGGGGCGGCGACGGTGCACCTACAACCCTTTGTCAATGGATTAGCCCAGATTGGAATGGCTGCTTCTGGCTTCACCAATTTGGCGAGCGGCGCCGCCGGTGCTTTGAGGGCTATCAAGGATCTGACCACCGGGACCCGCGCCCTTGCCGCCGCACAGGGAGCGGTCCGAACCATCACACTGGGCTTTGCGGCCACGACCCGCGTCCTGACCGCCGCGATGCGCGGTGCCACGATTGGCGCAACGACGCTGAAGGTGGCGATTCGCGGCCTGATGGCAGCCACGGGCGTAGGCCTGGCAATAGCCGCGCAGACGTGGGTTCTCGAAAAATTGTTTTCCTCGTCGGAGAAAGCCGCCGACGGAATGGACGACGTGTCGGAAGCCTCGCAGCGGTTGCAGCAGCAGGTGGACGCCGAGAAGTCGGCCTATTCCGACGCCCGTGTCGAGATGGACAAGGAAATCGCGAAGCTCGGAGAACTGATGAAGGCAAAGGGCGACACGACGACTGCCGTAAACGAGCTCAACAGCAAATATGGCGAGGCATTCGGCTACCACAAGACCGCCGCCGAGTGGTACAAGACGCTGACCGAGAACTCGGAAACCTACTGCCGGCAGCTCGGCCTCGAGGCGAAGATGAAGGTGCTGGCCGCGCAGGGCGCAGACATCGACTTCGACCTTGAGAAAAATGCTCGCGAACAAGACAGACTGCGCGACGAAGGGCACGTAACCACCGAAAAAGACTTCTACGGATACGACCACACAGTCTATAGCGACGAACTTAAAAAGACGATGGACGATGCCAAGAAACTTGCAGAAGCCAAGCGCGGCATCAAGGGAGATATGGATATTGTCCAGGATATGATGAAAGAAAATGCCAAGGGATTCAAGACGACACCGACTGGCGGAAACGGCCCCAAAGGAGGAAACGGAAACACGAATGTCGAGGTGACATTCGAGAAAGGCTCGCTGGGCTACATCGACCAGGAACTGGAGAAACTCAGGAAGAAGCGTCTGGCGGTGACGGTGGACGCCGACCGCCTGAAACTCGACGAGCAAATAGCCGCCTTGGAGCGCGAGAAACTGGAACTGGAGTTCCGCCCGAAAATGGAGGGATGGAAACAGGTGGACGCGGAGCTGGCCAAGCGCGGCATCGGAATGGATGCGAAG
>JAFPYX010000003.1 GCA_017417585.1 Victivallales bacterium
AGTTCAACTGGCAGGCGCACAAGAACTGGCGACCTACCTGACGATGAAGGACGGCCTTCAGACGTTAATTCCCGTGATGAACGATATGCTGGCGCAGCAGTATGGGCTGAATGCCACGCAGGAGCAGGCGCAGACCATCGCCTCGATGCTCGGCAAGGTAATGGACGGACAGGTGGGCGCGCTCTCGCGCTACGGCTACAAGTTCGATGAGGCGCAAGAGCAGGTGCTGAAGTTCGGTACGGAGCAGCAGCGCGTGGCGGTGTTGGCCGAGGTGGTGACGAGTGCCGTCGGCGGCTCGAACGAGGCGTTGCGCCAGACACCGAGCGGACAGGTTAAGGCAGCAGCCGACCGTTTCGGCGACCTGAAGGAGAAAATCGGAGCGGTGACGGTAGATTTGCAGAAATACCTGAACGTATTTGCCCAGATAGGAATGGGCGCGTCTGGCTTCGCCAACTTGGCGACTGGCGCCGCTGGTGCTTTGAGGGCGATTATATCCCTGACCAACGGAACCCGCGCCCTTGCTGCCGCACAGGGAGCGGCCCGAACCATCACGTTGGGCTTTGCGGCCACGACCCGTGTCCTGACCGCCGCGATGCGCGGTGCCACGATTGGCGCAACGACGCTGAAGGTGGCTATTCGCGGCCTGATGGCGGCCACGGGCGTAGGCGCGGCGATTGCCGCGCTGACGTGGGCACTTGAAAAATTGTTTTTCTCGTCGGAGGAAGCCGCCGACGGCTTGGACGGCGTGTCGGACGCCTCGCAACGGGCGAAGGAGGCGCAGGAGGCGATGACTGGCACCTACAGCCGCGCCGTGGCGGAAATCGAGGGTGAGAAGCAGAAGCTGCAGGAACTGATGAAGGCCAAGGCCGACACGTCGGGGGCCATCCAGGAACTCAACAACAAATACGGTGCGAGCTTCGGCTACTACAAGACCGCCAAAGAGTGGTACGACGCGCTCATAGCCAAGAGCGAGGATTACTGTATGCAGTTGGCCTACGAGGCTCAGGCGCGGGTGCTGATGGAACAGAAGGCCGCCAACCAAATCAAGCTCCGCGAGATACTTGAAAAGCGCAGGCAGATGCGCGAGAATGGCACGGATAAGGAAACCCACTCTACCACCGTGATGACAAATCAATTCGGAATGCAGGTGGGCGGCGGGCAATCCGTGACAAGATACACAAAGGAATACAACGATCTCAACACCGCTGGATGGGCTCTTGTGAACGAGAACAACGAAATCAACCAAAAACTGAAATTTGCTGCAGATGAAAGAAACAAGCACCTGAAAAACCTCGGTTCGCCCACTGCCCCGACCACTCCCACGGGCGACAAGGACACTCCCCAGACAGTCTATGACAAAGGCTCGCTGGGCTACATCGACCAAGAGCTGGAGAAGCTGCGCAAGAAGCGCCTGACGGTGACGGTTGACGCCGACCGCCTGAAACTCGACGAGCAAATAGCCGCCTTGGAGCGCGAGAAACTGGAACTGGAGTTCCGCCCGAAAATGGAGGGATGGAAACAGGTGGACGCGGAGCTGGCCAAGCGCGGCATCGGAATGGATGCGAAG
>JAFPYX010000014.1 GCA_017417585.1 Victivallales bacterium
ATTGAAAAGATCAATCTCGGCGTTCCGTATTTTCCCTTTTATCCTCTCACAGGCGAGTTTCGTGTTGCCTGTATTGGAAAAATAGATGATTGCACCTTTCACGATAGGACCTCCTTGATTCGTTGTCTTACATCTTCCGGCAGACGCCACATCCCGACATTGCCACGGCATGGGACCGGCTCGTCCAGCAGACGCACATTGGTCAATCGCCACCAGACGGGGTAGCCTTCGTCCCAAATGGGCGGATTCGGCGCGGTGTACGACGCCTCGTAGTCGCAGACGGCGACCAGCATCCCGCGCCAGCCGCTCAACTCGTCCCATCGGGGGAGCGAAGTGAAAGCCTCGGCCTGGAACGCCCGTTCCGCCCAGGCGAGAAAGTTGGCGTACTCCCTCGCGTCCGAGGACTTCGAGCAGGTCATCGCGCATCGCCCCTTTGCGGGAACAGGCATCGCGCTGCGGTTCTCCCACTGCTTGATGCCCATCGTAATCATCACCGCCAGGGGGATTCGGGTTGTAAAGGCGAGTTCCACCACGTTACATATCCTTGCAATAATAGCCTCCCGTTTTGGGAGCACCGCGGAACTCGATTCGCCCGCTTTTCTTCAATTGCCCCAAGTGACGCTCCAATGTGCGTCTTGGCAATGCCAACGCCTCCGCAATGGCATTTGCCCGAAGACCAGGATGCTGTCGGATATATGAATACACTGCATCCAGTTCGTTTACTCCGCCATTTACTCCGCCATTTACTCCGCCAACGCTTGTGTCCTGGTGTTGTTTCAGTGCATCCAGAATACGTTCGAGCATGAAGTCTATGAAAATGCAGGAATCGGATTTGGCGGTGCTGTCATTGATGGCCTGGTAATATCCATTCTGGTTGTCATGAACCATGGTCTCCACGGGGAGATGCAGGAACACGGGGTTCAGCTTTGCGAGAATGAGGGACTGCCAAAGCCGTCCCGTCCTCCCGTTTCCATCGGCGAAGGGATGGATGAACTCGAACTCGTAATGGAACACGCAACTCCGAATCAGAAGGTGGTCTTTGGAATTGCGAAGCCAGTCAAAGAGGTTGGCGACGAGTTGCGGAACCTGCCCGGCGGGCGGTGCGACATGTATGACCTGTTCCCCTACAAAGACGCCGACTCCGCCAGTTCGGAAATTTCCAGCCCCGTCCACCAGGACCGCCATCATCGTGCCGTGTGCCTTCAGAAGGTCTTTCACGGAAAACGGGTCAAGCGTAGGAGCAAGGTCGTAGGTCGCTATGGCATTCTTGACCTCCTGGATTTCACGGAGCGGGGCAATCACGCGTTTGCCGTCCAGGATGTCCGTCACCTGCTTCAGCGAAAGCGTGTTCCCCTCGATGGCCAGCGAGGAGTGGATGGTCTTGATGCGGTTCGCTCGGCGAAGTTTCAGTGCATCGCGCTGTTCCAGCCGGATGACATAGCGCTCGACCAGCGCGGAAATCTCCGCGACAAGCGAAACCGCGCGAGAGGATATGGTGAATGGAGGTTGGTAGGTCATTTTTGCTCCCTAATTTCCCTTGGGGTCAGTCTCGCCGTCTATTTCCCAATGGCCGCTGTAACCGCTGCCGACATATCGGATGGCGGGCATGTTCGCGATGTGACGCCGTATGGTTTTGGCACTGACATGGAGTTGTTCAGCCATTTGATTGACACTGGTTTTGCCATTTTCCCTGATTATCCTTATGATAGACATATCCATCTCATCTTGGTGGACACCTTGGTGGACATCTTGGTGGACATCTTGGTGGACATCAGCTTGGTTTTCTGGGGTAACCTTCTTGCGGAAGACAATGACAATTGTACCGTCGGCCCATATCTGGTAGATTGGCTCGGGAAGTTCCTGATCCAGGCAGGTGCTGACCATTCGCTGTATTCCAGACCCCCAGTTCTCGATGCGTGTCGCCTTGTACAGCACCTGGGCCAGTTTGGGGTTGTGAGGCTGGGACGTGTGAAAAGCCTTGATGTTCTCCGGCGTGACGCCTGGCGGAAAGTGGCCTGGATTGCTGATCTCAACGCGGTCGTCATAGATGGCGAGTCCTATGCTCTCGCCTGGATTGTCATATCGACGGTGACACAGTGCATTGGTCAGCGCCTCACGCAGGGCCTCAACGGGTATCTCAAGATGCTCCTCGCGGACCAGTCCCCTGATGCGCCCGCTCAGGTTCAGGTGCTTGAAGCAGAAGGCCATTCCCATGTCCAGCAACTCGAAGATGTTGCCGCGCTCCCATTTGCTGTCGATGAACTCCTCCATGTCCGTCCCCCTGAAGCGCGCCATGCGAAGGCTCAACTGCGGAAACGGGTTCGATGTCCCGGCGAACAGGGCCACGGCGGCATTGACGGGCTTGCCGTCCTTGAGCAGCTCCCAGCGTGAAAGAATGGAATCCACCGGCTCGTCCAAGGCGCTTTCCGGCATTCTGCCGCCCC
>JAFPYX010000001.1 GCA_017417585.1 Victivallales bacterium
GCCAGCTCAACGAGAAAGGGAATCCGAAGCAATTCGGGTTCCCTTTTTTTTTCAGGGAATGATACAGTTTCCTTGCCTTGTTTCCGGGACATACGTGACATGCGGGACACACGTGACAAGGTTATCGCAAACCACCGTCCCGTCCGTCCCGTATGTCCCATCCGTCCCATTTGCCGATTCGGCAAAATTAGGGAATGATACAGTTTACTTGCCTGGTTTCCGGGACACACGTGACAAGGTTATCGCAAGCCACCGTCCCGTCCGTCCCGTATGTCCCATCCGTCCCGCCGCAGTATCGGCGAAGGCGGATCCCGCGTCTCGTCCGGCACGATTCATCCGGGAACTTTTTCGTTTTCCGCTAGTCAAATCGATATTCTTCGATATATTAAGGAATTCTTCTTTTCGTTTCACCTTTTCCTTACTTACTTTTTGCGTATGAATGACCTTTTTCTGAAGCGCTTTTCCGCGGTGATGCTTTGCGTTTGCCTTGCTTCGTGCCTCTGCTCCTGCGACCGGGACTCTTCTGGCGACGCGGCGCCTTCTGAACCCGATGAAGTCCGGGAAATCCCTGTGGAGGAGCCGGTTTTCGTTCCTGAAACGACTGCGGAGGCGGAAGAGGAAGCGGAGGAGGAGCAGGATGACCCCGACCTGGACTGGGGCTATGCCGACAATGACGAGTTCTTCGAACTGGACGAGTCGCCCAAGGAACCCGCCCCCCTGGAGGTGGTCGGCGGACTGACGCAGGAAATCGGCGATGTCTATGAGGGGGAGCACAAGATCATCACCATCGTCCTCCGCAATACCTCGGACGAGGCGTGGAAGCTGGCCGCCATCGATGCCAGTTGCTCCTGCACCAACATCGACGGGCTTCCAGGCGGGATGATGATGCAGCCGCATCAGGAATGGGCCATGCGAATCAATGTTGACGGCGGCAAGATTTCCGCAGGGGAATTCGTCCGGGACCTTACGGTGATGCCTCGGGATTTCAAGCCGGTGCGCATCATGCTTCGTGGCAAGGTCGTGCGTTTTTACGAGACGCAGCCGCGTACCCGGCAGATGAATTTCGGGGAAATCAACGACCCGGCTGCGCCTTGGGAGGCCAGCATCCTCGTGCGGGGGCTGGGAGACCTTGCTGAGAAGATGAAGCTGGCTCTTCCCGAGAAGGAGAATGAATTTGTCTCGCTTGCGGTGGAGGAGCAGGACCATGGCGTCTGGAAGGTCACGGCCACGTCCAGGAATCCGCTGCCGTACCGCACCAATTTCAGCCAAATTGTAGTTGTCCCGATTGTGGAGCCGGAGGGGTATCCTCCTGTGCGTCTGGAGGTTGCCGGCCGAAGTGCAATGAGTCTGAAGTTTGTCCCCGCCACTTTTAAAATCGACGCTGGGAAATTCGAGGAGAGCGGCGTGGTGCGCTTCTCCAGCCAGGTCGGCTTCGACCCTGAAAAGCAGCGGTCGTCGTCTCCTCTTGCCGCCTCCGGAAAGAGACACCATGGCGGGTCCGGCAGGATGAATAACAAGATGCAGGATGCCTACGCCAGCAATGTCGATTGGGAGAAATTCCATGACGCGGTGCAGCTGGAGCTGCCGGCCGGCGTGACCTGCGAGAAGGTGAATACACGCTTCGGTGTGCGCTTTGATTTCACCGTGGAACGGGCGGCCTTCGCCGATGGCGATGAATTCAAGATTCCCGTCACGGCATACGGCCAGCCACTGGCGACATTGAGAGTCCAAAAGTAGGGTTGGAGCGCGTTAGCGGGTGGGGCGTACGCCGCCCCGCCTGAACCGCTCCAGGCTTGCCCATGCGCGGGTGCGCGAATCAGGGGATGTTCCCGTGCCGCACTCCGCACTGGATTGCCAGGTTCTAGCTCGCATGCGGTCAGGCATAGTTCTATTTGGGAACTATATCTTTAACTTGCCTAACGGGTAAATGGGACGGATGGGACATACGGGACGGACGAGACGGTGGCTTGCGATAACCTTGTCCCGTGTGTCCCGCATGTCCCGTGTGTCCCGGAAACCAGGCAAGTAAACTGTATCATTCCCTTCTATTTTATGAGTCATGACCTCCCCATCGCAGAAGTGGCCTTCAATCTGGCGACCGGACGGGGCTTCGACTATGAGATTCCGCCGGAACTGCGGGGGAGGGTGGCGCCGGGCAGCCGCGTGACGGCGTTGTTCCGGGGACATCCGAAGAGTGGATATGTGATCCGCCTGAAGGTCGCCTCGGAATTCCCCGGCCTGGAGAAGATCCAGGCGCTGGAGGATCCCGCCCGGCAAATTCCCGAGCCGCTCTTGAAGCTGGGCGACTGGATTAGCAGTTATTACTGCGCCTCGCACGAGTCGGTGATCTGGAATCTTCTGCCGGCGGTGGTGCGCAGGGGCGAGATGCAGCACCGCGAGGCGCTCTATCTGGACTTGGCCGCGAAGGCGCAGGATCAGGGGACCGAGGAGTTCCTGAAGCTGACGCCGAAGCGCCAGGCGGTTCTGAAGACTTTCCTGAAGCTCGGCGGTTCTCTGCCCGCCAGGGAGGCCATGGGTGCGGTGGACGCCAGTTCGTCGGTGATTGACGCCCTGGTGGCGGATGGGTGGCTCCTGAAGGTGAAGCGCGTGCAGGAACGCGACCCCTTCGCGAATCTCCAGGTGGTGCCCGACCTGCCCAAGGCACTCACCCGGGGCCAGCAGAAGGCGCTGGATGCGGTCGTGGCGGAGATTGACTCGAAAACGCCCAGGCCGGTCCTGCTCTTCGGCGTGACCGGCTCCGGCAAGACCGAGGTATTTCTCCAGGCCATCGCGCATTGTTGCGAACAGGGCAGGGACGCCATTGTGCTGGTGCCGGAGATCTCCCTGACGCCGCAGACCGTCACACGCTTCCGCGCGCGATTCGGCGACCAGGTCTCCGTCCTCCACAGCGGCTTGTCGGACGGTCAGCGCTTCGACGAGTGGACGAAGATCAACTCGGGCCGCGCGCACATCGCCATCGGCGCGCGCTCCGCGCTCTTCGCGCCGTTCCGGAATCTTGGGCTGATTGTAGTGGATGAGGAACACGAGTCCACCTACAAGCAGGATACGAATCCGCACTACAACGCACGGGATGTCGCGGTGGTGCGCGGTGCGCTGGAGCGCTGCGCGGTGCTGCTGGGGTCCGCCACGCCGTCGCTGGAGTCCTACCACAACTGCCTGGTGGGAAAATATCGTCTGGTGGAGATGCCGGAGCGCATTGACGACCATCCTCTGCCGCCCATCGAGCTGGTGGACATGCATCAGGATTCCGCGCATCTCAAGGACGAGCGCAAGGCGGGTTTCTTCTCGCGGCGACTGGAGGAGCTGATCCACGACCGGCTGGCGAAGCACGAGCAGATTATCATCTTCCTGAACCGCCGGGGCTTCTCGACGCAGCTGACCTGCCCGCAGTGCGGCTATACCGCCAGCTGCGACAACTGCTCGGTTACCTACACCTACCACCGCAAGGCGGAGAAGCTGATGTGCCATCTCTGCCAGGCGCAGCTGGACGCCCCTAAGAAGTGCCCGCAGTGCGGCAGTGACGAAATTCGCTACGGCGGCTACGGCACGGAGCGCGTCGAGGCGGTTGCCCGCGCGTGCTTCCCGGAGGCGATGGTCGCGCGGATGGACTCGGACACGATGTCGAATGCGGAGTCCTACCGGAAGGTGCTGGACGCCTTCCGTGCCCGCAAGATCGACATCCTGATCGGCACGCAGATGATTGCCAAGGGGCTGGATTTCCCGAACGTGACGCTGGTGGGCATCATCCAGGCGGACATCGGGCTGAACGTCCCGGACTTCCGTTCGGCCGAGCGAACCTTCGACCTGATTACCCAAGTGGCGGGTCGTGCGGGCCGCGGCGAGGTGCCGGGGCGCGTGGTGGTTCAGACCTGCACGCCTGGAAACTACGCGCTGACCTGTGCGCAGCGGCAGGACTTCAAGGACTTCTATGCGCAGGAGACGCCCGCACGCGAGACGCTGGGCTTCCCGCCGTTCACGCATCTTGTGCTTTTGCACTTCAAGTCGCCCGAGGAGGCGAAGGCCGCCGCCGCCGCCGCCCATTTCATGGAGGTTCTCCAGCCACTCCTGCGCCCGGAGGTGCAGGTGATTGGACCAATGCCCGCCCCCATCGCCAAAATCGCGAAATTCTATCGTTACCAGATATTGCTACGGGCCGCCGATGTGCGCGGGATGGTCGCGGCGATTCGCGCCGCCAAGGCGCAGGTCTCTCCGGCGGAACAGCGCCGGGTGCCGATTGATATTGATGTGGACCCACGATATTTGCAATAGAAAGTGAACACACTCCCGTAAGAGGGTTGCTACAGGACGAGACGAAACATATTTGTAAAAAGTACATTTTTGTGCAACAATCTGCGAATCGGATATTATCTTATGGGCATGCGTAAAATCTTCCTAATCTTGATTGTTGTCTGCTTGGCGGGCTGTGTGGATCCTGGCTATCAGCCGCCGCAGCGCCCGTTGGCGTATATGTACCCCACGCTGATGCCCGGCACGCAACTGCGCCGGCTGCATCCGGTGGAGGTCACGGTGGCAACGTTGAAGGAATACCTGGCCGCGCTGGAACTCTGGGAGCCGCTGGTTGCGGCCGGGCTGACCGAAAGCGAACTTGCCACCGTGGTCCGGAGCCTGTCGCATCGCGGCTATGCGGAACTGGATGCCCGCCGGACAACCTCACAGGTGCGGTGGGTGGCGTTCCTGGGGCTTCCGGATGGCCGACTGGCCATCGAGGGCTGGAATGAAGCACTCCCTGGAAAAGTCGTCGCCAAGAGCTGGAAGCCAATGGAACAGGACAATTTATGACAGAAGCTGACACTAAAAGCGCGGTTGCCGAAGACACCGAGCTGTCGATGCTCCGGGAAATCAGCACAGTGGTCCTGCATGAGCGCAAGGTCCAGGACCTTATGAACAAGGTTCTCTCGATACTGAGCCGCCGCAAGGGGATGCTTCGAGGCACCTTCACTTTGCGTCACGGCGATGTCTTCATCATCGAAGCCTCCACCGGCCTGGACGAGGAGGAGCAGCGCCGCGGGCGGTATCGTCTTGGCGAGGGCATCACAGGGCGCGTGGCGGCCTCCGGCGTGCCGGAGATCATCCCGAACATCGACAAGGACAAGGGTTTTCTGGACCGCACGGGCGCGCGCGGCAAGGAGCGCGGCAAATCGACGGGCGTTTCGTTCATCTGCGTGCCCATCTACCACGACACCAGCGTGGTGGGGACGCTCTCCGTGGACTGCGAGCAGTCGGCTGGACTGGACCTCAAGAGCGAACTGAAGTTCCTGGAGATCATCGGGAACCTCACGGCGGACGCGGTCACCGCACGCCAGCAGGAGATCGAGGAGCGCGAGGAGCTCATGCGCGAAAACCAGCGTCTGCGTTCTGTGCTGAATTCGCAGGAGGCTCCCGGAATGCTGGTGGGCAACTGCAATGCGATGCGCAAGGTCTATGAGCTGATCCGGCAAGTCTCCCCTAGCGACGCGACGGTGCTGGTGCGCGGCGCCAGCGGCACCGGCAAGGAGCTGGTCGCCAACGCCATCCGCAATCTCTCGCCGCGCAAGGACGGCCCCTTTGTCACCCTGAACTGCGCCGCGTTGCCGGAGACGCTTGTGGAAAGCGAGCTCTTCGGGCACGAGAAGGGCGCTTTCACCGGCGCCTTCGCGCGCCGCATCGGCCGCGCCGAAGCCGCCGACGGCGGGACGCTCTTCCTGGACGAAATCGGCGACATCTCCCTCGCGGTGCAGGTGAAGCTTCTGCGCTTCATCCAGGAACGCACCTTCTCACGCGTGGGCGGCAACGAGGAACTCAAAAGCGACGTGCGCATCATCGCCGCGACCAGCCGGAACCTGGAGGAGCTCATGTCGCAGGGGAAATTCCGCGAAGACCTCTATTATCGCCTGAACATCTTCCCCATCAACCTCCCGGAACTCAAGAACCGCCGTTCGGACATCGTGATGCTCGCGGAGCACTTCATCACGCAGGTCAACGCCAAATACAACAAGAGCATCCGGCGGCTTTCCACGCCGGCGATCAACATGATGATGGCCTACCACTGGCCGGGCAATGTCCGCGAACTGGAGAACTGCATTGAGCGCGCGGTGCTCACCACGACCGACGACACCATCCACGGCTACAACCTCCCGGCCTCCCTCCAGACTGCCGGCGGAGGCGAACCCGAGGGAAGCCTGCCGAATGGGCAGGCGGACTTCAACACGATGGTGCGCTCCTTCGAACGCGAACTCATCGTGGAGGCGCTCAAGCGCAACAACGGCAACATGTCCGCCGCCGCCCGCGCCCTGGGGCTCTCGCCGCGCGTCATCCACTACAAAATCAACCAGAACGGCATTGTCCCGGAGTGGTATAAGGCGAACGCAGACCACCACATCCCATCAGTGTAGTGACATCCTCCGGACAGGGCACATTGCGCAGGGCATGCCAGGCGGGCGAGCGCTGTCCCCGCAGCCGAGCCGATTTTAGCAATATGGGGCTTTCCAATACGGCATGTATTGGGATTCATATCTTGCTTATTATAAGTATGGTGCGAGAGGCGGGAATCGAACCCGCACTCCTTTCGGAACGAGAACCTAAATCTCGCGCGTCTGCCAATTCCGCCACTCTCGCCCTTCAAGCAAAAAAAAAGAATCTCGTTTGGCGGAGATTCTTCTTTTTCAGTGACTGGTACCAGAGAAAGGACTTGAACCTTCACGGGCGTAAGCCCACTGCGACCTGAACGCAGCGCGTCTGCCAATTCCGCCACTCTGGCATCTTGGATTGTCAATGCGCTTACTTTAACTGCCGTTTTCCGAATTGCAAATGTGTGGTATGAAAAAAGTGAAAAAACTGGCGGTACATACCTTGGAATCGCTCCAGCCTGTTTAAATTAAGGATACGTCTTCCATAATCCATTTCCTAACCGCCATTCCGTAGATAATAATGAAAAGACTCACGATTCTGCTTTTCCCAATCTTCACCTTGTGTCTCTTCACGCAATTGACCTTCGCCAAAATCCTGAAGGATATTCGGTTCGACGGGCGTCCACTGGACGAATTGGGCGTGGAAATGATAAAGGACTACGGCGACCGGCGGGGTGTTGTCACCCAACTGCCGGCAGTTGTTGCAGTGGAGGGTGTCGCGGTGCAACCATGGCTCCTCTTTAATCCAGGCGAGCGTAGCTGGACGGCGCTGGTGGCGGATCTCAAGGGATTGAAGCTTCCCGCCGGAACGCGCATTCGCCTGACCGTCTGGCTGAAGAGCAACCGTCCCGGCTATGTCCGTGTCGCGCTTTCAGAGGGGGCCTCCTATGGTGGGGATTGCCGTCTATTGTCGCGCGGGCAGGGGATGTTCCCTTATGTGCGCCAGGCACTGATTCTGGAACGGATTTTGGTGGAGGAGAGCGAGTTGCTTTCGGCGGCGGTGGGCATCGACTACAATAGTGAAGGCTCCTGGGCGGCGGTGGACCGTATTTGCGTGGAGACGCTGGAGCCGGACGCGATTGTCTCGCCCGGCGCCATAGTTGCCGAGGACTACACGGAGCTCCTCATCACTTCAGAGCAGGCGGATATTCTTGCGGTGGAGGTCGAAAAGCAACTGGCGGCCACGCGGGACGAAATCTCGGCGCTGGAGGCGGCGGGCCTGGCGGAGCACGAGAGCGTCGTGCGCCGCCGCGAGACCACGCGTCGGCTGGAGGACTTCCTGGCGGGTCGAGAGTCCTCCATCAACTTGCTTGAGGTGGAGCAGCAGTGGTTTGCGGATGCCATGCAGCTTCAGCTCCAGCCGGAGTTGTTCGATTTCACCCAGAGGAGCACGCTGTTGCCGGAGAGCACGGAACGCTGGCAGGCACGGGCGCCGCAGGGCGGGCATGACGGCGCGGTGCTGCTGGTCTCCAACCAGAGTTTCCAGCCGATGACCTATCAACTCACCCTGAAGGGGGAAATCTGCCAGGCGTTGCGCGTTCGGAAACTGGCGTGGGTGGACGAACGGGCGGACTGCGCCGTGGAGACGGCGATGGACACGCTCCAGGAGATTCCGTCCGATGCCATCCAGGCCTACGCGCTGGAGTTCCGTGCCGGCGAACTGCCGCCGGGGATCTACGAGGGCGAGGTCGTGCTCACGCCGCTGGGGGAGCGTTTTGCCGTGCGGAAGGCGAAATTGAGCTTTACCGTGCTGCCGTGGCGGATGCCTGCCCAGATGCCGGTGCGCACCTTCCTCTTCGACTACGGGAACGCCCTTCGTCCGGAGATGGCGCCGTTGATGAAGGAAGGCCGCCTCAACACCATCCAATTCAATTTGGATGGCAGGGACTTGTCGAAAATCGAGAAGTTCACGCGCCAGATTGAGGAAGCAGGATTGCGCGAGGGCTGCTTCGCCTACATCGAGGAGTGGTTCACCCGCGAGGAAGGCTGGCATGAACAGGACGACGAGTGGCTCGACCAGCTCGTCGCCGAGATGGAGCGCAATGGCTGGGGGTACGACGAATGGTGCCTTCACATCTTCGACGAGGTCTTCGGCGACCTCTTCCTGGAATGTGCCAAGGCGATCAAGGCCCACAACCCGAAAGTGCAGATTTTCTCAGACATGCTCGTTACCGACCTGGAGGTCCTCAAACGATTCAATCCCTATCTGGATTTCTACTGCCCGCACATCCGCACGCAGGTCGCGCCCGAGCGGGCAATCTACCAGAAGGCAATTGATTACATCTACGGTTCGGGCCACCCCGTCTGGCTCTACGACTGCGACTCGTGCGCCATCCACCCGCTCGACATCGCCCGCGCCATCTCCTGGAGGGCCTGGCTGGACGGCGCGGAGGGAATCACCTACTGGGCGTTGATCGCCAGCCGGCTGCGGGCGCCGGAGGCGGGACTTGAGAACTGGGGAATGACCTATCCCCTTGGCGGAAAATGGATACCCAGCCGCAGGCTCCTGATGTTTTTCGCGGGCCTGGAGGACTACCTCCTGCTGGAACGGGCCGCCGAACTCCAGCCGGAGCGCACCCGCGAAATCGCCCGGCGCGTGCTGGATGCCTTCACCTTCGGCCAGAACACGATGTGCCAGGCGCATTTCAAGGCCCGCCAGGAGCTGCTGGACATCATCACGAATGCCCAATAGCCGCCCGTTCCGTGCCCGCGCATTCCCGTTCCGTGCCCGCGCACTTGCGCGGGGATTCTCGCTCGGGTTCAAAAATCTGCTCTATATTACTGTCGATTTTTCATTTGTTCAGTCAACCCCAACTTGAGGTAACAATGATGCGAAAATCCTTCTGGGCGGCGTGTGGCGTCTACCTGCTGTCAACCCTTCTGTGGGCCGGGGAAGGCTCGGTGTCGGTGAAGTTGCTCGGCCTGAATGATGACCAATTTCCGATACTGGCGTGGGGAGGAATCACCCTGGAACCACTGGTGCGCCAGCCGGACTACTACCGTGAGATGAGGGCCTGCGGCTTCACCATCGCCAGCCTTGCCGGCAATGACGAGCAGATTGACGCGGCCCGCGAAGCGGGAATGAAGGTCCTCTTCGGAAACAGCGCCTTCAGCAACCGCGACTGGATGAAGCCGGACGCCGAGGCCTGGGCGAAGGACTTCGCGCCCTTCGCCGAAAAGTACAAGGACGACCCCGCCGTCGCCGGATTCTACGTCAAGGACGAGCCGCAGACGACTGAACTGGATGGCCTGGTCCCGATGGCCCAGACCATTCTCGACCAATCTGGCAAGCTGCCCTACATCAACCTCTATCCCCTCTCGGCGAACATCATGCACTTCCTGCCGCTGACCTACGCCGAACATGTCGAGAAGTTCATGCGCGAGAACCCCTCGCCGGTCGCCAGCTTCGACCAGTATGTCTTCTTCGAGGACGGGCAGATCCGCGAGACCTTCTACACCAACTTCAAGATCTTCCGCGACGCCGCGCTGAAGTACGACAAGGAATGGTGGTACATCGGTCTCTCCATCGCCCACCGTCACTATGCCGTGCCCACCTACGCCAAGATGAACCTGGCCGCCTTCGCCGCGCTGGCCTACGGTGCCCGCGGCATCAGCTGGTTCAAGTACTCCGACATCGGCCGTCCCGGCTGGTGGGCCGCCCCGCTCACGCCCTTCGGCGAAAAGACGCCCGTGTGGTTTGACCTCCAGCGCGTGAACCGCTCCATCCAGAACTACGCATACGTCCTCAACCATCTCAAGAGCGACCGCGTGTACCACTTCATCACCCCCGCCACCAACAACCCCGAACGCTCGGACGGACCGGACGCCGACAGCCTGATCTCCAGCGTGGTCAACATCGGCAAGGATCCCTTCCGCACCGGCGGCAACTGGATTGTCGGCGAATTCACGCACGACCAGACTGGCGACCGCTACATGATCGTGGTCAACAAGGACCTCGACCGCACCTCGGAGTTCATCCCCGTGTGGCGAGAGGGCAAAAAGCCCAAGGAAATCCGCTATATCCAGGAGGCCAGCCACAATGAGACGCCTTTTGGACGCAGCACCGACTCCGATATCCTGGAGCCCGGCGGTTCCGTGATCCTCCACCTCATCTACTAGACCACCAACGCGATTGACAAGGAGAAAACTACCATGAAACAATTTGTTCTGACGATTCTCTGCCTCGCGCTGGCGGCCCAGTTCTTCCGTGCCGACGAGGAGTTGCTCTTCCCCATCCTGGGCTGGGGCGTGATGGGCAATGCGCATCATATCCAGAAGACTCCAGATTTGCCCTACGACCACGATGTGGAACTCTACCGCGAAATGAAGGACTGCGGATTCTCCATCGCGGGTTTCGCGCACCGTCCCGAACAGGTCGCCGCCGCCAAGGAGGCGGGCATCAAGGTCTTCTGGTATGCCGACCCCATCTGCAATCAGGACTGGGTTAACCTCGATTTGGAAAGGTTCCGCAGTGATTTCATCAAAATCAACGAGCAGTGGAAAGACGAGCCGACGGTCTGCGGATATTACCTCCAGGACGAGCCACGCGCCGCCGCGCTGGACAACCTGGCGAAGGCCTGCCAGATTGTCCGCGAAATCGCCCCGGACAAGGACCCCTACGTGAATCTCTTCTCCAGCAGCACCCAGCTCTACAACTACGCGCCGCTCTCCTACGAGGCGTATGTCGAGAAGGTGATGGAGGGCAATCCCGCGCCCAACACCGGCTACGACCAGTATGTCTTCTACGAGGATAACCATGTTCGCGAGACGCTCTTCGGCTGCTGCGAGGTCTTCCGGAAGCTCTCGCTGAAGCACAACAAGTCCTGGTGGTACTGCGGACTCTCGATCGCGCATCGCAACTACGCAGTGCCCACCTACGAACAATTCAGCCTGGCGACCTGGGCCGCCATCGCCTACGGCGCGAAGGGCCTGGCATGGTTCACCTACTTCGACTCCAACCGCACTGGCTGGCATTCCGCACCGCTGAACGCCTACGGCGACCGTACTCCCACCTGGTACCATCTCAAGCAGGTCAACCGCGCTGTGCAAAGCCAGGCATCGGTGCTGCTGAAGCTACGCAACGACCGCACGTACCACTTCGGCTCCACTGTGCCGGAGTCCTCCGAACGCGTGCCTGGTCCGGATGAGGACAGCCTGATTGTCGGCGTGCTCAACAGCAACCACTGGCTGGTCGGCGAGTTCACCCACGAGGAGACGGGCGACCGCTATCTGGTGGTGGTCAACAAGGATATGACGCACTCCAACGAGTTCATCCCCGTGTGGCGCGAGGGCAAAAAGCCCGCCCAGGTGCTGGTCAGGCTCATGCAGCTCAACCCCAGCGAAATCCCCTTCAACCGCACGCCGAACGACACCAACATCTTCGAGCCAGGCGGTGCGGCGGTTCTCCACCTCATCTACGAAAAGTAACGCTGACAGGAGGAAACATCGATGAAAAAACTCATCCTGACCATTATGCTCTGCCTGGGCGCTGCGCTTTTCGCGGTCGAACCCAACCAGTTCCCCATCCTGGGCTGGGGTGTCCTCAACTACCTGCCGGAACACTCCAAGACTCCCGAATTCTACGAGGAGATGAAGGAGTGCGGCTTTACCATCGCCGGCTTCGCTTCCAATGACGAGCAGGTCGCCGCCGCCAAGCAGGCGGGCATGCAGGTCATCATCTGGCACCGCGACATCACCGCCGTGGATTTCCGTCATCCCGACCCCGATGGCTGGCGCGAGAAGGTCAAGGCCGTCGTGGACAAGTATGCCGACGAGCCGACGGTCTGGGGATACTACGTCAAGGACGAGCCGGAGCTGGCGGACATGGAGGGCGTCGCCATCATGACCCAACTGATTCGTGAACTGGCGCCTGGCAAGGAACCCTACGCGAACCTCTACCCGCCCAGCGCCAATCCAAACCACTGGGCGCCGCTGGATTTCGACGGCTATGTCGAGAAGGCGATGACGGAATTCGCCTCGAAGGCGGTCGGCTACGACCAGTATGTCTTCTACGAGGACGGCAATGTCCGCGAGACGATGCAGAAGGGCTACAAGGTCTCCCGCGAGAAGGCGCTGGCCACCGGCAAGGATTGGTGGTACTGCGGACTCTCGATTGCGCATCGCACCTACGCAGTCCCGACCTACCCGCAGCTCAACATGGCAGCCTTCAGCGCGCTGGCCTACGGCGCCCGCGGACTGGCGTGGTTCACCTACCTCGACACGCGGATGCAGGGGTGGCATGACGCGCCGCTCAACGCCTACGGCGAGCGCACTCCCACCTGGTGGGCGCTCAAGCGCGTGAACCGTGACATCCAGGGGCTGGCGCCCATCCTCAACCACCTCAGGAGCGACCGCGTCTATCACTTCGGAGATTCCGTCCCCGGTTCCGCCGAACGCCTCCATGGGCCGGACGCCGAAAGCCTTCTCTCCGGGATGCTCCTCTCTAGTCATTGGCTGATAGGCGAGTTCACCCACGACGAGACTGGCGACCGCTATCTGATCGTGGTCAACAAGGATACTACCCACACCAACGAGTTCCTCCCGCAGTGGCGGGACGGAAAGGTGCCCGCGCAGGTCAACTACGTCTTCACTGTCCACCCCGGAGAATGCGGCATCAACCGCAAGCCCAACGACAACAACATCTTCGAGGCAGGTGCCGCCGCGCTGCTGCATTTGCATTACTAGGAGCTAGGCCGGGCTAGGCCGCACTAGGCCGCACTAGCTGATCTAGCCGGTTCCTTGGACTTTTTCCCTGTACCTTGTACTTTCCATAGACGATGCCGCAGAATCCCTTCATCGTGATTCCCTGCTACCGCGAAGACCCTGCGGTGGTGCGGCATACGGTGGAGGGCATTGTCAGCGGACCTTGGCAGATTGTGCTGGTGGATGACGGGTCGCCGCAGAAACTTGTTCTGGATTGTCCAGAATTGTTGCAAAAAGTCATAATTTTGCGTCACCCCATCAATCGCGGGCAGGGTGCGGCTCTGCAGACAGGCGCGGACTACGCGGTGCGTCACGGCGCGGATGCCGTGGTGCATTTCGACGCCGATGGCCAGCACGACCCGGCGGACATCCCGCGCTTCCTCGCGGCATTGGATGCGGGCGACTGCGACATCGTTCTTGGGTCGCGCTTTTTGCGTCCGGAGGACCTGGCAGCCATTCCGGCGGGGCGCCGGCGGCTTTTGCGTCTGGCGCGTTTTGTGGAGGGCTGTCTGACGGGGCTGAGATTGACGGACGTCCACAACGGCTTCCGGGCGCTGGGACCGCGCGCACTGGCGGAGATCCGCATTTGCGAGGACCGCATGGCCCACGCCAGCGAAATCCTGATGCAGGTCTCGCGAAAGCATCTTCGCTGGAAGGAACTGCCCACGCATGTGGTGTATAGCGACTACTCATCCACGAAGGGGCAGAGTGCCGGCAATGCCTTCAACATCCTCTGGGATCTTCTGCTAAGGAAATGGCTGTGAGGTGATATTATGATGTTGGCGGTGGAATCAGAACTGGTGGCACTGGATTTTGAGACCACGGGCACCGTAGATGGCTTCCTGAATACTCCCTGGCAAATCGGCCTGGTGGTGATTTCGCGGGGCAGGGTGGTTCTGGAGCAGAGTTTCCAGTCACTGTTGCGGGTGCCGGAGGACCAGCCCTTCAATCCCTATGCGCCCGGTCGCTGGGCGCAGTTGCGCCACGAACTTGCGCAGGCTCCAGCCATCACCGAGTTGTGGCCGCGGCTCCAGCCTTTGCTCGTCGGGCATCCGCTGGTCGCGCACCACGCGCCGACCGAACGCACGTTGCTGGGGCAGCTCTTTCCGCTTCAGGAGTTCGGCCCGTGGATTGACACCCTCGCCATCGCACGCGCGGCCTTCCCGAAACTGCCCGGCTACAAGCTGGAGGATCTGGTGCCTGCGCTTGGACTGTCGCCGCTAATGCAGCAGCGCTGCCCGGGGCTGGCGCCGCATGACGCCTACTACGATGCCGTCGCCTGCGCCACCCTTCTGGAGACGGTCCTCGCCGCTCCCGGCTGGAACCGCGCACGAATTGCTGAACTTGCCGCCTTGAAGTGATGGATAACCGTTTTTCTGGTGGTGTCAGAAACGCGAGAATCAGCAACTAGCGAGCAAGAATCAGAAGTTAGAGAGCAAAGGCGACCTAGGACCAGAAGTTCAAAAGATCCGCAAAAGAGCAATTCCTTTTATGGATGGTGGGTTGTCCCCCCAACCACCCGCCCTTTCAAATTTAACGCGGGGATTTGGAGAATGCAAATCCGTTCCTAGAAAGTCATGAAAGTCATGATGGAGACGGGAAATCTTTTGCTTTTCCGTGTCCCATTCCCATGGCGGGCTTTTCCGTGTCCCACGGTGGGCTTTTCCGTGTCCCCATGGCGGGCTTTTCCGTGTCTCACGGTAGTCGGCAATGACTTCAGGACATCGGTCATCAGCTCTCCGGGGCGGCCATGCCGATGATGCAGGCGGCGGCAATGACTTCAGGACTTCAGTCATCGGGCCTTACGCTTTCGTTTCGGGGCCTCTGCCCCTTCTGGATAGCTTCTACTGCTTTCTCAAATCATGAATTCTGTAATTCCCCATTCTACAAGCTTTCCCCCTCCGCCCGCGCGGCTCTTCTTTGTGGGCATCGGCGGCATCGGCATGAGCGGCCTGGCGCAGTTCCTGCGCTGGCAGGGCTATGAAGTCGCCGGCAGCGACCGCGGCCTCGACGAGCCCGCGCGCGCCCAACTCTACGCGCAGCTCCGCGCCCAGGGCATCCAATTGTATCCGCAAGACGGCTCTGGGCCTCGAAATTTTCAGCCAGACGGCTTTGTCGTCTCCACCGCCATCGAGTCGGACAACGCGGACTTGGCAGCCACGCCGCAAGTGCCGGTCTTCCACCGTGCCTTCACGCTGGCACGTGCCTGTGAACGGCAGGGTGCGATCTTGGTCGGCGTGGCGGATCTTGCGGAAAGACCTCCGTCACGGGGTGGATTGCCAGCGTGTTGAAGACGCTCGGACACCGCATCGTGATGATTGACGGCGGATATACCCAGGACTTTGAAAGCAAGAACCTTCCGGGAAATTTCTTCGCGGGGCCTTCACCCGAGTTTATCGTGGCGGAAATCGATGAGAGCGACCGCTCCATCCGTGAGTTCTCGCCGGATTACGCCGTCGTTCTCAATGTCGGGCACGACCACCTTGAAATGCACGAACTGCGCGAGGTCTTCCGCGCCTTCCTCGCCCGCGCCAAACGCGGTGCTGTCTATCCCGCCGTCGAGCCGTCGCTGGCACCGTCGGGCGTTCCCGCCATCGCTTTCCGCGAGGAGGCGCCGGGCTATGCGGTCGATGCACAAGGCATCCACTTCGAAGTCGCTCCGAACGCAATCGTCCACAGTTGCCAGGCGGGGCAGCACAGCGCCTGGAATGGCCAGGCCGTCTATCAACTCCTGCGGCAAGTCCTTCCTGAAGTCTCGCCTGCAGGACTCGCAGAGGCGATGGGCGCCTTCCGGGGCGTGCGACAGCGCTTTGAAATCATGAGCGCGCGTGATGCGGCCATTGCCGTCGTGAACGACTTCGCGCACAACCCGGAGAAGCTCTCCGCCGCGATTTCCGCCGCCCGCGAACGCTACGGCTCGCCGCTTGCGATGGTGTGGCAGCCGCATGGTTTCAAGGCGTTGGGCGACCAGCGCGAGGCGCTGCTGGAGGCGCTGGAAAAAGTCCTGCGTCCTGACGACCTCTTCCTGATGCTTCCTGTTTACTACGCTGGCGGAACCACTTCCGGCAAGCCCACGTCTGCGGAAGTCTGCGAACAATACGCCGCCGCTGGGCTGCCCGTGGGTTTCGTTGCCACGCGTCAAGAGGTTGAAGCTCGCTTCCGTGCCTTTACGTCCGCAAAGGCATGGCTGGTCCTGGGTGCCAGAGATGCTTCGCTTCGCACTTGGACTCAAGAACTTGCCAGAATTTCCGAAAAACATGCCTGAATTGACAAACTCGCCTGAATTTGCACGACTGGACCTGCGGCGCCGGGAACGACGCGGCGCTCCGGAGACGATTTACTGTGCCAGCAAGACCAACGAGCAGATCGTCGAGATCTACCGTCGTTTCCACACGTCGGGCGAAGACGCCTTTGGCACACGCGCCACGCCGGAACAGGCGGTTGCCGTTCAGACGGTCTTTCCGGAAGCGCAGTATGACGCGACCAGCCGCGTGCTGCTGCTGCGAGGCCGCTCTAAGGCCAAGACGCCGGTCGGCCAGGTTGCGGTGTGTTGCGGCGGGACCAGCGACCTCCCCGTCGCCGAGGAGGCCGCGCAGACGGCGGAGTTCCTCGGCAGTCGCGTGACGCGCTTCTACGACGTGGGGATCGCCTGCCTCGACCGCGTGCTTGGATGCATCGGCGAAATCCGTCAGGCGAACGCGGTTGTCGCGGTCGCGGGCATGGAGGGCGCGTTGCCCAGCGTGATTGCGGGGATGGTTTCCGTGCCCGTCATCGCGGTGCCGACTTCGGTCGGCTACGGCGCGTCGTTCCAAGGTGTTGCGCCATTGTTGACGATGCTGAATTCCTGCGCCGAGGGCATCGCCGTGGTCAACATCGACAACGGCTACGGTGCCGGATACCTCGCCAACCAGATTAATCAATTAGCAATTCGCAATTAGCAATTAATCTTCATTCTCAGCGAAGGATTTTATGCCAAGGAAAATTCTCTGTTTCGATTGCAATACGGGCATTGCCGGCGACATGACGGTCGCCGCGCTGGTTGGGCTGGGCGTGCCGGAGGAGGTTCTGAAAAATACATTATATAGTATTAATATAGAAGGACTTAGTGTTATATTCAATAAAACGGTCACGCATGGCTTTGCTGCGAATGCCTTCCGCGTGGAGTATCCGGGGAAGCATGAGCATCACCACGAGGAGGGCCATCACCATCACCACGAGCACCGCCATCTGGCGGACATTGAGGCGCTGGTTGCGCGAGGAAGTCTCACGGAGCGTGCCAAAGAGCTGGCGTTGAGGATGTTCCGGATTGTCGCGGAGGCCGAGGCGCAGGCGCACGGCATTCCCGTGGAGGAGGTGCACTTCCACGAGGTCGGCGCGTATGACTCCATCGCGGACATCGTCTGCGTGGCAGTCGCGGTGGACTGGCTGGGCGTGGAGGGCGCTGTCTTCCGCAATCTCACCGACGGTTGCGGAACCATCCACTGCGCTCACGGCGACTTGCCGGTGCCGGTGCCGGCGGTCGTGAACATCCTCGCGAAGTTCGGGATTCCGCTGGCGACCTGCGAGGTGCCCACGGAGTTGGTGACGCCGACGGGCGCGGCGATTGTGGCGGCGCTGGGGCAGGGTGCGCAACTGCCGTCGCAGTATGTCATCAAGGCAGTGGGCAGTGGTGCGGGCGAACGCGAGATTGGCCGCGCGAATGTCCTTCGCGCAATGCTGTTGGAGGAGGCGGAGGAGCCTGCAAGCCAGTCGGATGCCGTCTGGGTGCTGGAGACCAATGTCGATGACTCCACCGGCGAACAGCTCGCCTTCACGGCGGAGCTGCTTCTGGAACACGGTGCGCGGGATGTGCATTTTGCGCCGGTCTTCATGAAGAAGGGGCGCCCCGGATGGCTGCTGACGGTGTTGGCGGACGAGGCGCGTCTCGCCGAGCTGGAAGGCATCATCTTCGCGAACACCACCACCATCGGCATCCGGCGTCATCGTTGCGAGCGGACGTGCCTGGAGCGCGAGGAGGTCACCGTGCAGACGCCATACGGCGAGGCGCGTGCGAAACGCGTGCGTCATGGCGGCCAGACCTACCTCTACCCCGAATACGAGAGCGTGCGGGAATTGGCGCGGCAGTCCGGAAAGGATTTCAAGACCGTCTTTGCCGAAATCCAGCGCGAGGTGCTTGGGATATAGATTCAGCTCTTTGTTGTCTGCCGACTTATTCGCGGGGCGAATGCTTAGGGATTGCCCCGAGCCCATCATCCATTTTATTCCAAATGAATTCCGAGCTCCTCAAGGGCCTTTTTCCCATCTGGAGAATATCGGTAGTAGAAGATCATGTCGCTTTTGTTCAGCTGGATGGCATCGTAGGCGGCTTCCGGGACGCCCCAGACGATGCTGATGGGCCAGAAGAGTAGGTTCACCAACCCATAGACGGCGTGGACGCCATCGCTGCCATGACCTAGTGCCAGATAGAAATTGCCAAAGCCGGGCAGGATGTTTAAGGCACCGGCCAGAATTGCGTTGTTCGGCGGCTTGTAGTCGCCGACGGGGTGCTTGAGGGAGATGCCCTGGTGCTCCAGGGACTTGTATTCGCGTTGTTCAAGGTGACTTAAGCTGGTGCAGCTGCACAGCGCCAGGGCGGAAACGGCAACGAGGAGAGCGAGATGTTTTGGCATAATGACTCTTGGCAATTGTAGGAAGATGAATTAGGTTATGGAAATCTCCAGAGACCACAGAGGATTCTGGGCGATCGTGAAAATACTTTACCTCTCACGCGACATGACAATCCAGAACCTTTGAAAATGTCCATTGCCGATGGACAGCGTTGCCATGAGCATCTTCTCCACGATATTTCATACAATCAAAAACTGGTTCGCGCCTAATAACGCGTCGAAAACTGTCGGCACTCTGGCGGAACAGCCCGAAATTGAGGAGTCGTTTTCCCAGAGTTTACTTGCGAAGGCGGATGACGATATTGTCAGTTTTTTACGCAAGCATCCCGACCAGCTTCCGCCAGGTGTTACGCTTCCGCCCGAACCTCGAATTCAGTTTTCCTTTGTCAGAAAAAGCCCCAAGGTTCCTCCGAAAGACGACGAGTCCAATATTCGCTTTTCCCTCGATGATGAACCGCCACCATGTCTGGCTGATGAGGTGCTACGGCGTGCGGGGGCTCCTCCCGCCAATGGCGACGAGGCGAAACGCTGTCGTTCTTCCTGCCGTACGCTTGGGAATTCATTTTCGTCCGAACTCATGCGTTATGTGAACGAACGTTTTGCAGGGCAGGCACCAGCCGTCTATCGGGCTGCGCATCTAAGTCGCCAGGCATATTCAGCTATCATCAGCGACGATGACCATCGTATTTCGCGTGGCACGGCCCTGGCGTTGGTTTGCGCGCTTCATCTTGCCGAAAGTGAAGCGGAGGCGATGCTCCAAAAAGCAGGATATGCGCTCTCGGACGCCTTGCTCGCCGATGTCATCTATCGTTGCTGTCTGCGATACGGCGTCTGGGACTTGGATGTCGTTAATAAGCTGCTGGAGAAATACCAGTGCAGGATTTTACCGTAGGCTATGCGGAATAGAGGCTTGAGGTTCGCCTTTTCCGCTCTTCCCATCGGTGTAATCCAGCTACAGCTTTGCCACGAGGATTTCGTAGACGGGGCCGGCGCTCCAGGCGTGGCAGGCGCTGCGGTTGGAGGCGGGATCCGGGACTTCGGGGAAGGTGGTGATGCCGGGGTTGCGGCGGATGCTCTCTCGCCAGGGGCGCAGGGCCTGGTACATGCCGTCGCGGTCGCCGAGCTTTCGCAGTGCCTCCAGGACATAGAACTGGAAGTAGAGCGAACAGCGCGTGACATCCTGGGCGTCAGCGAGGAGAAGCCTGTGTGCGGCGTCGAGGCGGTCGCCGGTAGCGACTCCGGAAAGTATGGCCAATGCGTTGGCATGTAGGGAGTACCACGGCTTTCCGGGGACGTCGGTGTAGCTTTGGCGCGCCTCGTCGTAGCAGTGTGTGTTGATGGCATCGGAGAGGCGTCTGGACAGGTTGGTGAAGCGCAGTTTGTCGGCGGTCTCGCCGAGTTGCCTGGCGAAGCGCGTCATTGCCTGCAATGCCAAGATGAAGAAGAGGTTGTTGACGGCTGTGGGGAGGCCGGTCTTGCGTGCGGCGTCGCCGACGGGCCATTCGGGCTGCCAGTCGGTGAAGTCCCAGAAGCCGGGGTTTTCCGAGAGTCCGGTGGCGGGTTCGATTCGGTCCTCGAAATAGCCCAGCACGCTTCGCATTGCGGCGTAGCACTCCTTGACGATGGCTTCGTCGTGGAAGTAGTTGTCATAGTCCTCGACCATCAGAATCCAGATCAGGCTGTAGCCGGGAATCACCTGCGGAAGGATGTCGGGGAAGCGGCTGCGGGTGAGCCCGCAGGGTGTCAGGGAGCGCTGGAAGTCGCGCAGCGCCTTGCGGCCGAGTGCGCCGTGGCCGGTGGCCTCGTAGGAGATGAGCGCCTGGATGCGGCTGTCACCGGAGTACTGCAACCTCTCGAAATACGGGCAGTCTTCGTATGTATCGTGGGCGCAACATCTTGCCGTATGAATTCCGACTTGGTAGATGCGTTCCAGCTCGGGGTCCTGGGGATTCTTGTATTCCTGGAACTCGCCGAAGTCGTAGGTCTGGAATTGGAGCGAAAGTGCGTTCAGCATGAGCGGTGTCTCCAGGTCGCATTCCAGTGCGAGGTGCTGACCGGCCCGCATCTCGAAGGAGTCGAAGGACCAGGGGGCCGGAGTGATCTGGAGGATGTCGTTCTGGATGCGGAAGGGCGTATTGCCGTTGTCTCCAAGTGCTTCTGAAAGAATAACCTTGATGGTTCCGGAGGCGCCTTTTCCCGCGAGATGGACAAGTCCCGTGAAGTAGCGGTTGAGCTTCAGGACGGTCATGGAATGTCCGGCAGGGATGATGCCGGAGAGGGCGCCCTGCTCGTCAAGCGTCAGCGCGGTCTGGGGGTTGGAGGCGTAGCGGATTTCGGCAATTGGCTCGCTGGTGAAGCGTTGATGTCCAACCTGCGGCATTTCAAGCTGCCAGGGACAATTGAGGTCACCCATGCTGGTGCCCCAGATTGCCGAGATTCCCGTGGGGACGGCATCCGCCCAGTTGGAATCGTCATATCCGATTGTGCGCCAGTCTCCTGGAGACTTTCGGAAGTCCACGCCGTCGCGCGGTCCGGCGGGGAAGAGTTCGGCGCCGCCGTCCTTCCAGTCGAGTGTGTATCGTGAGTTGTCGTGCAGACACTTCCAGCCTTTTGGCGTGGAGAGGTCGATAGTCTCCGAACCGCCGCTCAAGTAGAATCCGCCGCCGATGTGCATTTCGCTCCAGGGCGCGGGGGAGTTCCGCCAGCCCTCGGGCCACACGATGACCTCGGCTGAGAGAAGATGTTCGCCAGGCGCGACCTCCAGTTGCAGTCGAAGGAGCTGCGTGAAAAGCGGGAAGCTCTTGACGGGGCCGGTGCCGATGAGATCCCCGTCGAGATACAGCTTGAAGCGGCAGTCGCCAGCCACATAGATAGTAATTTTATCTAACTTATTGCAAATAAATGACTTGCGAAATAAGTAAAAGCCTTCTTTTCCGGCGTGGTGTCCGGGTAACCAGGTCCAGTTGGCCTTGCCGGCCTGTTGGTAATCATTCAGTGTGTAATTCATTGATGAAAGGTTGTTTATTGGTGATTATTCAAATTTCACAGGAGTTAGGAGGGCGGCATCCTGGCCACCGGCGATGCCTTGCCCGAAGGAAAGCCAGTAAGGTGGATCCTGGTTGGCGGGAGAGTTGCTGTCGAAGAGGACCATTCCGAGTCGCTGGCAGGTTTCCGGCGTGAAACCGAGAAACTTCCAGGGCAGGGCGACTTCGTAATGGGTATGCTCTTCCACACGTGTGACCTTTGCGGGGAAATCGACGATTTCCGGCGAGTTGCCGAAACGCACGCGGATGAGTTCGCCGTCCTTCAGGGCGACGAGGATGTTGTTTTCCAATGCCGCGACGGCTTCCGGCGCATTGGGGGAACGGACTTCGGCGGGCGGCACTGGACGGCTGGCGAAGGCGAACTGGAGCGAGTCGCCGCGCCAGGCCTGTTCTGGTGCGAAGTGCTGGATATGCGTGGGGTCGTCCACGTCGGCGGCCAGATAGAGGCATTCGTCGTCGTATGCGAGGTAGCAGTCGGCCGCGAAGGTATGTCCGTCGGGGTTGTAGAGTTCGTCGCGGAAATATGCCTTTTCGCGGTGGAGGGCGGTCTTTGGGTAGATGTCGTCGGGATGGCGCAGCTGGATGGGTTCAAGTGCCTTGGTCCACGCAAGCGTGCCGTCGAAGTCCGGCCTTGAGGTTAGTCTTATAATACTTGTTTTATCCTGCGAACCATTGATTTTTATGGCATGTTTTTGGCCTTCTGAAATCAGCGTGGCGGTTTTTCCCGCAGGGAGAGTGACCACAGTGGTCTGCTGGGGAAGCAGGGTGACTTCCTGCGGGGCGCCGCCGTCCACCGTGACTTGCCCGGTGGAGGTCATGCTGCCGCAGTTCAGGACATACAGCAGGACTTCGTCCGGAGAATTGGCGGGTTCGACGGCGAGGCGGAATCGCGGGGCGACCTCAAGCATGGCGGTCTCCAGGGCATCGGCGACCTCGTCGGCGGATTGGTCGCTGATGAGATAAATTGGTGCGTGAGTGAGTGTTATCGCATCGGTTCCCAGCGTCCCCTCGCGGCCGGTCATGGAGAGCGTGCGGGTGTCGGCGGGGAGGGCGGGGCGCAGTTCGGCGGGGGCGTCCGTGGACCAGAGGGCGGCGAAGGTCTTTCCGTCGCCGCGCGTGAAGACGTAGCAGTAGAGCTTGTCGCAGATGATTTCGCGGCAGAAGGTGGTGAAGGTGAACTCGCGGGCGAGCGTGGCGTACATCGCGCCGCCGGGGAGGGGGACGTAGTTGACGCGCTCGCCGTCCGTGACGGTGCGCCAGCAGGTCGCCATATACATTTCGTCATCAGGTATTTGAGTGGCAGGTGGATACCAGCGGTTGGGCGTGAAGAGTTCGAAGAGGCAGACGGGCGCGGCACGCATGATGACCATGGAACGCGCGGTGAGCTCGGCCTGCGCCCATGCCATTCCGCGGTCGTAGGGTGCGCCATAGTAGATTGCGTAGCCCGTCTCTTCATTGCGGATGAGCTCTCCCAGACCGATGCTCTTGGAGAGCGAGGAGGAGTCGCGCAGGAACTTCAGAAGCCGCGTTTCAGGGAGCATCGCATTGTCGCCCTGGCGGAGATCCCAGTTTCCAGTGTAGGCGTCCACGAGATAGCCGTCCACCTCGCCCTTGAGGTCGGCCATCACGAGCCGTTCGATGGACTCCACCTTGTCCGCCTGGTTGTTGCCGCCGGTCCACACGCGGTTCGCGGAATCCACGGCCTTCACGGCACGGGAGATCATGCGCGTCATGACGACCTGGTGCATCATCGCCTCGCTCCAGGTCCCGCAGTACTTGAAGTCCATCGTGGCGCTGGAGGGGATTTCCTGCTGGACGCACCAGTCCTGGACGAGTCCCTTCGTGCGTTCGGCAATGGTGCGGATGGCGGGAATGACCTCCTTCAGGAAGGCGTCCGGTAGCAGCGGCCAGCCTTGCGCGAGTTCCTCCTCCGTGCGGGCGTTGCGGCGGATGGCGAAGGGGTAGGTGAAGCAGAGCCTGAAGGCGCCGTTCTCCAGGAAAGGCTTGTAGTCTTTGAAGAACTTCTCGACCGCCTCTTCGCGGTTGAATTTGTCGATTTCGGGGACTTGGAATTTGAGATTGATGGTGCCGACGCCGAGGTATTTGTAGGCGTCGTGGAGGCTCGGGAAGGCGCTGAAGCCGAGCGCGTAGTAGGGGTCGCGTTGGACGGGCGGCGGGAAGACCGCCGTGCCTGCCTGGATGGTGTAGAGGAGCGTCTCGCCGTCGTAGAGTTCGGCGGTGGCGATGTAGTAGCCTTGCTCGATGCCAGGAAATGTCAGCTCGATGGTGCCTGGCGTGGCGAAGGAGTCGTGGGTTGTGCGGGCGCGTTCGACGCCCAGCTCGTCCCGCAGGGTGGCTTCCACGCGGAGGTCTTTGCCTTCGTCATTGACTTTCAGGGAGAAGCGGAGCGGCTCGGCGGGCGCGAAGAAGCCGCGCTCGCCAAGTGCCCAAAAGGTCACCCACCCGAGGCCGCCGTTGTGGGGGATGCGGAAGCTCTCGGCGGTTTTGGCGGGGTCGGGAGGCGGCGTGAGAGTCTTTTTGACCACCTGGAGGTCGTCGAACCAGGCGGTGCCGGTGCCGTGGAGGTCGCAATAGACGATGATGCGCGCACTGTTCAAGTCACTGGGCGTAAAGGTTACGCGGAAGAATTTCCAGTCGAAGGTGCCGGTTTCGGCGTTGCCTTCGGCATTGGGGACCACGCGCTTCCACTTCTGGTTGCCCTCCAGTATGATGCGTGCTCCGGCATTGGCGTCGCCCGCAATCCCCTCGCCTTTCATGTAGCCGCTGATTTCATAGACGGTGTGCAATTCCAAGTCGAGCGTCTGGCCGACCAGCCCCTCGCCGTCCAGCCGCAGGGAGGCCGGTGCGGAGACCGCGACCTGCTCATCGCATGCAGTGATGTCGCGGTGGTTTGGCCTCCAGCCGTCAAGGCCGTTCGAGAAGTCGCCGTTGAGCAACTCATTGCCCAGCATGGGGAGGGCGAGGCAGAAAAGCAGGGGGTAGAAGTAGATTTTCACGTGCGTGAGGTATATATGGAAATTGAATGCTGGCTCTACTGTAGCCCGTTTTAGGGAAATTGCCGCAAAAATCGCGAAGGAATTCATGCAAGGACAGGGTTCAAGGATATGTTAAGGGCATGGGAAAATGGAGGCCCCAAACACGCAGGTCAATCCCAAATGAGCAGACGTTTGAAGCGTTTTCTAGTTCAGGCAAGCCTTGCCATCGGGCTGTGTGCTGGAATTGTCGTGTTTTGTCAAGAATTGTCAGATAAAGGTAAACAACAAGAACTTGTCACGCTTTTCCGTGGCAGTGTCCGCAGCGGCCGCATCCAGGAGCTGTTGGACTCCCATGGCACCTTCAATGTGGAGGCGGGGACGCTGGGCGGCAAGGTCTGGTGGGAGAGTTACGAGGAGGGCGGCTGGAAACTGCAGTTCAACCGCCTCAGCGGCTGGTGGCGGATTCTGGACACTGCGGACACCCGCGTGGCGCGGGGGAGCACTCTGGAGCAGCTGCGCAGCCTGCTGGAGAACCGGCCGGTTTCCGTGGTCACCAACTATTTCGATGAGGGCTACCGCTTCGGCAAGGCGGCGGCACCTGAGCCATCCGGCAAGACTGTGGTGCTGATCCACGGCTGGGGCGTTCGCGCAAGTTCGATGCAAAGACTCGCAGATGCACTTGCGGGAGAAGGCTTTGATGCATATAACTACGACTATCCATCCGCCGAGGCGACGATTGCCGAACACGTGTCGAAGTTTCTTGCGCGTTACCGTGAACTACTTGCACAGCTTCCTGAAGCCGAGGAAATCTACTTCCTCACGCACAGCATGGGCGGGCTGATTCTGCGGGGGGCGTTGGCCGAGATGACGCTCGCAGAGGCGAAGCGCATCCGCGCGATTGTGATGTTGGGGCCGCCAAACCAGGGGTCGGGACTGGCGTATCTCGGAAAAATCCCCGGCGTCCGCACGGTCAATGCCTCACTGAAGGACATGACGCCCGAGGAAGACTCCTACACGATGAACATCCCGCCGCCAGTCTGGCTACCGCCAGTCGGCATCATCGCCGGAAGACACGACGGGAAGGTCTCCTTGGATTCCACAAGACTGCCGTCCCCCCTTGAACATGAACATGTCGTTGTGGACAGCACGCACCCCGGCCTGCGGGAGCCGGAGAAAGTGCTCTCAGAGGTATTGCTTTTCTTTCGCAAGCGCGAGTTCTCCCGAAATGGAGCTGACTGATTGGCCTCGTTTTTTCGGTGAAGATTTGTTTTCCCGAAGGTAAGACACTATATTTATATCAAAGCAAAATAACGTGAAACCAATTAAACCTTTAACCTTCTAATCAACATTCAACACATCGACTCATGAAAAAAGCATTTACCCTGATTGAACTGCTGGTTGTCATTGCGATCATCGCGATTCTGGCCTCCATGCTTCTTCCGGCGCTCTCCAAGGCGCGTGAGAAAGCCAGGGCCATCTCCTGCGTCAACAACATGAAATCGCTGATTCTGACTTTCTTGATGTATACCGATGAGAACGACAGCTACTCCATGACCGCCCAAATGAACTGCAAGGCCTTTGGTGGCAATGGTTCAGGCACCGTCAGCTGGTTCGGACACATGTTCAACGACTGGAATGTGGGAGCGAAAGTGGGTGACTGCCCGAGCAACCGCTTCCAGAAGATTGGATCCTATTTTATGGAGAAACAGGGTGTCGTGCGGCGCGACCAAGCAACCGATGAGATGCACAGCTATGGCATCAATTACAGCACCTTCGGATACATCGCCACGCCGAGGTCGCTCAACAACCTCGCGGCCGGCCACTACTGCTCCTGGAGCAACATGGGTCCGGTGAAGCTCTCGGTTCTGGACCAATACCATACCACCAACACCGCCGTGGTGTTTACCGACAGCGCCTCTGCCAACAGCGTCGGAGGAGACTACAACATCATCGCCGGCGGCAGCGGCATCGTCGTCGGTTGCGCGTGGGCGTATCCGGGTTTCCCGCAGTCCGGCGATTACTACGGCTACTACCCCATGTATGCCGTGCACTCCGGCCGCATCAACTGCGCGTTTATCGACGGGCATGCTGAGGGACTTGCACCGAAGCAGATCATCGGCGGATACGGTGGAACCAACAATCTCCGCAAGTACTGGCAGCCGCAGTATCAAAACCACGATGATGATGCGCCGTGGAACTGGCGCGGTCTGGAACTGTGGTAAACAGCGGCCTGCGTAACTCCATCTGATTGTCTCCCCTTGATGCCCCGTCATGGTGCTTTGCCATGACGGGGCTTTTTTTAGGCTTCAAAGGACCGGCAAAGAGCGCCAGGAGGCAGACAAAGGCCAGGCGTCACAGCCGTCCCTCTTGGCGCAGAACAGGAAATTTCCACGAAATTTATCGAGACGATTGGAAATTTCTTTAAATCATATTATTTTACGCGCGTGTACGCGCCGCACGCGCATCATGGCATGCGCACACGCACGCGGGAACCCTTTCTTTTGGTTTCAATCCAATCCCACAACATCCAAGGAACATCAATGGCAAACGACGAAGAAATCACCGGAAATGCCCCGGAAACGCCGCAGACGGGCGAAAACGCGACCAATGCGTCTGCAACCCCCGAAGCCACGGACGGCGGCCAAATCAAGGTCCTGAAGGGCCTGGAGGCCGTCCGCATGCGTCCTGGCATGTATATCGGCGACACGGACGAGAAGGGGCTGCACCAGTTGGTCTATGAGGTCGTGGACAACTCCATCGACGAGGCGTTGGCGGGCTTCTGCAAGAACATCGAGGTCACCATCGGGCTGGACAACTCGATCACCGTCACCGACGACGGGCGCGGCATCCCGACGGGCATGCATCCTACGGAGCACCGTCCCGCCTGCGAGGTCGCGCTGACCATCCTGCACGCCGGCGGAAAGTTCGACAAGGACGTTTACAAATTCTCCGGCGGTCTGCACGGCGTCGGCGTATCCTGCGTCAATGCGCTCTCCGAATGGCTGGTATTGACCATCGACCGCGACGGGCTGCGCCACCAGATGCGCTTCTCGCGCGGCAAGGTGACTGAGGAACTCAAGGTCCTGGGCGATGCGAAGGGCACGGGCACCACGGTGCAGTATCTGCCGGATCCGGAGGTCTTCAGCGTCTTGGAATACAAATGGGAGATCCTCTCCAAGCGCCTTCGCGAGCTGGCGTATCTGAACGCCGGCATCAAGATCACGCTGACTGACGTGCGCGGATCGAACCCCCGCAGCGAGACCTTCCATTACGAGGGTGGTGTCTCCGAGTTCGTGGGCTATCTCAACCAGAACAAGAATGTCCTCACTCCCACGGTGGTCGCCTTCTCCGGCGAACTGACCGGCTTCCGCTCGGACGGCACGGGCGATTTCCTCTACGATATCGCGATGCAGTACAACGACTCCTACGAGGAGTCCCTGCATTCCTTCGTGAACGGCATCAACACCAAGGACGGCGGAACGCACCTCTCCGGCTTCCTGACTGCCCTGACGCGCGCCATCAACAACTACCAGAAGCAGATGACCGAGGAGGCTGCCAAGAAGGCCGGCAAGAAGCCCGTGAAGGGCGAGAAGAAAGGCGACAAGCCGAAGTCCGGCAAGGAGGTCACGGTCACCAGCGAGGACGTGCGCAAGGGCCTCGCGGCGGTGGTTTCGGTGAAGGTTGAGAACCCGCTCTTCGAGAGCCAGACCAAGACCAAGCTGAACAACCCCGAGGTCAACGGCCAGGTGATGAGCGAGACCTACGCGCACCTGAACGCCTACTTCGAGGAGCATCCGCAGGAGGCCGCGCGCATCGTCGAGCACGCCATCATCTCCGCGAAGGCGCGCGAGAAGGCGAAGCAGGCGATCGAGGAGGTCATGAATCCCCAGAAGGCGCTGGTGGGACTGGTCGGCAAGCTCTCGGACTGCTCGTCCAAGGACCCGAGCCTCTGCGAGCTGTACATCGTCGAGGGCGACTCCGCCGGCGGCTCCGCCAAGAGCGGCCGCGAAAGCACCTTCCAGGCGATCCTGCCCATCCGCGGAAAGCTCATCAACGCCGAGAAGGCCACGCCCGAAAAGCTGCTCAAGAACCTGGAAATCCGCTCGCTCTTCACTGCCATCGGCGCGGGCGCGGGCGACGACATCGACATCTCCAAGGCGCGCTACCATCGCATCGTCATCATGACGGACGCGGATGTGGATGGATCGCACATCCGTACACTCGTGCTGACTTTCCTCTTCCGCCACCTCCGCCCGCTGGTCGAGGCCGGCTACGTCTATATCGCCCGCCCGCCACTGTTCAAGGTCACGCAGGGCAAGCAGGAGCGCTATGTCGAGACCGAGGACGACATGAACAACACGCTCACCAGCCTGGGGCTGAACAAGCTTTCGATGAGGCTGCCCGGTGGCGAGACGATGCCCGGCGACCTTCCCGCGAAGATCATCCAGGAGATTCGCGACTGCCTGCGCCTCTGCACCACGAATCTTCCGCGCTACGGCATCCGCGCCAAGGACTTCCTGGCACTGCGTCAGGAAAAAGGTTCCTTCCCTGGCTACCTGCTGGAAATCCGCGAGAATGGCGTGATGACCTCCAGCTACGCATGGAGCCAGGCCGAGGCGGACGAGATCGCCGCCGCGGCATCCGCCCGCATCCAGGCCGCCCGCGAGGCCGTCGCCGCCGCGAAGGCCGCCGAGGCCGCTGAAAATGGCGAGGAGCCAGCCATCGAGGAACCCGCAACAGTCGTCACCGAGGACGTCGAGAAGGCCGCCGATGTGCAATACGACGAGGAGGGCAATGTCATCGACGACGGCGCCGCCGTGCAGAAGCCGTTGGAGGACATCAACATCGTGAAGCTGCCCGAGGGCGCCGCGCTGGAGGCTCTCGCCGGAAAGCTGCAGGAGCAGGGCCTTTCCATCCAGACGCTCTTTGCAAATGACGCTCCAGTCGCCGAGCTGGTGGACATCCGCACCTCGCAGGTCACCAGCGTGAACTCGCTGGAGGAACTCTGCGACGCGGTCACCGCGCAGGGCCGCCGCGGCATCTCCATTCAGCGCTACAAGGGTCTGGGCGAAATGAGCCAGGAGGAACTCTGGGAGACCACCATGAACCCCGAGACGCGAACCATGATCCAGGTGAAGGTCGAGGACGCAGAGGCGGCCGACAAGACCTTCGACCTTCTCATGGGCACCGCCGTCTCCCCACGTCGCCAGTTCATCGAGGAACACGCCGACGAAGTCCTGAACCCCGACATCTAGGAAAGGTTAGAGGTTAAAGGTTAAAGGTTAGAAAAATGGGAGGGCAGCGCTTCAAGCGCGCCCTTCCTGGAATTGCGAAAACCGATTTCCCCAAAGGAATTTCCATAAAATGGCTGAAAACAAATCCAAAGTAATGAGTTCGGAGGAATGGGCCGCCATCCACCGCACGGATGTGACCACCGAGGTCAATTCCCTGATGCGCAATGCCTACCTCCAGTACTCCGTCTCCGCCAACATCGGCCGCGCCATCCCGGACGTGCGGGATGGCCTGAAGCCCGGCGCCCGCCGTATCCTCTACGCGATGCTGCGCGGCGGCTACACCTATGCCGCTGGTCTGAGCAAATGCGCGAAGGTCGTCGGCCTGGTCATCGGCAACTACCATCCCCACGGCGACACCGCCGTCTATGACACCATTGTCCGCATGGCACAGGACTTCACCATGCGCACCCCGCTCATCATCGGCCACGGTAACTTCGGCTCGATGGACGGCGATCCCGCCGCCGCCTACCGCTATACCGAATGCAAGATGGACAAGGCCGCCGAGGCGCTCCTTGCCGACTTGGACAAAGAGACCGTCGATATGCGCGAGACCTTCGACGGCAAGGAGATGGAGCCCATCGTGCTGCCCGCCGCCTTCCCGAACCTGCTGGTGAACGGCTCGCAGGGCATCGGTGTCGGCATGGCGACCTACGTGCCCACCCACAATCTCGGCGAGGCCATCGACGCCGCGGTCGCGGTCATCGACAACCCGGATATCACCCTTGAGGAGCTCATGGAAGTCCTTCCGGGGCCAGACTTCCCCACTGGCGGCAGCATCCACGGTCTCAAGGGCGTGCGGCAGCTCTACGCCACGGGGCAGGGCGGCATCCGCGTGCGAGGCAAGACCGAGGTGGTCACCGAGGCGAATGGCCGCACCAAGATCATCGTGCGCGAAATCCCCTACGGGGTGAACAAGGCGGACATGGTCGGAAAGATCGGCGAACTGGCGCAGGCCGGAACCATCCACGGCGTCTCCAACATCGTGGACCTCTCCAGCGCCCGCGCCGGCGTGCGAATCGAAATCACCTTGAAGCAGGACGCGGTGCCGAATGTGGTCCTCAACGAGATCTTCCGCAACACCCAGCTGGAGGTCACGCTGCCCGCGCAGTTCCTGGTGGTGGACCATAACCGTCCGCGCACCATGACCTTGAAGCAGATTCTGGACGCGTATATCGACCACCGCGAGCAGGTGGTCGTCCGCCGCACGCGCTATCTGCTGCGCAAGGCGCTGGAACGCGACCACATCGTGGAGGGGCTGCTCATCGCCCAGGCGAATATCGACGAGGTGATTCATATCATCCGCTCCGCCAAGGACCGCGCCGCCGCCCAGCAGGCCTTGATGGCGCGCTTTGCCTTGGACGAGGCGCAGACCGGCGCGATTCTCGACATGCGACTGGCCGCCTTGACTAACCTGGCCGTCGAGGACCTCACCAACGAGCACAACGACCTCCAGGCCAAGATCGCCGAATACAACCGCATCCTCTCCGACCGCGCCAACATCATGGCGGTGGTGCGCCAGGAACTGCTGGACACCAAGGCGAAGTTCGCCACCCCGCGCAAGACTCTCATCGAGCCCAGCGAGGGCGAGGCCGACCTGGACGGGCTGACCAAGCGCGAGGTCTATGTGGTCACGCTCTCCCGACAGGGCTACATCAAGCGCTGCAATGCCGAGGAATACGAGGCGCAGAACCGCGGCGGCTCCGGCGTGCGCGGAATGAAGGCCAAGAAGGACGGCGACACGGTCCACAAGGTGCTCTTCACCCGCAGCCACAACACGTTGCTTTTCTTCACCAGCTACGGCCGCGTCTATCGTCTGCGCCGCGCCTACGAGCTGCCCGAGGCCAACCGCGGCGACGCGGGGCGCTTCATCCAGAATGTCCTCCCGCTGATCCACGATGACGCGAAGCCCGAAATCCACGAGGAGATCCGCGCAATCGTCTCGGTGGACGAGAAGGACCCGGAATTCGCCAGCAAGTACATCGTGATGGTCACCCGCAACGGCATCGTGAAGCGAATGTCCCTGGAACTCTTCAGCCACGTCCCCAAGGCCGGCAAGCGCGCCATGACCTTCAAGGAGGACACCGACGACCTCATCGATGCCCAGATGACCTCCGGCTCGGATGACCTCATCATCTCCAGCGCGAATGGCCGAGCGGTGCGCTTCGGCGAGGACATCGTCCGCGCGATGGGCACCGGCGCAGCCGGCGTGCGCGGCATTCGGCTGCGTGCGGCGGCGGATGGCAGCGTGGACCGCGTGGTCAGCTTGACTGTGGCGAATCCCGCCGACGACCTGATGGTCATTACTGCGGGCGGCCTGGGCAAGCGCACGCCGGTCGGGCTGGGCGGTCCTGCGCCTGCGGCCGCTGCGTCTGCCGATGCGGATGCGGACAGCGACGAGGCGCCTGCGGTCGAACCCGAAGAGCCGGAGGAGGCCGAAGAAGTCGTGGACGAGAATGCGCCTGCCGCCGAAATCCGCGAAATCAAGGACCACTACCGCCGCACCAACCGTGGCACGCAGGGCGTTACCAGTATCAAGCTGGTGCCCGGCGACCAGGTGGTCGCCGCCATGCAGGTGGAGCCCGATACAACGTTGGACCTCCTGATGCTCACGATGCTCGGACAGGCCGTGCGCATCCCTGTGGCGCAAGTGCGCCGCACTGGCCGCAACTGCAAGGGCGTGAAGGTGATTCGCTTCTCCAAGGAGAAGGATGCCATCGCCAATGTCTCCCTCGTGGACAAGCTCTCCGAGGAAGACGAGGCCGCCAATGCCGCCAAGGACGCCGCCGAGGAACGCTCCGCCGACCGCGCCGCCGCTTTCCAGGAGAAGCTCTCCGCCGAACAGGCCGCCCTGGACGCGCAGGCCGCCGAAGAGGAACGCCTCCGCCAGGAGGCCCTCGAAAACGGCGACGAGTAAGATCGGGAGGGTCGCGCTCCAACCTTCGCCCAAGGGCTTTGGCTTGGCATGCCAGCGCGCCCTCTGGCTGGAGCTTCGGCGCGGCCAGCCCGTGCGCCCAGCTTTAGTTGTAAACAATCATCCTTTCTCTCGTCTACGGAGGAGGGATGATGTATATTTTCATCTTGAAGCAATTCCTCTTCGGGATACGAATGACATTCCAACCATTGGAAACCATGAACGTTCATTCCATTGAATTATTCACTGGCGCAGGCGGCCTTGCCCTCGGCCTAGAGATGGCTGGCTGTCATCACGAGGCCATGTTTGAGTTCAATGGAAAAGCTTGTGATACCATTCGATACAATATTGCCCATCATCAGCCATTGGCGTCAAATTGGAATATCCACCAAATGGATGTTCGGGATGTCCATTATGCGGAACTGTTCAAATCCATCGAACTGGTGGCGGGGGGACCACCCTGTCAGCCTTTTTCCCTAGGCGGCAAGGCGCGTGGACGCAATGATTCCCGCGACATGTTCCCAGAAGCGGTGCGTGCCGTGCGCGAGTTGAAGCCGAAATGCTTTGTCTTTGAGAATGTCAAAGGGCTGTTGCGCGAGAGCTTCGCCAGTTATTTCAATTATATTTTGCTTCAGCTTTCTTTCCCGTCGGTTACTCGTCGGGAGAACGAAGATTGGAGTGGTCATCTGGCGCGTCTGGAGAAAGTCCAGACCAGTGGGCGTTTCCCTGAATTGTCCTACCGCGTGGTGTTCCGCCTGCTGAATGCTGCCGACTACGGGATCCCACAGTATCGTCATCGGGTATTCATTGTCGGGTTCCGTTCGGACCTGAATCTAGAATGGCATTTCCCAAATCCGACACATACTCTGGACCGACTGCTTTGGGACCAATGGGTGACAGGGGATTACTGGGAACATCATCAGATGGCCAAGCGGCATCGCGGTACACCCTCCTCACAAGTTGCCGCACGGGTGGAATGGCTAAAAGCGCATTACGGCTTACTTGAGCCGGAAGGAAAGCCTTACTTGACGGTGCGTGATGCCTTGAAAGGATTACCCACCCCTGAAAAGGCAAATCAAGTGCCGAATCATGAACTTCGTGTCGGCGCACGGCCTTACCCTGGTCATACAGGCAGTTTGCTGGACGAGCCATCCAAGGCGCTAAAGGCAGGGGCACATGGTGTTCCTGGCGGCGAAAACATGATTGCATTCCCTGATGGCAGTTATCGGTATTATACAGTTCGGGAGGCCGCCCGTATCCAGACTTTCCCCGATGACTATGTCTTTGATAGCCCGTGGACGGAGGCGATGCGCCAAATTGGCAATGCCGTGCCGACTCGTTTGGCGGAAATCGTCGGGAAGAGCATTTTAAAACAATTGGCTTAGGGAGGTTGTGATGGGTGAAAAAGAAATGCTAATCTTGGAGCCATTCAATCCGCTGGACAAGCGCAATTTGGCAGAGAGTGTTGCCGATGCAATGCTTGCTCGGCCTGTCGAGCCTCTGCCTCCAAAGCCATTTGTCGGAGCAGGGATATATGCCATTTACTATGTTGGTAATTTTCCACTGTATGACAAGATTGCCAGACGTAATTTTCAGGGTGCCTTTCAACAGCCAATCTATGTTGGGAAAGCAGTTCCTGCTGGTGCCAGAAAAGGTGGATTTGGCTTGGGGGAAGAACCTGGACAGGCTTTATACAACCGCCTGTGTGACCATGCCAAATCCGTTTCAGAAGTGACCAACTTGGAAGGGAGAGATTTCTTCTGCCGTTATTTGGCTGTTGACGACATTTGGATACCGTTGGCAGAGTCCCTCTTGATTGAACGCTTCGTGCCTCTCTGGAACCGCATTTTGGATGGTTTTGGCAACCACGCCCCAGGTAAAGGCCGCTACAATCAACAGAAGTCCCCGTGGGATACTCTCCATCCAGGACGTCCTTGGGCAGAACGCCTTCAGCCAAATTCAGTGGGATTGCCTGAATTGCAGGCATTGGTTAAGCATTACATTGAAACCCATTTACAATGAAATGGCGGAACTGCGTGCCACGATGACTGTGCACTCGGAAGTCCACGGCCAAAATCATCCCAACGAATAAAATCGGACTGTATAGGATTTGCCGTCTATGGTACGGAAGAGGGCTATGCTCCATTCAAAATCACAATGTCTTTCATTATTGTTATATAGGGAAACCATGATGAAATTGTCACAAATTGTTGTTGTCCTTGCTAGTTTAGTTTGGGGATTCGCCCCAGTTCTCTTTGCTCAAAATGAGACGCGCGAGGAGATGCTTGAATGGATAAGTCAGCTTGACAAGCAGGACAACGTGCTTGTTGAACACATGGAGGATGCGGATGGCACTGGATTGCGTGAAGGCACTGCAGAACGCCTGAATGTCTGGAATACCGATGTTTTGCGCAAAGTGGCCGAATGGAAGATTGCGCATTTAGAGGATGAGTCGAAAAAAGAGCAAGTCCGTAAGGCTCTCCAGGATACTCTCAAAAATATCGATGCGGTTTGGGCGGACAGCGGCTCGGGAAGCGGTTCATCCGTGTTTAGCGGTTCTGAGGTCATCGTCTTGATTCAAAACCAGATAAACATCTGGCTTCTACCTGATGACGAATATGATGCGTGGATGGATTGGGCCAATGTGAAATTGGACTATCAGGGCAGGGTTGTCCAACTAAAATCAGGGATGGCAGTCGTTGAGCTGCGCAACGGAGAGGTGATGGAGTTTTCGCTGCAGACAGGCAATTGCTTCGTCATCGACGGTGAAAGATATGCGCTCGTGGAGAAGGATTTTGTGGCCTCGCCCTGCGACGACCACTATCGCGTGTATCTCTATCGTCTGGAACCTGATGGCACGACAACCCTGATTGAGGAAGTGGTTCGCGAGCATTTCGCCTTTGACATGAATTTGGAGAAGGAGGCTGATGGATGTTTGCGGGTGAATTGGAGAGAACCAAGCCTTCCAGGGAGAGTAAACAGCACTTGGATCTGGCTGTTAAAATAGCGGAATGGTATCTTTAACTTTGGGCATTATATCGTTGAGTTAGACTGCCCCTTGGCGAGATGGCTGTCCTTCATGGGTGTTGCCCTGGAAGCCGCTTCCTGGCGGAAGTCGTTGTCCGCCGCATATTCAATTTCCACCCAAACTTCATTGCTCCTGCGCAGGTCGCTTCGTCCTCAGGCGCGGTGGTAAAAAAGTCCCGTGATGTCCAGCGTTTGTGATTTGCGGTGTTATCTTTTGTCAGAATCATTTCTCCTGAAATCGCTTCTGGATACCGTAATGATGAACTGCAAGCTGCTGTGGATCTTGTTTTTGTCTGCCATGATGACACCCTTCTCGCTATCGGCAACTGACTTGGAAAAAACTCCCGCCTTCCCGTCCACCTGGACGGTGTTCCCCAATGTCGAGCGGGGGTATGCGCCGTCGGCGGAGGAACTTTCGGCGATTCCGGCGACCTTGCAGGGAAAGTCGCCCATGACGGTGACGGTGGCCGAGGAGGTTGACCTGGCGCCTGTGCTGGGAGGCATCCAAACTGGCGCGACCGCATGGCTGTACGCGGAGCTGGAGGTGCCGGCGGCGATGGACTACGAGGTGGGCGCCGGTGCGGACTGGTGGTTCGCCTTCTACTGCAACGGCGAGGAGGCTTTCTCCACGCTGAACTCCGGCAATGTCCTCCACCCGCCGCAGATGACCGACCACAAGTTCACGATCAAGCTGCGCCCTGGCAGGAATGTTCTTGTGGTGAAGTTCGTTAGCGGTTCGGGGTCGAGCGTCCTGGCGATGGGCGGTCCGCGCGAACTGGCGTTGGGCAAGGCGGCCCGTCAGGCGCAGGAACGTCGTGCCTTCTATGAGAAGAGAGGCGTGCCGCTGGAGGTGGAGAGCGTGGTGCCAAAGGACCTCCAGGACAAGCTGGCGAAGGGGCTGGCGCCGGATGGCTACGTGATCGACCGCGCCTGGAACAAGCTGCTGAAGCCCCTGACCTCCACGCTGGTCGCCCAGAACTCCACGGGCAATTCACGAGGGAACTTTGAGGTGCTTTCGGCGCAGTGCGACGCGGAGCATGGCACGGTGGTGATTCTTCAAGGAGAGCCATGGCTCGAAGAAACCGAAAAACTTTATGTCATTATCCGCGACGGGCAGGGGCGCGAACTCTATGGACGATTCGGCACATTTGCCGAACTTGGTGCGGAATTCGACGAGTCCGGCGTGGTGCGCGTGGTGCTGCCGGATTTGCGCCCTTTTAAATATGGTAAAGAATGTACTGGCAAGCTCCAAGTCGGGGTCTGCGACCGCGAGACCGCGGCTCAGCACGACAACGGCGTGACGCTCGGCGGCCAGGCGGCTCCCGGCGAACGTGCCGTCCTTCGGATTGAGACAGGCGTGGCCGGGCCGACGCCCATGTTGAACGGCACGCCCTTCTTCTTCAACTGCTACACCATCCATCCATACTTCCCGGAGCGGACGATTCCCACGGGGATGGAGGGCGAGAAGTCGCCTTTCAATGTTGTGGCTTGCCGTGTGGGCGGAAACAGCTCCTCCGCCGACTGGTGGAAAGGTCCCGGCGAATACGACTTCACTCTGCTGGACTGGACGCTGGACTCGCTGCTCCGCGACTTCCCGGACGCCAAACTGGGACTCTACGTGTGGTGCCATCCTGGCCTATGGTATGCCGAAAAGTACCCGGAGCGCATCGCACGAGACGAAAATGGCAAGCCCTGCGGAGGTTACTACGTGTCGATGGTCTCCTTCTCCGATCCTGCAATGCAAGAGGATACGCTGGCTGCAATCCGTGCGCTGGTCACGCACTGCGAGAAATATTTCGGTTCAAAGATCGTCCTCTACAATCTGATGGGGGGCGCTACCTGCGAATGGCAAGGATGGCTGAGCCACAGCTCGCATTTCAGCGACTACAGCGAGACCTCGCTGGAACAGTTCAAGAAATACGCCGCGGAGCGTGGCGTCGAGGTGGACCATATCCCCACGCCGGAGGAGCAGAAGTCGTCGATGGACGGAATCTTCCGCGACCCCGCCGCCACCGCGCTCGTGCGACTTTACGACCGCTTCTATAGCGAGTCCATCGCGCGTTTCATCGACCGCATCGCCGGCACCATAAAGGAGGCCAGCCACGGCGACAAGCTGCTGGGCTGCTACTACGGCTACCATCAGGAGTACTCCAACATCGGCTACACCGTGAACCGCGGCGGCCACAACGACACGCAGTTCCTGCTGGACTCGCCCAACATGGATTTCTTCCTCTCGCCCCAGAGCTACTCCGTGCGCAACCTTGGCGCACCGAATGCGGACATGAAGCCCTACGGCGCCGCCCGCCTCGCCGGAAAGTTCTCCGTGATGGAGGACGATACGCGGACGCATCTGCTGGACGAATGCGGATACGGCCAGACGCTCAATCTGGAGCAGACGCTCACGGTGCTCAAGCGCAACGCCGGAATGTATCTCGCCCACCGCATGCCGATGAATGAACTCGCTGAACACGGCGGGGACGAACTGGACGACCCCGCCATCAAGGAGATGTACCAGCACACCGTGGCCGCTGGCCAGTACATCATGGAGCAGAAGGAACCCGACCCCACGGAAATCGCGGCGGTGATCGACGAGAAGGCGATTCAGTTTCTTGCCGCCTCGCAGAAGATTAATAGCACTCTCGAAAACGAATGCTACCAGTATGACTACGACGGAAAGCTCTTCCTCTCGCCCGGACGTTCCTTCAAGCCGCTCTACGGCGAACTGCTCGGATACCAGCGATTCCCGCTGGCGCGGATCGGCGCCCCCGTGGACATCATCTTGCTGGAGGACGTGGCGAAGACCGCCGGAAAATACAAGGTGGTGATTTTCCTGAACTCCTTCGCGGACACGCCGGAGGTGCGCGAGGCCTACCAGGCGCTTCGCGAAAAGGGCGTGGCGGTTGTCACGGTTTACGGCGCGGGATTCCTTACGCCAGAGGGAGTTTCTGTCGAAAACCTGAGCGAATTGGCGGGTTTGACGACGGCGAAAGTCGCTCCAGGAACACTCCAGCTGGTCTTCCCGGAGGGCGCGAAGTGCGGCGGTGACTACACCGTGGAGACGCGATTCGCGGTCGCCGACCCAGAGGCCGAACTACTCGCGGACTACGCCGACGGCACGGCGGGCGCGGTCGCCCGAAAAGGAAACAACTACTTCTACGGCGGGGCGTATCTGAGTCCGGCGTTCCTGCGTGAAGTGGCGAAACAGGCGGGAGTCCATATCTACCTGTCCACCGATGACAACCTCTACGCGGGGGCGCATGTCCTCTCCGTCCATGCGGTCGCCAAAGGCGAGAAGGCCATCCGCCTGCCGCGCAAATGCACGGTGGTGGATGTCTATTCCGGCGAGACATTGGGCAAGGGCATCGACTCCTTCAAAATCCCGATGGAGGCGATGGAGACCCGCGTCTTCCTGCTGAAATAAATAGAATTAACTTCATTAATGAAAAGTAGTTATATTATTAGTATCAATGTTTCCCTCGCCATTGCGGTTGTCGCGGTGTGGGCGGTCATTCTGGCAAGGCGAAACGTCTCCGCCGCTTTGTCGGTGGCTGAACCTCCAGCGGGTGCGGCGGTTCGCCAGATGCCGCCGGATACCGCCGTGACACCAACCGCCGCTCCTGCGGCGCCTCTGGATGCCGCAGAACTTCCTTTGCAAGAAGATGACGCGACGGCATTGCGCGGGGAGATTCGGCAAATCCGCAAGGAGGCCTCCTCAGAACTCGCCCAGATGCGTAGCGAGGCCGAGGAAAGCCGCGAGTTTAATCGTCAATGGCAGGCGGAGCATCCACGGGAACCTTCGTCCCCGCCGCCCACGCTTGGTGAATTGGCCGCCCGGCGGGACGAAATGCCGGAATACTACGAGAAGGTGGAGAAGCTCCTGGTCTCCAGTGCGCAGAAGCGCATTCAGGCGCGGCAGATTATCCTCCAGGCATTGGAGGAGACGGAACTCACCGACGAGCAACTTTCTGCGATCCAGGAGTACTTCGCCAAGCTGGACGAATTCGATGCGTCCATCTCGGTCCGGGAATACACGCAGGAGGACATGATGTCTCTTTTTCGTAATATCCCGCATAAGCATGAATTGGACCAGCTGATTCTGGAGACCCTGGACCCCGATACGATCTTTTCCTCTGAGATGATCTATCATGTGTCTGCCTCGGTGCCGGGGAAGTTTTTCTTTTTGCATGATGACATGAGGGCTATGAATGGAGAGGAGGAGTGATGGCCAGTCTGAAGACCACGATTGCTCTGTTGGTAATCCTGATGGTTTCGCTGGGGATTTGCGCCTGGCAGGGCCATTTGCCGCAGTCAGCGGCGGTTGTCGCCGTGCCGGAAGCGTCTGCCGCGCCGCCTTCTTCGTCTGCCGCGCAACATTCGGCTACGCTCACGGCACCAAGGCGTTCGCGGAAGAGCCTGGAGCGGGCGGTCTTCCACTTGAATACCACCAAGACCGCCGAGGAACAGCGACTCTATGACCTGAAGCTCTACCATGCGTTGCGGGAAGACGTCCGCAATGGCTTTTTCCATCGGTATTCCTCAACCTCACAAAGTAACATCACTACTGCGCAGGATCTGGTGGCAATTCGGGAGCACGAGTTCCAGCTGGCCAGAAAGCGTTTCTATGCTTTGGAGGACTATGTCCTCAACACCGATTTCACCGCATTGACCGAGGAGGAAAAGGACAAGGTCTTCCAGTTCTATGAGTTGCGCAAGCGTATCGAGGATGCGCGCGACCACTATTTCGATATTCCGGTCGAAGAATGGGTTGCGCTGTCGCGGGAGAATGGGGAACTGCGGGACGAGTTCAGTTTCCTGATTCAGCGTCAACTGCAACATGACAGCCAGCAAATCTCGCTGGGCAATGCATTGCGGAATTATTGTCCCCATATTGGGGAGGGGTCCTTTTCTATCGGTGGTATCTCTATTCGGGGATTCTTCCCATCGGTTTGGCTCTGAACCATTTAATGCCATGTTGTTAACCTGGCTAGGTTAATCATTAGGGGAAATCGCAAATATTTCAAAATATTTTTAAATTCCGGCTTGCAATTTCGGTTTGCCGTGCTATAGTATTTAAAATTTAATTGAAATAGTTTGCGTTTTCAAAACGAACCATGAGCATTTCAGCGAGTTTCAAGGCATTGTCGGACCCGCAGCGTCGGGAGATTCTGAGTTTGTTGCGCGGGGGACGGAAGAACGCTGGCGAGTTGGCGTCGGCGCTGGGGATTTCGGCTCCGGCGCTGTCGTATCATCTTCGGCTTTTGAAGGAGGCGGACCTGCTTCTAGAGTACCGCGAGGGGAACTTCATCTATTTTGAGTTGAATACTGGCGTCTTTGATGAGATCATCCTTTGGATCAACAACATGCGAGGTGAACAATGAAAAAGGCTGTTTCGTGGATTCTTCTTGCCGCCGTGTGGTTGGCGAGCATTCTGGTTTTTGTGCTGAAAATTCATGCGCTGGAAGTCCTTGCGATTCCGGTTGTGATGACCATTCTGCTGATTGGTATGGGACTTTTCCGTTGCTTGCGTCACCGCAAAGCCCTTCAAGAATATGGCGAGGGCAGCCATGAAGCCGCAGCGGAGGTGCGCAATCTGGAGGTGCTCTCCACCATGAACCTGCTTAGTTGCATTCTAATTGCGGCGGTACAATTTTATCTGCTCTTTTGCTGTAGCACGGGGCGTGGCAGTTTTTCCGGTCGGGAGAATATCCTTTTGGCGTTCTTGAACTTCTGCTTGTCGTGGTGGGGAATCTCCTGCCCAAACTGCGTCCGAACAAATACGTCGACATCCGTCTGCCGTGGATTATGCATGACGAGGCCCGTTGGGCGAAGACGCACCGTTTTGGCGGTTTTGCAATGGTGCTCTGCGGGGTGGCCATGTTGGTCTGCAGCCTCTTTGCCAGCGTGCCGTCATATTGCGCATTGGCGATGCTGCTGGTCACCGTCGGGGTGATTGTAGCATATTCTTGGGTTGCGAAGGGATAGTTTTACCAATTGTGGCACGGAATCCCGCATGCAGAAACTTTCATTACGGCTTAATAGATGGTATACACCAGCGTATGCCAAGCCGCGCAAAAAAACCTGCGGATTGGGATAGGGGGTACGGGGGAAAGGGGAGGGAACTCAGTTCCCTCGCCCTTGCCCCCGAAGCGCGTAGCGCAAGGCATAGGAATTATTACGGGACAGCAGTGATTATTCTTGGGCGGCCTGGGCCATGCCGATGACGCGGTAGTCGTGGTCGTGGAGGTATTTCATCCACTCGGAGAAGCATTCGGGCGGGGTATGCACCCAGGGGTGGACGATGTCCGGCACGCCGTGGAACACTATCACGGCGGGGCGAGTGTTGTCCGCATAGCTGATCGCCTTCAGGAACAACGCGTCGTCAGTGCCCTGGACGGGTGTGGAAGGCACGCGCATGGGGTCGCAATTCCGCAGATCCCAGGCTCCTTTTTCGGTGGTGCGTGCGACGAGGAAGCCGCGCTCTCGCAATAGCGGCGCGGCATTTTCCGCGTATGGCCCGCCTGGGTAGGCGAAGACGGGCGCCTCGGTGATGCCGCCGTTCTTGAGCCACTCGGAGAGCGAGTCCACCTCGCGGGCGTTCTCCTCGTCGGAGAGCTGCTGCATATTCGGGTGGTTCCAGGTGTGGTTGCCGATTTCGAAGCCCTGTCGCTGGAGTTCGCGCAGTTCGTCCAGCCCCATGAGATATTCGCCGTGCTGGGCGCGCCATTCGTCGGTGAATCGGCAGACGAAGAAGGTCGCGCCGAAGCCGTAGCGCTTGAGCACTGGCGCGACATTGGTGAGCTGTGAGGTCACCGCGTCATCGAATGTGAGAACGATGGTTTTCATTTCAGGCGTTGGCCACCAGTTCGGCGACTTTTTCGAATTTTTCGTGGCAGTCCGTCAGGAACGCCCGAAAGGTCTCGGGCTGGTCCTCGGCGATTTTGAATGGCGTGTTGTAGTCCACCACCTCGAATTGCAGTGGCTTGCCGTCTAGCAAGGGTGCCTTGGCGAGGAGTTTGGCGAGGCGTGGCCAGTCCACCGTGCCGTAGAAGGGCGTCTGGTGCTGGTCGCTGGAACCGTCGTTGTCATGCAGATGGACGGCGCAGAGGCGGTCGAGATTCTTCTCCAGCTTGGCTAGGGAGTGCTCCTTGCTGATATGGCCATGCCCTGAATCGTAGGTCAGACCGACAAAATCCGCAGGGTAACGTGCGAAGAAGCGCTCCAGGCATTTCCACGTCCCTGTGGGATAGTTCTCCAGGGCGATGCGAACGCCGTGACGCTGGAAAAGTGGCGCCAGCTCGTCAAGGGAACGACAACACTGCTCGAATTGTTTTTCGGTCATGGTGAGCTCCTCGGCGGACATCTGAGTTTCGATTTCCGGTGCATGCATGATGATGCAGCCTTCGCCACATAGCCGCAGGAGCATCTCCAGGCGGTTGGCCACCAGTTGCACGCCAGCTTGGCGTTCGTACTCCTCAACGGAATACCAGCACTTCTCCTGACCAGCGGAGCCATGGATGTCCAGCAGGGTGAGGTGGTATTCCTTCAGCCAGGAGTCGATGGCATCCCATTCCGCGGTGTCGTAGAGAAAATCCGTGCACCACTGGTGGCACCAATGCAGGTGCGTGAAGCCCGCCTCGGCGGCATACTGTAGGCGAGTCTGCGGACAGCCCCGATCGCCATGATAGTCGGTGGTGATGGAAAGAGGAAACATTACAAAAGTTTAAAGTTTAAAATTTAAAGTTTAAAGTCAGGACTCAGGACTCAGGACCCGCCAAAAAGAGGGGTTATTCGTTGGGCATGACCTTGTTTCTTCCGAGGATCTCAGGGTAGTTCGCCATGCTGTCCGCCGCGGTGAGGGTGCGCTGCACGCGGCAGGGCACGCCGACGGCCACGGAATTCGCGGGGATGTCGTGCGTGACCACGCTGCCCGCGCCGATCACGCAGTTGTCGCCGATGGTCACGCCTGGGCAAATCACGACATTGGCGCCGAACCAGCAGTCGTTGCCGATGGTGACGGGCTTGGCGTAGCAGAGGTGCTTGCGTTCGCCATTTTCGTTGAGCATCCAGCGCCGTTCGTCCGGCAGGAGCGGGTGGCATGGTGTGACGATGGTGACGTTGGGGCCGAAGTTGTTGTCGTTGCCGATGGTCACGGGTGCGTCGTCCTGCACGGTGAAGTTGTAGTTGATGAAATTGCGCAGGCCGATGCGAGTGTGCTTTCCGTAGTGGAAAAAGACGGGCCCCTGCATGAAGGAGCCCTCTCCGAACTCAGCGAGAATCTCGTGAGCCAGGCGGGCGCGCAGTTCGGTCTCGCTTTCGCTGGTTCGGCTGTATTGAGCGCTGAGGTCGTGGGAGCGCAGCTTCATCGCCTTGAGCAACGGGTCGCCGGGGCAGAACAACTCGCCCTTCAGGATTTTCGATTCTTCGGACATCGTGGTAATTATTGAATTAGCCGGACTAGCCCAGATAGATTTGCTAGAGCGGCTAGCCCGGCTAGATCTGCTAGATCTGCTAGATTGGCTAGCCAGCCTAGCCAAGCCCTACCGGTTTCCTTCCCACTTTTCGTAGCGGAAATGCACGGTGGCGATGTCGGCCATTCGCGTGGCGGGGGACATCACGCCCCAGAGTTCCTTCAGGGTGGTGAAGGCCAGGCAGGTGTTGCTGTCGCCCGCGCCGTAGTAGATGCGCAGGGTGTTCTGGTCGTCTTCCAGTACGGCACCGCAGGGGAAGATGGTGTTCTCCACCCAGCAGTTGGCCTGTGGGCCGGTCTCGTAAGGCGCCTCGGCGACCAGCAGCGGCTGTTTGGTGATGGCGATGAGCTTCGTTGGGTCCTCCGGCGAGAAGAGCGCGGCGCCGACGGTGTAGCGCTTGCTCCAGTCGTCGGTGGCCATGCACTTCACATGGCGGTCGGGATCCTGGTCCACCGCATGGAAGATGAGGAGCCAGCCGCGGTCGGTCTTGATGGGCGGTGCGCCGGCACCGATCTTCGTGTTGGCCCACGGGACGTCCTCGCAGCCCAGGAAGAGCTCCTGGTCGCCCCAGTAGCGCAGGTCGGGCGAGAAGGCGTACCAGATGTGGAAGGGATCATGCCACTGGTTGGAGGGGCGCTCCAGCCGCATGTACATCCCGTTCACCTTCTCCGGGAAGAGGACCATGTTGCGCTGCTGCGGGATGCCGATGCAAACCGCGTCGAAGTCCACGCCTTCGCCGCGCCAGCGGGCGATGCCGGGGCGCTCGGAGTGCTGGTTCTCGAAGCAGAAGGTGAGATAGAGCTGGTCCTCCAGCACGGTCAGGCGCGAGTCCACCAGCCACGGCAGCACTACGCCCTTGTAGTGGACGCGAATCCATTTTGGCTGCATCTCGAAGTGGATGCCGTCGTCGCTCACGCCGAAGCCGGTGCCCATGTCGATCGCCGGGCGTTCGCGGCCATTGAAGAGGTCCACGCGCGGCGCGATGAAGTATTTGCCCTGGAAGCGGGTTACGCCTGCATTGAAGACGTATGACGCGGGGTAGGGCACGTCCTTTGCGGTGAGGATGGGATTGCCCTCGTAGCGGCGGATGATCGGGCTGGAGTGCAGTTCACCGACGTGCTGCGGGAGATCTTTGAAGGGATTGCGCATATTCAGGTTAAAGGTGAGAGGTGAGAGGTGAAAGGTGAAAGCTTAAAGTTTAAAGTCTGGACTCTGGTCTCTGGATCTGCCAGAGAGGTAAGAGGTGGGGGAGGGCCGCGCGACTGCGTAAAGGGCAAGTTGATTTAATATAGAGCAAAAAAGGGCGGCGAAATCTGCCGCAGGGGTTATTTTATGGCATTGATTCTGTTTTACAAGCCACCATTGTCAACGGGGAAATCATCATGAAACGAGCATTTCTGTCCATTGTTGTGCTGTTCTGTCTGATGTTGTCGGTTTCTGTCTTGTCGGCTGAGTCGTTGCTTACAAATGGCGACTTCGAGGACGGCGAGTCCGGCTGGCGGATGCCCGCCGAAGGGGCGGAGATTGATTCCCACGGCGGTTACAACGGCAACAGCGGTCTGCATGTCTGGCGCGATGATCCGGAGAAGTATTCGTTTCCCATTCAGCGTGTTAAGCTGGAGGTCGGCCGCCTCTACCAGCTGGGGCTGTGGACGAAAGGCGAGGGCTGCGACCGCGCAACCGCCTCGTATGGCGTGGAATACTATAGCGCGGATAAAAAATGGCTGGGCGGGGCATACAACATCGGTCCGCAGCAGCCGTCGTTTGACTGGACCTACCGCGAGGTCACGGCGTGCCCGCCTGTCGGCACGGACTTCTGCCAGGTGGTGCTCTACTTGGAGAAGGGCGGCACCGGCCATGTGTGGTTCGACAATGTGACCCTGGAACCCACCGACCGCAATCCCGACATCTTTCTGGTGCAGCCAATTCAAGGATTGATGAAGGCCACGGGCGAAACCGCCCGCGTGCACCTGGCGAAGTTGGGCAGTGACCGTCCGGACTACTTTGACGGCTGGAACGTGCGCCTGACCACAATTTCCGCTGATGGCGAAACGGTTCAGACGCAGTCGATTGCAAGTCGGACGCTCGAATTCGCGCTGGGCGAGCTGCCCGTCGGTTCCGTCACACTGAACGTCGAGCTGCTGAATCCCGATGGCGAGGTCGCCAATGCGGTGAAGCATTCCTTCCAGGTGGTGGATGAAACGCAGGTTCGTCCCCAAGGTGCCTGTGTGATTGACGGGCGTGGTCGCGCCATCGTGGACGGCAAACCCTTCCTCCCCATCGGGCTTTACCTCTCCGACCTGCGGAATCCCGACGACCTGGCGCGGCTCATGGACAGTCCCTTCAACTGCTTCATGCCCTACCACTCCATCGGACTGGCCGTTCCCGGCCAGCAGAAGCCGCCATACACCTTTGAGAAAATCCGCGCCCTGCTGGATGTGGTGCACCGCAATGACAAGAAAATCATCTTCAGCATCAAGGACTTCTTCCCCACCCCGAAATTCCAGCCCACCGTGGAAAGCACCCGCAAGAATATGGACCAGCCGTTCGGGGAGGTTGACGAGCTGGTCACCCGTGTCGTCACCGAACTTCGCGACCACCCCGGCTTGCTGGCTTGGTATGTGAACGACGAAATCAGCCTGTCGCATGTGCAGATGGTCAATGACCGCCGCGACCTGGTCAACGGGCTGGACCCCTGGCATCCTACCTGGGGGGTGCTCTGCGACTACAACGAGGCGCCCTTCTTCGCCTCGGCCTCCGATGTCTTTGGAGTGGACCCCTACCCGCTGGGGAAGAAAACGGATCCGCGTACGCAGAAGAAGGTCGTCACCGCGATGGAGGCCTTCGAGGCCTCAGGACTGGCCGCCTGCTGGGTCGTGCCGCAGCTCTTCAACTGGGGCACCTACCAGGCGCGGCGGAAGCCCGAGACCTACCCCGAATACGTCGAACCCAGCGAGGAGGAGATGCGCACGATGACGCTCCTGATGGCGATCCGCGGCGCGAAGGGCTTCATCTACTACTCCTACTTCGACCTCCATCGTCCCACCGATCCCAGTTCCTTCAAGACGCCCGTCGAAGCCCCCGAGAACTTCGACAAGCGCTGGAACGACATCGTGCGGGTCGCCAAGCTCCTCCAAGACCTCGCGCCCTTCCTGCTCTCCGACCAGGACTCCCAGGCGGTCCCCTGCGAAGTGCTGAAGGGACAAGCAGAAATCCGGACATTTATGGACAATTCTGGACAAGTCCGCATTCTTGTGGCATCCATCGGTCCCGGACCGGTGAAAGTCCGCTTCCAGACCGAGGTGTCCGGCCTGCGCTCCTTCTACGGCCGATGCGCCAGGCAGGCAGACGGCTCGTGGCTCTTCGAGGGCAAGGACCTTGCTAGCGACGTGCTGGGGAACTAGCGGTTCCAGGTCGGCCAGGTCGGCGGGATCGGCCAGGCCGGGCGAAGACCCGTTGTTGAAGTATTCTTCTTGGCGGAAAACCGTTTCCCCGTTCCCAACTGCAATAATGTTGTGTTTTTAACTTTTTTTTTCTATAATTATACAAGTTAATTCTAATTTAGTCCAATATCTTCAAGCTCCTCATAAACATGAAAAAGTTCTTCACCTTGATTGAACTCCTGGTGGTGATCGCGATCATCGCCATCCTGGCTTCCATGCTCCTGCCCGCCCTGTCCAAGGCCCGCGAGAAGGCCAAGACCGTCTCCTGCGTAAGCAACCTCAAGCAGATTGGCTTGCTGAATGCCATCTACGGCCAGGACTCCGACGGCTATTTCCTGAGCGCATGGATGCAGTTCCCCGAGAAGAACGGCGAACCCCGTTCCATCAACGACGGCTACTCCAAGACCCCGTGGCCGCTTTTCCTGAATCGCCTCTACGGCATTGGCGGCAAGGCATTGACCTGCTCGGCCGTCGGAGGGCGCTTCGCCCCGCTGGTAGAGATGTGTTCCTGGGATGACGACCGAGTGGCGAGCAACGTCGAGAACCGGTCGCTGATCCGCAATTTCTCCTACGGTCTGAGTTTCACCGGCTTCGGCAAGCGCCAGAAGACCATAGCTTCTTCGCCTGACAACTGGGATCTCCGTCCCTCCGGCGTGCGCGCCGAGGAACTCACTCAGTGGGGTGGGCGGCTTTCCACGCGCGTCTTCATTGCCGACTCCACTCCGCTGGATTCCGTGGCGGACGCTTCGGAACTCAGCCAGATCGATGGCGGACACTCGTTCATGATCCAGGCCGGCAATGTCTGGCCGACCTATCGCAGGCAATACGCCTTCTTCTCTCTGCATGCGCCGCATGCCCAGAAGACGAATGTCCTCTTTGCCGATGCGCACGTGGAGACACGTTCGCTGCAGCAAGTCCATCCGGACTTTACCGGCTGGGGCATCCGCAACAACATGTGGGCGCCCTTCTGGTATGATGACAATGGCCTGCTGATGATGTGGAACAACTGGTAATCACTACTTATAACTAACGAGATTCAACCATGAAAAAGTCCTCCTTCACCCTTATTGAACTCCTGGTGGTGATCGCGATCATCGCGATCCTCGCCTCGATGCTCCTGCCCGCGCTCTCCAAGGCCCGCGAGAAGGCCCGTAGTGTCTCCTGCGTAAGCAACCTCAAGCAGGTCGGCCTGATGAATGCCATGTAC
>JAFPYX010000015.1 GCA_017417585.1 Victivallales bacterium
GGACATCCGCCCCTTCCGCAAGGACGTCCTGGCGAAACTCTACGGCGGGGACGTCACCCGCAAGCAGAAAGTCCTCAAGAAGCAGAAGGAGGGCAAGAAGCGCATGAAGCTCTACGGCAGCGTGAACATCCCGCAGGAGGCCTTCATCGCCGTCCTGCGCAACGACGAGGAGAACAAATGAACATGTCACTCTTCTTCGTTCTTCTCCTGGATGTTCTCCTGATTTACTTTTTCTTCGGGAGCAACATCGTTGAATGGCTGACGCCCCCATCGCGCCGCCCGCGCCGTCAGCTCAAAGAGCAAGTGAAGTCACAAGGGGATTGTTGCACCGCAATTTGGATTTGCTAAGCACCAGTCAAACCGCTACCGGCGAGGGGCTGTTAGGCGAATGCACGGTGAGGTTGACGGACGCAAAGACGGTCACGGTCTCAGAACTGAAGGACCTGACCGCCAAAATCGACAAATTCCTTCTGAGCCTGCCTTTGCCCAGAAAAATGGCCTCCGTGCGGAATTTCTTCGAGGTCCTGGTCGTCGCCTTTGGTGTAGCCTTTTCCCTGCGTTCATTGTTCATCGGGCCCTTCGGCATTCCCACCGGCTCCATGCAACCAACCTTGTACGGGATTCACTACATCCGCAGTGAAGCCCCCCAAGACGTCTCCTTGCCACGGCGCATCTTCGACTACTTGAATTATTCCCAACGGCACCTGCGCTTCGTCGCTCCTGCCGACGGGCAATTGGATTACCTTGATCTCCAGGCAGCCAGGTCGATGCCTTTTTTCCCGAACACGCTTTTAACCTACCGATCCGACCAAGGGCAGGCATACCACTGGCTTTTCCCGGCCACGCCGACCGACACCCAGAAAGCCATCCTGGAGGAATACTCCGCGCAATTCCAAGCCAAGGCCTTGATGCCATGGGAAGGCCCGCCGCAATTGAAGTTCAGACAAGGCGATGTGGTTTTCAATGGCGTCATGGAACTCGGAGACCATCTTTTTGTCAACCGCCTCAGCCTTGCCTTCAAGAATCCCCGCCGTGGACAGATCATGGTTTTCGATACCGACGGGATTGAGTACAACGGCTCTCCTTTGGCAGGGCAATACTACATCAAGCGCCTTGTTGGACTGCCAGGGGATACCTTGAAAATCCAGGACCGTTCCCTTTGGGTGAAGCCCGCAGGAGAGACCGAGTTCCACAAATTGGATGTCCAGGACTCGCCTGGATTTGCCAAGATCAACTCGCAAGCCAACGGATATCGCGGATACGCCGCCATTTCCACGGCCAAATACCTGCGTTTCGACGGCGAGGAATTCACCGTCCCCGACGAACACTACTTCATGCTCGGAGACAATACGGAGAATAGCCTGGACAGCAGGTTCTGGGGGGCGGTGCCCCGCAAAAACCTCGTCGGCAGCCCCTGTTTTGTGTGGTGGCCCTTCTCGAATCGCTTTGGCCTGGTGGACAACAACTGAAAAGCCACTCCTACCAATAACCCCCCATAAGTTCAAAACTTCATTATGGCTATTGAAAATCAATACCTTTTCCGCATTGGCGACGGTCCAGAACAGGGGCCGTATGACGAAAAGTCCATGATTGCCCTTGCGCAAAACGGTGAAATCCCCCATGATGCCAAAATCCGCAGCACCCTTCTGCCCATCTGGACAAAGGCGCGCGAGGTGGATTTCCTAAAAGACATTTACCGCGAGTTGCTTTTGAAGATGGCGGAGCAGTACAGCCTGTCTGACAAGGCAAAATTGGAAGCCCGGCTTCAAATGCGCGGCGACTATGATCCTCTTGCCACCGCACTTTCGCAGGAAGGCATCACCTACGAGGCGACAACGCCAATCGCCCGAACTTTGGCTGCCGTTACCGACTTGCTGGTGGAAAGCGTAGGCGCTCTTGTCATTATGTTCCTTTGTTGGCTGTTGGTATGCATACATATCCTCCCCAACTTCCTTGCAATGTATGTCTTCCTTTTTTTGGTCTGGAGCGGCATTTCCATCTACAACATCTGGATGTTGAACGTGTACGGCCAGACCTACGGAATGCGTTTCTGGGGACTGGTTGCAATTACAGCAGACAAACGCCCAGTCTACTGTTGCCGCGCGTACTGGTATTTTCTCCTGACATGCCTTTTTGGAGTATTAACTCCTTTTACCTGGCTCTGCACTGGAGGACGTTTTTCTTTGCAAGAGTACCTGACTGGCCTGCGCATCAAGCGCATCCATATCGCCCGTATCAGCATCCGGTAGACTCTATCTTCATTCTTCATTGCCAACTGCCAATTCACAATCGAAACGGTGCCTGCCATGGCGTCTGGGGTGTCATTTGCTGAGAGAAAGCACAGTGCCGATTTTTGGTGCCATTGCCATTCTCACCATGACATGCCTGTTGCTGTCGGTATTCGATGACCTGCCGGACTTCCAAGGTGCCGACTTCTCGTTTCGAACCGAACTTCTCTATTTCCTGGCTCGTTCCCTGGATCCGCTGGAGACCATCTTCCCATTTGCGACTTTCCTAGGCGTAAGTTTTATGACCATCGTAAAAGGGAAAAACAGCGAATTGACCGCCATTCGTGCTGCGGGTCTCTCCTTGCTAGTCACCGCCCTGCCCGTCTGGGGACTGTGTCTTTTCCTTTGTGGAGCCGAGATGTATTTGATGGAGGTGGTTAAACCCGCCGCCAACCGCTATGCCGATGAAGTTCGCGTTCAACTGGAACACCACAGGCAGCTGAAAAAGCGTTTGGATGCCAGAGTCAAGGAAGAACTGGAACGACAGTTGAAAGAACAAAATGGTGCAAATTCCGACAGAACAACGAGTTCCCGTGAAGAACAAATAGCGAAGGAAAATGAGATACGGAGAGCATTAGCGCACGTCGAAGCCAATTCAGGCAGCCACCCCACTCGGCAAAAAGGCCAGAATGCGCTCTCATATTACAATGCGCAAAACCGCACCGAGTGGCAATTTGCGGATTTCCGTGTGGCAGAACCTTGTCACGGCATTGTCGTTTGGGTCACCGATACGTCAGGCCGGTTGCTTTCACGCCGCATAGCCCATCAGGCCCAGTATGACTCTGTCACTCAAAAATGGCTTTTCCAGGGAGGAGAGACGGTTCAATTTGAATATTTGGAAACAGATGAATTGCCCCATCCTTCCAGCATAGTTCGTCACGGAGACGATGAAATCACCCAGATGCCGTATGCCGAGACGCCTCAGGAAATCGAGTTACTGCATCATCAGCCAGATGAGTTGAACCTGAAAGGCTTGATTCGCATGCTTCGTTTTGCCGACCGACTACCGGATGCGCGCCGGCGCTTTGTCCGCACCATGGTTGCCTACCGTTTATTCTATCCTCTTTCCACGCTCGTTGCCGGATTGCTGGGGTTCGCGCTTACCATCACCCAAGGTCGTAAAAGCGCCATCACAGGCTTTGTCATTGCGGCAGTTTTGTTGATGTTCTACTATTCTTTTGCTCAACAAGCTGTAGTAATGGGACGTTCCGGACTACTTTCACCATTTGCAGCCGGGGCCCTGCCAACCATCCTCGCATTGAGCGGAAGCCTCCTTTTGGCCTGGAAGCGTCAGTAGGTATCTGTCTTTTTGCACAGATTCCAACTTTTTTCCGCCATTGCGATATAGTAATTTGTTATGTCCACCAAACCCGACCATCAACGCATCGTCATCACTGGCGTAGGGCTGACCGCCCCCAACGCCAATGGGCTGACTGACTTCCGGAATGCGCTGCTGCATGGCGTATCCGGTGTCAAGTCCCTGGAGATGCGGTATTTCGGCACCGCTCCGGCGGGGCTTTGTGATTTCGATGCAACCAAATACCAGAAGCGCAAGGACATTCGCAACGGCACGCGGGCTGGCTCCATCGCCATCTATGCGACCGGCGAGGCCCTTGCCGATGCAGGGTTGTCACTAGAGCAACTGGATCCAGAGCGAACGGGCGTCTTCCTCGGCATCACCGAACACGGCAACGTCGAGACCGAGAATGAAATCTACGAGATTTCACAGTACAACTACGACACCGCGATCTGGAGCCACCACCACAACCCACGCACGGTCGCCAACAACCCCGCAGGAGAGGTCACGGTGCGCTTTGGCATCACTGGCCCCCACTACACGGTCGGCGCCGCCTGCGCGGCAGGAAATCTAGGCTTGGTCACAGGTGCCCAGCAACTGCTTCTGGGCGAGGTGGATCTCGCTCTGGCCGGCGGCGTTTCCGAAAGCCCACGCACCTTCGGTATCTTTGCCGCATTCAAGAGCCAAGGTGCGCTTGCACACGCCGATGACCCGGCCAAAGCAAGCCGCCCCTTCGACCTGGCGCGCAACGGCATCGTGGTCTCCGAAGGCGGCGCCGTCTATGTGCTGGAGCGTCTGGATCGCGCCAAGGAGCGCAATGCGAAGATCTACGGCGAACTGGTGGGCTGGTGCTACAACTCCGATGCCACGGACACCGTTCTGCCGAACTCCGAGCGGCAGGCGCAATGCGTCCGGAAGGCTCTGACGATGGCAGGCCTGGCTCCACAGGATATTTCCATTGTGAACACCCACGCCACTGGCACCAAGCTCGGCGACATCAAGGAGTGCGCCGCGCTCCGTGAGGTCTTCGGCGATTCCTGCCCCAACACCTATTTCAACAACACCAAAAGCTTTATCGGGCACTGCATGGGAGCCGCCGCCGCGCTCGAACTGGCGGGAAACCTCCCGTCCTTCGACGACGGCTTCGTCCATCCCACTATCAACGTCGATCAGCTCGATCCGGAGTGCGCCTTGCCGAATCTCGTTTTAAATGAACCAGTTTCCGCATCGGTCACCACGATTCTGAACAACTCCTTCGGGATGCTCGGCATCAACTGCGTCACCATCGTCACCAAGTACCAAGAATAACCTGCAACCACCATGACACGCCCCGAAATCCAAACCGCTATGATTGAAATCCTCTCCGACATCAACCCCGATGTGGACTGGAACTCATTTGGCCCCGAAGATTCCCTCCGCGGAACCCTTGAATCCATGGATTTTCTGGATGTGGTCATGGAACTTCGCAAGCGCTACCACGTCGAGGTCCCTGAAGCCGACTATGGAAAGCTCGCCACGATGAAGGGGTGCGTGGACTACCTCGAACCATTTTTGGGAACGAAGTAGTTTAATAAATAATTTTACTTCTTAATTACAAATAAGTTAAACATAATTTTTTTACACGGAGGAAGACAATGCCGGAACTGCAAAGCGTGAACGTCCCCCCACCGAACCACCGCATGGTGCTGGGCGGACAGGGTTGGATCGGACTGGTGGACCAGATGGGCACCGAGGCAAGCATCGTCAATGCGGCGCGCGTCTCCTTCGGCAAGATGCGCACGGAGATGGATGAGCGGGATGTGAAGCTCGTCAAGTACCTGATCGCCAACCACCACAACACCCCGTTGGAGCATGTGGTCTTCACCTTCCTGGTACACTGTCCGCTCTTCGTGCGCTCCCAGTGGCATCGCCACCGCACTTGGTCCTACAACGAAATCTCCCGCCGATACACGGAAGTGGACCTGGACTTCTACGTCCCGCCGGAAATTCACGCCCAGGCGGACAACGACCGCCAGGCATCCGTCACCGCCCCTGCGACACTCGACCAGGCAGCCGCCAAGGCGGCGATTGATGCCGCCAACAAGGCCTCGCTGAAAGCTTACGAGGACCTCCTGACCGCCGGCGTCTGCCGCGAACAGGCTCGCGGCGTCCTCTCCCAGAATCTCATGACCACCTTCTGGGGTACAGTTGATCTCTCCAACTTGCTGAAATTTATCGAGTTGCGTTCCAGTGAACACGCTCAGTGGGAAATCCGCCAGTACTCCGACGCCATCAAGGAACTCATCGCCCCCGTGATTCCCAACGTCGCCAAGGTGATGGGCTGGTAACCAACATTCCGGAAATCCGGCCACTCCTGCCGGATTTCCCTTTTTTGCCGAAACTTCCTATTATTTCATGGATATTATCCTCGCCAATGGCGAGTTCCCGCAGGACCGCCAGTGCCTCAATGCGTTGCGGAACGCCACGCATCTGGTCTGCAGTGACGGCGCGGCAGTCGCACTGGCCGCCAGCGGAATCCGTGAGCCGGATGCCATCGTCGGCGACCTCGACAGTATTCCCGAGGCACTGAAGCGACGCTTCGCCGACCGCCTCCACCACGAGGCAGAACAGGAGACCAACGACCTCGCCAAGGCCTTTCGCTTCTGCGTCCGGCAGGGGTGGATCGACCACCTTGTCATCCTCGGGGCAATGGGCCGACGCGACGACCATGCCATCGGGAATCTCGCCCTCCTGCTGGATTTCGCACAGACCAACCCCGACATCCAGCTTTGGACGGACTACGGATATTTTCAAGTTCTGACACACAGCGAGACGCTTTCCTCCACACCCGGCGAGCAGCTCTCCATCTTCTCGCCCGACCCAACCATGCCAATTACCACCTCTGGGCTGCGCTATCCGCTTGACGCCCAGCCGCTGGAGAAATTCTGGAGCGGCACGCTCAACGAATGCGACGGGACTTCCTTCCGTCTAGAATTCCACGGCCCCACGCCACTGCTCCTCTACCGTCCGTGGTCTCGAGCCGCAGTCAAGCACCCCCTCGCCATCGCCCCTCGCCTTCCGTGGCGCAGGGTTCATCTCCTCGGTGTCGGCGGTGTGGGCGTATCGGGCCTTGCGCAGATTCTGCTGGACGCAGGAGTTGAGGTCTCTGGCTCGGACGCCCAGGACTCCGCCTACGTCAAACGGCTCCGTGAGCAAGGCGCTCAAATCTTCATCGGGCACCGCGCGGAGAATCTCCCCGCCGACACCGAACTGGTGGTCTATTCGGCGGCGGTGCCTGCAACGAACCCCGAACGTCAGAAGGCACTCCGACGGGGCATCCCGCAATGCCGACGCGGACAGTTCCTCGCACGGCTGGCACCCTACTTCCGCCGCGTCATTGCAGTCTCTGGCAGCCACGGCAAGACCACCACCACCGCGATGTTGGCGCATATTCTCCGAGAACGTGGACTGAATCCGGGCTACCTGGTGGGCGGCATTGTCAACGGCTGGGAGCGTTCCGCCGCCGCTGGCTCTTGGGAACTCCTGGTCACCGAAGTCGATGAAAGCGACCGCTCGCAGGAACTCATGCTTCCTTTCCTTTCCATTATATTGAATATCGACGACGACCACTCCTGGGGCATCGGTGGAACTGCCGGACTCGAAGAGTGCTTTGCACGACTTGCCTCGCAATCGCTTCAGACCCTGACGTGGGACACACCCGACCTTCAGCGCATCCTCCACGACGCGCCGTCGCTCACCACCCTACCCCTGAACGCCGGAGAGGATTCCGCATTGACCGCCCTACCCCTCCATGGCACGCACAACCGGCAGGACGCCGCAATTGCCATCGCCGCCGCCGAACTGCTTGGCGTCCCCCACGAGGATGCAATCGTTGCCCTGCGAAGTTTCCCCGGCGTCCAGCGACGACTTACCGTCCGTTGGCAGAGTGACGACCGCCAATGCGCCTTCGTTGATGACTACGCGCACCATCCCACGGAACTCTCCGCAAGCCTTCAAGCAATCAGAGAACAGTTTCCAAACCAACAACTTGTAGTCTATTTCCAGCCGCACCGTCCGGAACGCATCCTGCGCTACGGCAAGCGCTTTGCCGATATTCTCGCGCAGCAGACAGACCAGGCGGTCATCGTGAGACCCTTTCTCGCATGGGAGGACGAAATCGCCGATGCCAATCCCCAGGCCATCGTGGATGCCATCAATCAGACCAACCCCGCCAAGGCTCGCCTCTCCGATGCCCCGTGGGAACAACTCGCCCGTGAGATTGGTCAAATGCTTCAGAACTCCCCCACTCCGCTTGTCATCGCCGTCATCGGTGCCGGCGATATTGGCAAAATCGGAGCATTCTTCGAGGTGAAATCATGAAACTCCACATCACCCCAAAGGCAGTCTTCTATGTCCTCGTGGCGATCGGCATCGGCGTCGGAGCCTGGTACTGGCATTTCGTTCGTACACCGGAGTACCTCATCAAGAAGCAGATCCATGCGATTGCGGAGGATGTCAACAAGGCGCCTGGAGAGACCAACACCGTCATGGGCTTCAAGATGGTCGCCTTCCTGAATCGCCTCGCCAACCACGTCGATGTCAGCGTCCATGGCATACCCATTGAGGGAGGTTTCTCCGGCGACGAGCTAGGCAGCCACGTCTCCCGAGGACGGATGTTCGCGGACATGATCTACCTCAAGCCCGTCGAAATCTATGTCACCCTGCTGGACGACACCCACGCCACTGCCGAATGCGAACTCATCGCCCGCGCCACCAGCAAGGAGGGCAGCTACCATCTGGACGAGGTTTACCACCTCCGCCTCTCCCTCGAACTCGACAGCGCCAAGCATTGGGTTTTCACAGGTTTCCATGAATCTAAGTTCATGGAACGATGACATTGTCATTCTTCTTCAAATACAGTATTCTGGGGAAACAGTGCCGGAAGATGCGTCAATGACATCCTGCAGAGTGACGTCAGCCAATGCGTCAACCAATTTTTGATTGACACTTCCCCATATTTTACGTGCGGCGCAATGCTCCATGCGATTGCAAGTGGCAGAAGGTTCCAGACAATCCAAAAGATTCACTGGCCCCTCCATCAATTCCACTACATCCAACAAACGGATATTGGCAGGATTTTTAACCAGCGTGAGTCCACCATGGATGCCACGCGTAGTCTTGATTAGTCCGCCACGATGCAGTTTCACCACGATTAGACTGATGAATTTGTCGGAGATCTGCTGGGACTGCGCGATGTCCTTCACGGAACGCTGTACACCATTGCCATGGATGGCCAGATCCAGCAGTATCCGGAGGCCATATCGAGTTCGTGCAGATATCTTGATTGACATGTCTTTTCCTTCAAATTTGTAAAAAAACAGTAGCGAGGTGCTTTGGCATTTTAAACCAGATAAACCACGGGGGTGCAACTCCATGCGTGGCAGGCGCTGTTCACCCAAGTTTGCTGGTAGGGGCTGTAGAAGGGATCTTCCGGACGGAAGACCTCGAAGAAGGTGTCCGCTCCGACCTTGACCATCGCGCCCCAGTAGGAGCGGATGAGCTTGCGCAGTCCCGAGGTCTCGCCGCAGAGAGCACAGGACTCCAGGACATAGTGCTGGAGATATGGTGCGGCGGGCTGAACAAGCGTCTTGGTCGCCAACGTGCGTTTCATCAACGCCTTGGCCTCCGCGCCGGTGACCACCTTGCCCAACACCGCCCAGACCTGCGAGGCGACGGAGAGTTCCGCGCCAGGCTTCGCAGCAAAGAAGCCGGTCGAGGGGTCGAACCAGGCATCGTAGGCGGCTTTCCGCATCAACGACAATTCCGTTTCCAACTTTTCCAAACCAGGTCTATGCAATCGTTTAGATAACTCAACAAGTGATTCTAAACCAAATAGATATACACAATGAACCGCCACCGTCTTGTCCAGCGTGCGGTTCTGGTCAATGACCACCCACTTGTCCTTTGAAGGCGTCAGCAAGTGGTTCTTGTCGATGTATTTCCGCACGACTTCAAACTGGTATGCGGCAAAGTCGTAGAGGTCTTCGGCGATCTGGCGGCGGCGTGGATACCAGGTAATATGTTCCAGAAGGCATTTGGTGAAGAAGAAGGGATACTCGAAGACCTGTGCCCCCTGCGTGCCATCGGGTTCCTCAAAGACATCGGAGGGGCAGATGCCGTCCCTGCCTGCGGCGCTTGCCAACAGGTAGAGCGAGCGTTCGATGACCTGCGGCTGCCGGAAAGTCACGGCGTTCGCCATTGCCTCCAGGCGGAGGTCTCCCAGCCAGAGCCGTCGGTCGCGTTTGGGACCATCCTCCAGCACTGTCTGCATGCAGTTGCGCAGTGTCCGCACCCCAATGGTGAAGATCTGCTTCTCCAACGCATCCAGGCCCTTCGGTGGCTCCGGCAGATGGTGTCCGCCGGAGCTCTCGGCGTGGAGACGAACAGAATTGAAGACCACGGGGCCTGGGGCGACCAACACTTCGATGGCGAGATAACGGAAGGCGTAGCGCCGCGGCAATTCCACGCCTTTGGGAATCTTGTCGAACTTGACATATTCCTCCTGCATCCACGCCATGCTCAGCCAGTGGTTCCATTTCTCCGGCTTGAACTCGAACTCGAAGGGAAGTTCCGCCGCCAAGATGCGGAAGTAGGCCGGTGAGTCGTATTCGTGGCCCACGATGGAGATGTCCAGCGAGATATGCCCGACCGCGTGTTCGCCGAAGTCCAAATACAGGATGTCACCACGCTTGTAGGACTCCTGTGGTTTGGCGATGTTGCGCATCCGCACGCCCTGCCACGCCTTCGGATCTGCCACCGGCTCGACAATGGCGACGGGGTCCATCCACCAGCGTTTCAGCTCGGGAATCAACTCCTTAGCCTTCGCGGCCCACTGCTTGGTCGGGAATTTCATGGGAAACGGGCTAATTGTAACGTTCGTCAATCACGCGCTTGGCCTTCTTCTCACTGCGCGGAAGCACGCCGACCTCGACCACCTTCACAATAGGCGTGAAGCCAATCTTGCTCTTGATCTTGTCCGCCATGCGGTTGGCCAAGTCCGCGAAGTCCACGGAACCGGTCTTGCTCTCGACGTAGAGGCGCATGGTATCCTTGCCGTCCAGGTGCGAGATGTGGATCTGGTACTCGCTGGCGACCTCGGGGAACATTGACAGCACCTCTTCGATCTGGCTGGGGAAGACATTCACGCCCTTGATCTTCATCATGTCGTCGGTGCGCCCTTTGATGATGTCGATGCGCGGATACTTCCGTCCGCATTTGCATTCTCCGGGCACAATGCGCGAGAGGTCGTGGGTGCGGTAGCGGATCAGCGGTGCGCCCTCCTTGACCAGCGTGGTGATGACGATTTCGCCCCACTCGCCATCCGGAACCGGCTTGAGAGTCTGCGGGTCGATGACCTCCAGATAGATGAAGTCATCCCAGATGTGCATGTATTCCTCGCCTGGGCAGTTGATGCCGATGCCGGGGCCATAGACTTCAGTGAGTCCGTAGATGTCGTAGAGCTCGATGCCCAGGATGCCCTGGATGCGGTCGCGCATGTTCTTCCCCCAGCGCTCCGAGCCGATGACGCCTTTCTTGAGCGCAATCTTGTCCTTCAGCCCACGCTTCTCGATTTCCTCGGCCAGCAGAAGCGCATAGGAGGAGGTCGCGCAGAGGACGGTGGACTGCATGTCGATCATCATCTGGATCTGCTTGTCGGTGTTGCCGGGTCCCATCGGGATGGCCATCGCGCCAAGCAGCTCGCAGCCTGCCTGGAAGCCGATGCCGGCGGTCCACAGCCCGTAGCCGGGCGTGATGTGAATGCGGTCGCGGTTGGTGATGCCGGCCGTCTCGTAGCAACGGGCGAACTGGATCGCCCAGTCCTTCACGTCCTTGGCGGTGTATGGGATGATGACTGGCAGGCCAGTAGTGCCTGAGGACGAATGGATACGGACAATCTGCTCCTCGGGGGCGGTCATCAGTCCCAGCGGATATGCGTCGCGCAAGTCCGCCTTCTCGGAGAAAGGCAGCGCCTCGAATTCTTCCTGACTGTGGATTTCGCCCACACCCGCCGCCGCAAGTTTCTTGCCGTAGAAGCTGTTGGCCTTCTTCAAAGCAGCAATGCGGTTGTTGACCTGCTGCATCTGCAATGCACTGAGTTTCATAATAGGTTAGAGGTTAAAGGTTAGAAGTTAGAGGTTAAGGCTTTTTGATTCAAATCCACGAACTGCGGGCGGACCTGCGAAGGCAACACCGTCAGCAGGTCCTCAAGCGACAATCCCAGTTCACCGGTACGCACGGCCGCCCCCAAAAGTACCATATTTAGGACGCGCGGGGAGCCAAGTGCGGTGCAAGCGGCCACGCCGTCCACCACAACGAGCTTCTGGACGGTCTTCTGTAGGTACTCCACCATCGACTCGCCACGGTAGTCGAAGCCGGAGAGCGATGCGCTGGCGGGAACCACTGCGCACGAGTTTGTGACCACAGTTCCGCCGGGCTTCAGAAACGGCAGCATCCGCACCGCTTCGCCTGGCTCAAAGCCGAGAATCAGGTCGGCGGTGCCCTTTTCAATCATCGGGGAATGCACGCCCTCCCCCAGACGGATGTTGCTGAAGACGCTCCCGCCACGCTGGGCCATGCCGATGGTCTCCGCGCTCATCACGGGAATCCCGCGCTGCATCGCCGCCGCCGCCAGCAACTTCGAGGCCAGGACCGTGCCCTGCCCTCCGACTCCGCAAAGTACGATGTTCTTATTCATGGCAGGCTCCTATTGCGTGGGTGGGACAGATTTGCGCACAGAGCGTGCATCCGGTGCAAAGCGACGGATCGATGCGAACCTCGCCGCCAGACAGGTAGAGCGCGGGGCAACCCAGCTCCTTGATGCAGCGCTTGCACTTCACGCACTTTCCAGAATCCACCGTATGTTTTTCGTGTGGAGGGACAATCGCGATGCACGGAGACTTGAAGATGATCGCCTTTACGCCCGGTTCCGCCGCCACGCGCTTGACCGTCTCCACTGCCTTCGCATGTTCCAGCGGATCCACCGTCTCGACAACCGCCAGGCCAATCCCCCTGAGCACTTGCTCAATGCTGATTTTGGCGACTGCCTCGCCCATCATCGTCTTGCCTGTGCCGGGGTGCGGCTGGTGCCCAGTCATCGCAGTCGTGGAGTTGTCCAGTACCACCAAAGTCATCCGTGCCTGGTTGTAAACAGCATTCACCACGCCAGTTATCGCTGATGCGAAAAAGGTTGAGTCGCCCACGAAGGCGAAGCACTCCGTGTCCGGCTCGATGTGCCCCACACCCTGCGCGATACCAAGTCCCGCGCCCATGCACAGGCACGTGTCGCACATGTCTAGCGGCTGGGCATTGCCCAGAGTGTAACAACCGATGTCACCGCAGAAAATCGTCTTCTTTCCCGCCATCGCGCGTTTCACCGCATAGAAGGAGGCTCGGTGCGGACATCCCGCACACAACACCGGTGGGCGAACCGGCAGCTGTGGAGGCGGTAGTTCCGTGCCTGCACATTGCGCAGTTTTTCTCCCCACGCAAGAATGCATGGGCACAGAACCTTCTGTGAACTCCCGTAGGCTTTTCAGCACGCCGTCGATGGTATTTTCGCCGGAGCGCGGCAAGCTTCCTGATATTTTACCTAACACCTTTATTTTCAATAAATTATGCCCAATTACATAATTCATTGTCCGTTCCAGCACGGGATCGAGTTCCTCAAAGCACATGATTTCGTCCAGCCCTTCTAGGAACTCCAATGCCAGGGGTTCGGGGAACGGGAACGGCGTGCCGATCTTCAAAAGCCTCGGTCGCACTTCGGCGGGCAGTTTTTCAATCGCATCCTGCACGTATGCGTAGCTGATTCCGCCAGCCACCACGCCCTTTCGGATGCCATTTGCGCCCAAGGTGATGCGATTTCCTTCATAGCTTGCAAACTCCGTTCTGAGTTCATCGTTGCGAAGCTCGATTTTGGCGTGATTGGCAAAGGAAAGCCTGGGGAAGATCACCCAACGTTTCGAGTCCTTGACAAAGCCCTCCGGTTGATGCACTTGGTACTCCGACTCGTCCTTGAGGTCGATGGACGCATACGCATGGCAGACGCGCGTAGTGGGACGCAGGAATACCGGCGTGCCGTATTTTTCGGAGAGCACAAAGGCGTCCTGAACCATCTGATAGGCTTCGGCGACGGATGACGGGTCAAAACACGGCAGCTTGGAGAACATCGCGAATGTCCGCGTATCCTGTTCCGTCTGAGAGGAAATCGGTCCCGGGTCATCCGCCACCAGGACTACCATTCCACCCTTCACGCCGACGTACTCCAGGCTCATCAGCGGATCGGAGGCGACATTGAGGCCCACCTGTTTCATCGTGACCATCACCCGCGCCCCCGCGTATGCCGCGCCGGCGGCGACCTCCATCGCGGACTTCTCGTTCACCGACCACTCCACGTAGGTGCCCGCCTTGCGCTTCGTCGCCACCGTCTCCAGCACTTCGCTGGAAGGCGTGCCTGGATAACCGGCGACCAGATTCACGCCGGAAGCCAACGCACCCATCGCGATGGCCGCATTGCCCATGATGAACTCTTTGTGCATCGTCTTGCTCCTGAACTTATAACAGGCTTTTTCCCTCCCATTCACGGTCGGCGGGAACGCCCAGAACATCCGCTGCGGTTGGTGCAAGATCAAGGATGCTCGCCGATGGCAGCTCGTGCCCCGCAAAGGTTCGATTGTAGAGGAAAACCGGTATCGTCATGTCCTCAGGCATCTCCGTGCCATGTGAGCGCTCGTGCCCGCCGTGGTCGGCGGTAAGAATCACCAGCGTGTCATCGCCCAATGTCTCGACGACCTGCCTGACCGAATCCAGGCTCCCGCTGACCGCCCGAAGATACTCTGGAGTCATCCAGCCGAAATCGTGCCCCGCCTCGTCCGTCCACCCAAGATACAGGAAAGTGAAATCCGGCTGACCATAGGTTTTGAAGTAATGCAGGAGATTCGCCACGATGATTGGATTCGCCTTCTCGTACCCGAACTGGTGACCGCTGGCGAAACAAGCGTAGGTGATGTTGTCTGGCCTCGACAGGTCGCGCAGTTCCTCCCAGTCATAGAACATCGCGCTGGATTTGCCTGCGCCATGCAATGCCTCGAAGAGCCCCCTGACCGGACGCACCTGAGGGACGTAGATGTTGGTCAGGATGCCGTGGCGTTGCGGAGCGACGCTGTGGAAGAGCGAAAAATGGCATGGGAGCGTGACCGATGGCATCACCGTTGTCCCCTTCAACGTATATGCGCTATGCGCAAGCAGTTCCGTCACAAACGGATTGCCGCACGCCACCAGGCTGTCCGGCCGCATCCCGTCCACGAGAATCAAAACGACTTTTGAAAATTGTCCCATGTCCATTCAAAGATTTCAAGAAGGCTGCAAATCACTCCCATTTCCCCTGGCAAAGCCGCATGAATTCATCCGGGACTCTCCAGGTCGTCGGGAAATCCCTGCACTGGCGTGGTCGGACAGGATAGATGCGGCACCGATTGTCGGAGTCAAGAAAACAACAGGCCCCATCGTCGGCATCCGCCAGAACCAAGCCACGACGGTCGGGAGCCAGGCGGGTATGTCGGTCGATGACTTCCTGTTCCGAGATTCCCAGGTAGCCGGCAATCGCAGCGACCTGAGCATCATCCACCCGGACGATTCCCGCCCATCGGCAACATGCGCCACATCCAGAACAATGGAATTCCTTCGTCATCGTTCCTTATAAACGCCAAATTGTTGCCTCATTCTTCCAGGAAAAATGGCAATTCCCCCTGATGTAGGGATACGCCATCCTCTGACGCCGTGGAACGCCGCCGGCGTCCCTTCTTCGGCAATTCCACTTGCGGTTTCACCTCCTCAGGGGGCGGATCCTCTGGAGAAGCGGGTTCCACCGCTTCGTCCGGTTGCGACGGCTCGGGAAGCGCCGGTTCAGCAGCAGAGGCTTCCACGTTTCCACCGCCATTGCCTTCATCTCCAGGGGCGTCTTCCGTTGGCGCAACCGGAGTGTCCTCTGAAGCCACGGCTGCACCACCACGCTTGACGAGATTGATCTTCAAGACGGGATAGCTGGTGACCTTGAAGCCGCGCGCCTCACGCCCCCGCAGCGGGAAGGAATCGAAATCCACCTCGATGGCATTCTGGGCGCGCCGCCGGCTGACTGGCAGTTCCAGCGAAACCACAACGCCCGAATTCGTGTAAAGCGCGTCAATCACGCAGCCATCAGGAATGACATGGTATTCCTTTTTCAGGATGTAATTACCGACCTGGAAGCGTTTGGCATACCAGGTGCCAGTCTTTTTATCATGATAAAGGATGCTGAAGAGCTGGTCTTTGTCATACACAAAAACATACTTTGTCTGGCCGATGTAGGTTTTCGCCTCGATGGGAATGACCATGCAGGTTCCATCCGTGCGCAAGGCCATCAGGCGGTCGAATTCCGTGCAGACCAATGGCTCGGCATCCTTGCTGGAAGACTTGACGCTGGTGCCGATGAAGTAATTCACCCGGTCATGGAAGACTTTCACATTGCGCAAGGCGATTTCCTTGCGGTCCACGTCGGAGAAACTGGTGATGGTGGTGCGCCGGGGATACTGCGCCCCGTATTCCTCCAAAATGCGTCTCAGGAAGGCAATCGCGTAATCCACCTGATGCGCCAAGTCATACTTCGTCTGCTTCAAAGCCTTCTTGACACTCTCGATATCCTCCTGGTTCTTATTGAGGTCAAAAAGCGAGATGCGCCGGATTGGAATCTGGAGCAAGTGGTTCACATCCTCATCCGTAACATCGCGCACAAGCGACTCCCTGAAGGGCGCCAGCCCCTTGTGGACAGCCGCCAGAATCTTGGGCATGGTGGCACACTTCTCGATGGCCTTGTAGATACGGTTTTCAATGAAGATCCGTTCCAGGCTGAGACGCTGGAGCTGCTCCAGCTCGGCGTTCTGCTTGAGTTTGAGCTCCTGGTCCAGCTGCTCACGCAGCTTCTCCACGTTGCGGCGGAGAATCTCGCCCACGCCCATTTCCGCCGGAAGGTTGTCCTTGATCACCAGCAGATTGGAACGGATGGTCTTCTGGCACTCCGTATAGGCATACAACGCCTGGACGGTCTCCTCCGCATATACACCCCGATTCAAGGCAATCTCGATATTCACATCTCCGCTGGTGAGGTCGGCAATGGAAGCGATCTTGAGCTTTCCGGCACGGGCGGCCTTCTCAATCGAGGCAATCAACCGTTCCGTGGTGGTCTCGGCCGGCAGTTCTCGGATGATGACGCGCTTGTCGCCCTCGGTCTCGATCTTGGCACGCACACGGATCAGCCCATGGCCATCGTCATATTCAGAGGCGTCCATCAAGCCACCGGTCTGAAAATCCGGCAGCACCTGGAAGGGACGGTCCTCCAGAATGGCGATTTCCGCCTCGAGCAACTCGCAGAAGTTGTGGGGGAAAATATGGGTGGCCATGCCGACCGCAATGCCATCCGACCCTAGCATCAGCAGAGCAGGAACCTTCGCCGGAAGGGCCACCGGCTCCTTGCCACGCCCGTCGTATGAATCGACGAACTCCGTGATCGCGTTGTTGAAGAGGACCTCACGGGCGAACTTGGCCAGCCGGCATTCGATGTAACGTCCGGCGGCCGCCGGGTCACCGGTGATGATATTGCCGAAGTTTCCCTGCCGGTCAATGAAATAACCCTTGTTCGCCAAGACCACCAGGGCATCCTTGATGGATGCATCGCCGTGCGGGTGGTATTTCATGGTCTGCCCCTGCACTTCGGTGACCTTGTGGAAACGCCCGTCATCCATCGTGGACAGCGTATAGAGGATGCGCCGTTGCACCGGCTTCAACCCGTCGTCCACATCGGGGATCGCCCGGTCCTTCACCACGTATGATGCCCAGTCAATGAAGTACTGCTGCATCATGGTGCGCAGCGCGTCTTCAGAGACTGGCGCACTCTGCGTCTGGAGGTCATCCAGTTCCTCAAGGGAGTCTTGATTGTCAGGAAGGTCGTCAGCCATTGGGAAAGCAAATCGTGAAAAGTGGGACTCGGCTCCGGGATTGCGGAAGCCGAGCCGTATCCTGTCGAATTAGTGATGCGAGAAGACGCGTTCCGGCGCATGGAAAAGCGCCACGCCCAGCTCGTTGGCCCGTTTGACCACATCGGCGTCCTTGATGGAGCCGGCAGGAGAAATGATGGCGGTCACGCCCGCCGCCGCCGCGACCTCGACGGCGTCCGGGAAGGGGAAGAAGCCATCGGATGCCATCACCGCCCCGTGGATGTCCTCCTTGCCTTCATACTTCTGCTTGAATTTCTCAACGGCCTGCTCGACTGCGCCGACACGGTCCTGTTCGCCGGTGCCCACACAGAGCGTGCCGCCATTCTTGACGATGACCACGCCGTTGGAACGCACGGAGATATTGATATACCAGGCAGCCAGAATGTCCAGCAGTTGCTGCTCCGTGGCCTTGACGGTGCTCTCCACCCGTCCGCAGGCCTTGTTCTCACCGCAGGCGGGCTTGAGGTCGGCAACGCTCTTCAGATGGGTCAGCAGAGGTTCGGAAACCACGACCGTGCCATCCGCCAAAGCCTTGAAGGTGTAGCTCCCGCTCACGTCATCACCGACATATTTCGGCAGCTTGGCGAGGTCGCCGCACTGCAGAATACGCACCTGCTTGTCAATCTTGACTTCGGGGTCATTGAAGACCGCCAATGCCTCCGGGGTAAAGCCAGGGGCGACCACGCATTCCACGAAGGTAGACATGATTTCGCGGGCGGTCTCCTCGTCCACGGTCACATTGAAGGCGATGACGGAACCGAAGGCCGCGCGGGGGTCGCAGTCACGCGCCTTGATGTAAACGGCCTTGAGCGACTCGTCGCCGGCCTGGATGGCCGCGCCGCAGGGATTCACGTGCTTCATGCACGCGCACGCCGGACGGTCAAAGTATTTGACGATGTTCAGGGAGTAGCTGATGTCCTCCAGGTTCGTCTGGGACAAGCCGCTCTTGCCGTTCTTGAGGACCTTCATGTCGCCAATCACCGAATCCACGGCATTGACGGGCTTGTAATAGGCGGCCGGCTGATGGGGGTTGGTTCCATAGCGCAGATCGTTGACCTTCACATATTTCGTGCCGAAGAACTCGGTGTCCGCCGGGAAACTGCCCAGATTCTGTGTGAGATAGCTGTTGCGATTCAATGCATTGTCTGCCATGATGATTAGCTCCGTTGGGTACGATTTGGACTTAGAAAAAAGGCAAAAGGCATGCGGCCCGGGACCATCTGGAAAGGCCGGTTTTTCTAACGACATGTAAAGTTAACATGAATTTGAAGATTTGCCTGTCAAAACGGCAATTTTCCATCGACATTCTTAAGTCATTGATAAAATATCAAATATATTAGAGACATTGCCTGGATTGGGCAGACACTCCGAAAACAAAGACTTCATCGCACACCATGGACAAGGAAAACACTCTTTATCTCGACCTCAAGGATGGCCGCGTCGTCATTGAACTGTTGCCCCAGGCCGCGCCTAATCATGTCGCACGCATCAAGGAGCTGGTTCGCCAGGGCTTCTATGACGGAATCGTATTCCACCGCGTGATCGACGGCTTCATGGCGCAGACGGGCGACCCGACCGGAACCGGCATGGGCGGCAGCGGCAAGAAGCTCCCGGCCGAGTTCAATGCCTTTCCGCATGTGCGTGGGACGGTCTCCATGGCCCGCGCACTGGATCCGAATTCGGCCGACAGCCAGTTCTTCATCTGCTTTGCGGACGCGCGTTTCCTGGACGGCCAATACACGGTCTGGGGAAAGGTTGCCAGCGGCATGGAGTTCGTGGACAAGATCAAGAAGGGTGACGAACGGCAGAATGGAACCGTCAACAGCCCAGACCGCATCATCAAGATGCAGGTCGCGGCGGATGCCGACGCCGAAAAATAAACAACGTTTCTTTGTATATCTAGTATGAAAAGAGGCCGCCCCCACCGTTTCGGAATTGGGGACGGCCTCGCTTTTGAATAAACCCTAGATTCGTTATATTCTACATAGAAAGTTAAAGCGAAGTGCCCCAAAAGATTATTTTGGCATCCAGAGGCAGAGAAGGTTACGCAGGTCGTATTGGTTTCCGGCGGATGCGAAATCGCAGACCGTGGCTCCATCGTCAAAGCGGTAGGCGAAGAAGATGCCCTTGGGCGCTTTGATCACCTTTCCTCCGACGGGCTTGAAAGGCTCGTTCACCTTTCCCAGTCGGGAATCCTGAGCCAGCACCAGCGGCCCGCGCTGCAAGGCGAATCGTTTCGAGCCGTCAAAGGCATCGATTACCTGCATCGCCATGTCGAACTGCATCTCCACAAGGTCGCCGCTCTTCCAGACTCGGTCCAGGCTCAGATAGCCGGACCGGACGGTCTTCACGGCATTGCCGTTGACCTTCACCACCGTCTTCGTACCGCTCCATGCGGGGATGCGAAGCCGCAACACGAATTTCTTGGCGGCGGCGGTCTTAACCGCAAGTCTGACTTTGCCCTCACGGGCATAGTCACCTGTGATTGATAATTGAATTTTTATGTTGTTGCCAAAAGAAATATTGCATTTATTTTCCTCGTAGAGATTGACGGTGACGCCTTGGTCGTGCCGCATCACGGCAACGTATGGCGCCAGGGCCAACCCCATCGGCCCCTGTGCCAGACAGCAGTCCTCGCCGAAGCCGGGTAGCTGGTCGCCCGCCCGTTGCCGCCAGGCCTTTCCGGCAAGCGCACCCACAGGGTTAAGATGAGCCCACCACGAGCCGTCCGGCAACATCGCTCCGGCGATTCCATTGTAGAGTGTGCGCTCCAGCTCGTCGGCGATTTCCGGGTCGCCGGTCACGGAGAGAAGCTGCATGGAGAATTTCACCCAGGTCGCGGCGACGCATGTCTCGCCCAGTCCGCAACCATCGTCCCGCAACTGAGCATATTTCCCGTTGCACCAGAATTCTCCCCAGGTGTCCTTGCCGCCGCCCATGCCGTTGACGAAAATCTCGGTGTCGCGCACCGCCTTCCAGTACATTTGCGCGGCCTTCAGGCAACGCGGGTCTCCAGTCTCGCGGTAGAGTTCAAGCGCACTGTCGAAACAGGAGGTCATCTCGTATGCCTTGCCATTGCCAATATACTGCGGCGGCACGCCTTTGAGCGCGGCATCGTAAACATCGCCCCGAACGGAGCATCCGCTATGGTAGATCTCCTTGGCAAACGCCAGCACTTTCGGGTCTCCGCTAAGCCGTGCCGACTGCACCACGGCCCCCATGATGGAATTGGCAGCCAGGCCGCCATGCCAGCCGAACTCACTCAATGGCTTGCCGCTGGCCTTGACCTGTGCGGCCAACGCCAGGACGTGGCGGCGAAGCGCCTCCACGACCTCCGGGCGCGCATCGACCTCCAGGCAATAGTCCGCCAAGCCGACGGCGACATATTTGCGTCCCCAGATATCCCAGTCCTGGGTCTGCTTCTCCACCGGATAGCTGGAGATGCAACCGGTCTTGTCCGCCGCCTGGATAAGGTCATCCACCGTTTCGTCCAACGCCTTCCGCAAAGCGGCATCGCGGGTAGCCCGATAAGCATAGATTGCCCCCCGGATGATCTTTCCCCAGAACTCGCACCTCCAGCGTCCGTCATCTTCCGTTCGACTGAAGAAAGGCTCGGTCAGATGCTTCCAGCGAATTTTCCGAAGCCGGTTCTCCAGGCAAAGTGCCAATTTGTTGCCGAGGAAGCCACCAAAGTTCATCGCACCGCTTTCCAGCGGCCGCAGGACATCTTGCTTTTTCATCTTTTCACTACGTTTTATCATCAAAGACACTGTTCGACAGGAGAAAAACTTATTTTGACTTGAGAAGCAGTTTTCGCAGGGCATCAACTGGTATTACCAGAAAAGCCAGGAGCATGCATTTTATCCATGTGTCAAAGGCCAGCGGTGTCACCGCAAGAGCCTTGCCGCCAAAGGTGACAAAGACAAACTGCATGACAAAGACCAACGCCATCACCGTCAGAAAAGTCCAGTTCCTGGCGATTCCTTCAAATGGGTTCAGATGCGTCGTCCTGGCATTGAATCCATTGAATGTGATGGCCATCATGAACGTGGCAAAGACTGCTGAATGGAGATGGTATTCGAAAAGCTCTCCTCGCAGAGCAGCCTTGAGCCCGATGAAACTATGAACGGCAGGAAGGAGCAGAACCGCCAGGCACAGCATTGTAATATAACAGGAATCCACGCCGATTTCGGACAACATGGATGGCGTGACGATGTTTTGGTCTCGCGCCACCGGCTTCTCCCGCATGAACTCCGGCAACGGCGGCTCGCTGCCGAATGCCAGCGCGGCCAACGTGTCCATGACCAGATTCACCAGCAGCAATTGAATCACCGTCATCACGACATTGATGCCAAACAACGGGCCAATCGCGCAGATGAAGACCGCCGCGACATTCACCGTCAATTGGAACAGCAGGAATTTCTGGATGCTTTTGAACATCGTGCGTCCATACAGGATGGCCTTTTCAATGGACGCGAGGTTGTCATCCAGAATCGTGATTTTCCCCGCCGCCTTGGCGACTTCGGTTCCGCTGCCCATGGCAAAGCCGACATCCGCCTTGCGCAGGGCCGGCGCGTCATTCACCCCATCGCCCGTCATGCCAACCACGAGATTCTGCTCCTGGGCGATTTGTACCAAACGACTTTTGTCCAGCGGCAAAGCCCGGGAAACCACGCGCAGTCGTGGCAATATCCTCTTGAGTTCATCATCCGACATTTCCGCCAAATCAAACGAGGTCAGCGCAATCTCCTCCGGCGAAGTGAGGAGCTCCGCCTCACGCGCAATAGCCAAGGCGGTCTCCTTGCGGTCGCCGGTCACCATCACGACCTGAATCCCCGCCTCTCGGATCCGGGCAATCGCCCCTTTGGCCTCTTTGCGAACATTGTCCCGAACGCAGACAATGCCAATCAGCGACAATGCCGCATCCTCTCGTTCCCCCGATGCCTTGGCGACCGCCAGCAACCGCATCGAGCGGGCGGCCTGCTGATCCAGGTAGGCATTTATCGCGGCGAATTCCGTCAAAGGGCGTTCCACGCCTACCGCATCCACATAACGCGTGCAATGCTCCAGGATGCGCTCCGGGGCGCCTTTCACGTAGCACTCGGTCAACGGCCCTTGACAAACCACGACACTAGAGAGTTTACGGATGGAGTCAAATGGATGAGAGGAAACCACGCTCTCGCGGGAAAGTGCCACGCCCTGCCCTTGCGCCATCAGAAACGCCATCAGCGCCCGGTCGGTGCTGTTGCCTCCGATCACCATGTTGTCACGCCCGGCGACAGCACTGTTGTTGAGGCCGATTCCCATCCGAAACTCCTTCTGCAACGACGATGGCAGCTCCCCAAAGGAATGATAGACTCTGCCATCCGCAGCGGCAAGTTCCACCACCGACAAGCATCCCTCGGTAATCGTTCCCGTCTTGTCACAGAAGAGAATGCTTACGCTGCCGGAAGTCTCCAGACCGTGGATTTTGCGTACCAGGACATGGTCTTTGACCATCTTCAGACTCTGGATTGCCTGCAGAATCGAACTGAGCATCGGAAGCCCCTCGGGGACGGCGCAGACGATAATGGTGACGGCGACAGTCACCGCATCTACCAGCAACCGCATCCAACCGGCCAAGTCCTCCGGTAATTTCCCTGAGAAACAGGCAACCAACAGAATCGCCGCCATAATGGCCGTGGCGCCCAAATAACCGAACCAGGTAATCTGCCTGGCAAGGTGTGCCAACTTCACCTGCAAAGGGGTCATGCGGGGCCTTTCCCGAGCGGCCAATGCGGCTTGCCCAAACTCCGTCTTGTCTCCCACTGCCATGACCTTCTGATAAGCCTCGCCATCGCAAATCACGGTGCCGCGATAGATATAATATGGGTTAAGAAGATCTTTGACCTGATAGGTGGTCTCCGGCGGCAGAGGACACTTGGACGCCTCCTCAGACTCGCCGTTCAAGGCGGATTGGTCCACCTTCAAAGTCCCCTCCAGCAATATGCCATCCGCCGGAATCTTGTCACCGGTCTGGAGAAACACCACATCTCCAACCACCACGGAATCCAACGGAATTTCCTGCAACTGGGCATCCCGTATGACTTTGACCTTTTCCCGAGAATTCTCCGCCTGGCGCAACAACGATGCTTTGTCTTCCTGTCTGAATTCAAAGATGGCAGCCACGCCATTGGCAAGCAAAATAGCGATAAAGATGCCAAAGGGCTCATACCAGGCAGCCTTCCCATAGCAAAGAAGAACCACCTGAATCACCAGCGCCACCAGCAGAATCAGAATCATCGGCTCGCGCAGCCCAACCAAAAATTTGCCCCACAGCGGCTGCCGGGGCACTTCCGTCAATGCGTTGGAGCCATGAAGCTGCCTGCTTTCAGATACTTGTTGATTGTTTAGACCTGTAAAAGACATCCTCTGCCTGCCCGTGTCAGCGGTCGTTTTTACGTCTCAAACCAGATAATTTATTTGAGGCCCGGCATCAATCCTGTCACCCACCAACGAAATCGATTTGAAACCATTTCGTACATTAATTTGTTTTTAGGGGATTGCCATCCGTTCTCTGGCAAAAACGGCTGTCAGGCTGGGAAAAGCAACGGAATTCAACAGGAGATCCAATCTAGAGGTAATACGGGAATGACGCCCCCCCATATCTCCGTCAAGGATTATACAAGTGAAAGCTTCGTTTTCAAATTATTACCAAGAAGGTTGCCTTTGTCGTAAATAAACAACACACAATATACTTATATCCATATTAGTAAATACATATTCAAACCCGCCAAATGGAATTTATTCATGAAAAAAAGTGTTTTTGAGAATCGGTTTCGAGGTTATAAATCAGTTTGTAGCATTATATTAGAAATTTGTCGCGACCGACATCTTGGTCTCGGGGCAGGTTTTGGGCTTTTTCATGCTTTCTGTGCCCCCCAGGCCTTTGAAGATTCCTTGACACGGCGGGTGAAAATCTCCTTTTTTTCGCTGTCGGTGCATTTGTTTTCCGTTTCGTTTCTGGGCAAATATAGGATTTTCGCAATGTTTTCGAGCGCATTGATTATCATGCTGGTCGGCATGGGGTTCGTCTTTGTCTTTCTGGGAATTCAGGTCATTATCACCCTTCTGGCCGCCAAAGTCGGTTCCAAATACGCCTATTTATTGCCGGAGCCCGAGAAGAAGAAACCAGCCGCCGCCGCACCGAAATCACCAGCTGCCGGCGACACTGAAATCGCGGCTGTAATCGCCGCCGCGCTGAAGCAGGCCGGTAAGCTCCCGCTATAATCTATTTTCGATTACAGTTCCGCATGCGCTAGAATACTGCGTATCTCCCCTTTCCTTAATCCAACAAAACCCTCACTAGCATTTATAATTTTCCATGAAAAAGATTCGTTTCCTGGACACTTCCTTCCGTGACGGTTTCCAGTCTGTCATCGGCGCCCGAGTCATCTCCAAGGACTTCATGCCCGCCTTGGAGGCGGCAGTCGAGGCTGGCTGGCGCCATCTGGAAGTCGGCGGCGGTGCACGGTTCCAGAGCCCTTTCTTCTACTGTGGCGAGGATGCCTTCGAGATGATGGACGCCATTCGCGCTGCGGTCGGTCCGGAGGTCGAACTGCAAACCCTGGCCCGCGGCGTGAACGTAGTCGGGCTATCGAGCCAGTCCAGCGACATCATCGACCTGCATGCGAAAATGTTCAAGAAGCACGGCATGACGACCATCCGTAACTTTGACGCCCTCAACGATATCCGCAATATCAGCTATTCCGGCACCTGCATCCACAACGCTGGCTTGCAGCACCAGACCACCATCACCATGATGGGTCTGCCGCCGAACATGGACACTGAGGCGCACACCCCGAAGTTCTATGCGCAGATCCTCAAGAACATCCTGGAGAGCGGGATGCCCTTCGATTCACTATGCTTCAAGGACGCCTCCGGCACCTGCCCGCCCGCCATCATCCGCGAGACAATCAAGATCGCCCGCCAGATGCTTGACGCGGCCGGCAAGAAAGATTGCCCGATTGAGATGCACACCCACGATACCGGCGATATGTCCGTGCAATGCTATATGGCAGCCATCGAGGGCGGGGCGGAAATCATCGACTTGGCCATGCGTCCGATGTCCGGCGGCACCAGCCAGCCCGACATCCTCACGATGTGGCACGCCTTCAAGAACACCGACTACACGCTGGACGTGGATCCCGAGAAGGTGATGAAAGTCGAGGACATCTTCATCCAGTGCATGTCCAAATATATGATCCCGCCGGAGGCGATGACCACCAATCCGCTCATCACCCTCTGCCCGCTGCCAGGCGGCGCCCTCACCGCAAATACCCAGATGATGCGCGACAACAAGTGCCTGGACAAGTTCCCGGAAGTCGTCGCCGCCATGCGCGAGGTCGTCGAGAAGGGCGGCTTCGGCACCAGCGTGACACCCGTCTCCCAGTTCTACTTCCAGCAGGCATTCGCGAACGTGATGCAGGGCAAGTGGAAGAAGATCACCCCCGGCTACGGCAAGATGGTTCTTGGCTATTTCGGCAAGACTCCGGCCGCTCCGGATCCGGAAGTCGTGAGGTTGGCCGAAGAGCAACTCGGCATGGAACCCACCACCGAGAATCCGCGCGACCTCAATGACAAGAACCCGAATCTGGGCATCGCCCATGCGAAGAAGGTCCTGGAGGAGAACGGCCTGCCTGTCACCGACGAGAACATCTTCATCATCGCGACCTGCGACGAGTCTTCCAACCCGAAGGGACTGAAGTTCCTCAAGGGTGAGCGTCCGATTGGTGTGCGCTATGCCGAGGCCGCCAAGCCCGCCGCAGTCCCTGCCGCAAGCGGCGCTTACACCGTAACGGTGAACGGCACGGCCTATCAGGTTGAGGCCGCCGCCGGTTCGCTGAAGGTCAATGGCAAGCCCTACACTGTCGCCATTGGCGCAACGGGTGTCGCTCCTGCATCAACGGCAGCCCCAGCAGCGAGTGGAGCCGCCGTTGATGTTAAGACTCCGATGCCTGGCACGGTGATCCGTGTCTCGGTCTCCGTCGGCCAAGCAGTAAAGAAAGGCGACGAGATCATGGTCATTGAGGCAATGAAGATGGAGCAGCCCATCGTGGCCCCCGCCGATGGCACCGTCAAGGCCATCAACGTGAACGCCGGCGACGCCCTGGAGGCCGACCAAGTCGTGGCTCAGATCTAGCTGAGCCCAATTCCAATCGGATGGAATACCCGGACTTAAGGATTTTTAATCGTCAAATCACCATGAAAAAAACCACCTTGAGTATTTTGGCCGCATTGTTGTGCATCGGGCTGTTTGCCTGGGCGCAGGATGCGGCTGTGGTCCTGGAAACAACTGATGCAGAAAAGGCGGTCACTTCCAACGACCAATCGGATGCGGCATCGCAGCCTGTTTGTTCCACCGACCAAGGCAGTCAATCTGAAGCGGCACTTCAATCCGAACAGGTCGGCCCCATTCTCTACAAGACCAACGATGGCGTCTTCGCCTGCGAGCAAGACCCCGCCACTGGATTGATCGCCGTAAAGTATGTCTGGCCGAACCCCGCCGTGGTCTACCAGGCGACACTTCAGGCTGGCAAGACCTACCGTCCCGGCCGTACGATGGGCATTCTGAAAATCAAGGACACTTACAGTCGTGACGCCAATGGAACGATTCTGCCGTCTAGAAGCAAGCCGGAACTCAAGCTGGGCATCACTGCCACTGTCAAGGAACTCGGTGAAAACTTCTCAATGGGGCAGACTCTCCAGCCGGGTGACGTCATCGCTGTTCTGGAGCCGAATGTGGTCAGCCATGACTCCGTGACACCTTCGAGCAGCGAGGAAATCTCGTTCACCCACATGCTCAAGGGGCTTTGGAACTCCACCGGTCTTAACGACTTCATCCAGATGACCAAGCTGGACTGGACGCTCGGTGTCGGACGCCTCATCATGATCGGCGTCGGGCTGCTTCTACTCTACCTGGCCATCTTCCGCGGCTTCGAACCGCTCCTCCTGGTTCCGATCGGCTTCGGCGCCATCATGAGCAACATCCCGCTGGCCGGCATTGCCGGACCAGACGGACTGCTCGGCATTCTCTTCGAGGGCATCAACCTGGGCATCTACCCGCTCTTCATCTTCCTTGGCGTCGGTGCCATGACCGACTTCGGCCCGCTCATCGCCAACCCCAAGACCGCGCTCCTGGGCGCCGCCGCCCAGTTGGGCATCTTTGGCGCACTCTTCCTGGCCGTGGCGCTTTCCCAATTCGTGCCCGGCATCAACTTCTCGCTCAAGGACGCGGCATCCATCGGCATCATCGGTGGCGCGGACGGCCCGACCGCCATCTTCCTGGCCAGCCGTCTCTCCCCGAATCTTCTGGGCTCCATCGCCGTGGCCGCCTACTCCTACATGGCATTGGTCCCCATTATCTTCCCGCCGATCATCAAGCGGCTCACGACCAAGAAGGAACGTATGATCCGCATGACGCAGTTGCGAAAGGTCACCAAACTGGAGAAGGTCATCTTCCCCATTGTGATTGTCATGCTCTGCTGCCTGCTCCTCCCGGATGCCGCCCCGCTCATCTCCATGTTGATGCTCGGGAACCTCCTCAAGGAGTGCATGTGCACCGACCGCCTCAGCGACACCGCCCAGAACGCCCTGTGCAATATCGTGACCCTCGTCCTTGGTCTTACAGTCGGCTCCAAACTCTCCGCCGACAAGTTCCTCAACCTGGAGACTCTCGGCATCCTTCTGCTTGGTCTCTTCGCCTTCTCCATCGGCACCATCGGCGGACTGCTTCTGGGCAAGTTGATGAACAAGCTCTCCGGCGGCAAGATCAACCCGATGATCGGAGCCGCCGGCGTCTCCGCCGTCCCGATGGCCGCCCGTGTGGTCAACAAGATTGGCCTCCAGGACGACCCCCAGAACTTCCTGCTGATGCACGCGATGGGACCGAATGTTTCCGGCGTGATTGGCTCTGCCGTCGCCGCTGGTGTCTTGCTTCAAGCACTCGGACATTAATTGTTAACCCGTGTCCTTCCCACACGGGTGCCTAACGAAAACACATCATGAAAACTGTTCTCATTCCCACCAAATTGGACAAGGTTGCAGCCAACCTGCTCACGCAGAAGGGCTACACTGTCATTCAGGATGCCGAAACCGACCTCCTCGCGCTTTGCAAGGCACACCCGGAAGCAGAGGCGTTGATTGTCCGAAGTGAAAAGATCACTCCTGAGATCATGGATGTCCTGCCGAAACTGCGTGCCGTCGTTCGCGCCGGCGCAGGATACAACACCATCGACATCAAATACGCCCGCCGCAACAACATCGATGTGATGAACACGCCCGGCGCCAACTCCAATGGCGTTGCCGAGGAAGTCATTGGAATGATGCTGGCCGCCTCGCGTTTCATGATCCCCGCTGACATCGACACCCGTGCCGGCGGCTGGAGCAAGAAGAAGTTCATGGGGCGTGAAATCACCGGCAAGACCCTGGGCATCATCGGCCTGGGCAACATCGGCCAGCTGGTTGCACGGCGTTTGACCGGCTTTGACATGAAGATTCTGGCCTACGACCCCATCGTCTCCAAGGCACGTGCCGAAGAGCTTGGCGTGGAATTGGTTGATCTGGAGACCATCTTTGCCAAATGCGATTACATTACGCTCCACATCCCGGAAAACAACGAGACTCGCGGAATGCTCAACAAGTCCTTGCTTGATTTGGTGAAGCCCGGCGCGGTCATCATCAACTGCGCGCGTGCCGGCATCGTCAACGAGGATGACCTGCGTGCCGCCAAGGCGGAGAAGAAGCTGGTTTACTGCAACGACGTGTATGCAGCCGACCAGCCCGGCCCCAAGAGCATCGCCGATGTGGCGGACATCATGTTGCCTCACCTGGGCGCCAACACCTACGAGGCAAACTTCAACGCCGCCAAGCGTGCCGGCGAGGAGCTCATCGAGTACTTCGAGCAGGGAATCACCAAATTCGTCGTCAACAAGGATCTTCCCGACGGGCTGGACCCTATCTACCAGCGCCTGGCCAACCGACTTAGTGCCACGGCCAAGGCGCTGCTGGGCGGCAAGGAGATTTCCGCCATTCGCTGCAGCTACTATGGTGCACTGAAGCCGTTCGCCAAATGGTTCACCGCTCCCATCTGCGCGTCCATCTCCGACAGCTTCGACCCGCATCAGTCTCCCGAGGAGGCCATCAACCGCCTCAAGGAAACCGGCGTATTCTTCGAAGTTCGTGACCCAGATGAAAAAAAGCCCTACGGGAACTCCATGACGATTGACATGGAAGCGAACGGTGCCAAGGTCTCCCTTCGCGGAACCGTCACGGAAAACACCCTGATTCTCTCTCGCGTGAATGATTTCAACCACATTTATCTTCTGTTGTCTGGCAATTTGCTTTTTGTGGAGTATGTTGACCGTCCCGGCGTACTTGCAAAAATCACTGGTGCAGTGGCAGACGCCCAGATCAACATTGAAGACATCCACGCCCCACGCGATGCGGAAGGCAAGCATTCGCTGGCGGTGCTTTACACCGACCGTCCTTTGACTGCCTCGCAAGTCGCCGCTATCGGCAAGGCTGTTGCAGCCACGGTGATCGCCGGCGTCAGCCTGCCGGCATAGTAGCATCTTGAAAACGGCATTTGTCCCGTGTCGGTGTGCTCGGCGCGGTTCCAAGTGCCGCCTTTCTCACCCAACAACACCACACTAGTCGCTTTTGAATCGCGACATCATACAACAACACAGGAGATCATTCCATGAGCAACAACACGATGACCAAACGCAAGATCGCCAACGCGGTCGCTTCCAAGATCGGCATTACCCAGAGCGCCGCCTTTGACGCTGTCAAAGCCACTCTCGAGACCCTTTCCGAGATCCTCGCGGCCGGTGGCCACGTCGAGCTCCGCGGCTTTGGCGTCTTTGAAATCATCACCCAGAAGCCCCGCGTCGGCCGCAACCCCAACCAGCCCGACATCCCAGTTGACATTCCCGCCCGCAAGGTCGTGAAATTCCGCGCTGGCAACGAGTTGGCCGCAAAGGTCCGCAGCCTCCCCGTGAAGTAACCACCTTCCAGGATGGGTTCACCAACTCCGCACGGTCGAACAACCTTCACCGCGCGGAGTTTTTTGTACTGTTGTTTATCGATGGCTTTCAAGCGCCACCGACTTGCGGGCTTAAGCGTGTGAGGAATTGAGGATGTCGAATCTATTCGGAATATTCTGGCAACCCGACACGCCTGTCCCCCCCGCATTGCTCGATGCATGGAAAGAGGCCGCCGGCAGACATCCCGCTTGTGCAGGATGCACCCCGCGCCGTCTTTCCAATGCTTTCTTGTTGGTTCCTGATCAGGCGCTTGCCCAAAACTCCGAATCAATCATCGTTTTCCAGGGTGAATTGCGCAATCACCTTGATTTGGCACACGAGGTGGACTGTCCCCCCGCGACTTCCGATGCCGAGCTGATTTGCGCACTCGTGAAAAAACATCCTATTGACGAAGTTCTGGCACGTCTCAACGGCCCATTTGTCATCGCCTATTATGACTTGTCCCGACAGAAGCTCCATCTGTTTCGTGACCATCTGGGGCAACGATTCCTCTTTCACACCACCATCCCCAAATCCGGCTGCACCCTGTTTTCCGATGGCCTTCCACGGTTGACCGCCCTCCCTGGCTTGAATCGCCAGCTGGATTACGCGGCAATCACGGACTACCTTTCCCTGGGGTATATTCCCTCGCCCAGAACCGCCTACGCGAAGATTCACAAGGTGCCCCCCGGAACTGAAGCCGTCATTGACAGCAGGGGCACTGTTGTCCGGCGACGGTATTGGCGGCCGACTTTCCTGCCCGCCAGTTCCTTGAGCTGGAATGAAGCACACGAGGAGGCCTTGAGGCTACTGAATCAGGCCGTTCGACGGCTGTCGCAGCGACATCCCGAGGCAGATTTTATGCTATCGGGAGGTATTGATTCGGGCCTGGTCATGGGGCTGGTCAACCGTATCGCGCCAGACTCCACGCGCTACGCACATACCATCGCATTCGATGAAGGCGCCTACGATGAAAGTGACCTTGCCGCCGGAACCGCCAATCGCTGTGGCGTGCCTTTGCAAGTTCATCGTCTGACTCCCGCCGACTTGACTTCGCTGGAAGCGCTGCTGGAAAAAGCCGGCGAACCCTACGCCGACTCATCGCTCCTTCCCACGGCCGCCGCAACACGTGACACCAAACGCGAGGCGCTCTACACCGGTGACGGCGGCGACGAGGTGTTTGGCGGCTATCGAAGATATCAGGCGATGCTGATGCGCAACCGCATCCCTGGCTGGCTTCAGTGGCTCGTCCGCCAGCCATGCCGATGGGCGGCGGCGATGCTGCCAAATCCGCGCGACAACCGTTCCCGCATGGCCAATTGGGTCCGCTCGCTCAAATCCATGGGCCTTCCGCCGCTGGCGGCATACGGTTCCTTTCAGCAAATCGCCTCCAAATCCCTGAGGGAACGACTGCTCGCCTTTCCGCAGTCACAGGATTATCTGGAGGATTGGGAGCATTTGGTCGACGGCATTACTGTCCCGCATCCCGTTTTGAAATACAATGCCTTGGACCTGATGGTTTATCTGCCCGACGACGGTTTCCGCAAGACCAATCTAGCCAGCGAGGGCACTGGAGTCAGTTACCTCTGCCCCATTCTGGATATGGATGTGGTGCGATTTGCGCTTTCCCTGCCCCTCGCATATCGTTTCAACGTCCAGGAAAACAAACGAATCCTGCGGAGAATCGGGCGGGATTCCCTCGACCCGAGAATCCTGACCCAGCCCAAACGCGGCTTTGGAACCCCGGTGGCAGAATGGTTCCGAAAAGAGCTGGCCCCTGTCGCCCAACGGCTCACCGATGAACAACCCGAATGGGATATTTATAATTTATTAAATGCAAATGAGTTAGATAGAATAGTTTCCGAACATCTCCAAGGGAAGGCCAATCATGGGTCGTTGATTTGGAGTCTCCATTGTCTTCGACTTTGGGAACAAAAGCAAGTCTCCTGAGAGAACAGGTCACTTCAGTTCGAATCCTTCGCTTCAAACAACTCACTTGCCTGTTTGAGGGCTGAACGAATTCCAAGTGCGGTCAGGGTATCTCCTTCCTGCAGAATGGTTTCTCCTCTCGGCACGATATATCTTTGCCCGCGTTGGACCATGATCACAAACACGCCCTGCGGCAAGGCGCATTCCTTGATGGCCCTGCCAACCAGACGGGAGTTCGGCAAGACCATGAATTCCTGCATCCGGTTGTCGGCATAGTCATTTTGGTCAATCGCGCGCCCTTTCGAACTACGATGGCTCACACGGTCAAACGAGATCGGTGCCGTCGGAACGATTCTCAGTGGCGCATCCAGCTTCAGCCATTTTGCCCATGGCATGATAGTATAACTCTGGCAAGCCACCGAGAAAAGCACCATCCAGAAGACCAGGTGGAACAGCACCATGGCTATGGTGTACCCGTCACTGGCCACTGGCGCGAACTTATCCTGGTAAAGCATGGGAAAGGTCGCCAACATAATCGGAGCACCACCACGCAGTCCGACCCAACTGACCAGTGCCCTGACTTGAAGCGAGAAGCGTTTCCCACCTAAAAGCACATAGACCATAATCGGTCGCACCACGAACATCAAGATGCCCCCCAACAGCAATCCCTGCCACCATGTTTTAAGCAGAATGGAAGGCGTCACCATGAAACCCAGCATAGTGAACAGAACCACCTGCATCAGCCAGGAAATGGCATTGGAAAAGCGAATAAAGCTGTTGTGGAAGACGAATGAGCGATTGCCCAGAAAAACCCCGGCCGCATAGACTGCCACGAAACCATTGGCTTGCGACAGATTCGAAACGGAATAGGTGAGCAGCACTACCGAAAGCCCCATCACGTAGTAAAGACCGTCGTGGTCCAGGTTGCTGTGGTTGAAAAGCGCCACGGCGGCTTGCGCAAACAGCCAGCCAATGAAAAGCCCGACCAGCATCTTCCAGGCAAAGAGCGGCAGGAAGAGCAGCAGGCTGCGTCCGACCGAGACTTCTGGATCGATTGTCAAACCAAGAAAGAAGAGCGTCAGGAAAGTCGCCATCGGGTCGTTGGAGCCAGACTCGAATTCCAGCAACGCCCGCAAGTCCCCCTTCAAACCGACTTTCCTGGAACGAAGGATGGTGAAGACGGCAGCCGCGTCCGTGGAGGAGATAATGGCCCCGAAGAGTAAACAAGTCGCCAGATTCGCACCCGACATGCATCCCAACACTGACCGCAACGCAAAACACGCGCCGCCCAACAATAATGCCGTCATCAAGACGCCCATCGTTGAAAGCAACGTTCCAGGAACCAGCACCTTCTTGATTTCCTTCAGAGAGGATTCAAAGCCCCCTGAGAACAGGATATAGCACAACGCAATTGTTCCAAGATGATTCGCCATCCGCCAGGTCAGGCGGTTGTTGACATCGGACAGCACGACATCGTGCAACGAGATCAGCCGCACCAATACGCCAATCAGCAGGAATATCAACAACCCCGGCATGCTCCAACGGCTGCTGAGCTTGCTGGAAAGCACGCACCCCAGAATCAATAGCCCACCCAACAATACAAGTACGGAGAAGAGATCCACTTGGTCAATGCCTCTGGCGGAAAAAAGAATTATACGAATTCAGGTCGTCCCATCCTGGATAATCCGGAAAGCCCGGAATATCCAGAGTCAGCTCAGGCCAGTCATTCCCCAAACAAACACCATGCCACAATATGCCACAATCAATCCCGGCAGGGAACACGCACCTTGATGAAGCCGCAGAGGGGCGATTCGCTGCCGAGTCAGACAATGAACAACTATGCCGCAACGGAAATCTTACCAATGAACATCAGACCGAAAACCATCACGAAAATGGCGATGGTCTCGACGATTCCCAGTGCCAGGAGGTTGTTTGCGAAGCCCTGGTTGGTCTCGGCAAAGGAGTCGCAGGCGCCGGCGGCAGCCCGACCCTGGTATGCGGCGGAACCGCCGATGCCGAGTCCGCCGAGGATGCCGATGGCCAACGCCGCCAGCCAATACTGGTTTGGGATGCCGGCAACCGTGTTCATCAAGATCATCCCATAAAACGTCTGGGACATCGGGACACCAGTCAGAATGCTCAACTGGAAAGGAGCCGGCTTGCCTTGCGCATAGCAACGCTTCCAACTGCCAATGGCGGATGCGGCGGCCAGACCGCAGCCGATGACGGAACCGAGTGCAGCAAAGCCAAACGAGGCGAACGCGCCCAGGCAGACAAGTGCACGTTGGGTGGATTCAAATTCAATCATGTGTGTTCACTCCTTAGAGGTTGGTTGAATGTGACAGAATTGGAATAAAAGATGGGCTACCGGAACGGGCGATATGGACGGCCAGTCCATTCCAAGCCTATATGTCCGGAGAATTCCAGTGTGTTGAGACGGATGCCGTGCACCAGCACGCTCATCACCGCCAGCGCGACATTCAGGAGATGACCGATGCCCAGCACGAGAATCCCGACCGGAAGCAACCAGAGATTGCCTTTCCAGATTCCAGCCCCCATCGCGTTGAAAGCCTTGGCGATTTCCAGGCTGGAGAGGCCGACTGCAAAGAGCCGGATGTAGCTGAGCAGGTCGCCGAAGCTGTTGATGAAGGTAAAGGGAGAGTTGATGATGTCGCTGATGGAGCGCCAGTTGATGCCAAAACAGGCAATCAGCCCCGTGCCAACGATATACAACCATTTGGGAATGGTGAAGTCCCCGAAGGTGCCATCAATCAGCATCGCCTTGACCGTGAAGTAGTTTCCTGCGATGAACAACGCCCATCCCACATTCGCCAGCCTCTCCCGCCAGCCATGCGAAAGCCTGGTCCTCCACAGATGGGCCAATGCCATGTGCCCTGCCCCAAGGAAGAAACAGAAAAGCTGGATGTGCTCGTTATTCTTGTCTTGGGTGAACCATGGAATCCCAGGGGCTTTCAGCCCGAACCAGTTGCCGGTGATGGCTCCCCAGCCCGCCACGGAAAGAGACATCACCAGCAGAAGTTTGCCGGATTCAACCAATTGCAGGTCGCCAAGTTTCCTGGCTTTCAGGAAAAAACAAAGACTAGCTGCAGTAAAGATTGCGCCATATCCGGCATCGCCGATCAACATGCCACAGAAAAGCGCCAGGAACACCAGCAGAGCAACCGAAACGTCCACCTCCCGATAGCCCGGAACGATGCCAATGAAATCCAGCACCACCTGCGCCATCCGGAAAGGTTTCGGGATGACCAACTTGGTCGGAACATCCGTATCATCCTCCGCGATTTCCTCGTAGCGGATCGCCCAGCCACTCCGACGGACCTGGGCACGGAGTTCATCCAGTTGCGTCTCCGGAATATAACCTTGGAGGAAAGTCAGACGTCCTCCAGCCTTGCCCATGCCTTCGCGCGTTTGTTCAAAACGGGTTTCACTCTCCAGACGCATCGCCTCCTTCCGCAACAGCGCCATATCCACTGCGGCATGCTTTTGCAATTTCTTCTTGCATTCCTCAAGTTCATAGCGGCACTCCTGACGCGTCCGGCGAAGCGCATCCAAGTCGCATCCCTCGGGAAAACTCGGCATCGGCAACGGGAATTCCGACAAGTCGCGGCGGGACACCAGCAGGGAATAGAGCTGGCCACTACGACGTGAAATGACAAATTCATGAATTTGTTCATCAAAAGCATCTTCAGGAATATATTTTGCCATCCAGTCCGAGCCTTTCGGCGGAACGGGATGAATCACCAGCGCAGCATGCCAACCATGTTTCTCCAGGCGCTTCAACGCATTCGAGTCGAATTGCCCCCATGGTTCCAGCCGGGCGATCTCATGGTCAAGAGTAGTACATCGTTCATTCAGATGATGCAGACGCGCCAAAACGGAACTGCATTCACGGCGGCAGGCCATTCCATCAGTCATCGGCGCACCGGACGTCAGCCGTTCAGCATCGGCGATTTTGAGGCTCTCCAGATAAGTCAGCACCTGGCTGAGTTCGGATTGCTCACGGCGCAAGTCATCCAGAACGGCGGAATTGGCCTCCACCGCCGGCACCACATGCACGGAACCGAGCCTGCGCAGCTCGACAAGGGATCGCTGCTGGTCATCAGCCAGACAGACAATCGTGACTTTTTTCATCCGCTCAATCATGGCTCTCTATTCCTGTTCCAAGACGGCTTGTGATGTCGATTCGGCCTCGCGGCTCTGGCACTTCGCCTTGGCAATCTTCGACCGGCCGACCGAGTTGGTCTGCTGATCGCCGATGTAGATGTTGATGCGGCGGATGTTCTCCTGCGCACCGGGTATCTTGACCTTCTCGAAGAGATTCACACGCTGCGTGACGGTGCGAAGTTCCTCCTCGATGCAAGCCAGCTGTTCCACAAGCAGCTGACGGCGCAGCCGGACCTCGGTCTGCTGCGCAAGCAGTTCGGCGGCGGTGTCCTCCCAGACAGGACTGGTGAAGAGGTCACGCTCCGGAATTTCAAACGCGATTCCTCCAAAGGCCGGGACCTCGGCCCCGGCGATGTTCAGCGACTTGACTCGCCACTCGGAAACCGTCAGGAGTGCTGGCGCGGCTGGATCCAATGCGGCAAAGAGCGCCAAATCCGCAGAATGTTCCGCCAGTTGACGCTCATTCTCCTCGTCTAATTCCCGCAAACGCTCGCGGGCCTGCCGAACCTCCAGTTGAAGCTGCTGCTTCTTGAGCTGCAAAGTCGGCAGATACCGTTCGAAGCGCTTGAGCGCGTCGCGCTGGTTCTTCAGTTCATTCTTGGTGAGCTTGATCTTCGACATTGCCAGAAAAGGGTAGCGTGGCTAGAAAACCCTACCCTGTCCCCTTTATTTTGGCCAGAACTTCTTGACCAGGTCGGTCTTGACGCCGGTCTCAGCAGGTTCAAAGCACTCGGCGAGTATTTTCCAGCCCTGGTCGAGCGCACCTTCCAGCGGGATGTTCACCTGCAGGTCCATCATGTTCCGCTCAAAGAGGCCGCCGTATTTGAGCAGCTTCTGGTCCCAGGGGGACATGCGGAAGCCCATCGACTGCTTCTCCAGGGTGTCGCGATACTCGGAGTAAAGACGTATCATGGTGTCCATCAGCGTCCGGTGATCCTCGCGGGTGTCCTTGTTGACATTCTGCTTGAGTCGAGAAAGCGAGCCGAACGGCTCGATGTGCCCGCCGCTCAGATAGAACTGCCCTTCGGTGATGTAGCCGGTATTGTCGGGCACAGGATGCGTCACGTCGTCGCCAGGCATCGTGGTCACGGCCAGGATGGTGATGGAACCGCCGTTCTCCCCCTTGAACTGGACCGCCTTCTCGTAGCGGGACGCCAGCTGGCTGTAGAGGTCGCCAGGGTAGCCGCGGTTGGAGGGAATCTGCTCCATCGTGATGGCGATTTCCTTCATTGCATCCGCAAAGTTGGTCATGTCGGTCAAAAGTGCCAGGACGCGCTTGTGTTCCTCGACGGCAAAGTATTCCGCCGTGGCCAGCGCAAGGTCCGGAACCAGGGTGCATTCCACCGTGGGATCGCTGGCGGTATGCACGAACATCACCGTGCGCGGCAAGGCGCCATGCTCATCCAGCGTATTGCGGAAATAGAGGTAGTCGTCGTATTTGAGTCCCATGCCGCCAAAGACAATCACATCCACCTCGGCCTGCATCGCAATGCGCGCCAGCAGTTGATTGTAGGGTTCTCCGGGAATCGAGAAAATCGGCAGCTTCTGGCTCTCCACCAAGGTATTGAAGACGTCAATCATCGGGATGCCGGTACGGATCATCTTTTTGGGGACGATGCGGCATGCGGGATTCACCGAAGGCCCGCCGATTTCCACAAGGTGGTCCGTCAACTCCGGACCATTGTCGCGCGGAGTGCCATTGCCGGTAAAGATGCGCCCCAGGAGATCCGTGGTCGCGGAAACCTGCATCGGATGGCCAAGAAAACGCACCTCGGAGTCCGTGGAGATGCCACGCGAACCGCTGAACACCTGCAACGACACGCGCCTGCCGGACAGGCGGATGACCTGAGCCAGAGAACTCTGGCTGCCGGACCGCACTTCCGCCAGCTCGCCGTTGAAGACATTCTCTGCCTCCAGCGTGATGACGTTGCCGCTGATTTGGATGATTCGATGGTAGATTTTTCTCATCGGAATGGCCGGTTAAAGCAGTTGAAATTTAAATTTATACAATAACTAGTTGTTATTCAACAAGTTATCAACATTCTTCTCGCCCGTCTTGAACTCTTCGCTCCGCCATGGGTTGTAGTTCCAGTCGATAAACGCCTGGCGCAGCTGGTTGAAGAAATTACGCGCGGCGGTCTTGTCCGCGAAGGAGAACTCCTTTCGAAGCACCTCCAGCACCTTGGCAAAGACGTAGCATTGGCGCTCTGAAGAACATGCACTGTCAATGGGATCGAAGGTATTCTGCTGAAGGTACACCGAATCCAGGAACTCGCCTTTGAGATAGACGACAAAGTCCTCGATTGGCGTCCCCTCCTCGCCAACCACCATCATCATCTGGTTCACCTCGTTTCCCTTCCGCAACATTGCACGAGCGGCGGAAACCTCTTCGGCCGGCACGAGACTGCGATACTTGCTCCAGGATTCCAGCGGGTGGATGGAGGGATAGCGGCGCGCATTGGCGCGGTCACGGGAAAGTCCCAGGAACGCCCCGACGACCTTCAAAGTGGCCTGGGTGACCGGCTCCTCGAAATTGCCGCCGGCTGGCGAGACGGCGCCGCAGATGGTCACGGAGCCTTTTTCGCCATTGTTCAGCCGCACCAGACCGGCACGTTCGTAGAAGCTGGCGACCAGAGACTCCAGATAGGCGGGGAAGGCCTCCTCTCCGGGAATCTCCTCCAGTCGTCCAGACTCCTCACGCAACGCCTGCGCCCAGCGTGAAGTCGAGTCCGCCAGGAGCATCACGTTCAGCCCCATCTGGCGGTAGTATTCGGCGATGGTCACGCTGGTGTAGATGGAGGATTCGCGGGAGGCCACCGGCATCGAGCTAGTGTTGCAGATGATGATCGTTCGGTCAATCAGCTTGCGCCCCGTGCGGGGGTCTTCCAGCACCGGGTATTCCTGGAGAATCTCGACAACCTCTCCCGCGCGCTCGCCGACCGCCGCCACAATCACGATGTCCGCCTCGGAACGCTGCGCCAGGCCATGCTGAAGGACGGTCTTGCCGGCCCCGAACGGTCCAGGCGTGCAGAAGGTGCCGCCCTTGGCGATCGGGAAGAAGGTGTCGATGGTGCGGAACTGCGTCACCAATGGCTCCTCCGGCAACAGTTTCTCCTTATAGGTACGGATAGGCATGCGCACCGGCCAGGATTGAACCATCTTGATCTCGCGTTCCTCTCCTGTCTCGCTCTGGGCTTTGGCGACCACAGTACGGATATTGTAATCCCCTGGGGCGATCGTCCAGGTGATTTTCCAAGTGCCCTGCCAGCCGAAGGGAAGCATGATCTTGTGGTGGAAGATGCCTTCTGGCACCCATCCCACCTCATCGCCGGCCTGCAGTTCCGTCCCGACGGCGGCGGTCACGCTGTAGCTCCAGAGCCTCTCGGTGTCCAGCGGATAAAGATAGGTGCCGCGTTTGAGGAAAAGCGACTCGGCGGCCAAGCGTGGCAAAGGGTTCTGAAGTCCGTCAAAGACCTGCGTGAGCAGACCGGGCCCCAGCTCCACGGAAAGCAACTGGTCAGTGAATTCCACGGCGTCTCCGACCTTGATGCCGCCCGTGGCCTCGAAGACCTGCATGTCCGCCTCGCGGTTGCGCACACGGATGACCTCGCTCTTCAGGCGGGATCCATCGGAAATCTCGACAAAGCCGACCTCATTCTGACGCACGCTGGTGTCAAAGGCCACCGAGACCAGATTGCCGTTCACGCCGGTTACCCGGCCGGTTTTGACATTCATTTCACTCATGTTGTTTATCCTTCCGACAGAACCCGATGGGCCGATGCTTCCGCCAAGCGGCCCTGGACAATTTCCTCAAAGACCTTCCGCCCGGCCTCGGCAGAGTAATTCCGCCGGGATTCCAAAAGCAGCATCTTCAACGTATATACCACCAATGCGTCGAAGCAGAAATGCGTCATGGGCTCCAATTCATCCAGCTTCGACCACTGCAATGCCTCCCACCCCTGCTGACGTTTCCAGGCGGTCTTCTCCTCAAGAACCGCTTCCAGTCGTTTGAGGTCCCCGGTGAATCCGCCACCCTCACCTTCCTCGCGGAGAAATTTCGCGCCTTCCTTCTTCAAGGCGCGTGCACGGAAGGAGACGATGGCATTGCGCATCGCCGTCTGCCACGAATACCACTCGGAAATCACTGCGTTTCCCTGCGCTGCCTTGCGCCAGTCGCCCGGCGGGCAGAGCGAAAGCGACTCCAGCAAAGAAAAATCCCTTGCGGACAACGCCGTCCGGCACGCCGCAAAGAACTCCGCAAGTCGAAAGGCACCCTCCCCCGTGCTTTTAAGGCCAGGCAGAGTGCTGATGAAGTAGAAAAGATCTAATGGCATGGACAGGCTTGTCGGCTTATTTCATCAGAATTGCGCCGAGGGTCGGCGAGAGATGTGCGGAAATCGCTTCAATCAACGCCTCGTCGCTGAAGTCATAGACAACGTCCTCCCCGCTGAAAATCAACTTGAAGCCGTTGGCAAGCGACTTGCTTGGGGCCAGCGACACCCGCTCCCGAAGCTGCTCCGCCAGTTTCGCCTTTACCGTGCCTGCCAGAAAATCAAGCTGTTCGCCGGAGACAAGCACCGTCAAGTCACCTTCATTGCCCTGCTTGGCAAGATAATTTTCGCACAATTTGGCGATGATGTCGGCCACCGAGCCCGGACGCAGCTCGGTTTTCAACAGACCCGACACCGCCCCCTGTACACGACTCTGAAGCTCATTGCGAACTTCCAGGAGAATCTGCCGCCCTGACTGGCGTAAGGCCTCTTCGGACTTCTGGCGCATCCTTTCGGTCTCCGCCGCGGCATCCGACACCATCTTGGCGGCTTGCTCCTTGGCAGAGGCAACAATCGCAGCCGCCTCGGCTTTCGCGGCTGCGACAATCTTTTCCTTCTCCGCCTCACCACGCTGGATGCCGTCGCGGTCGATGCGATCCAGCAATGCTTGCAATTCGTCAGCCATTCGTATCTTCTCCAGTTTCAGGGTTCTTTCGACAAATTGTTGAAACCCGCGCGGGACTGCTGCGGGTAGGCCGCTAATCCTTGCCCGTCCAGCAGTACGTGCAGAGCTTTTCGGCAGGGAAGCCGATGGCCTTGATAGTGTCTTCCAGAGTCTGGTATTTCAGGGTGGTAAAGCCCATCTCCTTGCGGATGCGGCGAACCATCTCCTGATATTCCGGCGTGGTTGCGTCGGTGTACTTCTCCAGATGCCCCTCGTCTTCCTGGCCATTCTCCATGGCATGGACCGCACGGCGGGCAATCAGCTCAAGCGGCGATCGCGAGGGAGAGAAATTCAGGAATTTGCAGCCAAAGAGAATCGGCGGGCAAGCCGCCCGGACATGAATCTCCTTGGCGCCCCATTCCGGCAGACGCGCAAAGGTGTCCTTGAGCTGCGTGCCGCGTACGATGGAGTCCTCGCAGAAAAGCAGCTTCTGGTCGTGAATGAACTCCTGGATGGGTATGAGCTTCATCTTGGCGACATGCCGACGCGTGGTCTGGGAATCCGAAATGAAGCTTCGCGGCCAAGTGGGAGTGTACTTCACAAATGACCGTCGATAAGGAAGATGTTTATATCCTGCATACCCCAGTGCATGCGCGGTTCCGGAGTCCGGGACACCCGCAACTGCATCCACTTCCAGGCCATTGTCCTGCTTGGCGAGATTTTCGCCACACCGGTAGCGCACTTGTTCCACATTGATTCCTTCGTAGCTGGCAGCCGGGAAACCATAGTAGATCCACATGAAGGCGCACATCTTCATGATCTTGCGAGCCGGCAGAACGGGGTCGATTTCGAAAGTCTCCCGATTGAGCAGGACCGCCTCGCCCGGTCCCATCCAGCGGACGACCTTGTAGCCCAGGTTGTGCAGGGCACAAGACTCGAAGGAAGCCGCCAGACTGCCATCTTCCTTGCGGCCAATCACAATCGGAGTGCGGCCGACCTTATCCCGGCTGGCATAGACGCCCTGCTCGGTCAAGAGCAACACGCTGCACGAGCCATCGATCTTGTCCTGCAGCGTCCGCAGCCCCTCGGCCAGGCTGGAGGCGCTCGCGATCAGGGAGGCGGCAACCTCGGTGGGCGATACGCCGTTGCCCCAGCTTTCGGTGAAATGCGTATGGCGATTCTGAAGGAACTCCGCCTGGAGGTCTTCCAGGTTGTTGATGACCCCCACCATCGTAATGCCGAAAGTGCCGGAGGAGGAGAAAACTGTCAGTGGCTGGGAGTCCGTGTCGGAAATGCATCCGATGCCGCACAGGCCATGCATGGAATCCAGGTCGCGCTCAAATTTCGAGCGGAACTGGGCATTCCGGATATCATGGATGACTTTCTGGAAGCCATTCTCCCCCAGAACCATAATGCCACCGCGCATATTTCCAAGATGCGAGTGGTAATCAGTCCCGTAGAAAATATCTGCTAAGCATTCGGTTTTCGAGACACAGCCAAAAAAGCCGCCCATGAGGCACTCCAAATCAACAGGTGTGAAGACAGCAACGACAAGGAAAACTTGAATAATATATAGATGAAAAGGGAAATTGTCTGTTCGCTTGAAAAACTCTTGGGATTTTTCAAAAGGCGGCATATTGCAGTGCAAAAAACAAGGTAAGAAACGTGTATGGCCATGGGACTCCATACTCGTTTTTGCCCGCCCGCTGTTTCCTGCATTTTTCTTCTTATACTCCGCAACACAGACAAAAAGCAAAATTACATTATATATCAATTCTTCATACCAATCCACCATCGCTTTCCGGAAACTCATGTCACAGTCTGCACGCTTCTTCGGGATTGTTTTTCTCTTCTCCGCCATTTCATTGACAGCGCTGGAATGGCGCAACGCACTGCTGCCCAAAGAGGCCGCGGGGAAGCCCACAGTTTCGCTGTTGGATGCGGACGGAACGCCACGCTATCGTGTTGTGGTGCCAGCAACTCCCACGCCGCAGGAGAGTTATGCCGCAAGGACCTTGGCAGACATCCTATCCAGGTGCAGCGGACGCTCATTTGAAGTCATCCCCGACAGCGAACCCCAGAACGGCCCGGAACTGCGTGTCGGCAAAACCGCCCGGTCGCCAAAAATCGCCGAGAACGCCCTGGGCATTGATGGGATTGACATCGCCGTGGACGCGGATGGCTCCGTGAATCTCCAGGGTGGCCCGGAATTCGGCCTGAACAACGCCATCTATGCCTTTCTGGAAGAGGACTTGGGCTACCGCTACTGGTGGGAAAACGCCGAACGGCTCCCCGCCGAGCTGACCTTCGCGCCCGTCAGCCGGCGCTACACCCCGCAGCTGGATTTCCGCAACCCCTTCTGCGGACCATCCTTCTTCGTCCCGTGGTGCCTGCACAACCGCGTCAACTACCCGCAGATCCACCTCCCCGCCGAGGCCGGCCAGCAGTCCAAGTGGCTGGGCTTCGCACACACCCTCCCCTGGTTCCTCCCGGAAGACGAATACTTTGACGAACACCCCGAATACTTCTCGATGGACGAAAAGGGCGAGCGCCGCCGCAACCGCCAGCTCTGCGACTCCAACCCCGAGGTCGCCAAAATCGTCGCCGAGAGCATCAAGCGCGAAATCGCCGCGAACCCCGAAACCCGCTACCGCTGCGTGCACATCTCGCGTCGGGATGGCGGAAATCCCTGCCTGTGCCCCGAATGCTCCGCCATCAACGACCGCGAAGGCACCACCGCCGCCACCCTCTTCCTCCTGATCAACCGCGTCGCTGAAATCCTCGCGCCCGACTATCCCGACCTCAAGCTCATCACCTTCGCCTACCTGGAGACCCGCGAGCCCCCGAAGAACATGGCGCTCCATCCGAACATCATCGTCGAATACTGCAACGACTACACCTGGAACCACCCGCTGACTCCCGCGCGACAGATGGAGGAAGTAGTCCGCCAGACCACCGGATGGGCCGCCAAGGCGCCGCTCTACATCTGGGACTACAACATGAACTACGACCACTTCCTGATGCCCTACCCCAGCCTCGGCTTCACCGCCGACAACATCCGCTTCTGGTGCGAAAACCGCGCCAAGGGCATCATGACCGAATGCGCCTTCGCCTCCGATGCCATCGGTTCCGAGCGCGACCTCCTGCGCGCCTGGGTCATTGCCCACCTGATGTGGAACCCCGCGCTCGACTGGCGGGAACTCGCCTACGACTTCATCACCGGATACTTCGGAAACGCCGCCGAACCCATCTGGCGCTACAACCAACGTCTGGAAGCCATTGCCGAACAGTTCCACGAAGAGCTGTCCACCCCGCACAACGGCATCCGCTATGATTTCACGGCACCATACTTCACACCCGCCTTCGTCGCTGGAGCCGACGCCGACTACGCCCAGGCCTTCGCACTCGCCGAAGGCGACGAGGAACTCACCTGGCGCATCGAACGCGACTACCTGCCCATCCTTTACACCAAGATGAACCTCGCGTTGCTCAAGGGCGAAGACCCCGGCGACTACGTGGCGATGGTCGAGCGCTTCACCGCCACTGCCACCAAGGCCGGACTGGCCTCCCTCGGAGAAAAGCAGGACAACCGCATCGGGGACTTCACCTACCTCCGGCCGCTCTCCAAGTCCCCCGAAACCCTCGTCTTCGACTCCGGGGAATGCAAGGTGGTGCGGCTTGACGCACGCTGGAAATTCAAGATGCTCACGCTCTTCGAGGAAGGAGTGGGCGTCGACGACCACTCCGAGGCCGTTCCGCCAGAGGCAGACAATGCACTGGCCGCCAAGGCATTGGACGAGAAGATTGACGATGCCGGCTGGATGCCCTACCTCGACAACCTCGGCTGCGGCTGGGAAGCCCAGGGGCAGGAGAAGTCCACCGGCACCGGCGTGCTGCGCAAGCACTTCCGGCTGCCCGTCACCGAGACCTATCCGCACTGGTATCTGGTCATTCCCGGCTGCGATGAAGACGCCTGGGTCCACCTCAACGGAAATCTCGTCGCCGAGCACACCGCAGCCTCCACCGGCCTCTCCGCCTTCGAGCTCTGGAACCACCCCGTCATCGCCGAGGTCACCGGCGTCCTCAACTACGGCTATGCGGACAACTTCCTCGCCGTGCAGATCTTCAACCGCGCCAAGATGGGCGGCATCTACGCCTCGGTCTATCTGGTCGCCTCGCCGAAGCCACTCACCCCCGCCGAGGCCTACAACGCCATCCCCACCGCCAATCCCTACGGATGCAGTTTCCGCTTCCAGCATTGACGAGAAACGCATTCCTCTCCGGCAGTTTTTTTGCAAGATTTTTCTTTGGCGATTTGAAAATAACTCGCGAGCGTTTATTTTAAGCGCACTTTCTGTTTTCCAGCAGAGAAATTCCTGCGGGCATAGCTCAGTTGGTAGAGCGCCACCTTGACAAGGTGGCTGTCGACGGTTCGAGTCCGTTTGCCCGCTCCATTTTCCAAGACGCCGCGCCACTTTAATTGGTTGCGGCGTTTTCTTGTTTCCGGCCTCGTAAAGTCTATAGCGGCGGTGCCCCGCCATCGTTGTCGAGCGCCACGACTTGGGTTCCCGGAAAATGCCGGAGACGTGAATATCATGCTTCAGTTGGGATAGGCCACGGGCCTGCCATCCCAGCTGACAAATATTGGCGCGCCATCCGCATCATGTTCGGCAATCTGCTCAGGTTGCAGGCGGATTTTTCCGGCACCGCCCGGCAAATCAAAGGCGTATGCCGGCAACGCCATCCCGGATATCCTCCCGCGCAGTTGGTTCAGGATTTCCAATCCTTTCTGAATGCCTGTACGGAAATGCATGGTTCCTTTTATTGGATCCCCGTGAAATAGATAATATGGCTTGATATGGATACGCAGCAATCCCGTGAAGAGCTTCCCCAGCGTTTCGGCATCGTCATTGACACCTTTCAACAGGACGCTTTGGTTGACCAGCGAAAGCCCACCGCGATGCAGGATGTCCGCCGCCAGCGCGGACTCTTTGGTCAATTCCCACGGATGGTTGAAATGCGTCGCCAGCCACGCAGGCTTCCCGCTGGCCAGGGTGGCGGCTAGGCGTGGCGTAACCCGCTGGGGAAGCACAACCGGAACTCGCGAACCAAAACGGAGCATTTCGACAGATGGCACCGCCGAAAGCGCATCCACGATCTTCTTCAATTCCTCTTCGGGAAGCATCAACGGGTCACCTCCTGAAACCAGCACCTCACGCACTTCAGAATGAGTGCGCAAATACCCACAGACCGCAGCAAGTTCAACTTCCGTGGGAGGCGGAAGGCACTTCGCCCAATCGCGTTTCCGCAGACAATGCCGGCAATGCACCGCGCAGCAATTCCCGGTCACGAAAAGTGCCCGGTCAGGATAGCGGTGGCAGAGCCTTGGCACGGGGGAGTACTTCTCCTCCGCAAGCGCATCCGCCTCGCCGCCCAACTGCTCGGTGATTTCCGCCGCGTCAGGCAGACACTGCCGCAAAATAGGATCCGTGCGTTTGGCACTGTGCGCAAGGCTCAGATAATATGGCGTCACCAGCAACGGATAACGTGCGGCGGCAAGCTGGTCATCGGAGAACTCCACATCAGGAATCCCCAGATATCGGCAGACTTGGGCAAATTCCCGCGCCGAATGGGCGAGTTGCCAGCGCCAGTCAGACCACTCAATGCCGGTCGGTTGTTGGACGAAATGCAACTGCATGGATTGTCCGCAGACACAAAAAACGCCTGGAGACAAGTCCAGGCGGAAAGGAATTGGCGGAGTTGATGGGGCTCGAACCCACGACCTTCGCCGTGACAGGGCGATGCTCTAACCAATTGCGCTACAACTCCGCAAGATGAAATGGAATCCCCAGAAAGGAAACTGGCGGAGTTGATGGGGCTCGAACCCACGACCTTCGCCGTGACAGGGCGATGCTCTAACCAATTGCGCTACAACTCCGGCTTCCTTACGCTGGAAAGTGCGTTTAAGATATTCCTTCAAATCCATTTTGCAAGCCACCGCCACGAAAAACCACTTGTTTTTATTGCAAAACACACCCGGCTGGCGGCTTGCTCAATCGACAGATTTGACCAACGTCAGCAGGATATCCCGGGCAATCGGGCCGGCGACGCGTCCGCCGCCGCCGCCATTCTCCACCACCACGACCACCACATAACGCGGCGCCTCCGCCGGCGCGGCGGCGACCATCCAGGCATGTGGGCGCTGTCCTTTTCCCACCTCGGCAGTGCCCGTCTTCCCAAGAAACGACAATTCTGGCGTAAAAAGATGCTGCCCTGTGCCGCCGGTCACACACAATCGCATGCCATCCATCACCAGTCGTTGCGCTTCGGGATTCCAGTCATACTCCTTGCGGACAATACTTTCGCCGCCTAATAGGAATTGCGGAACAAGCAACTTCCCAGTCAGGGCAAAGCCCGTCGCCAATGCCATCTGCATCGGCGTGACAATCCAAGCGCCCTGCCCGATGCCGGCATTGGCGGCATCCCCTTTCCGCCATTGCGGATCCTGCTTGCGGTTTTGGCGCGCCCATGATGGTGAAAAGGCGATGCCTCCAGCCTCCTCCGATGTCAAAACCCCATTGGTCCTCTCCCCAAAACCAAAACATCCCGCAAAGTCATCGAATGACTCCTCCGACATGTTCACCGCCAAGTCGCTGAAAAAAACATTGCAGGAACCTGCAATCGCATTGACCACCGTGGTCTTGCCATGTACATGGCTGCAGGCAAGGCGCTGGCGCGTTCCAAGAGCATAATACCCCGGACACTCGACCATCGGCTCAGTTTCCGTAATCAATTGGCGGTCCAATGCATAAAGCGCCAGCAACGGCTTAATCGTCGAGCCGGGTGGATAATAGCCGGACAGCGCACGATTCTGATACCCGCCATCCGCACCATTTCCCCGACTCCCCAAAGGCACTGCCGGAGCAGACATGCAGACCAGCACTTCGCCTGAATGAATATCCACTGCAACCGCCGCACCGCGATATCCACCATGTTCAAATCTTTCCGCCGCAATTTTTTGCGCATCTAAACACAACGCCAGACGGCAATCCTCGCCGGCCAAGGCGGGTACGGATTCCAGAACATTGCTTCGGTAGGAGAGGACATCGGTCTGAAGGCGTTCCACTCCGCCAGTTCCTTGAAGACGGTCATTCAATCCCCTTTCAAGCCCGCTTGCTCCATCCAACTCGGGGGCATTGGCATTCCAGAACTTTTCCACTCCGTCCGTACGGGGTGGACACCGTTTCGTGACCCCGCGCAGCTGTGGCGCCAAATCCGGTTCGCGATACTCACGCCGCCAAGCCAGCAGAACCTCAGTCGCAGGATGAGCCTTTCGCAACAACGTCCACCGTGACAGCGTGTCGGCATCCACATCCTCCCAAAGAATCAACGGCATCGCAGGAGCCTCGCGCAAATGGCGTTCGATCTTTTCCACCGAAGGGCGAAACTGATAAAACTCCGGCCCCAGTGACATGCCCAGCTCCGTGATCTCGGCGGTCATCTTGTCCAGGGTGCTCCGCCGAGTGTCGCGGGGGTCACGCAACAATTCCGGACGAAGGACGATAGAATAGCTCGGCACAGACAAGTTCAGCGGATTGCCATTCCGATCCAGGAGCATCCCACGGCAAGGAGGGATATAGACGAGGCGGGTCTGCTCGCGGCGGCTGCGAAGATTGAGATCAGCCGTCGGACTAATCTGCAAATACGCCACTGCCAGCAAAAGCCCGAACACGACCAGCACAAAGACAAGCCGCAAGGGCCTTGCGTATTCACCGGATTGGAAATCTTCGTTTGGCAAAAACACCTCCTGTTGACAGGAAAGCAACCTCTGACAGCGAAAGGAGCGCTGAAGCGCGGCCCTCCCGCCTGCCAACTCTCGCCATTAGCAGTCTGCTGCTTCGGGAACCCGGCCAGGATCCTGCACCACCCCGGCGACAAGTCGTTGGCGCAAAGCCTCATAGAGCAGCACAGCAGTGGCAGTAGCGACATTCAGCGAGTCCGCCTCGCCGAGCATCGGCAAGCGAACCACCAGATCCGCCTGTTCTAGCCAGGGGCGCGTCAATCCATACTGTTCTGCGCCGACGACAACCGCAACCGGCTCGGCCAAATTCACTTCTGTATAGAGAGCATCCACATGCGGCGATGTTGCCAGAATGCGGATGCCATGTTTCTTCAGCCACGGAATAGTCTCCGCTGTCGTGGCCTCGGCCACTGGCAAGGTGAAGAGGTTCCCAGTGCTGGCACGAACGACATTCGGATTGTAGAGGTCTGTCTTTGAATCGCACAGCACCAATCCATCCACCTTTACTGCATCCGAGGAACGCATCATGGTACCTAGGTTGCCCGGTTTCTCTATCTGTTCCGCAACCAAAAACAATGGACATGACGAAAGCGACAGTTCTGACAATTTCCGATGCATCTGAGGCCCGACTCCCAATAGCCCTTCCGGACGGTCCCGGTAGGCCATCTTGACAAATGCATTCGGTGCCACCCGAATCAACCGTGCCCCCTGCGCCTTCAACTGTTCCAGAAGCGCCTCTTCATGATGCTGTCCAGGAAAGAATTCCGGACATACGAACACCTCGTCCATGCGATACCCGCCAGCCAACGCGCGCACCAGTGCACGGTATCCCTCTGCAAGAACCACCTGACTGTCATCCCGGTCAGGGCGATCCCGCCAGCGCACGACTTGTTTGACCTTGGAATTCTGGACGCTGGAAATTTCTTCCTGAAATTGAATCATCATTATTGCATTAAAACATTATATTGATACCCGACTCGTATTTCCTAACCGGATGCGAAAATGCTTCCCTTGTCATAATGTAAGCCACCGACGAAATTTCACTCACAATGAATCATCTGATTGAACGACTGAAAGTCGCCATTCCACTTGTTGTCATTACCGTACTGGCCTTTTCCCTGCCTGGGATCTTTGGTAAAATCGCTTTTACAATACTTGCGCTAGGACTGGTCTTGCCGACGGTGCATGAGGCATGCACTCTACTGAAAATTGATGACAAATGCGGTTATCAACTAAATCTCATGGCGATCATCACAGTGATTACCGTGACCCCGCTTTTCTGTAATTGCTCCATCATCACTCTGCTTGTTTTTGACACTGTTGTTCTCTTCATGGGGCTTTTCATCGGTTGCCTGTTGCTTTTCTTCCATGGAATCTCGCAAAAGGACATTGCGGTTTTTGCCAAATTCACACTTGTCGAGTCATTGATCTGCGCCTGTCTGGCTCCCTTGCCCAACATCTTCTATCTCCCCGACCATGGCCCCTTCCTGCTTTTCTTCCTCATCTTAATCACCAAGTTGGGCGATGTTGGCGCATACGCAATTGGAACCCTCACCGCTAGACAACAGGGTGGAAACCACAAGCTTGCACCCACTATCAGCCCCAAGAAAAGCTGGGAAGGACTTGCTGGCGGCGTGGCTTTCTCCATCCTGGCAGCGTTGCTGTGTTTCATTTTCGCTCGTGAACAACTGGCCCCCCTCGGTGTCTTTGCTGTAATCCTTTTGGGACTTCTTGCTGGCATCATCGGACTAATCGGTGACCTCGCCGAATCTGCCATCAAGCGTGCAGCCAATGTCAAGGACTCTGGAAATGTCCCTGGACTCGGAGGGATATTTGACATCATGGACAGCCTGCTGTTCATTGGACCGCTATTCCTTGCTTTCATGTTCTTCTATGAAATCTACAAGCCGACACTGCTCTGAGATTCAATTTGAAATCAAGAAGTCCTTCCTTGCAATTTCGGCGCAACAAGTGTGAAAGCGAAGAGCATTCCAGACATCTTGAGGAAATTGCTCGGAAATCTCCACGCAAATTGAAATACCTTTTTTCATTTATGCATTAATACATGAATATGGAAAAAGTTCTCAACAATATCGCGGTCTATTGCGGTGCGACTTTGCCCCCCGACAAAGTCTATCAGAATGCCGCTAGTGAATTGGGTACTTGTCTGGCCAGACATCACATTGGTCTGGTCTATGGCGGCACCAGCGAAGGAACCATGCGGCTGGTCGCGGAATCGGCATTGGCAGCCGGAGGACGCGTCATTGGAGTCTTTCCGGACAACCTTCCTCCCGAATGGCTTCAAACAGGCCTGACAGAGGTCATTTACACTCACGGCCTCGCCGAGCGCAAAGCGGCCATGCTTGAACGTTCAGACGCCATCATCGCACTTCCTGGTTCCTTCGGCACCTGGGATGAGCTCTTCGACGCCCTGGCTCTTCTAAAAATCCCGACCTCAACGATGACCAAAACTGCTGGCGTTTTGAATGTCGAAGGTTTTTATGATGACCTTCTGCGTTTCATCGAACACAGTTATCAGACTGGTTTCACCACCGAACGACATCGGCACCTCCTACGCTCCGCTGCCACCCCGGAAGAATTGTTGGCGCTCCTGCAAGAACCAATTCTACCGAACTACATCTCTTCATAGTGCCTGTCAGCGTTTTTTTCGCTTTTTGACTTGCACATCTCATTTGAGAGGTTATTTTTATAGGATTAATTACGCATCTTCCATCCAAGAGATCTTGATCCAATGAAGAATCCAGGGGGCACCTGCCTAGTGCCCTATGTATGAACCTTATGTGATAGATTGATAAAAGTCAAAGACTTGAAAAACTTTCTGAATTACCCCATCCGTTTTCCTTTAGGAGATAAAAAATGACTGACCAGCCTGCTGATGTCCCCAATTCTGATGCAAAACCAGCCTTGAAGGTTTTGAAACTGAAATTGAACCCTACCACGGAAGCTACCGATGCCCCAGCGGCACCAGTTGTTGCTCCGTCACCGGCATCCGCTTCACTTCCCAAGCAGGAGGTCATTACGCCCGCAACGCCGGAATCTCTTCCCACGCCGGCCCCAACGATGCCTTCATTGCCAACTGAACCTCTGCCGTCTCAAGCCGCCGCCACGCTCAAACCGACACCTGTTAATGATGGCACAGAGGGAATGAAGCGTTCGGGGATGACATTCTCGCTCAAGAAACCAACTGCCCCTGCACCGGCACCTGCACCGGCACCTGCCCCTGCACCTGCAAGTGACAATGCCGTCACCAAGCCCAAATTTGCAATAAAAAATGATGCTCCGGCAACCTCGGCTCCGGCGCCCGCCGCTTCCAACTCGCCTTCGACAAGGAAACCTGCGCCTGCACCGGCTCCGGTTCCAAGTACTATGAAAATCAAGGAAGCAGAACCTCGATTTGAGCCGGTTTCACAGCCGTTGAATAATTTCGAGCCGGAAGAAAGTGAACCAACGATGTTAGGCTATTCAGCAGCCATTTTTGCCGGCCTGATAATGGTGGGGATTGTCTTTGCCATCGTAAAGTTCTGTATAACAATCTAATCTTTTGCTTGCGGCAAAGATTTCCGGCGTCTGGCGAAGTCTTCGCCGGACGCCGTTTTTTTCATACTCTCCCATCATTCAATTCTATCTATCATGAAGACGTTAATCATTCATCATCATGACCTAGACGGTTTTATTTCCGGTGATATTGCACATCTTCATTTTCCTGACGCCCAAACCTTGACGCTCAATTACGACACCCCAAGTGACATTCCCACTCCGGCAATGCTCCAGCCGTTTGACTCGGTGATCATCGTAGACTATACGCTCCCATGTGAAACAATGCTATGGCTTAAGGCAAACAAACATTTGATTTGGATTGACCATCACTTCTCTTCCATCAATACAGCCATTGAAAAGGGATACAATGACGTTGACGGTCTTCGCTGCCAACCCGGCGAATTGATCTGCGGTGCCGAGTTGTCCTGGAGGTATTTTGAAAAATCGCCACTTCCACGTTTTTTGCAACTGACTGGCGACCAGGACACTTACCGCAACAGCCGAACCCCGGAGTTCAAACAGGAGGTCATGCCCTTTTTCTATGCCACTCAATTGATCATGGAATGCCTCAACCCGGCAAATTTCCACTCACCAGACTTCCTGCTACCGACGGCCGAATCCTATCGGAACGATGACTGGTGCAATGAACTCATCGAAAAGGGCTCGCTCATCCAGGAATACAATCGAATCCACTACGCAGGTCTCCGGCGCGAGGCCGCCTTTGTCAGAAATATCTGGGGCTTGCGGGTTTACTGCTTTAATTCAGCCGGCCATGGATCTTCCATCATCAACGATGGTTTCGATCCGGCGTTGCATGACGCGATGATGCTTTTTTCCTATAATGGTGCCACCTGGAGTTATGGAATCTACACCGATATCATCGCAAAACCGCAAGTCAATCTCGCACAAATCGCCAAACGCTACGGTGGCGGAGGACACCAGGGCGCCGCCGGTTTCTCCACCCGCGAACTCCTGCCGGAACTCCTCCTTTAATTCATGGTTAGCCGCCTTTAAAACGAAAAACGGCCGATGCGCCTTGGGGGCATCGGCCATAGGAAAAAACAGGCGCTTTGACGCCTTACAGTTCAGTGTATTTCTTCAAGCCAGTGTACTGGACTGAAGTGCCTTTCGCGGTCTCCCAGATGTAGGCATAGTTCATTTCAGCCGGCAACGCCATCAGCTGAGCCATGGCGCGTGGATCAAGTGACTCCACATGCCCGTCCCAGAAGCCAAGATTGCCTTTCCCGTTGTGAGGAGCCTCCGCGAAGCCCTCGGTAGTCTGTGAGTACTGTGCGGCGATGTTCGCATAGTAGGAGGCGGCCCCCTTCTTGCCGGAACCGGCGGGAGAGGTGTCCTGCGGATGACGGGTGGAGTCGGAGATCACCCACTGCTTGCCGGGCGACAAGGGGGAGAGTTCGAGGCGCTGGTATTCGCCGGCGTAAGTGCCGCTGAAGCCGCCCGTACGGCTGTCTGGATAAGAGAAGGCGATGCCGAACTTCTGGTTGTCGTTGGTGACATTGCCTGCCCAGGAACCATAGTTCCTCCAGCGGAACGGGATAGCATAGCAGGCGGCCTCGTTGTAGAAATTCGCGCCGGCACCACCACCGTTGTTCCAGTTCTTGTGGCTGGGGCAGTCCATTGTGCGGTTCTGGACAAAGCTCAAGCAGACGCCGCCCGGCTCCGTGGTGCGGTTGTTCTCGTTGAACCAGCCATTGCAACTGCCATAGACATTGCCCTCGCCGTAGATGGCCTTCCAGCCCCAGTAGGCACTGCCGTCGCCTTTGGTGGAATGGAGGGTCTTGAACATCCCGCCGTACTCGTCGGCATAAAGCAGGAACCCCAGCACACACTGTTTCTGGTTGGAGATGCACTTGACGCCCTTGGCCTTCTCGCGCGCCTTGGAGAGCGCAGGGAGCAACATGGATGCCAAGATTGCGATGATCGCAATCACAACAAGCAGTTCAATCAGAGTAAATGTCTTTTTCATTTTGGATAAAGTAAGAAATCCGAAGAATCGACTTGAGACAAAAGAAAAACCATTTTATTGTAAGCAAAAAAACATCAAATTTCAACTCTTTGGTGTGAATATCAATGGGAAACAAATGGCTTTTTTCAAGTAATTTCATGTCAATTGGGCAAATTGAGAATACAGTACTGACAATTCTTTTCATCAACATTATTGCCACCGAATTCTTCCCGAATGTTTAAACAACTTCTTTGCACACATCTGTCCTCATTCGTCGTATCGCTGCTGGCCGCCGTCCAGCCTGGCGAGAACCTCATCAGCAACGGCGAACTGCAAAGCGAGCGTTCAGACACGCCGCCAATTTGCTGGACAACCGAGCAGAATGTCCAGTATCTGGGCTACCATTCCAATGGCGGCCCGGAGAATCGCCCATACGTAAGTATCACGAACTACAGCGATGAGCCGACGGATTCCGAGACTGTCCTGCGGCAGCAAGGACTGACCCTGGTCGCGGGCGAGCGCTACCACGTCTCCGTCTGGATCCGAACAGTGGATTTCATCTCATCACACAGCGGTGTCATCATCGGCAACCATGGCTGGACAAAAACCATCGGGCCTGAAAACTTCCAAGGCACGCAGGATTGGACCCATCTGGAGGGAGACTATAACCTAATGGAATCTGAGGACAAGCGGTATTTCGCCGCCATCTTCGCATGTCAATTCACTGGCGAACTGGACATCGCGGACTTCCAGCTCACCGCCATTTCCGAGGGCGCACAACAAGGCTCCGCGCCGTCAGCCATCCGAGCCCTACTAGACAAGCCGCTGCTGGTCCCTTGGGCGCCACGCCTCCACCGAATCCCCGCTGACACCCCATGCCTGACCTTCAGACTCTTCGCACCGAAGCAAAGTAATCTGGCTGACTTGGATTTGGAATTCACTACTTCTGACACTGAGGAATCCATCATCCAGCCCCTTCAACACGACTTGAACACCATCGCCCTGCCCGCAAGCGCAAGGGAGGGGGATTTCACCGCCATCATCCGGCATCGCCCGACCGGGAAGGTGCTTTTCACTACTACACAAGAGTTTTCTGTCGTCAATCTTCCGTCCGTTTCAACGAAGGGGCATCGAAAACTCAACAACCTGGTCACCGAAGTTCTGAATGCACCATTGGAAAAAGATGGTCAGACGCTATCCTTCACGACCGAACGGGATGGATGGGTGTATGTTTCCATCGAAACTGACAGCTCTGAACAATTCCGTATAATTATTGACGATTCAGAACAAATCATGACAAACGAAACGCCTCGTCATGAGGCATTCCGGGAGCTGTCGCGCGGAGAGCACACGCTTGCCATCCAGGGCGCAGCTGCGGATACACAAGTCATCGTCCGCTCGATTGCGGAGATTTTCAACTACTGCCCGTGTGCCAACAGCCCTGTCAAGGAGAATCCACCGTACGACTGGGCATTCCACGAAAAGTATGGTCTGCCCGCCATTACCACGCAGAATGGCGGAAACATACCGGAGGAACACCGCGAATGGTTCCGCGCGCAAGGCTATCGCTGGCTCGGCAACCTCAACTGCGTGAATCCCGCAAGCCCCGAGGCAATGACGCAACTACTGAACGACTCCCCCGGAATGAACGAACCACAGTATGACGGCGTGACCTGCGATGAGCAGTTCTTCAACCAGCCAGGCTCCCTGGTCAATTTCACCCAGGGCATCCGCGCCTACGGCAATCCCCACGACCACCTCATCTACACCTGGATTGTCGGGAAGCCCACCACGCCAGGTGTGGACCATGACTTCCTGGCTGCCTGCGTGGACGCTTCGCACGGTCGCGGCAAGCTCCTCATCGAGGCATATTGCCGCACCAAACTCACGGAACAGGATGCACGCGAATACCTCGACGAATATATCACGGAGACGGTGCGCCGTTTCCGCAAGGCTTTGCCGGACGTCATCGACTCCACTGGTGTCATTCTCGGAGACTTCAACCAGCTGCCCATCCTGTCGTTGCATCATCATCCCGAAGTGGACTACAAATACTACCTGGACATGCAGCTCAACCTCGTCGCCAACGCTCCGGAGTTCGAAGGACTGGGATGCGTGGGTTATTGGGGAAGCTATTACGCCGACCACGAACTGCACCGCTGGGCATACATGCTCCTCCGCCACTACTGCGTCGAAGGAAAAACCACGATGCTCTCGGACGAATATGGTTTCAGCTACCTCCCCGGACACGTCATCAACGGCGACTTCCGCGGGAATTTCGATGGCTGGATGGTCCAGGGCGATGTCACCTTGGATTCCTGCGCAGGCATGGCCTCAGCCTCGCAAAACCGTTGGGGCGGCAACGGCGGTACCGGGGACACTTTCGCCGTCTTCCACAAGACCGGTGAAGAGACCAGCACTTTGACCCAGACCGCCACCGGACTTGTTCCCGGAGGCACCTACCTTCTCCAGTTTGTCACCTTCGATGCCGACGATGCGCACAACAAGGTGACGGCCGGCAAGGACATCGGCATACGCGCAACGCTCGGCGAGGGTGCCGTGGTCCGTGAGGATCTTTCCTGGCACCACATCGACCGCCGCGAAACGGGCCGCTACGCCCACAACAACGGCTGCGTGCGGCCGAATCTCCACCATATCGTCTTCACCGCCATCGCGCCACAGGTTACCATCACCCTCGACAATAAGCTTTCACACCCCGGCGAGAACCTCGGCGTGAATTTCTTTGCAGTCACGCCATTTCTGGACGAGAGGTAGTAACGCCAGGGGCAAAATCTTCTCAGGGGAATGAAAACGGGGCCGGGTCCATCCGGCCCCCAATCACACATTACGCTTTTCCCGGTTCTCCTGCGTCAAACAGGCGAAAAAATATAAGGAAAACGGGATGGAGGAATGACGACTTGTACAACAGGCAATGTCCTATGTCTTATTTCACCCTCTGTCCGTCCATCAACAGGGCCTGGCGAGTGGTGAGCAGCACGGACTGCCAGAGCTGCCCGTGGGGATCCACCGCGCGACGTGCGGAAGTCGCCATTGGAATCGGAACGTAGGTATAATAGCCGTTCCAGTTGCCGACGACCAGGTCCGTCATGCCCGCCATCGCCGCATGGACGGCATGCTGGGCCAGGAGCAGACAGAAGATGGAATCTGTGGAATTGGCTGGGAGGCTGCGGATTTCATAACTGGGGTCAAAATACTTGACGGTCAGTTCAAGTCCTTTGGAATCAAAATGTTCCTTGATGCGTTTCTTCAGGAACGCCCCGATGTCATTGTGCAGGATGTTCCCGGACTTGTCGCGCAGTTTCTCCCCTTTTAGCAGATGCTGCCCGGCACCCTCGGCGACAACGATGACCGCATGATGCTTCTTCGCCATGCGTTTCTCCAGCGCCTCAAGCAGCCCTCCGGGTCCCTCCAGTTCAAAAGGCACCTCGGGAATCAGGCAGAAGTTCACCAGTGAATTCGCAAGCGCGGAGTAGGCTGCGATGAAACCGGAGTCGCGCCCCATGACCCGAACCAGTCCGATTCCATTATAGGCACCTTTCGCCTCGTTGTGGGCGCAGGAAAGGATATTTGATGCAGCCTGAACCGCCGTCTCGAAACCGAAGGTGCGGTCCATGAAATTCAGGTCGTTGTCGATGGTCTTCGGGATGCCGACCACGTTGCAGCGCAAATGGTGTTCCAGGCACTTCATGGCGATCTCGTGGGCGCCGCGCTGCGTGCCGTCACCGCCAATGGTGAAGAGAATGTTGATCTTCAGCCGGTCGATTGCCTTGACCAGCTCCTCGGTATCCTGTTTTCCGCGGGAGGAACCCAGGATGGTGCCGCCCTGGCTGTCAATGGTATCCACCACGTCGGGGTCTAGCGGGATGGGCTTGAGTTCCGAGGCGGGGTTCAAGCCTGCGTAGCCGTAGCGGATGCCGTAGATCTGGTCCACGCCATAGAAATAATATAGGGTATTGACCAGTCCCTTGATGACATCGTTGAGGCCTGGGCACAGTCCGCCGCAGGTCATGATTGCGGCCGTGGTCCAGCGGGGATCATGGTAGATGGTGCGACGGGGCCCAGCCGCCACGAAGGCCGGGACCTTGATGCCCTGTGCGCGAAGCTCCTGGTTGTAGGTCTCGTCCGCATAGTAGGAGATGCACTCGTTCTCCTCCACGAAATTTACGTCGTCGTCCAGCGGGGACTTCAAGGTGGTGGCGACTTCGTTGATGCGGCGGATGGAGAAATCCTGCCTGAGCAGTTCCTCGCGTGAGATGTTGATGTTCTGTGGCAACATGGCGTGAAAATATCCAAAGAGATTGAAACGGGAAACGTCTCCAAAGTGGTTTGATAAACTATAATACCTCTTGTGCCGGACAAACGCCGAGACTGGAGAATTCTTCGCTTCAAGCCTTCGATGACATTCCAGTTTCCCTGCATCGAATAATATAAGGGGATAAAAAAGATGGAATCCCGGAACACTCCCATTCCCTAAAGCTAGCTGTAGAAGCCATTCTCCGAAGACTCCTCATTCCAATGCCGTTTCATCGCCGCACATTTTCATCGAAATCGCCCCAGCTGCCTTTTGCCCGGCGCACTCCCCCACAGGCATCAGGGCCATTGCCGACAGAGACTTCCGTGAGCGGCGAAGTGCAGCGCATCGTCTTCGCGAATCCCGACAATGGCTATGTGGTGCTGAAGTTGAAGCGCGATGGCGGAAAAGGCGAGGCGGTGCTGGCCGGAAGCCTTAGCGGAGTACAACCTGGCGTTTGCATTGAAGTCACAGGTCATTGGACAGATCATCCGCAATTCGGGCGACAGTTCCAGGTCGAACAATGCCATCTTCAATTGCCTACCACCACTTCGGGAATTGCCAAATTCCTGGCTTCCAGTGTTCCTGGCATCAGCACCAAGCTGGCCAACGACATTGTCAAGCATTTTGGCGACCAGACACTGGAAATCCTGGAGAAGGAATCCTGGCGGCTCCGAGAGGTCCATGGCATCGGCAGCGGCAAGTTAAAACAGCTGGTAGAGGCTTGGCAGAAAAGCGCCGACACACGCGAAGCCCAGATTTTCCTGCAGGGAATTGGCCTTACCCCAAACCTGGCCGAGAAAGTCATCCAGAAATTCGGCGCACGCTCTGCCCCGGAGATCGTGAGAAAGAACCCTTATCGCCTCGCCACCGAAATCGAGGGCGTGGGGTTCCTGACCGCCGACCGCTTCGCGTTGAGCCAGAACATCGCCCCTGACTCGCCGTTCCGATGCGGTGCCGCATTGGTATACGCCCTGGACCAGGCACAGCAGGATGGACAAGTATGCCTTCCGCAAAGCCGACTATTCTTGGAGGCCGAAAACCTGGTCGCACAGCCGGTCGAGGCACTCCAGAATGGCTATGACGAGGCACTCCGGAATGGCCTTCTCCGCGAAGAGAAAGCCCATCCCGAAATAGCCGACGACCCGCTTTGCTATCTTCCTCAATTATATTATGCAGAAATACAATTATCAGAAATACTTAATATATTATTAAAAGCACCGAAAACGCCATCTCCTCCACAGTCTTTGCCGGGCTTTTCAGGCAATCTCCGCCTCAATGCGGAGCAACTTCAGGCGGTGCAATGCGCCCTATCCGCCCCTGTATCCATTCTGACCGGCGGCCCCGGCGTAGGCAAGACAACCACCGTTGCGGCGATGGTCAAGGCCGCCCTGCTCCGCGGCTGGACCGTCAAGCTGGCGGCTCCCACGGGACGTGCCGCCAGGCGCCTCAGCGAGGCAACCGGCCAGTCGGCAACTACTATCCATCGACTCTTGCAATATAATCCCAAGCTGAAGGGCTTTTCTTTCAATCCTGAATCTCCCCTCCCCTGCAAGTTCCTGATTCTAGACGAAGTATCGATGCTGGACGTGCCCTTGGCGCGTTCGCTCTTCCGCGCGGTTCGCCCTGGCACCCACGTTGTATTGGTAGGCGACAAGGACCAGCTTCCCTCCGTCGGCCCTGGTGCAGTGCTCCATGACCTGATTTCCTGCGGACGAATACCGGTCACCGAACTCAAACAAATCTACCGGCAGTCTGCGGGAAGCCGCATCATCACCAGTGCGCACGAGGTCAACCGCGGAATCGTCCCCCAGTTGGTCAATCCCCCCAAAGGCACCCGTGGCGATTTCTACTTCTATTCCTGCGACGACCCTCAGAGGACATCGGAGTTCATAGCGAGCCTGGTCAGCAGGAGCATCCCGCAGTTTTTCGGCTTCAACTCGTTGGAGGACATTCAGGTGCTGACTCCAATGCGCAAGGGAGAATGCGGCACCACTGCCTTGAACCAGGCACTGCAGGAAGCCCTCAATCCGCCCTCCCCTGACAAGCCGGAACTTACGCTGAACTCCGACCCGCCGCGGATTTTCCGGCTGGGCGACCGCGTGATGCAGACCAAGAACAACTACGAGAAACAGGTCTTCAACGGCGAGATGGGGCGCATTATCGAGGTTAATCCGTCAACCAAATCTTTCCAGGTGCTCTTTGACCAGGCGAAAGTCGAATATCAGTCCGGCGACTGCGGACAGTTGCTCCACGCCTATGCCATCACCATTCACAAATCCCAGGGCAGCGAGTTCCCCTGCGTTGTCATGCCGCTGCTTCCGCAGCACTATATGATGCTTCAGCGCAATTTATTATATACCGGAATGACACGGGCGAAGAAGCTCTTCATCCTGCTCGGCAACGAATACTCCGTCAAAACCGCCGTACGCAACGACACCCCGATGCAGCGCTATTCGCTGTTGGGCTGGCGTCTCAGCGGAACTTGTCCACCACGTCTCTAGCAACTTGGGCGGCACATTCCAGCGCCGGATAAGAGTCCGCCTCGCCAACTGGAGTCTGTTCCAAGGCGGCGCGAACCGACAAAGTGATTTCATCAAACGCCAGCGTCCCCTCCCGGAAGCGTCGGCAAGCGGCATCGTTGGCGGCGTTGAGCACCGCGCCGGCCAGCCCCCCCATCCGAAGCGCCCGTCGAGCCAAGTCCAATGCCGGAAAACGCCGGGTGTCTGGGGGAAAAAACTTCAAGTCAAGAGGCTGAGTGAAATCCAGTGTCTGCATCAATGCGGGGAATCGTTCTGGATAGGTCAGGCAAAACTGTATGGGCAGACGCATATCGGTCGGCCCCAGCTGTGCGAGCACTGCCCCGTCCACAAATTCCACCATCGAATGAACCAGCGCCTGTGGATGGATCACCACCTCGATTTGCGATTCCGGGACATCATACAGCCATGCAGCCTCCATCATCTCAAAGGCCTTGTTCATCAGCGTCGCCGAATCCAGCGTGACCTTGGCACCCATGTTCCAAGTCGGGTGATGACTCGCCTCAGCCAACGTGACAGTATGGAGGTCTTGTTCAGGATGCGCATGGAACGGCCCCCCGCTGCAGGTCAGGATAATCCGCCGCAACGCCCGTCTGTCATCCCCGCGAAGGCATTGGAAAATCGCGCAATGCTCGCTATCCACAGGCAGAATTCTTCCCCCTGACTCTTTTGCGGTTTTCATCACCCATTCACCGGCAGCCACCAGGACTTCTTTCGTTGCCAGGCACACGGTTTTGCCCGCTCGCAAAGCCGCCATCACCGGTTTCAACGCCCCAATGCCTTGTATGGCGCAAAGAACGACATCGATTCCCGGCCCGGCCAGCACTTCACATAGCGCTTCCTCGTCACTCAGATTCGACATCTCCGGTGCTTCTGAGCAATAGTGGTACCGTGCATGGAGTTTGTCAGCAATATCCAGAAGCTCCTTCCCCTGATGCGCACAACTCACACAAACCGTGTCAATACGGTCCGAATAAGCCTGGGCGACTCTTACGGCATTTCGCCCAATCGACCCAGTCGCCCCGAGAATCGCCACCCGGCGACGCTTTTCTGATTCAGAAAAAAAATTCAAACGCAACTCCCAAGAAAATCAAAAACAGCAACAGCGCCAACAGCACTTGCGGAAGCCAGTGGTTGGTCTGGGCACGATGGCGAAACCGACGGCGCAGGCCGCCGGTCTCGAAGATCCATTGCAAACGCCGTCTTCGGTGCTCCAGTTCCCGCTTGCTGATTGACCCCTTGTAGGCATTCACTGGTTTTTGTCCAGGCTACTGGATGATTCCGCCGGAGTCAGTCAGGAAGATACCCTTGAAGTTCATGCGGAGTGCCTGCGGATTGTCCGAAAGCTCCAGCGCCTTCTCCTCAGAGATGTCGCCATTGTTATAATGTTCGAGCAGGCATTGGTTGAAGGTCATCATGCCGGCCTCCTGGTTGGCTTCGATGGCCTGTTCCAGCTTGTCGATGCGATTGTCGAAGATCAGTTTCTTGACAATCGGCGCGTTGGTCATGATCTCGGTGATCGGCACCACGCCTTTGCCGGAGGCCTTCTTCGCCAAACGCTGGCAGATGATCGCCTTTACCACATCGGAAAGTGATTTGCGGATGGAGTCGCGCTCTTCAATGGTGAACATGTCCAGAATACGGTTGATGCTCTGGGGTGCGTCTTTGGTGTGCAGGGTAGTGATCACCATGTGGCCGGTCTCGGCCGCGGCCAATGCCGTCTCGAAGGTAACACGGTTACGCATCTCTCCAACCACGATGATATCCGGATCTTGACGCAATGCATGGACAAGTGCCGACTCGAAGGTCTCCGCATCCAGCCCTACCTCGCGTTGTTCGAAAAAGGAATGTTTGTCCTCGAAAGTATATTCAATGGGGTCTTCAATGGTGATGACGTGGCGGTTGTAGGTGGAATTGATATAATCCAGCATGGCCGCCATGGTCGTTGACTTGCCTGACCCGGTGGTTCCGGTGATGAAGATGATTCCGTTGCTGTTGTCGGCAATGCGCTTTAGAACTTCTGGCAGACCAGCTTCCGCGACGGTCGGCGGCTTGCTTTTGACCCAACGCATCGTGATACCCATGTTGCCACGCTGCTTGTGGAGATTTACCCTGAAGCGTCCGACATTCGGTTCCTGCCAGGCAAAGTCCAAGTCACCAGTTCGATCGTAGATCTCCATGCGGCCGGTCGGCACGATATCCTCGCAGAACTTCGCAAGTATCTCAGTGGTTGTCACGGTGTCGACCTGCACCAGATTGGAATCGATGCGCAGCTGAACCTCCTTGTTTTCACGCATGTGGATGTCCGAAGCACGGCTTTGCACCGCGAAATCCAGCAGGTCATGCAGGGTGGAATTATGGTTTTTAGGCATGTTCTGGTTCCTTATTCACAAAGATGAAAGCCCATTTCAGGGAGGGGGGAAGGGAATCGAGCAGGAAAATACCTCGAATGGATGCCACATAACATAACCGATTATTCAGTATCTGCGCAGTGGCCTCGGAAAACTACAGCAAGGTGGCGACTCATTCATTCCGCCGGCGAATCCGGCGCATCCTCCGGCGGTGAAGCACCCCCGGAGTCCTTGCCTGGCCGCATCACCCGGCGCTGTATCGCGATGTAAAGCGCACAGAAGAACACCATACCCAGCAAGATCCATCCAAAGTGGTCATGAATGAGGCGCTTCCCATATTCAACCAATTCCGGATAGTCCATGTCGCTGGTCCGATAGCCGCAGTAGAAGCCGATGCCAGTCAGGATTGCCGTCCAAATACCGGCTCCCAATGCGGTGAACAAGCTGAATCTCCGGAAATTCATGTGGGTAAGCCCGGCCGGAAGCGAGATCAACTGCCGAATCGCGGGGAGCAGTCGACAGACAAAGGTCGCCATGTCGCCATATTTCCGGAAGATTTCCGAGGCTCGGTCCAGAGTCGCGGGTTTCAGAAGCACATACTTTCCGTATTTCCGTAGAAAAGGCTCGCCCAGCTTGCTGGCCAGAAAGTAGTTCACGTATGCGCCAGCCATCGACCCCATCAGCCCGACAATCACCGCCAGCCCGCAATCCACCCATGGCATCCCGCAGGACAAAGCGCCGCGGGCAGCCAGAAAACCGGCTGGAATCATGATGACTTCACTGGGAAACGGAATGAACGAACTTTCAATCGTCATCAACAGGAACACCGCAAAGTATCCCCAGACCGGCGCATACAGCTCCAGTTCCTTCAAATGCTCAACGAGTTGCTCCGACATTGACAACACCCACTAAAATAACCCATCAACTACATTGGGCAAACGGCAATCGTCGCCGCCAGGGAATGGCTTTCGCCAGGTGCAAGTGACACCGCGTCGTCCGCGACATTGCATGTCTCCACACAGAGCATCCGATGGAATTCCTCGTCCCCGAAATCGGGCATCCGATGTGCCTTTGCAATCCATGGGTTCCACACCACGCTGGTGTTGCTGCCGCTCTTGGCAATCGTAATCTTGCGCCGTTTCGCCGGATCGACAATCACCGCCGATCCGGAATGGCCGAGATAAATCCGGTCCGTCTCTTCGGTGATAGCGATATCACCACGCTGTGGATTCGGCGCAGGTGGATTCGCGGGAGCCTTGTCGATGAACTCCAGACCGTCAAAGCCCTCGATTCGGGTCTGCGATATGTCGCCAATGGAGAAATAGCTGTGGAGCGCCTGCGCGTAGGTAAAAGGCATGTTGCCAGTGTTTGACGTCTCCAAATTCATCTCCAGCGTATCCCCCACGCCGACATTCATTCGCAACTCAAAGGAATACGGCCAGATGGCGCGGCTTTCGGGGGAATCGCGCAAAACGAACGTCACATCGGTTCGTCGGGCGGAAACACAGCGGGATCCAAGATACTCCCAGATAAACTGGCGAACAAAGCCATGGGAAGTGGTGGCATTTGGGAGTTCCTCACGGTTGGGCGGCCCGAACCAAGGCCAGCACACGGGCACGCCGCCGCGGATGGCAGGCCCCGTCTGCCCAAAGGAAGATTGTTCCGAGACAAAAAATACATCCTCCTGACCATTCGCATGATAAGAGAGGACGTGCGCACCCATCAGGCAGATTTCCGCACACGCCGCTTCATTCTGGATGCAGACCTTTGGCAGGCCACCCTGCCCCGTCACCACTTCAGCGCGACTGAGAACAATGTCTTCTTTCATGATTCAAAACGAAAAACTGGATACAGTGTAGAAATGCACGGAAGATAAATATATCCCCTTTTGAGGACTTTCGAGTCATGAAGTGGTTCTTTTGCCCCGATTTCAGGCAGAATGCGCCAAACACGATACATTAGGACCAGTTGACAAAACAATTGAGATCTTCAAGCCCTGGGAGCACATCATGGAAAAAAACTGCGTCTTCTGCAAAATCATCGCCGGCGAGATTCCTGCGACCAAAGTCTATGAGGACGACAAGGTCCTCGCTTTCCTGGACATCGCGCCTTTCAATTACGGCCATACCCTGGTGATCCCAAAGATACATTGCCATTGCTTCACCGAAATCCCCCCTGACACGCTCGCCGCAATGATGGCCGCAGCCCAAAAACTCGCAGTGGCGGTCATGCGGGCAACTGGTGCGCCGGCATACAACCTGCTGATGAACAACGGCCAAGTCGCCGGTCAGGAAGTGCCCCACGCGCATTTGCATATCATCCCGCGCCTGGTGGACGACACCGTATCCTTCAGTGCACCGCAAAAACGCTATGACGGTGAAGCGCTGACTGAACTAGCAGCCAAAATCCAGGAACGTCTTGCCAAAAACGCCAATTGACACCTGCCGTATCATGCCTGAGCAGCCATCACAGGAAGAACTGCTGGACAAATGCGCACAGCAGAATCCCACTTATCCACGGGCGGCCTACGCCTTCATCTGCAACGCAGTTCATGAAATCTCCCGGGAATTGGCTCGTCTGCAACACCGCAAGCCAAGTCACATCACCGGACAAGAGCTGTGCGAGGGGCTACGAGGCCTGCTGTTGCGTGAATATGGCAGGCTGGCCTGCGATGTCCTGGCCGCGTGGAACATCAGCGAGACTGCCGATTTCGGAAACATCGTCTATGCCCTGGTCGATATCGGGCTGCTTTCCGTCAGCGACGAAGATTCCCGAACAGACTTCACGGATGTCTTTCGTTTTCATGACGCATTTGTGAGGCCCTTCTCCAAGCAGACCGTTGACAAGCCGCTGCCAGTCATCGAATTCCTGTAGTTGAAATGAACGTTTTACAATCATTTCTAATTTCTAATTTCTAATATTATGGAAATTTCCCACCCCAAAGCATCCTGGACGCTTCTATACGAAAACGACTTCGGAGCCGGACCACAGAAGCTCCAGATCAATGGCAAAACACTCTTCAGTTTCATGCATTGCCGCATTGACGGCATTAGCGACGATGCCTTGGAAACCAGGAAAGCCCATCATTTCCACAAAGGTGGCCTGGCAGTATTTGAAGGCGACGGCGTTTTCACGCAGGGCGCCAAAGTCAGGCTGTGGCAGACCCACCGCATCGCTGCCAACACCGTTCGTATGACCTACGATATCAGCTGGCCGAAAGAGACCCCTCTGACGAAGGGACTGGAACTGGGCAGCGTGCTTCTCGCGCCGAGCTTCCAGCGGTATTTCATTGTGACGCCAGATGCTACCGCCCCCAAGTGGTGCAAGCTTCCCGCTGCAGGAGCACCAGCAATCAGCATTTCGCCCTTGCCGGCTGCCTTAATCCTGGAAAATGACAACGGCCAGCGCTTCGAGTATGGCCAGGGCGATGACCTCTGGCGCTGGACCCAGGGGCTTAACGGCGATTATCTGCATGCCACCGGCCGACTGGAAATCTCCCGCACCAGCAGTGGACGCATTGCCTTGCGGCGTTGGCTGGCAGAGTGCGACAGCGAATTGGAGGCCAAACTTGCCGCCGCCGCCAATGCCAAACTGCGCATGGAGGCCCTCCAGCGGAAAAAGGCGACCGGCACCGAAGACGAGACGGCACTTCTGGAGAATGTTCCTACCGTGCCGACCTCTCAGCCATTGTCACGGGACTATCGCTTCACAGCGTATTTTGCCTGGTCGGCGCCCGAACTGCTCCCTGCACTCCCAGAAGGCACGACACTCCAGACCCCGGCGTTGAGCAACCGGGGAGATTTTGAACGAACCGTCCTGCAGGGGCTTGGCACAGTTCCCTCCTTGCAAATCGATTTGGCCAAACTCCCATTCGTTGAAGCTGCCCGGCGTTCCGGGAAGGCCAATGAAAAAACATGTTGGGAAAGCAATTCCGCCCAAACACTCTACCGACGACTGATTCGGCAACTGGCAGACTACGCACCGAAGGGAAATCTGCTCCTTCAGAACCTGACACCTGGGTGGTGTGACAATGGCGGTCACGAAAATCGCAAGCGCTCCGCACGGCACTGGGACCTCTGCGCGATTCTCGACCAAATCGCCTGGACACGGCAAATCCTGGGAGCCGATTGGAATATCGTCGCCCCGCAAAGCGGCATCTGGGCGGAATTGCCCTCGCTCGCCTGCCTCGGGGCGGAGTCTGGATTCCGCGTCGTCTGACCTTCACATTACTTCGCTTACTCCATTCCCATGTCCAACGACCAATACGAACTGCTGGACGCCGGCGCCGGGCGTAAACTGGAACGGTTTGGGAGCTTTGTGCTTGACCGACCGTGCGCCCAGGCAGTCTGGCGTCCCCAACGGGATCCGCGTTTCTGGTCACAGGCAGATGCCTATTTTTCCCGCGAACATGGCTCGCATTGGCATTTCCGCAATCCCGCCGTGAAACAGGGATGGAGTTGCCTCCTCGGAGGTGTTTCCATGCTATTGTATCCCACCGACTTCGGTCATGTCGGGATGTTTCCGGAACACTCCTTCGGATGGGCGAAGATGCAAGGGGCGATTAGCCGGGCGGCTCAGCAGGAACCGCCATCCGTCCTGAATCTTTTCGCATATTCTGGCGGCGCCACGCTGGCCGCCGTACAAGCCGGCGCGTCCGTCTGCCACCTGGACGCATCGCGAAAGATGGTGGAATGGGCCCGCGAGAATGCCAGAGTCAATCACCTGGAGGATGCCCACATTCGGTGGATTACCGATGATGTCCAAAAGTTCTTGAAGCGGGAAATCCGGCGTGGACGACGCTACGACGGCATTGTCCTCGACCCGCCCAGCTTCGGCCGTGGAACCAACCAGGAACTTTTTCAAATCGATGAGAACATGCTGGAAGTCCTGGACTTATGCCGACAGGTTCTGGCGGAACGGCCACTTTTCCTGCTTTTGACTTGCCATACGCCAGGCTATACGCCGATGGTACTCACTCATCTAGTCACCCAACAACTGCCAGCCGGCCAGATTGAAGCCGGCGAAATGGCTCTCCCCGCCGCACCAGGGGCATTCGCCGTACCTTCCGGAACCTATGCCTGGTGGACCCCTTTACCGGCTCAACGGCATTAGACTCCACCGACGGCGAAACAATTGTCCCAGTTGTCTTTGTTAACTGTATATTGACTATTGTCAACTGTTCATTCACCATGACTCCTTCGCCAGAAGAGCATCCTATTGATGAAGCAACAGCCCAATCTTCACTGTTGCAAAAATGCGACATGTTGGCAATCAAGGCGGCCTTTTTGGGATTTTTGCTCCAGCTTGCTGGCAGCTCTTTCGCGAATTCTTTAAAAAATCCTTTTTTAGCATATGTAATCATTCCCTGTCAAGGAATTTGTTCCATTTTTATTTTACTTGCCGGCTATTTCATCGGACACAGGGCTACAGCCGTTCCGTGGTCCCAGTTAATCCCTCGTGCGACAACTCGGCCATTGTCCAGACTTGTATTTATAATATCTTTTGCAATAGCAAGTTTTATATTGGTAACAACGTTCAACCTTATGGTAGTTTACATCTTCCGGATCAATCCTGGGCACCAATCCCAATTCTTGATTGATGCCTTCAAGAATGGCGGCTGGGCCATTCGATTGATCTTGCTGGTGGAAGTCTGCCTGGCCGCCCCGGTTTTTGAAGAACTTGCGTTTCGCCTGGCAATCCCGCGATGGCTCTCTTCAAAAGGCTTTTCCGGATTTTGCTCAAGCCTGATTACCTCTTTGTTGTTCGGACTCTTCCATTTCATCTGGTGGGGCATCCCCGGGCTTTTCCTTTTCTCGATGATCCTCTGTCACGTTCGACAGCAACAAGACATCTTCTCATGCTTTGCCGTTCATTCGCTTTACAACTTCCTCATTGCTGTGACGGCAACAATGACCACTTAGTCTTTGAACAACAATGCATTAATCATCAGGATAATATGGCACAGAATATCTACCTTGTCGGATTCATGGGCTGCGGCAAAAGCCGTGTGGGAAAGCTCCTTGCGCGGCGGCTGAAAAGGCCATTCGTGGATCTGGACGATCAATTTGCAAAGGAACACTCCGGTATAGCAGCCGGGGAATATATCCGGTTACATGGTGAAAAAGCTTTTCGCACAGAAGAACAAAAGATATTATTAAAACTTTCCAATAATAAAGTATTTAATGTTATTTCTACAGGTGGCGGCGCACCCACCTGGCCTGGCAATCTGGAATTGATGAAGAACAGCGGAAAAGTCGTCTTCCTGGACGCACCGCTGGAGGCCATCGAACAGCGCCTCTCTGCGGCGGAAACTGCCGACCGGCCACTTTGGAGCGCACAGGATGCCACCGCCAGACGCAAGCGCTTTGAATCACGCCAACCTTTTTACCGGCAGGCGGATATTGCCGTGGACGCAACGCGTCCGCCCGCCACAGTATCGACCGCGATCCAGCGTCAATTGGGAAAATGGCTTCGTGCGGCACCCTGCCGCACGTCGGCTTTCCGCAAGCTGCTTCAGCAGGTTGCCCGTGACTCGGCGGACTTCGGGCTCTTTGCGGAAGGCGACCGCATCCTCGTGGGTGTCTCCGGTGGCGAGGACTCATTGCTTCTCATGCATTTGCTGACTGTACTACAGAAGCGCCTGCCCTTCCCTGTCGAGATCATCCCCGCTACTATCGATCTGGGTTTCCCTGGCTTCCGTGGCGACCGCCTGCAGACCTACTGCGCCGCCCAAGGCTGGGAGTTGAAATACATCAAAGTCGATGGCATCCAAGAATTAATGCAAGAAAAAGAGACAGGGGACGCACCATGCGCACTTTGTTCCCGTCTTCGTCGTGGGAAGCTCCACGGCCTGCTGGCAGAACTCCATTGCAACAAACTCGCACTGGGTCAGCATCTCGACGACCTCTGCGCCAGTTTCCTCATCGCGCTCTTCCGAGGCGGCGGACTCAAAACCATGGGTCCCAATGTCTTGGCAGATGGTGGCAAGGCGAGACTTATCCGACCACTTTGGGGTTGCCGCAAACCCGAAATCCACGAAGTTGCAGAATTCTTCGGCTTCCCCAAGATTCGCTCATGCCCCCACGAGAAGGCGCTTCGTGAACGTGGCGACCGGCATTTTGTTGGGGAGTTGCTAATGCACTTGCAGGAGCGTTTCCCCGACATCTATTCCGCAATGCGCCATTCGATGGGCGACTTGCGCCTCGCGCATCTGCTGGACCGACGATTCCTCGGTAAAAGCGACCCCGACGCCGGAAAACTATAATCCGCAGAATCATCGGAAAATCCGTCAGATATGGTGCTGTTTTGCGGGTGCCGTCAAGCAGGATTGGATTTCGGCATTAAATTTACTCTATTCCTTTAATAATAGGTAATGGGAGCCAATCCCTACCGTAACCATAACTCCATCATGAGCGAAGAAACTCTTGCCAAAGCCTACACCCCGGCGGAAGTCGAGGGCAAGTGGTACCAGACCTGGGAAAAGCGTGGTTATTTCCACGCGGACGAGAACAGCCCGAAGAAGCCCTATTCCATCGTCATTCCCCCGCCAAACGTCACCGGCATCCTCACCCTCGGCCACGTCCTCAACAACACCCTGCAGGACATCCTGATCCGCTTCGAGAAGATGCGTGGCCGCGAGGTCTGCTGGGTCCCCGGCATGGACCATGCCGGCATCGCCACACAGGCGAAGGTCGAGGCCTTCCTCAAAAAGGAGAAGAACCTCACCCGCTACGACCTCGGACGCGAGAAGTTCCTTGACGAGGTCTGGAAATGGAAGGAGCAGTACGGTGGCAAGATCATCCAGCAATTGCGCACCATCGGAACCGCCTGTGACTGGGAACGCGAGCGCTTCACCTTCGATGAGGGGCTCTCCAACGCCGTCCAGGAGGTCTTCATCCGACTCTACAACGACGGTCTCATCTACAAGGGACACCGCATCATCAACTGGTGCCCCAAGTCACGCACGGCACTCTCGGACGAGGAGGTCATCTACCGCCAGGAGAGCGGACACCTCTGGCACATCAAATATCCCTATGCGGACGGAACCGGCTGCGTGATTGTCGCCACCACCCGTCCCGAGACCATCATGGGCGACACCGCCGTCGCGGTCAACCCCACCGATGAGCGCTACACCGGCCAGGTCGGCAAGATGCTCCTGCTGCCTTTGACCAACCGCCAAATTCCCCTGATTGCGGACGAATACGTCGAGAAGGACTTCGGGAC
>JAFPYX010000016.1 GCA_017417585.1 Victivallales bacterium
GGATGGTCTTGCCGTCAATCTTCGCCTTCTCAAGGAAGGTATAGACCACCATCGGCGCGTCGCCCCACCAGTTGGGATAGCCAATGTAGACGGTGTCGATGCCCGCAAGGTCGGGTGCTGTTCCCTGGAACGCAGGGCGCGCCTTCGACTGCAGTTCCTTCTTGGCGCGGGCGATGCAGTCGTTGTACTTGACGGGATATGGCTCCGCCTCCTTGATTTCCCATATCGCCGCGCCTGTCTGGCGTGCAATCTCCTTGGCGACCTTCGCGGTGTTCCCCTCCTGGATGACACCAACGGAGTAGTTCTCCCCCGTGTGCGAAAAGTAGATGACGATGGCTTTCGCCGCTTCGGCGGCATTGGACAATGACATTGACAACATGATAATTCCTCCTAAAAACAGTTTTGCAATTTTGTTCATGAGATGCTCCCGCGTTGGTTAGAATGTTCCCGTCTTGACATGGGGCTTGTATGGTGCTTCCAAAGCCTTGATTTCCTCTTCATCCAATGTGATGTCAAGTGCTGCGACCGCCTCCTCGACATGTTTCACAGAGGTGCATCCCACGATAGGCGCGGTAATGCCTAGTTTGGAGAGCATCCACGCAAGAGACTCCTGCGCCATCGTGCGCCCGTGGGCGGCGGCAACCTTCTCCAGATTGTCAACGACAGGCTTGTCGATGTCGTTGGTGGCGTCCCAGACCATCGGCGAGACGGCGTCGATGGAGTTGCGTGCGGTCTTTGTGCCCCATGGGTGGGCGCAGCGTCCGCCGGCCAGCGGACTCCAGGGGACCACCGCCATTCCGCGGTCGCGGCACAGTGGCAGAATCTCGCGCTCCTCCTCGCGGTAGATGAGGTTGTACTGCGGCTGGAGGGAGATGAACTTGGTCCAGCCGTGGCGTTCGGCGATCTGCTGCATTCGCTCCAGCTGCCATGCGAAGATGGTGGAGGCCCCGATGTAGCGGGCTTTGCCGCTCTTGACCACGTCGTGCAGCGCCTCCATGATCTCCTCCATCGGGGTGTTGGTGTCCAGACGGTGGATCTGATAGAGATCAACGTAGTCCATGCCGAGGCGCTTCAGCGAGTGGTCGATTTCCGCCATGATGTTCTTGCGGGATGAACCGCCACCGTTGGGACGGCCTGGGCGCATGTCGAAATGGACTTTCGTGGCAACCACGATTTCGTCGCGATCCAAGCCGTATTCTCGGATGAGGCGTCCCGTAATCTCCTCGCTGGAGCCCATCTGATAGACATTGGCGGTGTCAAAGTAGTTGATGCCTAAGTCAATGGCTTTCTTGAAGATTGGTTTGGCGTCTTCGAAATCCCTCGCCCAAGGGAACACGCCGTTCTCGTTTCCGGGCTTGCCGAAGCTCATCATGCCCAAGCAGATGCGCGAAACATCCATGCCTGTGTTTCCAAACTTCACATACTTCATTGTCCTTCTCCTTGGTTGTGTTGGGTTGCCAGTCTTATTGAATGATGTATGGGGCAAGCACCTTTGCCAGCCCATTTGCGATGAATGCCCCAGTCTGACGGGAGCCGACCACTGCGCCGTCTGACATGCACCAGGCAAGCATCAGCCCGTATAGTTCGCAGTTGATGAAGAGGGCAAGTCCTTCCACGGGTGTCTCCGCCTTGAGAAGACCTTGCTTCACGCCTTCGCGCAGGATGGACTGCAGGGCGCGGACGTCAAAGGCATATTTGGTGATGTCCTCATCGTGGTGGGACATCCGCTGCGGAGCCACGTTGTTGCGTATCCACTGGCGGGTGATTTCCAGGCCGTATTCCTCGATTCCCTTCATGAACTCGCGGCAATAGTAGGCCAGCCGTTCCAGAATCCCAGTGCCTGGCATCCCGTTCACAATCTCGGCCAGCCTATAGAAGTCGTAGTCACCAAGAACCTCCACGATGTCTTCCTTCCGCTTGAAATAGACGTAGAAACTGCCTACGGCCACTCCCGCCTCCTTGGCGA
>JAFPYX010000017.1 GCA_017417585.1 Victivallales bacterium
AGAGGTTAGAGGTTAAAGGTTAAAGGTTCCAAGTCCCATGTCCTAGCCATCAGGTCGCAGTTCCCAGGTCTGAGGCTGAGGTCCGAGGTCCTAAGAGTCTGAGATCTGAGAACCTCAAGAAAGGTTAGAGGCCGTTTGTCATCGGAAAGTCTAGCATCAGGTGATCAGGAGTCCCAGAGAAACTTTCACCTTTCCCCTTCAGCTTTGTCGTTTGAGGAGGTCGAGGAACTCGTTGCGGGTTGCTTCGGAACGGCGGAAGGACCCCAGCACCGCCGAGGTGACCATCAGTGAGTTCTGCTTTTGCACGCCGCGCATCATCATGCAGAGGTGATGGCATTCCATGACCACGCCGACGCCCTCGGCGTCAATCTTTTCCTTGACAAACGACGCAATCTGCTGGGTGAGGCGCTCCTGGAGCTGAAGCCGCCGGGCAAAGCAGTCCACGATGCGGGCAAGCTTGGAGACGCCATAGACTTTGCCTTTCGGGATGTATCCGATGTGGCAGCGCCCGTAGAAGGGCAGAAGATGGTGTTCGCAGAGCGAATAGACCTCGATGTCCCTCACGATGACCATGTGGTTGCATTCCTCGGTGAAGATTGCGTCGCCGACGATGTCATCGGGGTTTTGATGGTAGCCCTGCGTGAGGAATTCCAATGCCTTTTCGAAACGCTCCGGGGTCTTCACAAGTCCCTCGCGTTCGGGATCTTCGCCAACTTGCGACAGAATCGCTTTCAGATGTTCGGAAATTTCCATGACAAGTCAGGTTTTCTAGAGATGCCAGGGTTCAGCGGAGGCATCGGAGGGCATCCGCCAGTCACCGCGCGGAGAGAGTGCGATGGTTCCGACCTTCGGGCCGTCTGGCACGCAGTTCCGCTTGAACTGCTGGGAGAAGAATCGCCGTACAAAGAGTTCAAGCGCACGCTGAATTTCGATTTTGGTGAATTGGCCACGGAAGGCGTGTTCGGCGAGAGCCTGAAGGTTCTCCGGGGACTCGGCGTAGCGCAGGAAATAATATAGGAAGAAATCGTGGATGGTGTAACTGCCCAGTATGGCCTCGGTCTGCTGGTTGCCGCCAGGCAGGAGTTCGGGGGAGACTGGAGTATCGTTGATGTCCCGCAGGGTCGCGGCGAGCTTCGAGGTGGAGATTCCGGTGACATATTCCACCAGATATCGCACGAGCGTCTTTGGCACACCGCAGTTTACCGCATACATCGAAATGTGGTCACCGTTGAAGGTGCTCCAGCCTAGCGCGATCTCGGAGAGGTCGCCGGTGCCGACGACCAGCCCGCCAAGCTCGTTGGCCACGTCCATCAGAATTTGCGTACGTTCACGAGCCTGTGCGTTTTCATAGACCACGTTGAGGTTCTTTACATCGTGCCCGATGTCCTTGAAATGCTGGAGGACGGATTTCTTGATGCTGATCTCCCGGAGTTCCGCGCCGACCTCGCGGGCAAGCGCACAGGCGTTCTTGTAAGTCCGTCCGCCGGTGCCCATGCCGGGCATGGTGATGGCACAGATGACAGTGCGGGGGAGTTTCAGCAAGTCACAGCACCGTGCACAGACGAGCAACGCCAGAGTGGAGTCCAGCCCGCCAGAAAGACCGACGACCAACCGCTTTGCGCCTGTGTGGGTGACGCGCTGCGCCAGCCCGGTCGCCTGAATGGCAAAGATTTCCTGGCAGCGTGCCGCACGGTCCGCCGCCGCCGAGGGCACGAAGGGGAGGGCCGGTAGGCTGCGATACTGCAATTTCCGAATCGTCGGAAGCGGTTCGGCGACAATGCGCTGGACGGGATTGGGTTGGATATCGTTGAAGCTGGTCCACGCCCTGCGCTGCTGCTCCATCCAGGCGGGTTTGGTTTCCGCATAGATGAGTGCGCCATTTTGCTCAAATCGCTCATTCTCGCTCAGGATTCGGCCATTTTCGCTCACGATGGCATGCCCCGAGAAGACCAAGTCGGAGGTGGACTCGTGGACTCCGGCACCTGCGAAAGCGTAGATGCAGGCATATCGTGCGGAGAGTCCCGCCACGAGGGATTTTCGGTATTCGGCCTTTCCAACTAGCTCGGGGCCGGCGGAGAGATTGAAGATGAGTTTGGCACCGCCAAGCGCGAGGGTTGCGGATGGCGGGATGACCGCCCATAAATCCTCGCAGAGTTCACAGCCGAAGACAAAGTCGTTTCCGGCGTCGAAGAGGAGATTGCCACCTATCGGGACAGTCTGCCCGCAGAGAGTTATAGGCGTTCCATAATATTCGCGGATGGAGCGGAAGTGACGCTTTTCATAGAACTCGCGATAATTGGGTAGATAGGTCTTTCCGACCAGACCGAGGATGCGGCCGTTCTGGAGAACCGCTGCGACATTGAAGAGCCGACTCTGCACGCGGACGGGCAGGCCGACGATGACCACCATCGGGCTTTCCCTGGTGCCGTCAAGCACCTTGCCTAGTGCCTCCTCGGCGGCCTGAAGCAACACGCGCTGCTCGAAGAGATCCCCGCAGGTGTATCCGGTGAGGGTGAGCTCCGGCAAAACCAACGCGGCACAGCAGTTTTTCCGTGCCGTGTGGACCATCCGGAGCACTTCGGCGGCATTGGCCTGCGGATCGGCGACTTTCACGCGGGGGACGCCCGCTGCAATACGGTAGAATCCTTGCAACATGACTGGCTGTGGTGAAGGGAGGCGCCTACACGTGAGGATGCCGCACACAAACACATGGCGGCGCAAAACCTAGTGAACTATCGACCGTGGCAATTCTTGTACTTCTTGCCTGACCCGCATGGGCACGGGTCGTTACGGCCGACTTTCGGAGTCTCGCGGTGGATGGTCTGTGCGCGTTCCTGCGCGGGGCGGCCGGCGGCGGTGCCTTCAAATTGCCCCAACTGCCGGTGGACCGTCTGGAAGTTGTTTGCACGAGGCATCTCCGGCAGACCGCCCACATTCATTTTCGAAGGAAGGGTCTTGGAGTTGTTCTCCTGCTTTTCGCTTTGGGCATCGTTCTTGTCGTTCGGCGTTTCCCGCTGCTGGGTCTTCATCCGGTAACGGAAAATGGATGTGGCCACGGAATCCTTGATGCCGGTCATCAAGGTCTGGTAGATTTTGAAGGCCTCCTGCTTATACTCCACCAGCGGGTCGCGCTGGCCGTAGGAACGCAACTGGACATTCTGCCGGAGGTCGTCCATGTTGTAGAGGTGTTCCTGGTAGAGGTTGTCGATGGAATTGAGCATGATGTAGCGTTCCAGCCAACGAGTGGCCTCGGGGATCTCGCTTTGCTCCTTGAGGGCGTAGGCGGCCTCCACATGTTCCATGATGGCATCCGCCATCTGGTCCGGCGAACCATCCTGCGCGAAAGCCTCCTCCGGGATTGGGATCGGCACGGTCCGGCTGAGCCAGTTGCGCACTTCCGTCAGATTCAGCGGCTCGTTGCGGACCCGTGCGTTGAAGGCGTCTTCCACGCGGTCCATGATCGCATCGCGGATGAAGTCCATGATCAGCGAACGAGTGTCCTCTGTGGAGAGTATTTCATGGCGCAGGGCATAGATGGCCGTGCGCTGTTTGTTCATCACGTCATCGTATTCAAGCGTGCGCTTGCGGATGGCGAAATGCTGTTGCTCGACGCGCTTCTGGGCCTTTTCAATGGAACGGGTCAACAGCGGATGGGAGAGTTCCTGCCCTTCCTCCAGGCCAAGACGCTCCATCAGCCCGGCAATCCGGTCCGAGCCGAAAAGACGCATCAAATTGTCCTCCAGAGAAATATAGAAACGGGACGAACCCGGGTCGCCCTGGCGTGAGCAGCGTCCTCGCAACTGCAGGTCGATTCGTCGGGCGTCGTGGCGTTCGGAGCCAATCACATGGAGACCGCCGAGTTCACGAACGCCAGGTCCAAGCTTGATGTCCGTGCCGCGGCCGGCCATGTTGGTCGCGATGGTCACCGCCCCGCGCTGACCGGCACGAGCCACGATTTCAGCTTCGCTCTGGTGCTGTTTTGCATTCAGGACATTGTGGATGATGCCGGCTCGCGTGAGCAGGCGGCTGAGCAACTCGGAGACCTCGACGGAGATGGTGCCGACCAGCACCGGCTGGCCCTTCTTGTGGCATTCGGTGATCTCGTCGATGATGGCGCGGTACTTCTCGCGCTGGGTCTTGTACACCCGGTCGTTGTAGTCAACGCGGATGCAGGGCTTGTTGGTGGGGATGGTAACCACATCCAGCTTGTAGATGGACTTGAATTCCGTGGCCTCGGTCGCGGCGGTGCCGGTCATGCCCGCCAGCTTCTCGTACATGCGGAAGTAGTTCTGGATGGTGATGGAGGCCAGCGTCTGGGTTTCACGCTCGATCTGGACGTTTTCCTTAGCCTCCAGCGCCTGGTGCAGGCCCTCGGAGAAGCGGCGGCCTGGCTGGGGGCGCCCGGTGAACTCGTCCACGATGATGACCTTGTTGTCCTGCACGACATACTGCACGTCCTTTTCGAAGAGGCAGTATGCGCGCAGCAGCTGGGAGATGTTGTGCAGGCGCTCGGACTTGGTGTCGTATTCGACCTGGAGCTGCTTGCGGCGCTCGAATTTGTCCGTATCGGAGGCAGTGGCATCTGCGTCAATCTGGCTGAAGAGGGTCGGCAGGTCCGGAACCACGAAGGCGTCCGGGTCGCTGGGCATGAGGTATTGTCTGCCCTTTGCGGAGAGTTCGGACTCGCCGTTGCGCTCGTTCACCGAGAAGTAGAGTTCCTCCTTGATCTTCTGGAACAGCCCGCGGTTGGTGTCCGAATGCCATTCGATGTCCACGCGCTCGAGGCCCTTGCGCACGGCAGGCTCCTCCATGAAGCGCTTCAGGGCCTTGTGCTTGGGCATGGCGAGCTGGACCTTGGCGAGCAGGTGGTATGCCTCGTCCTTGTCCTCGTCCGTGGCGGCTTCGTTGCCCAGGAGAGTCCGGGCACGCTGGATGAAGTCGGCGACGAGATGGAACTGGCGGTTGTACAGCGATTCGACCGCCGGTTTCAGCTTGTCGTACATGTGGGTGGAGACTTTGGCGGGACCGGCGATGATCAACGGCGTGCGCGCCTCGTCTATGAGGATGGAGTCGATTTCATCGACGATGGCGAAATAGTAGTCCCGCTGAACAAGGCTCTTGGGGTCGTGCGCCATGCCCATGTCGCGCAGGTAGTCGAAGCCGAATTCGGAGTTGGTTCCGTAGGTGATGTCGCATGCATACTGTGCGCGCCGGACATCCGGCGGCTGGTTGTTCTGGAGGCATCCGACGGTGAGCCCCAGCCATTTGTAGAGGTGCCCCATCCATTCGGAGTCGCGGCGCGCCAGGTAGTCGTTGACCGTGACCAGCTGAGTATTCCGTCCGGTCAGGGCATTGAGGTACATCGGGAAGGTCGCCACCAGCGTCTTGCCTTCTCCGGTCGCCATTTCCGCAATCTTGCCCTGGTGAAGCACGATTCCGCCCATGATCTGGACATCGAAGGGCACCATGTCCCATTTCAGCCTGTGGCCGGTGACCTCGACGGTGTTTTCCTCTTCGCGGGGACTCTCCTTCAGGCGGCGGCAGGCGTCCTTGACTACGCCGTAGGCCTCGCACATGATGTCGTCGGTGGTCTCGCCATTCTTGAGACGTTCCTTGAATTCGGCGGTCTTGGCCTTGAGCTCGTCGTCGGTCAGGGCCTTATATTGCTCGGCGTATTCGTTGACCTTGTTGACCAACGGCCACAGCTTGTTCACCACCCGCTTGTTGCGGCTGGAGAACAACTTCTTCATGATCCATTCTAGAAACATAATCTAAGAAAACCGTGAGTTTGGAGTTTCGAGGCAAGCCGCCTCGGAGCGTAGAATGAAAACCACCCAGTTGTCGTCAGATGGTCGTCGAAGCAACGTGTCACTTCGAGCCGGGATGGTCGATGGGCATTCCCTTCTTGCAGAGCGGACAGTCGTTGGGGTCGAAGGTCTTCAGGGAAAGCCGGGCGAGGCTGTGAAAGGGAATCCCGAAGTCCACATCGCCTTTGGAACGGTCCACCAGCACGGTCACGCCGACGGGAGTGGCCCCATACGAGCGAACCAGGTCGATGGTCTGCTGGACGCGGCCGCCCTTGGTGACCACGTCCTCGGCGACGAGGACTTTCTCGCCGGGCTTCAGCGAAAATCCACGGCGCAGAATCAAGTTAGAATTGTCGTCTTTCTCCGCAAAGATGGCGCGGGTGCCCAAGGCACGGCCGACCTCCTGCCCGACGACGATGCCGCCAATTGCCGGAGAGATGACCACGTCGATGCCGGCCTGTTTCCAGGGCCTGGCCATTTCCGCGCACAGCAGTGCCGCAATCTGCGTGTTCTGGAGCAGTAGCGCGGCCTGGAAGTACTGGTCGCTGTGCAACCCGCTGCGGAGCAGGAAGTGCCCGTTGAGCAGTGCACCGGTGTCGCAGAGGTATTTCAGAATCTCAGTGTCGTTCATGGTAGTCCTGTGGAGTTGGAAGGGAATTATGTCAGCGCGGCCTTGGCGGCTTGGGCGGCGCGACGATTTGGGCGAATTTGTCGATGGCGTCGCATACGGCGGCGCACAGCTTGTCCTGGTAGGAGGTGTCGAGGAGATTCTTGCGTTCCGCCTCGTTGCTCAGAAAACCGAATTCCACGAGCATGGACGGCGCGGGAGAATGGGAGATGACGTAGAACTGCTTGCGGCGGATGCCGCGGTCATTGGCCTTGGTGGTCTTGATCAGCTCCTTGAGTGTGAGATAGGCCAGCAACGCGTTTGAAGAGTGGTATTTGGTGCCGGGGAGGTCCTGCCCAAGCGTGGTGGTGCCATAGGAAGGGACACCGACAGGGTTGGCGATCCAGACCTCGATGCCGTTGATGTCGGTGCTGCCGGCATGGGCGTTGCAGTGAACGCTGATGAAAAGGTCCGGCTTTTTGGCGGCACACAGTTCGCTGCGCTTCTGAAGCGTAGTCTCGACGTCCTTTTCACGGGTCATGAGGACAGTATAGCCGCGCCTCTGGAGGATGGAGCGGATGCGCTTTGCCAGCAGCAGATTCAGGTCCTTTTCCATCGTGCCGCCCTGTTCGGTCCCATGGTCCTTGCCGCCATGCCCGGGGTCGAGCATGATGGTCTTGACGGCGCGTTTGGGAACGGTCTGGGTGCGCAGGATGGGGTCGAGGAAGTCCTTGAAGTCGGTCTGCTCCAGATAGAACTCGCCTTTCTGGTAGAGGACCTTGTAACAGAAGTTGATCTGGTATCCGTCAAGGGTGGCGGAGATACTGTCGGCGGTGAAGAGGAGCTTCTGCCCGTGGCGGTTGGTGAGAGTGATGGTCTTTTGCTGGACGGTGATTTTCCGCGTCGCAGTGCATTGGTAGAAGCTGGCGATCTCAGAAATCCGCAGGTAGTTGCGCTTGTTTATGGTGATGTAATGAATGACGGGACGCCGCGATTGGCCGGAAGGACCCGGCGGGGGGGCGGGGGCCGCATGGACACGGGACGCCGAGAGGCAGGCAAGCAGAAGGGCCGCCAAGGTCACGGCAAGCATCTCAAGAAGACGATGGAACGGGAAGGGCGTCCGCATGAGGTCACTCCTGAAGCTGGGGCGAATCTGGAGGGGAAATCTCCACCGTGGCCTTGCGCTCTCGCCGCACGACCGACGAATCGATGGTGCAACGCGCTATCTCCTGGCCTGTGAGCTTGGGAAGCTCAAACATGGCGTCCAGCATGACGGACTCGAGAATTGCCCTCAGGCCGCGGGCGCCCGTCTTCTTGCGCACGGCCTCGTCGGCGATGGCTTCCAGCGCGTCCGGAGTGAACTCCAGGCGGATGTTGTCCATCTGGAACAATGCCTGGTACTGCTTGGTGATGGCGTCGCGCGGGTCGGTGAGGATATGCACGAGGTCGTCGCGGGTGAGTTCCTTCAACGCGGCGATGACGGGAAGGCGTCCGACGAATTCGGGAATGAGGCCGAAATGGATGAGGTCCTCTGGCTCGACATAGTTCATGGGATTGCTGCTGAGTTCCTCACGCGACAGCGTGCCGCTTTCCGGCTTGCGCTCGAAGCCCAGGGCGCGTGCGCCGCCGCGTTGCTCGACGATCTTGTCCAGCCCGACGAACGCCCCGGCGCAGATGAAGAGGATGTTCCTGGTCTCCAGATGGAGATATTCCTGCTCCGGGTGCTTGCGCCCGCCTTTTGGGGGGATGTTCGCGACCGTGCCCTCCAGAATCTTCAGGAGCGCCTGCTGGACTCCCTCGCCGGAGACGTCGCGGGTGATGGAGACATTCGCGGTCTTCCGGGCGATCTTGTCGATCTCGTCCACATAGACGATGCCAATCTTGGCCTTCTCCAGGTCGTAGTCGGCGGCCTGGACCAGGCGCAGGAGGATGTTCTCCACATCTTCGCCGACATACCCGGCCTCCGTGATGGTCGTCGCGTCAGAAATGGCGAAGGGGACCTTTAGACGCTTGGCCAGCGCCTTGGCAAGAAGCGTCTTGCCGGAGCCGGTCGGGCCAATCATCAGGACATTGCTCTTGGCCAGGTCGACCGCGCTGTCCACATTGTGGCCTTCCGCCTCATAAAGCAGCCGCTTATAGTGGTTGTGCACGGCGACGGAAAGGACTTTCTTGGCCTGTTCCTGCCCGTAGACATACTGGCTGAGGTAGTCGTAGATATCGCGCGGCGTGCCCAGCTCCTCGCGGGAGAACGGCAGCGGTGCCATCTTCTTTCCGGCATCTGCCGAAGGGCGCTTTTGAACGGGGCCGGAGTCGCCGAGCTGGTCACGCAGGTAGTCGGCCGACGAAAGCAGAAGTTGCTCGAAATAAGGGTCACCACAGGTGGCCGCACCAGTCAGGAAGCCACTCACGCAATCGCGGCATACGAAGATTTGCCGGCGCCGTTCGGCATAGCAGATTTCCGCAGGGGACTTCTCCTTGCCGCAGATGGTGCACTGCGGTTTGCGCTCGTCGTCGTTGGTGGTGGGGCGTCTGGGCATTTTCTCTATGCTTTCGGGAGGGGCTTCTCGGAAGGCGTGATGATGGAGTCGATGACATGGTAGTCCAGCGCCTCCTGGGCGGACATGAAGAAGTCGCGCTCGCTGTCCTTGGCGATCTGCTCTGCGGTCTTGCCCGTGTGCCTGGCGAGAATCTCGTAGAGGGTGCCCTTGGTCTTGAGGATTTCGCGCGCCTGGATGTCGATGTCCGCGGCGGTTCCCTCGCATCCGCCGGAAGGCTGGTGGATCATCACGCGGGAGTGGGGGAGGCTGTAGCGCTTTCCGGCGGCGCCGCCGCAGAGCAGAACCGCGCCCATGCTGGCGGCCTGCCCGATGCAGTAGGTGCGAACGTCGCAGGAGAGCATCTGCATGGTGTCATAGATGGCCAGTCCGGCGGTCACCACGCCGCCGGGACTGTTGATGTAGAAGTCGATGTCCTTCTTTGGGTCTTCGCTCTGGAGGAAAAGAAGTTGCGCCACGATGACATCCGCCACCTGGTCGTCCACCGCGCCGGTCAGCATGATGATGCGGTCCTTCATCAGGCGCGAATAGATGTCGTAGGTGCGTTCGCCGTTGCCGGTCTGCTCGATGACGTATGGGACGTAGTAGTTCTTGGCCATGGTAAAACTCCTGGGTTAAAGGGTCTTTGAGAAGCGTAACGCCTGAGAGTGCCCGCTGCACCGATGTCTTCGCCTGCCGAAGTGACGAATCGTGGTGCGCACAGGGCATCCCAGGCGCCGAAAGCAGTGGAGGCGGAGGATGGTTCGCCCGCCCCAATGGTCGGATGTCGGATGCAGCGGGGTTATTTCGCCTCGGTGGCGTCCTCGGTCTTTGGAGACTCGTTCATCTCGGCTTCCGCAGGCCTGGCCCCCTTCACATTTTCGCGGACGAAAGCCATCGCCTTCTGCCGCAGCAGCATGGCGAAGACGTTGTTGAGGTAGGTCGAATTACCCGAGATCTTCTTCATGAACTCTTCCGGTGGCATGCCGCTCTGCTGCGCCATGGCATAGCAGTACTGGTAGAAGTCCTGCGGGGGGACCTGAAGTTTCTCGGTTTCGGCAATCCGGTCGAGAAGCAGTTCCATGCGGATGTCCTTCTCCACTTCCGCCTTCAGCTCTTCTGCCTTGCCGGCCGGCAACTCGGAGGCGTCGTGCTTGTGCTCCTTGCCCTCCTCATGGTCATGATGGCCCAGCTCGTGCTCAATCGCATGCTGGTAGGCATGTTCGAACATCGTCGGCGGCAGCGGGAAGGAGAGCTGCGGGGCAAGCATGTCGCGGATGTCCTTCTCCATTTCGGCAATGGCATTGTGCTCGTTCTGGTCCTCCATGCGCTTGCGAAGCATCGCCTTCATGCCGTCCAGGTCCTCGCAGCCATATTGCTTGAAGAGCTCAGGGGTCTGTTCTGCGGGGGTGAAGCCGTGCACTTCCTGGATGGTGAAGTGGTAGTTGAGCTTTTTGCCCTGCAATGCCGCCACTCGGAAATCCGCCGGGAACTCGATGGCGACGTCCTTGGCTTCGCCGGCCTTGAGCCCGACCAGCGCGCCAGTGACGCCCGGAAGGCTCTCCGGCTCGCGAAGCATCTGCCAGGAGCTGTTGGCGTTCAGGAGGTAGGAAGCCTCCTTGACGCCCTTGAGTTCCTCGTCGGCATCGGAAGTGTAGTCCACCTTCAGCATGTCGCCGGCTTCCGCCGCGCGCTCGACGACGGCGTAGTTGCCATGCATGCGGAGGAAGGTCTCTGCCGCCTCGTCCACCTGCTTGCCCTCAACCGGAAGCACATTCTTGACAACATCCAGCCCCTTGTATTGGGGCAGCTCGAAATCCGCGAAGACCTCGGTGTTGACCGTGAACTCATAGTCCTTTCCGGCCTGGTACTGCGGAGTGACGCCGTCCTTCAGGGCGAATTCACCTGCGATGCGGAGTTTCTTCTCGGAAACGACTTCGTTGAGGGACTGGTTGACCAGGCGTTCGGTGGTGTCCGCCTCAATCGCCTTCCCATACAGGGACAGGATCAGTTGCTTTGGAGTGTGGCCGGCACGGAATCCCGGACGCACGACTTTCTGGGAATACTGCGCCAGGACGCTGGAATAGGTCTTCTTGGCAGTATCCGCAGGAACCACGATCTGCAGGGAAAGGCAGCATGGCGCGGTGGTGGTGATTTCGGCTTTCAGGCCATTGGCGAGAGTTTCCACGGTGACTCCTTATCGACAAGAATGTTTGTTTGTCTCGACGGCGGCACCGACAGAATCGCGGTGCCGAGATAACTTTGCTTCAGATTTCGAGTTGCTACCCAGGCCAGATTCTTACCGCCGGCCAGAACTCGTACTATAGAGCCAAATTCGGAAATTACACCTTCGAAGTTGCGGCTGGACAGGCTTGCCGTTCATCCGCTGAAAGGCTGAATCCCGAATTTGACCCTTGTTGAGAAGCCCGCGTATTATTTGCCCGGGGCCTTGGGGGGAGCCGGGTTCCGGAGGTTCTGGAAGACGCGCTCAAAGAGCGGCAGCGCGATTTCCACATTGTCAGGATGCATGAGCTCGGCGCACTCCCGCGGCGTGAGATTCGGGCGGTCTTCGTATGCCTTCTTGAAGAGGCTCGTGTAGTAGCGGACCAGGAAGTCGTCCTCGGAGGATACCGTTCGGAAGAGCGAGAGCAGCCGGCGGGACTGGGGCTGGTTGATGGATTTCGGGTTTTCCCAGAGGCAGGCGCCGAAGATCAGCGACCAGATGGTGCCCTGCCAGGGACGGTCCTCGACAACATGCTCGGGGTCGATGGTGTTGCGGAGCTCCTCGTTGGTCATCTCGCGGTTCTTGTCTTCCGCGAAGATGATGTAGATGTTGTGAAGCACCTTGTCGCGGATGTCGCCGTCGGTGATATGCCAGCGGGTTGCCTGCATGTATTCCGCCAGATTGAAGCTGTTGAGCTCCTCGTCGGAGTAGGCGGAGGCGTTGTGGCAGTTGCCCAGGCCAATGATGGTTTCATCGTCTTTCTTGGTGATTTTCACCGTGGTATTGGCGATGTTCCGGAGGAACTCCTCGAAGTCGTTGCAGCCGAAATCGCCAATGCTGAACTCCGGCAGGGCGGCCTGGACGCGAGCCTCGAGTTCTCCGAGCGGCAATTCGCCATTGGCCAGAATGGACTTCAGCTGATAGAGAACCTGAGATTTGTCCACCACGTTGGGGGCCTTGCTGCGCATGCCGCTTTCGTTGGTGCTGATGAATTCATCCGAGACGCGGGTAAGCGCGGCGGCGGCGGCGGCTTCCGGCCCCAGGATGTAGACCTTGCGGCCCGAGGTGCGGATGCGGGTGATGAAGGGCAGGAGCGCCAGGTCGTTGGAACCGAAGACCACGCCGCCGATATTGGGGTTGGCGGCGATGATGTCCAGGGCGTCCAGTCCCATTGATACTGCCGTGAATCCGGGGATGCGGGAGAAGGTGCCGGTGCCGCCGTGCGGAACGTGCTGCATGGCGATGCCCAGACGGGTCAGGTCACCGATGGTGCGGCGTGTGCGCGGGGCTGTCCAGTCACCGTAAGCTTTTGCATATACGACGGGGCCGTAGTGGTTTTCAAGATAGACCACTGCATCGGGATGTGAATAGTTGCGGCTGGGGTCGCCATCCGATTTCCCTGTGAAGCCCATCAGGTTGTCATAGTCAATCAGGAGTGCCAGCTGTAAGGATTTCTGTGTCATAGTTGTAGTCTCGTGGTAAGATAGAGTACGGTGACTCAGTGGATTATTTGAGGTTAGAAGCTAGGGGTTTGAGGTTAAAGGTTAGAGGTTTGAGGTTGGAGAGTAAAAAGAGAAAAATTAAAGACTAAAGGCATAGGAAACAAGCGGCGTCCTCGCTGTCATCGACTTGAATCTTCGTGCGAAGACTTTGGGATTGGTGGATGACGGTGGGTGTCTGCGCGTCTGCTCGGCAAGAACTGAGGCGATGATGAAGAAAATGTCAGAATGGAAAGAATGATTTTCACCTCCATTTCTGGGGGCCAAAGGCATTTGGCCAATGGCGGAGGCGGAGCGGTCTTCCTGCCGGAGACGACCAGATCTCGATGACATCGAACCGGGTGGGCAGGACAGGCTTGCCGAGGGCGCGCAGATAAGCTTGCGAAGCCCGGCGGATGTGTTGCTGCTTTGCCGGATCGACCGCCCAGGCGGGGTGAACTTCACAGCCGGTTTTTTCCCGGCGGGTCTTGACTTCCACAAAGCAAAGCGTACCGGCGTCATCCCGGACGACCAGATCCAATTCGCCGATTCCATGTGGCGCACGGTAGTTGCGGCATAGCAGCTCGTAGCCGGCATTTTCAAGGAACCGGCTTGCGGCCTCTTCACCAAGCCGCCCGATGTGCGAAGATTGCCGGCGCAATGCAGCCATCCGGGTGCCGCGTCGCTGAAAGAGCCGTGCTATGCACTGCCCCCATTGCCGCAGCTTATTTCTTGTAATGAGCCATAATGTAGCATGTTTTGCCACATCCGTGCCATTTTTCGCTTGCGTACTAGAGTTTAACACTGCGTCCCGTGCGAATTGCACGCTCCAGAGCCTCGCAAATCCGGATGGATTCGCGGGTGCTTTCGGGCAAGCATTGGATTGGCTTCCTGCCAGTGAGCAGGCAGCCGGTGAAGTAGTCGATCTCGCCCCAGTAGCCGTTCTTGCCTTTGATGGTCTTGCGCGTCTCGGTGGCGCCTCCGCAGGTCTTGTTGGTCTTGGCGACAACGATGTCGTCGCCAGCCAGGGTGACGGTGGCCTTTTCGTAGATGGCCACCGCGTTGCAGAACCATCCGGCCCGCAGCCAGCTCGCCTCGGCGGAGGCGTAGAAGCCATCGGGGTAGGTGAAGGCCGAGAGCACATCGTCAATGCCGCCGGAGACACGGGTGACGCCGACGGCGCTGACTGCGGCTGGCACTCCGAACATGTAGTTGTAGAAGTCAACGTCGTGGAGGTGGAGGTCCAGCAACGCGCCGCCGCTCTTCTTGGCGTCGCGGTACCAGGGCTCCTCGGAGCCGTAGGCGGCCCCGCTGAGTCGCATGGAGTGGATGCGCAGGAGCTTCCCGTAGGTCTTCTTGCGGTAGATGTCCCGGAAGGCGTTGTACACCGGGCTGAAGCGCAGGCACTGCGCAATCATGAAGTGGCGGCCGGTCGCCTTGGCGGTCTTGAGCATCTGGTCGGCCTGGGCGACGGTGCGGGCCATGGGCTTCTCGCAGATGACGTCCATGCCGTCCTGCATCGCACGGATGGCGTATTCGGCGTGGAGATGGCCAGGCAGGCAGATGTCCAGCACGTCGGGCTTTTCATTGGCCACCAAGTCCTCATAGGTGGCGTACTGCTTGATGCCCTTGAGACTCATGTCCTCGCTCTTGCCTAGGTTGATGCTTGCGGAGAGTTCCGTGAAGCGCTTGGGGCAATGGTCCACAATCGCAATCAACTTGCAGTTCTTCTGATCTGCGTATTGCGTGGCGTGGAAATGGCCCATGCCACCGAAACCAATGAGGGCGACTTTGAGTTTTCTATTCATAATTAGTTAATTTCTAAATTGTTATGTCATTGGTAAACACTTTTTCAGAAAGTTGGCAGGTATCTTCCGCCGGTAGTCCAAAGGAGGTGCCGGACGTTTGCAGGGTCGATTCCGTGGTCGGCGCAGAAACTGGACTCCAAGACCATTTCTGGCCCAGGGAAGGTGGCCGCGCTGGAATGCTCGATTTTCAGGTTTTCCAAGCTGAGGACGGTCTGCTGGAAGGGGACGAGCACCTCGTCGGGCACAGTGAAGCATCCGTCGAGCAGGGTATCCATCTCGCGGCAGACGAGGCGGGACGGGCGCGAGACGGCCAGTCCGTCGGCGCTGGTTCGATTGGTCAGCCCGATGTCGTAGACCGAAATTTCGTTGAACTTTCCGGTGACGAGTCCGAGGGTCATGCAAGGGGCGTCGGTGGGCTCGGCGAAGAAGCACCGGACCGCCTTGTGGCCGAAGAGGGTCTTGAGTCCGAAGGTGATGCCGCCGGGCGCGCCGCCGACGCCGCAGGGCAGATAGACGAAGAGGGGATGCTCGGCGTCTGGAGTCCTGCCAGACAGCCTTAGCTGCGCGGCGGTCCGGAAGGCGGCCACGGAGTAGCCCAGGAAGAGTTCGCGGGAGTTCTCGTCGTCGATGAAATGCGCATTCGGCGTGGCGAGGGTCTCGGCGCGGCCGACACGGATGGCCTCTGTCCAGTCGCCTTCATGTTCAACGACTTCGACTCCACGCGAGCGCAGAAGGTCCTTCTTCCATGTCTTGGCATCGCAGGACATGTGGACTCGTGCGCGGAAACCCAGCGCGGCGGCCATGGTTCCGATGCTCAGGCCGAGGTTCCCCGTGCTGGCAACGGCAAGGGTGTATTGCCTGAAAAGCGCCCGGGCCGCCGGTTCGGCGAGCTTCCGGTAGTTGTCGCCAGATGTGAGCAGGCCATTCTCCATGGCGAGTTTCTCGGCGAAGGCGAGGACCTCGTAGATGCCGCCGCGCGCCTTGATGGAGCCGGCGACGGGCAGGTCGTGGTCCGCCTTGAGCAGCAATGTTCCGCCGTCTGGCAAGAGCCGGCGGGCGAGATTTGGCACTTCGATGAGGCGGGACTCGATGATGCCGTTGGCTTCGGCGGCCTCGTCGAAGAGCTGCTCCAGCAGTGGCGCGCAACGGGCGAGGCGCGCCTCGGCGTCCAGCATGTCTGCCAGAGTGAAGTCGCCCGTGCACTTGCCGGTGGCGTGGGGATTCAGCCAGAGGAAGGGCGTGCGGCTGCGGAGAAAATTCAGGTAGTCAGACATGGCGGTTCACAGTCATATCGAATGCCACGCAGGATGCCCACGAGTCTGCCAAATCATTCCTCATACCTTGCGATCAGCGAGGTCGAGGTAGTGGTTCCAGTCGAAGGCAACCTGGTCGTGGACTCCGATGCGGTAGTGGTAACTCACGTCGCCGGAGACACACTCCCCGGGTCGGGGCATGTCGCGGTTGAGGACCTCGAAATGTCCGAGAAGCTGGTACACTGGTCCGGCATAGTAGGCGGAGAGGAACTCGCCCTTCGGGTCCGCCCACTGGTCCTCGGTCGCACTGGCAACCGCGACCGGTCGTGGCGCGGCCAAAGCGATGAGTTCATGCTGATCCACAGGCATTTCCGGTTCGTGCACGATGAACTTCCGGGCCGCTTCCGGGCACCAGTGCTTGAAGACGTTGAGCATCACCAGGAAGGTCTCGCCGTACCAGCGTCGCGAAAGCGCCGCGCCGCCGCAGCCGGAGTCGTTGGAGACGACCATCCGGAAACGCTGGTCGTTCGCGCCCGCCCACAATGCGGTTTTTCCCAGCCGGGAATGGCCGTGGACGACTACGCGCGTGGCATCCACCTCGGGAATGGTCTCCAGGCAGTCGAGCAGGCGGGAGAGTCCCCACGCCCAGGCGCTGATGGAGCCGTATCTGGGATGCGTTCCGTCGAAGCCCTTCAGACCGTCGTCGAAGAGACTCCAGATGGATTCGCCCCAGCCGTCCGTGCTGTCCGGGAAGAAATCGAGATAGCAGCAGGTGACGGAGGCGTAGCCGCGCTGGACCACGTCCTTGTGGGGCCAGCGGCGTTCGGACTCCGCGCGCGGGATGTCGGTCTTGCGGGGATTGACCAGCACTGCCTCCTCGACCACCGTGGAGTGGTTGCCCTTGAAGTTGAGTCCCAAAAAGGCGGGGACTTTTTCCCCGTTGGCCTTCTTCGGCAGATACATTAGCATCATCGCGGAATGCGTGCGGCCGTTGGCCATTGCGAAATCCAGGCGGATCTGGCGGCGCACGGCGGTGCCGTCCAGCGCATCGCCGGCCTCCTCCACGACCTCGTAGGTGACTTGGTCGGCACGCGGAGGCAATGGACCGTAGAAGTTCTCGGTGAACCACTTCAGCAGTTCCGGACGGCGCTTGGCGAACCAGTCGCGGGGCGTCGCCACCGCCTGCCCGTCAAAGCACTTCAGCGGATCAGGCACCGTGTAGGGAAGCACAAGGCTGTCATCGTACAGCGTACGGGTTTGCATGACTGCCTGGCAGAGTTCCGGAGACCAGGGCTGTTGCGCGTCTTTGCGCCATTGTTCGACAGGGTGCTTGTCCATGTTAGAAATTATAGTTAACTTATTAATTCTCAGAAAGTTTATCCATTACTTGCTGAAGGTCCTGCCAGACCAGCAGCTTGGTGTCGTGGAATTGCTTCGCATCACGCTCGAAACGGATGACGTAGGAGGGATGGAAGGTCGGCATGGCAGGGATGCCACAGACCTCAATCCATTTCCCCCGTGCGCTCATGATGCCGGAACGCCCGGTGAGGAATTTCAACGCGACATTGCCCAGAAGCACTATCACCTTCGGTTTCACCAGCGCAATCTGGCGATGAAGATAGCCGAGGCAGGCCTTGCCCTCCTCCGGCAAGGGATTCCGGTTGCCGGGGGGGCGGCACTTTACGATGTTTGCGATATATACCGCCTTGGCAGGGTCGGCACTTGCACGGTCACGGCCCATGGCCCCGATCATCCTGGTTAGGAGTTGTCCGGCTCGGCCGACGAAGGGGACGCCCTGCGCATCTTCGTCGGCGCCAGGGCCTTCGCCGATGAACATCAGCGGCGCGGTTCGGCAGCCGTCCTCGACGACCACCGAATGACGCGTTGCGCAAAGCCCGCAGCACTGGCACGAGAGGCATGCCTGGCAAAGCGCATCCCAGTCTGCGGAGGAGACGTCGGGCGGAGGCGGAAAAACGGCGGGGGCGGACGGTGGCGGAGTGGCCGGCGGAGCGGCGGAAAGATCGACAGCCGGCGCAACAGGCGAAGGCTGCGCGGGAGGGGCGAAACGCTGCGCCGGGGTTGACATTGCCGGCACGGGGGTGCGCCGCATCCCCAGCACTGCCAGGTTGTGCGGCGAAAGCTCCGCGAATTTCACACCTCTGCGCTGGCGTTCACGGACAATACGGATGAGTTGTTCAATAACGGTCATGACGAGCGGGCGCGCCTTTCAGAAGCGCACCCCTCCCGTATAGAAATAGTAATGGTTAAAGAGTGACGGTGACCTTTTTGGTTCCCGCAGTGACCTCGCCGATGACGGCGGCCTCGAACCCCGCCTTTTCCGCGATGGCGACGCCTTCTTCGGCACGGTCGGCCGGCACGAACCAGACCATGCCGGCGCCCATGTTGAAGACACGGTACATCTCGTAGGGATCCACTTTGCCGGCCCTCTCAATCAACTTGAAGATGGGCGGAACGCTGCGGATCTTCCTGGCATCGAAATGGACATCGACGTCTTCTGGCAGGATTCGCGGAACATTGTCGTAGAGGCCCCCGCCAGTGATATGCGAAATGCCGTGCAACGGGAAATTGCATTCCATCGCGCTCTTGATGGCCTTCCAGTAGCAGCGGTGGGGCTTGAGCAGCGCCTCGCCGACACTCTCTCCGCCCAGTTCGGCGGGCTTGGAGTCCACGGTGTAGCCGGCGGTCTCAAAGAGCACCTTTCGCGCGAGGCTGAAGCCGTTGGTGTGGAGACCCACAGAGGTCAGCCCGATGGCCACGTGGCCGGGGCGGATGTGCTCGCCGGTGATGATCTCGTCTTCCTCGACCATTCCGGTGATGCAGCCCACCAGGTCGAAGTCGTTGCCGTACATGCCTGGCATCTCGGCGGACTCGCCACCGATCAGACAGACGCCCTGCGCCTTGCAGGCGTCCGCGCAGCCGGTGAGCACGTCCTCGTAGAGAGGGCTGCGCATTTTGCCGATGCCGATGTAGTCCATGAAATAGACCGGTGTGGCGCCCTGGACGGCGATGTCGTTGATGCAGTGGTTCACGATGTCGTAACCCACGGTGTCATATTTCTCCATCATGGCGGCGATCATGAGCTTCGTGCCCACGCCGTCCACGGAGACGACCATCACGGGATGCTTCCACTTGCCCAGGTCGATGCGGTAGAGCCCACCGAAGCCGCCGATGGGGGCCAGCACCTCTGGGGTGCGGGTGGCGGAGATGCGCCCCTTGACCGCCTTCAACAGCCTGGTCGCCAGGTCGATGTCCACGCCGGCCGCCTTGTAGGCCTCGCTCTTGCCTTCGTTTGTGTTCATAGTAAAAAACTCCAGTTGGACGAGGCAATTTCCCCAAACGGCTCTTGAAACTGCCCCGAATGAAAAGCAGGGAATGTTCTTTCCTTAATATAACTTCATGCGCAAATCATGCGAAATACTTTGGCATGGCTCAAAACCAAATATATGGCTTATATTATCAAAAGTGTCCAAAGATGTCAACTTGGATTCCCGCTTCAAAGGTGGATGACCATGAAAATTTCCGAATTACTCAAACCCTCGCTGATCAAACTGGATTTGCAAAGCCTGGACAAGGATGATCTTTTCGAAGAGATGGTTCAGGTTTTTGTTGACAATCAGCTTATCAATGATGCTTCGGAAGCGGTGGCGGTTCTGAAGGAACGCGAGAAGAAGATGTCCACCGGCGTGGGAAATGGCGTGGGAATCCCCCATGGGAAACTCCCCCAGGCCAAGAATTCGCTGCTGGCCTTGGGGATTTCCCGCGACGGCATCGACTACGAGGCGCTGGACGGTGAACTTGTCTATATTGTCATCGCCATCTTCGCCCGTCCGGACAATCCAGGGCAGCACGTGGAGCTTCTGGCGGAAATCTCCAGGCTCTTTGCCATTCCGGGCTTTGCAGACCGCATCCGTGCCGCGAAGACGGCCAAGGAAATCCTGGACCTGATCGAATCCGAGGAGTAGCGGCGGAATGGACGATCTTCTGGAGCGGATGCTGGAAGTTGACCTGCAGGGGCGGCAATTGGTCAGCCAGGCCGAAGAGGAGGCCGTCAAGATCCGTGAGGAGAACTCGGCGGCGATTGCCGAACTCAATGCGCAGTGTTCTGCCAAACTGGCAGATGAATGCGCGGCATTGGAAAAGGAGACGCTGGCGGGCGCACAGGCACGCCGCGAAGCGGAACTCAAGGCGGCAGCAGAGCGCCTGGACGGGCGGGCGGAGGCCTTCGGAACGGCTCTGGAGGCGCATCGCGCGGAATTGCGAAATCGGTTGCTGGGCATTTCCTTGTGATTTGCACGACATGGCTCATAGCAGCATCAATGCAGGAGTCGATTTTCTTTATGCGCTACTCCATGGCTGGTGGGGGAACAGCGCACAGGGGGAACGGCTGACCACGCTCACCCGCAGCGCGACGGAGGAGAACTTTTTCCATCAGCTCCAGTCGCTCGGTATTCTCGTTGTCGGGGAGAGCCGCCGGGTCCATGCGGCGTTCATCCTGCGGCAACACACACGGCTACGGAAGCTGGCGGAGCTGGCCGGGATGGCGGTCGCGAAATTTGTGAAATCGCTCCTGCAGCGCCTGGAAAGCGAGAATTTCAAGGCATTGCTAAACTATCGGTTTTTCCCCGAGCGCGAGGGACATCTGGTGGACTCGCTCATCCCCTTTCCCGGAGAATTCACGCATGACGCGGACCTGGTGGAATTGCTCGACCTAGCCACGCTGGATGAGTTCATGAGTCGCCTCCATCCGGATTTCCGGACACCGGAATACTATGCGATCGCCCGTCAGTTGGAAGAGGACAGGGATATCATGCGGGCGGAATGCGCGATTGACAACCTGAACTACCAGGCCGAGCTGGAAGCCACCAGGCATCTGCCTTTCTCCATGCGAAATGTCGCGCGGCATCTCCTGGCGGTCGAAATCGACACCTTGAACGTCTGCACGTTGTTGCGCAATGCCAATTTCTACCACATGAACGCCAAACGGCTTTCCATGGCCTGGATTGACGGCGGCACCGGGCATGTCCCGCGAAGCCTCTGGGACCGGCTTGCAGATGCCCAGGACGTGGCCACGGTGATTGACCGTCTGCCATCGGAATACGCGGAGCCGTTGCGGGAGAAGGCGTTTGACACCACCAGCCGGATGGAGAATCTGCTGCGGTGCCGACAGGTCCGGCAGGCTCGGCAGGCCTTTTATGACAGCGGCTCCCCCACGCATGCCATTGTCGCCTATCCTTTTTTGCTTCAGATGGAGACCATCAACTTGTCGCGCATCTACGAGGGGGTTCGATTTAGCGTCAGCGCACGGGAAATCGAAGAGATGATGATTCAATAGTAGCTTGAGGCTTAAGAGGAAAGAGCCATGTTCCTGCCCAACAAAATGACCAAAGTCAACGTGGTGGTCCTTAGCAAGTACCTCAGTGCTCTCACGGAGGCGCTGGGGCAGTCGGGGCTGCTCCACCTCGTGAATGCTGCGGCGGAGTCGCGTGGCAAGCTGCTCAAGAACTACGACACCGGAGTGGACATCCGAGAGATTGAACGCCAGCTGAACCGCTGCGAGCAGCTTCTGGAGGCCTTGGGAGTGGACACCGCCGGAGAGGCTCCCTCAATCACCCATCTTTCCCAGGACGAGATCACCGACCTGTTTGGGAAAATCGACCGCCTCTACCGCGAGGAGGCCGAACGTGTGAACAAGCTGCTCTCCGAACATACTGGACTGAGCCATTCGGACCGCATGCTGGCGGATTTCCCCCTGCAGTCCCTACGGCTGGATGCCCTGCGGAATCTCTCGCAGCTCCATGTCGAGATCGGCGTTCTGAGCGATGACGCATTTGTCCGTGCACGAACCGCCTTGAGCGATGACGCGCTTTTTATCCAGTTTCCGGAAAACAATGGCCAGGTGCTGGTGGTGACCAACCGCAAGAAGCACTTTGCGGTGGATGACGCATTGGACAAGTTCGGGTTCGACCGCATCGAGCTTCCCGACGGCATTGAAAACGGCACCGTCGCCGATCAGCGCAAGGCGATCAACAGTCGTCTGGAGGCGCTCAGCCGTGAAATCAACGCAACCCGCCTGGCGATCGTGGGACTGGGCGAGGAATATGGCGGAATGCTGTTGGCCATCCGTAAGCAGCTTCGCGGGCTGATGGTGATGCGGCAGGCGCAGGGGCTTTTCGGCCAGTCGCGCCAGCTTTTCTGCATCGCGGGATGGCTTCCCACGGAGAATCTCCCGAAGCTCCAGAAGCTGGTGGACGCCTCCACGGAGCATACCGGCGTCATCGAGGCGACCGACGCCGAGGACGTGCCAAGGGACGATGCCGATGCCGAGCAGATTCCCGTGCAGCTTTCCAGCAACGGATTCACCCGGCCGTTCCGGATGCTGGTGACCAATTATGGAACGCCAAATTACCGTGAGCTGGATCCCAGCTTCTTCGTGGGAATCACCTTCATGGTGATGTTCGGATACATGTTCGGCGACGTGGGGCAGGGCGCGGTGCTGGCATTGGTCGGACTCTGCCTTCGGCTCTCCAAAAAGCGGAACGAGGCGGCGAAGGATGTCGGGACATTGCTTTTGTGCTGCGGCGGCAGCTCGATGGTCTTCGGGTTCCTCTACGGGAGCATCTTCGGAATCGAAGATCTCCTGCCGCATCTCTGGCTGTCCCCCATGCATGACATCCCGAAACTCCTGATCAGCGCCGTCGGCATCGGCGTGATTTTCCTGAGCGTCTCGCTCCTCATCAACATCATCAACCATCTCCGAATCAAAAAATACTATAAAGGGACCTTCGATAAATTCGGAATCCTGGGGCTGCTTTTCTACTGGGCATGCCTGGGGGTGGGAATCTACGTGTTGGTCACCAAGCGTTTCGCTCCCTGGCAAATGGTCTTCGTGATTGTCCCACTGGCACTCATCTTCCTGAGCGGCCCCATCCACCATTTCCTTCACAGGCCGAGAGAAGGCGAGGAAAAGCCCGGCCTTTTCAACGTGGTGCTGGAAGGAGTGGTCGAGACCCTTGAGACCCTGACAGGATACCTCTCGGGAACCGTCTCGTTCGTGCGTGTCGGGGCGCTGGCGATCTCCCATGCCGCGCTTTGCCTGGCAATCTCCAACATCATGAGCCTGACCGGCTCCGGCATCGGGGGGACCATCGGGAAAATCCTCATCAGCATTGCCGGAAACGCACTGGTCATCTGCTTCGAGGGGATGGTCGCCGCAATCCAATGCGTGCGCCTCGAGTATTATGAAATGTTCTCAAGGTACTTCCAGGGGGACGGAATCCCCTATCAGCCATTCCATTTTGGACAGGACAAGAACGGATAAATCGAAACGCGCCCCTGTCACCCTTTCCTACTCATACTCACATCAACCCAACCCAACCGACAATACCATGCAAATCAAACGTCTCTCTTGTTTTTTCCGTTGCTTCCTCGTGTTCGTGATGTTCGCTCTCGCGCCCGTGGCGCTGCTGGCGGACGAGGCGCCTGCTGATTCCGCCGCCCCTTCGAATGTGGAGGCCGTGGCCAACGCGACCGCGAATGCGGTGGCCAATGCGACTCAGGCGGCTTCGCCGAACTCCAAGTTCTATGCGATTGCCGCCGCGGTGGCGATTGGCAGTATGAGCGCGGCATACGCAGTGGGCAAGATTGGTGCGGCCGTGATGGGTGCCGCGGCCGAAAAGCCTGAGATCATGAGCAAGGCGCTGCCGTTCGTGGCGCTGGGCGAAGGCATCGCGCTCTTCGGCTTCCTGGTCGCCATCTTTCTGCTCGGCGCCTAAGTTTCCTTTGCTCGCAGCAACGCCTCGGGTTAATCCCCTCCCGTCATGACTCCCTACCGCATCATAGGCGACCAGGACACCTGCCTGGGCTTCCGCTTTGCTGGCGTCCCTGGCGACACGGTGGCCAGTCGCGAGGAGGCATTGCCCGCTTTTCAAGCCGCCCTGCAGGACAAGGCACTCCAGATTCTGATTCTCACCGAACAGGTCGCGGACTGGCTGGATGTCGAGGTAACCGCCCACAAACTCTCCGTGTCGCGCCCTTACATCGCGACGATTCAGGACATCTGGGGAAAAGTCGGCAAGCAACGTACCCTGGAACAGCTCATCTACGAGGCAGTCGGGGTGAAAATTCTGGAACAGAAGTAGTTATGGATGACCAGGAAAAACGGCTCAAGGAGGAAATCCTCGGTGATGCGCGTGAGAAGGCGGAACGCGTGGTCGCCCGTGCAAAGACGGACGCGGCGACTGCGCTCAAGCGCGCCAAGACGCTCAATGAACGCAGGAGAACCAAGGCCCTGGAGCAGACGCGCGCCGAGGCGGAGCATCATGCGGAGAACATCCTTTCCGGCATCTGGAATGAACAACGCAAGATGTGGCTGGTGCGGCGAGAAGAGGTCATCCAGAAATTCCTGAAAGGGCTTCTGGACGAGTTGGCGGCATGCCCGGCCAATTCTCCGGAGCGGGTGGCTTCCCTGTCGACGCTGGCCAGCGAAGCGCTGGCCGCCATGCCTTCCGATGAACTGCTGGTGGCGGTGGCGTCGGCTGACCGGTCCACCGTCACGCCGGAATGGCTGGCAGAACGGCTGCCCAGTGGCCGCAATGCGCACTTCATCGTGCAGGCGGACCCCGCCATCGGCGGCGGGATGCGGGTGGCATCGGCGGACGGCCGTTTTGCCTACGACAACACCTTCGCCGGGAGGCTGGCGCGCCTGGAGGAGGGGTTCCGGAGAATCTTGGCAGACTGCGATAGAGAAGGCCACGTCGACTAGATCAACTGATTTGGCTAGTTTGGCTAGATTGGCTAGGAAAATGATTTTCATGAATACAGGCATCATCATTCGAATCAACGGCCCGATCGTCGAGGCCCGGCACATGGAAGAGGTCGGGATGCTCGAGGTCGTGGAAGTGGGCGAACTTCGCCTGATTGGCGAGGTCATCCGCGTGCGTGGAGAGGTCTCCACGATCCAGGTCTATGAGGAGACCAGCGGCCTGAAACCGGGCGAACCGGTCTATTGCACCGGCCGGCCGCTCTCCGTATGCCTTGGACCGGGGCTTCTGGGGACGATCTATGACGGCATCCAGCGGCCGTTGGAACGCCTTGCCGAAGAGGGGGCTTTCATTGGGCGAGGCGTGAAACGGCCTGCCCTGGACCTGGAGCGCAAGTGGACGTTCCAGCCTACTGTGAAGATCGGGGATGACCTAAAGCCCGGCATGGTGATTGGCGAAGTACAGGAGACCGAGAGTGTTCTGCACCGCGTGATGGTGCCGCCGCGCGTGCAGGGAACCGTGAAGAGCGTCGTGCCGGCTGGCGAATACGACGGCCATGCGGAACTTTGCGTGCTGGAGGATTTGTCCGGAAAGCGTACTCCAGTGGGGTTCTTCCAGTATTGGCCTGTCCGGCAGGGCCGGCCCTCCGCTAGCCGTCTTCCCTTGACGCAACCGTTGCTGACTGGACTGCGCGTAGTGGATACCTTCTTTCCGCTGGCCAAGGGCGGCGCGGCGGCCATTCCCGGCGGGTTCGGCACCGGGAAGACGATGACCCAGCAGGCGCTTGCGAAGTGGTGCGAGGCGAAGATCATCGTCTATATCGGCTGTGGCGAGCGAGGCAACGAGATGACCGAGGTGCTGCGCGAGTTCCCGGAACTCGTCGACCCGCGTTCCGGACGTTCGCTGATGGAGCGGACCATCCTGATCGCAAATACCTCCAACATGCCCGTGGCGGCCCGCGAGGTCTCCATCTATACCGGCATTACCCTGGCCGAATACTACCGCGACATGGGCTACGATGTCGCCATCATGGCCGACTCGACCTCGCGCTGGGCCGAGGCACTCCGCGAACTCTCCGGAAGGCTTGAGGAAATGCCGGCGGACGAGGGGTTCCCTGCCTACCTTCCCGACCGGCTGGCCTCTTTCTACGAACGTGCCGGACGCGTCCAGACCCTGGGCGGCGCGGAGGGCACCGTCTCCGTCATCGGCGCGGTCTCGCCCCCCGGCGGGGATTTCTCCGAGCCGGTTACCCAGCATACCACGCGATTCATCCGGTGCTTCTGGGCGCTGGACCGCGACCTGGCGAACGCGCGGCACTATCCCGCCATCAGCTGGCGAAACTCCTATAGCGAGTACCTGCCTGAGACCGCCCAGTGGTGGCGGCAGTACGACCTGGCCTGGAAGGAGAACCGCGACGTCCTCATGAATGTTCTCCAGGAGGAGGTCAGCCTCCAGCGCATCGCAAAGCTGGTGGGGCCCGATGCCCTTCCCGAGACGCAGCGTCTTACCCTCTTTGCCGCCGAAATCATCAAGAACGCATTCCTCCAGCAGAATTCCTTCGATGAAGTGGACATGTACTGCTCGCCGAAAAAGCAGCTCTGGATGATGAACCTGCTCGCGTTTTTCATTACCCGTTCGCGGGAAGTGATCAAAAACGGCGGCACGCTCAATGAAATCCGCGGGATTCGCGACATCGATCGGATGAACCGCATGAAGTCGGAAATCAAAAACGACGACACTGCCACGATGACCTCCCTGGAACAGAAAATCCATTCCGCATTGGATGCCATCATGCACTCCCAAATGACGGACTCCTCTAAATAGATTCAGTATAACATACTGAAAACAAGTAATTTAATTTAACATTCAGAAAGCGTTCTGGAATCATGTCCGCCCCTTCCGTCAACCATGTCGGCCTGCAATACACCGGCGTGAACAACATCGATGGGCCTTTGATGTTCATCAAGGGCATTTCCGGCGTCGCCTACAACGAGCTGGTCGAGGTCACTGCGCCCAATGGCGATTTGCGACTGGGACAGGTGCTTGATGTCACCACGGACACTGCACTGGTGCAGATTTTCGGCGGCACGGACGCACTTTCCAAAGCCCGCACCAAGGCCCGCTTCCTTGGCCATTCCCTGGAAATCCCATGCTCCGAGGAGATGCTCGGACGCGTCTTCGACGGACTTGGCCGTCCCAAGGACGGCTTGCCGCCACCGCTTTCGCGTGAATACCGCAATGTGAATGGCGAGCCGGTCAACCCCTATTCCCGCGAGTACCCCCGGGACTTCATCCAGACCGGCATCTCCGCCATCGACCTGATGAACACCCTCGTCCGTGGCCAGAAGCTGCCCATCTTCTCCGGCAACGGCCTGCCCCACAACCGCCTCGCCGCGCAGATCGCGCGCCAGGCGAAGCTGCTCAACGAGGACGTGCAGTTCGCGATCGTCTTCGCCGCCATGGGCGTGAAATACGACGTGGCGCGGTTCTTCGTGGACTCCTTCGAGCAGTCCGGCGTGCTGCGAAATGTCGCGATGTTCCTTTCGCTGGCGGACGACCCGTCCGTCGAGCGGATGATGACCCCGCGCTCCGCGCTCACGCTGGCCGAATACCTCGCCTACGACTGCGGGATGCACGTGCTGGTGCTGATCACCGACATGACCAACTACTGCGAGGCGCTGCGCGAAATCGCCACCGCCCGCGGGGAAATCCCCAGCCGGAAGGGCTACCCTGGATACCTCTACAGCGACCTGGCGTCGCTGTATGAACGTGCCGGGCGACTGCGCGGCGGCGCCGGCTCCATCACGCAGATGCCAATCCTGACCATGCCCTCCGACGACATCTCGCACCCGGTGCCCGACCTCACGGGATACATCACGGAGGGGCAGATTGTGCTGGACCGCGAGATGTACCAGCGTGGAATCTACCCGCCCGTCGCGGGGCTGCCATCGCTTTCCCGACTGATGAAGGACGGCATAGGGAAGGACCGCACGCGTCCTGACCATCCGCATGTTGCCTCCCAGCTCTTCGCAGCCTACTCCAAGGTCAAGGACATCCGCAGCCTGGCGGCGGTCATCGGCAACGAGGAGCTTTCGCCCGTCGACAAGCTCTACATGAAGTTCGGGGAGAAGTTCGAGTCCAGCGTGATTGCCCAGGGCGAATTCGAGGACCGCACCATCGAGCAGAGCCTGGAAAGGGGCTGGGATGCCTTGCGCATCCTCCCGCGAAACGAACTCCTCCGAGTCTCCGAGGAGGAGCTCGACCAGTACTACTCGACCTTGGGAAAATAGGCGCCCCATCGCCGACGCATGCATCCGCCGTCGGCGGGGCTGCCGTGCCCCTTCCGCATTACAAATTACGAATTACGCGTTAAAAAGATGCCTCGTTTGAATGTCGCACCAACCAAAAGCGTCCAGCTGAATCTCCGGCGGGATCTGGACATGGCCACCGAGGGATATGGCCTTCTGGAGCAGAAGCGCGAAATTCTGGTGATGGAGCTCATGCGCCTGCTGAACCGCGTCTCCAAGGTGCAACAGGAGTACAGCCAGGCCCGTGATGTCGCCTACAGGACGCTGCGCCGGGCGATTGCCCAGAATGGTTATCTACACATGCGGAATTTCGCCTCCGGCATCGAATATGACCACAAGGTCGAAGTGGAGACGACAGTGACCGCCGGTTTCCATACGCCACACCTGACGGTGTCGCACAGCGAGTTGCACTCGCAGTTCGGTTTCGCCGGGACGGATGCGCTGGTGGACCGGACGATGCAGCAGTTCCTCCAGTTGCTGGAGGTGATCGCACGCGTCGCGGAACTGGAGACGACGGTGATGCTTTTGGCGCGCGAACTGAAAAAGACGCAGCGGCGGGTGAATGCTCTGGAACATATTTTCATCCCCGATTATGAGGCCACCCTTCATTATATCTCCGAAAGCCTGGAGTCGAAAGAGCTGGATGCCTTTTTCACCAGAAAGATGATCAAGAAAAAGCTGGAGGCCGCACAGCAGGCTCGGAATGAATCGCCGGCGGCGGAGGAACTATCCCGCACGGCAGTCACCTCGAACAAGGAGAACCAAGGACAATGAGCGAGAAGAGAAGCACGGGGCATGACAGAGCCTTCCTAAGACGGCTGATGCTGGTTGTGGATGGTTCGCAGCTTTCCGACGAGGCTGCGTATTTTGCATTCCGGCTGGCCAGTCGGCTGGAGTGCGAACTCGAGGCGGTCTATTCCGTCGACACTGCGACGATGGACTACCTGCTCCAGATGCATATCTTCGTTAGCGAGGAACGGGATGATTTTGAACAGGCAATTGCGGAAAAGGGCAGAAACTACCTGGAGCGGGTGAAGCGACTTGCCGAGGCGAGCGGTGTGGATGTTGACACGAAAATCCTCCGGGGGAGATTCCACCAGACCATCCTCGACTATGCGCGGATGACCCAGGCGGACGCCATCATCCTGGGCGGTTGGGGAGACAGCAGAGGGCATGCGAAGGATACTTTCTCCGTGGAACGGGAGCTGATCATGAAATTCGCCGAACGCCCCGTCTTTGTCATCAAGACGCGTCGTCCGACTGCGCCTGGCAGATATTGACGGCGGAGGCATTTGAAGAGCCGTCAGCGTTCTTTGAAGCTCTTTTTCCGGTTTTTCCGGCGGGCAGGCTTGACGAACCCGGAAAACGGGTTATCTTATGCGTCATTCCTGTTTTACCAACGCCGATGTAGCTCAGTGGTAGAGTAGGTGGCTGTTAACCACCCTGTCGCAGGTTCGAACCCTGCCATCGGCGCCATATATCTGAACTCCCGGATGCGGAAACGCATCGCGGGAGTTTTTTTGTGCTACGGTGTATCGCGGAACTCGGTCTGGAGCGCGCCTGTCGTCTATTCGTTCTGCGGGGCGGCGCCACTTCTGCACAGTTCCAGAAGATGGCTCTGCCATTCGCGAATGACTCTTTTCTCGCGTATTTCCACGCCCTCACGCGGGATGACGAGAGTCTCGCGGCTGGCATAATATCCTTGACTCCAAGCGAATATTGGACGAAGAATGCATCCGATGGCAAGCAGAAGCACTGCCAGGCAGCAGAGCATGTTGAGGGAATGCGAGGCGCGGAAGGCATTGTTGTTCTGTCCCCCAATGGAATATGTCCATCTTTTCAACGTACGATGGACATATATGCCGTAGCACAACGGCCAGAGAGCACACAGATAGATTGCGGGAAGCAATTGATTGGCGACAAAACCCAACCCCGATCTCCCATTGCCTGCCATGATGAAATGCGAGATGCCGAGAAAGAGTAGGCTTGGAAGCAATATTCCTTTCAGCAATAGAGCGATATAGATACGCTTGGGCAGGATGAAGAGGAAGGGCCGCCGGCCAAGCAGACGCATGGCGAGGGCATGGAGTCCAAACACGGCGATTGCAATGAGAAGCACAAAACAGGCGAGGCCCAGGTAAGTTGTGGCAAACGTCGTTGTCTCAAGCCGCCGTTCAACCGACCATTCGGCGATGTTATCGCCTTCTGTGGGATATGGTGGTGTTCCCCATGTGAGTATGCCACCTTCAAGATGAAATTGTTGGAAGTCCTTGATGGTTCCCCTCATCTCCCTGCGAATCTCTCCGATTGCCGTCAATGCTGCGATTTCATCTGAGGCGCCGAGCCGTTTTGCGCATTCGAGATAATCTCCTGCCAATCGGATGCCGCCGATGAGATCCACGAGATGCGTATTTTCCCCGCCAAGGTACTGCGTGAAATAGGTTCGCCAGGTTGCGAGAAGTTTAACGGCCCTTGCATTGTCCCCTTCATGGTGAAGTAGGTCGCAATAAAGAATAATACCCTTGGAGATACATTTGAAGGCGGGCCGGAATAGGAGACGCTCTCTGGATGCTGCGTCAATCCGATGCATCCCGCCAAGCAGGTCATTCTTTATCTTCAGCATCCCCTGAACGCTTTTCAGCAGCTCCGACGTGTATGTCCTGATTTGTCCCTTGGTCTGGGCCTGCAGATAGACGCCTATCGCACTGTCCAGTTTTTCCCGGTCATGAATCGTTTCCACACGATCAAAGGAAATACTGGCCAGCGCAAGTTCTAAATTGCCACGCTTATTGATGTCGTCAATTGCGCTTTTTTCGCCTGTTTGTGGTAGCAAAGCCTCCCGCATGAGCGAAAGGCATTTCAGATAATCGTAAAGGGGATTGGTCGGATCAATTCGACTGCCGTTCGCCAGGACTTCGGAGAGTTTTGCCTGGCAGACCACCGGCTGTCTGTCTGCGGCGATGGATAGTTCCTGGGCGAAGATTGCGCAGATCATGGGATCGTCGCTGTGTTTTTCATACAATGACGAAAGAATCTCAAGGCGGTTGCCTCTGCCATAGTGGTAATCGAACAGCAACTGCTCCTCCTCTGAGAGTTTTCTTGTCCTCAAGCCGACATCCCAGTTAAACCAGGTTTTTGTCCTGACCGAATTCATAAGTGCCGTGCTTGACATGATTCCCCTGATGTCGATGCAAAGCAAAACGCCGAATACGAGAAGTGGCAGGAAGAGCCATCTTGCGGCACGCCGTATCCGCGCATGCAGAGAAAGCCTTTTGGCGTTGCTGTCTGCGAGCAGGTTGGAAAGTTCCTCGGGATTGCCGAAACGACGCATTGCATTCTGGAGAGCCTCTTTTTCCGGGACGCTTTTCTGCTCCTCTTCAAAGGCGTCCTCCAGATGGCTGAGCAGTTCGTTCTTTACTTGCTGGCAAAGTTCGACATCATCGGACAGGGATTTCGTACACAGCCCTGAAAATTCCCCCAATTGGTCGTGAAACTCCTTATTCATAGTTATTTCTCCTTGCGCAACAGCAGGTTCTGCAACTCACGCCTGAGGTGCCGGCTGAAGCAGCATTGACAGCACTGAGCAGAATTCGCATGTGGCGGCAGTCCGCGCAACCGCCGCATCGCGCCCCGCACCCGTGAGCGTGTAATAGCGCCGCATCTTGCCATTGCTTTCGCGTGTATAGGAGTTGACCAGACCGTCGCTCTCCAGTTTGTGAAGGCAGGGATACAGCGAGCCTTCACGCCACTCGAAATAGCCATTGCTCCGTTCGTTCACGGTCTTGATCATCTCATAGCCATACATGTCGTGCTCGGACAAAAGCTTCAGTATCACGACCTCAACCGACCCGCGCATCAATTCTTTGTTCTCCGCCATTTTCGACCTCCTTGTTTTTGTGAATTGGTTCCCTTGTTACATAGGTTGTCTATGTAAATATTACTAATATACATCGAATATCTATGTATGCAAGGCCAGGAAGAGTTTTTTTGAGTCACGGACGCAAAAAAGCCGCCGGACATGGCCCGACGGCTTGTGTGCAACCGGTTGATGCTTCCGGAGCATCGTGCGCTGCAACACTGCCCTGCGTTCGGCAAGAGTTGCACTTTTTTTTGTTTAGTAGGACGAACTACTTCTCGTAGTGTGCCAGCAGCTTCTGGAGCGCCGCAATTTGCTTTTCCGAAAGTGCCCCTTTGCGCCGGAATTGCTCCTGAAGGGAGTCCGTGAACGCTTTGTCGTCATAGACTCTGCGGCCACGCTTGGTGGCGGGGTGCCAGTCGGTGATGGCGGCCGCGCGCTGGAAAAGCTCTTCGCAAACCTTGGCTATGTCGGCGCTGTTGCCTGAAGGGGCCTCCGGCTGCTTGCCTTCATTGTCTGCCCCGACCTCCTCGTCCGTTGCGGCGGCTGCGGAAGCTCCTGCAGGTGGCAAGTTGAGTTCCTTGGCCAATTCGGCATAGCCGGGAATTTGGTCGGCATTGCGGCTTGCCATGTTGCCAATTGCGGCCATTTGCCTCGGGGTGAGCGCATGGTTGGTCTCTGCCTGGCGAAGGATGGAACGGAAGAAGCGGCCGGCGTCAAATGGCTTTCGCCGTCCGCTGGCAACAGGCTTCTCCCAGGTGATGCCTTTCATTTCCTCAAGCAGCTTCGTGAAGGCAGGGGAAAGCTTCTGCCCCGTGGAAACACTCGCGCTTTGCTTTTGAGACGCGAGGTTGTAGGCGTTGATCTGGTCACGAAGGAACTCTCCGAGCCCCAGCTGCTCCGCTGCCGCAAGCATGGCGGGATTGCGCGAGGCGTATTTGGCGACCGTGCGGATGAGCGCCGCGCTCTGGCGGTCGGTCAGGGCGCGCTTGCTGGTGGCGGTTTGCTTGCGCAGATCCCGGACCAGCCTGCCGTCGTCACGCGTGGAGCGGGGGCCTTTTACCGGCGGGTCGAACTCGAAGTTCTCCGGGAACAGCGAAAGCAGTTGTTTGATGAGCTGGCTGTCCACTGAACCCACGCTGGGCATGGCGCCTGCCTCGGACAACCAGGTCTGGTAGCCAGAATAGAAGCGGTGGAGCATGTCGATCCAGTTTTCCTGCCCCGCCTCGATCTGGTCCAGCTGGGTCTCCATCTGGGCGGTGAAGCCGACGTCAAACAGCTGGGGGAATTTGCTGACAAGGTAGTCGTTTGCCTGGAAGCCGGTCTCTGTGGGGACCAGCGAGCCGCGTTGCTTTTCGACATACCCGCGCAACTGAATGGTGTTGACGATATTCGCGTAGGTGGAGGGACGTCCCACGCCATTCGATTCCAGGGCCTTGACCAAGGATGCCTCGCTATAGCGTGCAGGCGGCTGCGTGAAGCATTGTTCCTGCTTGAGCTCAATGAGCGAGCAGGGCGTGTCTTCCGGCAGCTTGGGCAGTACGCCCGTGAGGTTGTCCAGCTCGTCTTCCTGCCCGATGTCCTTCATGTTGTAGATGGTCAGATATCCGGCAAAGAGGGTTTCGCGCGCGGCTGCGCGGAAAGTCGCCACGACGCCTGGCTGGGCTTGGCCTGGAAGCACGAAGGATGTCAGGTCCCCTCCCTGGGATTCGACCTCTATCGCGTGGTCGACCTGTTTGGCGGGAGCCATCTGGCTGGCGACGAATCGATTCCAGATGAGACGATAGAGCTTGAGCTGCTCAGGCGCCAGGGCGTGGGCGATGGAGTCGGGAGTGTAGGCGACATTGGTCGGACGGATGGCCTCGTGGGCCTCCTGGGCGCTCTTGCTGGAACGGTAGCGGTTGGGCGTCGGGGGCACGAAGGCCTCGCCATACGTGTCGTGGATGAACTGGCGCGCGTTGTTCTGGGCTTCCTGCGCGACATTCACCGAGTCCGTTCGCATGTAGGTGATCAGTCCGACGAAATTTCCGTCGCCCAGGTCAACGCCTTCAAACAGCTTCTGCGCAATCTCCATGGTGCGTTTCGGCGGGTAGTGCAGGAAGCTGCTGGCGGCCTGCTGGAGAGTGCTGGTGATAAAGGGCGGATACGGACGCTGGATGCGCGGCGTGCTGGTGATGCGCGCAACCCGGTGGTACACCCCCTGGCTCTGCAATGCGGAAGCCAGTGCGTTGGCGAGCTGTCCCGTGGATATTTCCGCCTTGGCGCCATTCAGGCGGGTCAAGTGCGTCTTCAGTTTGGTCGCCGGGGTGTTCTGGGGGCTGAAAATGGCATCGAGATTCCAGTATTCGACCGGCTGGAAGGCCTGGATTTCACGCTCGCGTTCCACAATCAACCGCAAGGCGACGGACTGGACTCGGCCGGCGCTGGTGGCCTTCTTCACCGCATGGCTGAGCAATGGACTGACCTGGTAGCCGAGCAGGCGGTCCAGAATGCGGCGGGCCTGCTGGGCATCCACCAGCGGCTGCTCGACCTGGCCGGGGTGCTGGAAGGCGTTCTGGATTGCATTCTTCGTGATTTCATGATAGGAGATTCGGTGGAAGGCCCCCTTGGTATAGTCGCGAAGGTAGTTTTGGAGATGCCAGGCAATGGCCTCGCCTTCGCGGTCCGGGTCGGTGGCCAGGTAGATTTCATCCGCCTTCTTGGCCTCGGCGCGCAATTCGCGGATGACGTGCTGCCCCTGGGGGGTCAACACATAGTTCGGCTTGAAATCATGGGCGAGGTCCACGCCGAGGTCTTTGCCGTTCGGCAGGTCGCAGATATGGCCAATGGAGGCTTTCACGGTGATCCCAGACCCCAGCAGCTTGCTGATGGTCTTGGATTTCGTGATGGACTCGACAATCATCAATGGGTGCTTTGCCATGGCAGTGGTTGAATAAATAATGGAAGAATGGTTGGCGCACAAAAACGCCATACGCCTTGTGCGCGGGGAAAGGGAAATGCAATGGGGAGGAACCTCCCACGTGCATGTGTGCATGTGTATGTTTAAAATATAACGAGAATTTTGTCAACGGGCAAATGACGGGTTATCCTTGCGGTATTGCATGGCGTTCCTGGACCCGGCGGACGCGCTTGCCGGGCAGCTGGTGGATGAGCTGCTTGATCTCCAGCGAGAGCAGGGCACCGAGGATGGCGGAGACGGGCATCTGGAGTTCGGCGACCAGGTCGTCAATCCCGATCTCCGCGGTACCGATGGCTTCCCAAAGACGGTATTCCAGAAGGGGCAGGGGAATCGGCGTGTTGCGCTGCATGGACTCGTGTTCTGACTCCTCGCGGCGTCGCCTCGTGTCAGCCAGAGATGGGAGCATGGAAAATTCTTCCAGAACATCTTGAAATGACTCCACCAGCCTGGCGCCGTCTTTCAACAGCGCATGGCAGCCCTGCATATGCGGCGAGTCTACCCTGCCTGGCACCGCAAAAACTGTCCGACCTTGTTCGCTGGCCAGGGCGGCGGTGATCAGGCTCCCGGATTTCAGGCTGGCCTGGATGACCAGAGTCCCTCGCGACAGTCCCGAGATGATACGATTCCGCTGGGGGAAATTCTGCCGGTCAGGTGAGGTCCCCAGCGGAAACTCCGAGATGACTGCGCCATGATGCTGGACGATGGAACGGCATAGCTCGACATTTTCCGGAGGGTACAACCGGTCCAGACCGCTTCCCAGCACGGCGATGGTACGGCCGCCGGCCGCAACCACGCTTCGATGGCATACGGTGTCGATCCCGCGGGCCAATCCTGAGACGACAATCCAGCCTTGTTGCGCCGCGCTGGACGCCAGGCTTTGGGCGATGCTCTCTCCGTATGCGGTGGTAAAGCGTGATCCGACCATTGCCAATGTTTGCGAACTGTTTTGCAGCGCAGACAGGTCGCCGCGCACGTAAAGGCAGATTGGAGGATCATGGATTTCCTTCAGTATGGCGGGGTAAGGCGAGTCTTCCCAGGTGACCAAATAGACGCCGCTTTGCTCTGCACGACGAATCTCCTGGACAAGGGAACAGTGGCGCTCCCAATCGTGGAGGATCTGTGCCCCACGCTGACCTAGGCGGGGGATGGACTGCAGCTTCTCCACAGGTGCGCCCAGCGCATGCCTTGGGTCGGGGAAATGCTCCAGCAGAATGCGCAAACGTGCCGGACCGATTTCCGGCAGAAGGTTCATAGCGATGTAGGCTTCACGACGTTCCATTGGCGTTACATTAGCCATCCATGACAGTCTTGCAACCGCTGGATCATATAGTCGCATCAATCTCAAAAAGCACAGGAATTTCAGGTATTTGCGGGATTGGCGGCGAAGTGTCCAATACAAAGCGCCCGACAAGTCACGGTTTCCGGTCTATATTATCCGGCATGGAAAATCCGAACGGTGCAATTTTCATGAACAATGTTCGCAGCGCATTGTTGCTGCTGGCATTTGCGGCAGTGGTTGTCTTTCTCGGAGTGGTTCTAGGCAGGGCACTTGGCAATGTCGAGATGGGGGTTGGCATTGCGTTGATTCTGGTGGCCGTCATGGTTCCGATTCAAATCTTCACTGCGAATGCGGCAATCAAAAAACTCACGCGCGGACGTCCTGCCAATCCAAATGTGACGAAGGAACGGCATTGCCAGGAAATCATCGCCAAATTGGCGAACAATGCCGGGTTGCCTTGCGTTCCACCCCTCTATGTGAGCAATACGCGCTCTCCGAATGCATTCGCCAGTGGCCTGTCGCCGAAGTCGGCGTTCGTCTGTGTGACGCAGGGATTGCTGGATACGATGAACGAGCATGAGATCGCCGGAGTTATCGGACATGAGCTGGGGCATGTCAAGCACGGCGACATCAAGCTCAATACCCTGGTGGCCGGGCTGATCAGTTCTGCGCTGCTCTTGTCGATGGGCGTGTATTATGTCTCCGGCGGGAGTCATCGGCAACGGTCAAAGTCAGGCGGCGGGCTGGTGTTGCTGGCTCTGCTGTTGCAACCACTGGTTTCCCTGGTGGGACAACTGCTGCAAATGGCGATTTCCCGCAAGCGTGAATATGCCGCGGATGCCTTTGCCGCGAAAGTTAATGGCCAGTCCGATGGTATTGCCGATGCACTTGAGGTTCTTCAGAATTGTGAAAAAGGTATGACGCGAAAGGATGCGCAGGAGCTTGGCGGCAGTACCCTTGCTTCCATGTATATCAGCTTCCCCCGCTTCGGCTCGTTGTTTGCAACGCATCCCCCTCTGGCGGAACGTATCCGCCGCCTTAGGGCGATGACAATTGACAGTTGACAATTAACAATTGGCGCCCGTCCCGCCGCCCCGTCCGGGGGACGCGGAGGCCCGCCGCCCGCCGGTTTCCCCTTTTTTTCGTCTTTTTTCGCGTTCCGGGCTTGCAATCCGTTTTTCGCGTGGCATATTATGCGGCACGCCCTTTCGGGGGGCGTGTCGTCTCTTTGGCAACGGAACAGCGCAATGCGACGTGCGGGAACCGGGCCTCTGCCCGGTCCCGAGACATCCCCGCGGGATTGCCGCGGGGTCTTTTGAAACAGTAGAAACCTGAATCGTCAGGTCATGCTTTTCGCAACGGAGAGTTTGATC
>JAFPYX010000018.1 GCA_017417585.1 Victivallales bacterium
AGGTTAGTTTCTAACCTCTAACCTCTAATCTCTAAACTTGATTTGAGCTGGTCCGGACGGCCGCTCCGCCTCTGCGGGGAGGAAAGTCCAGACACCACAGGGCAGGATGCCCGTCTGAAAGGGCGGGTATCGCGGGGAAATCCCGCGGTCAGGACAGTGCCACAGAAAACATACCGCCAGTTTCGACTGGTAAGGGTGAAATGGCGAGGCAAGAGCTCACCGCGGCGGCTGGCAACGGCCGCCGGCATGGCAAACCCCATCCGGTGCAAGACCAAATAGGGGACGAGGCGTCGCCTGCGCCGCCAACCTCCTTCGGGAGGCAGTCCCGGGTATCGGTCGCGCAGATGAATGGTCGTCGCGCCCCTCGCGGGGCGGCACAGAATCTGGCTTACAGGGCCGGCTCTTTTTCAGTTTAAAGGGTAAAGTCTCAAGTCCTAGAATAATAATCAAATAACCTGTTTGCAACAAATATATTAAACATAATATATGTGCGCAAAGCCCGCCAGTAGATTGACCGTCGTCTCCGAGTGCTGCAAATTGCTCAGCCAGGCCTCGGACCCCACAAAGACGCTTCAATTGGTCTGCAAGACGCTGGTCGAGACCTTCTGCACGCAGTTCTGCGCAGTGACCTCCTATGACCTGACGGAACAGCGCCTGGTCATCCGTGCCAGCCACGGCCTCTACGTGGAGGAACTTCAGAGCATCGCTCCGGAACACTCGATCTCCGCAATTGCCTTCCACAAGCAGCAAATCCTCAACCGCGCCCTGGACGCCCGGAAGACTCCGCCGGAACACTCCACCTGCGAGCAGCTCTCCAAGCGCTGCCACAGCCTGCTGGCGGTGCCGCTGGTGACCCAGGGACGCTCCGTTGGCATCCTCACGCTGGGGCGTTCCTCCAAGCTGCCCTTCCCCCAGAGCATCGTCGATATCTGCAATGTGCTGGCCACGCCGATTGCCTCCTTCCTCCAGAACATCGAACTTCTCAAACAGACCGCCCAGCCTGTCCGTGAGGAAAAGCCCGCGCTCCCCGTGCCCGCCGACGCCAACCATTTCTTCAGCGGGAAGTCCATCGTCCCAGGAGTCTGCCTGGGGAGGTGCCTGGTGCTGGCCAGCGACGACGCGCTGCGCACGATCGTCCCCACGAAGGCTCGCGACATCGCCGCCGAGCGTGCCCGGCTCCGCCAGGCCTACGAGCTGGCTCGCAAGAGCCTCGCTCAGACCCGACCGGAAGTCGCCGAGGTCCTCGCCGAGGCCGACCTCTCCATCTTCGACATCTATGAAATCCTTCTGGAAGACCCGACGCTCCAGGAACGCATCGAGAGCAAGCTCGCCCAGGGCTACGAACTCAACTCCGCACTTTCGCTCACCCTCCAGGAGGTCGAGGCCGACCTAAACCACCTCGCAGACGAATACCTCCGCGAACGCATCCGAGACATCGAGGATGTCCTACTGCGACTCCTGAACGCCGCCAACAACCAGGCGGCGACCGCCCGCAAGACCAGCCAGGCGCCTGACAACCCCATCGTGCTGGTCGCCCGCGAGCTCTTCCCCTCGCAGCTGCTCGCCTCGCCCCTCAAGCATGTCTGCGGAATCGTCTGCGAAAGCGGCGGCGCCACCAGCCATGCGACCATTTTGGCGCGAGCGCTCCGAATTCCGATGGTCATCGGAATCAAGGACATCCAGAATATCATGCAGCCCGGCGACCAGCTCCTGGTGGACGGCGGAACCGGACTCTGCTTCCCCTCCCCCTCACAGGAACTCCTCAAGCAGTATAAATTCGCGCTGAACAATGCCAAAAAACTGCGCGAGGCCAATGCCGGCAGGGAATCCACCCCGCCACCGCTGAACGACACGCCCTGCACCCAGGACGGCACGCCCGTCCATCTCTGCGGAAACATCACCCTCTTCGCCGAAATGGCCGCGCTCCACGCCGCCGGCGCACGCGAGGTCGGACTCTACCGCACCGAGTTCATGTTCATGATCCGCAACGCCATGCCCGACGAGGAGACGCAGTACCATGTGATTTCCCGGCTGGTCCAGGCCGCCAACGGCGCTCCCGTTGCCATCCGTGCCCTCGACATCGGCGGGGACAAGCCGCTGCCATACCTCAAGTGGGACGAAGAGCTCAACCCCTCCCTGGGCCTGCGCGGACTGCGGTTCCTCCTCTCCAACCCGGACATCCTACGCACCCAGCTGCGGGCAATCCTTCGCGCCAGCGTGGATGCCGATGTCACCCTGACCTTCCCCATGGTCGCCGACCGCACTGACCTGATGGACGCCAAGGCCGCCGTCGTGGAGGCGAAGCGCTCGCTGCGACTCGACCAGGTACCCTACGGCCATCCGAAAATCGGGATGATGCTGGAGCTGCCTTCCGCCGTGGTCTGCCTGGAGTCCCTGCTGCCGGAGGTGGACAGCGTGAGCATCGGCACCAACGACCTGGTGCAATACCTCTTTGGCGTGGACCGCGGCAACAGCCATGTCACCCAGTGGTTCCGCCACAACCACCCGATTGTCTTCCGACTATTGGGGGAAATCTGCTCGACGGTCGCAAAATATCCCGACAAGACCGTCCAGCTCTGCGGAGAACTCGCCGGCTCGCGCCTCTGCACACCGCTCCTGCTGGGCGCCGGACTGCGGCGGCTCTCCATGAACCCCTCCATCCTCCCCTCCATCCGCGACCGTATCTGCGGATTGAATATCCAGGAGTGCGAGAAACTCTATGCCAACGCCTGCAAGATGCACAGCGCCAGGGAAGTATATGACCTAGCCAAGGACTTCGTGCGCCAGCATCACGGATTGTAAAACCACCGGATATTCCGGGCCTTCCGGATTATTCCGGCTGCCAGCCCGGTTCGACCATGATGCGTACCAGGCGTTTGCCGTCCGGCGCATCCGGGTCGGCAATCATTATGTTGTTCGTCCCGCGAAGTGCTTGCGGGCTTTCAGGCTGCACGCCCATTGGGCACTGATCTTTCAGCGCAACGGCACGCTGGCACGTCACGAAATGCTCCGAGCCGCCGCAAGATGCCCAGTCGGCGGCCATCGCCAAATCCACGGCATGGCCTTCAAGAAGCCAGCGTTGGAGCTGGTTGTACGAGCGCCTTCCATTCTGATAATACAGCCCTGGACCGACCTTGCCTTCGAGCAGCATATCCTCCTCTTCGGCGACCTGTTTCATGACCGCCAGCAAGGTCTGACGTTCCTCGTCGGTCAACACGCTGAGATCCAGCCGTGCCAGATATTCCTCCCGCAAGCGTTTCTTCGCCGCCGCAAAACGCAAAAGATGCGCCAGCGACTTCTTCATCGCCTCGTATTCCTCTGGCTGCGTCTCGCGGAACTCCTCCAGCGTCGGCTCTTCCGGCGGATAGTAAAGTGCCTCGGCACTCGCCAGTTGCTTTTGCTGGATTCCCTTCTTCTCGGTCAGATGTTGTACTGCGGTCCGCGACTCTTCCAGTTTCTCGAGGAGTTCCCCAAGTTCCCGATAGCCAGCTTGCTTGGCAGACTGCATTTGCCCGCCCAGTTGCCCCGTAGCGTCGGCACCGCCCCCCGACTGCTTTTCCAGCGCCGTGAGCAATTCGCTGTGCCGATGCGCCAGCCAAGCCGTCAGTACGACACCTGCGGCCAACAGCACAACCAAAATCAGCCAAAGCACATTTCGTCTGTTCATGGGCGTTCCCTCCGATAGGACATCCATTCCTCCAATTGCCGCACCTCCGCATCCGTTTCGTCTGGAGCCAGACCGTAGTCCAGCGGCGGACAATCCCGTTCCAGCATTTCACGCGCCAGACGATTTTGCAAGACCCGCGAGTAAAACCATACTCTGGTCATTGCAAATTCACAGGCCAATGTATGAGGGAACTGCATTTCGCGCTCCGCCTCCTCCCAGGTCGCCACTCCCAACGACTTGACATAGATCTGTGCTAAATTTTCTACAAAAAACCTCCCGTATCCTTCTTTATACATCTTCTCCAGTTGACGGAAACGCTCCTCGGCCTCCTCTTCCGACCAGATGCCATCCAGAACCCCATTCACATATTCCTGATAGCTCGACAGATATTCCTCGCACATCTGACGTTCGAACGGCTTCATCCGAAGCAGCCCCGCATCCTCCAGCACTTTCAGTGCCGCCCGATGGCATTGTACATGCTCGCCCTCGCGCAACCCTGCATAAACCTCTTTCAGTTCCGCCGCAAATTTCGCATATTCATCGGGCGACAGTTCTTCCAGTTCCGACATGCTGATGGTGTTCGCTTCCTGAAGTCCCTTGCGAGTATCCTCCAAATCCGCGACCTCCTGTTCCAGTCGCTGGCGTTCCGCTTCGGACTCCGCCAACTCGGTCCTGCTTTCCTCCAATTGCGACTCCAGCGATAGAGATGGCTCCAACGTCATTCTGGACAGCACCTGCATAGTCTCCGCCTCAGTCCCTTTGCCCTCCGCCAACAGTACCTCGAGATTACGGCAGTCCAGATGCAGATAGCACGCCACCCCGAGGAGCAGTATCACCGCAACCAGTAACACCACCATCCATTTTGTGTCTTTCTTTTTCATAAGCCATCTTCTCCCTAAGGCTGCCAGCCAGGTTCGACCTTGACATACACGGTTCGGATTCCATTCGATGCCTCTGGATCGATAATGTTCACCCAGAAAGTCCCCCGAAGTTTCTGGGGCGACGGCACGTATTTCACCAGATTGCCAAAAAACAACTTTTGGGTGCGCATGATCTCGACATAGCGGTCGTCTCGACCGAGAAATGCACCAGACGCCATCTGCGCCAACTCGCAAATCTCCGTACTTTCCATCAGCCATCGTTCGCTGGTGTTCACCCCCGCAGCATCTATGAAATGGACCAGTTCGGCTTCGGAACACCCATAGAGAAAGGCCTCGTCGCGCTGCTGGATCATGGCAAGGCCCTCCCGAAATCGCTGAAGTTCCTCGGCTGTCAAAACGTTCAGGTCCAGTCGGTCGAGGTATTCTTGACGCAGTTGGATCCGCAGTCTCGCATAGCGTTTGGTCGCGGCGATTTTCCTTTTCAATTCTTCATACGCATCGGGTTGTGTCTCACGATACTCCTCCAGCGACAACTTGGGCACGAAGGCTTCTTCCTGCTTGTCGCGGCAACGCTTCTGCTCTCTCAGGCGCTCCACCTCCGCAAGCACGCCATCATATTGCGCCTGGAGTTCCGAAGTGTCTTCCCGTTTTTCCAGAACGGACGATAGCTTCACGGTCGGCATCATCGGCTCGCGCTTCTCGGACACCGCCAGTTCCGCCAGCCTCGCCAACAAACCACTCCGACGGTGCCACTGGACGACTGTCCAAACAGACACAAGCACAAGCGCAAGTGCCAGTGTGCCTGCCAGCCAGACTTGATGCTTCGATTTCATGGGCGCCTCCAGTTCATCAGTTCCCTGATATGATATCCATCCAACTCAAGGTAAGGATGTTCTGGATCAAAACCATAGTCTTCCGAGGGGGAGTCCGTTGCCCAAATCTCCCGAGCATAGGCGTTCCACCAAATGCGGTCGTTATAAACCCACCCTGACATGAAAAGCGCACTGAGAATGCCAGACTCTTTCTCCAGAATCTCTCCCAGTTCCTCCTCCGTCTTCACGCCCAGCGCAATGTGCAGACTGCGCATCCGTCCAGAATAAATCTCGTCATCGATTTCATCGGCCGTCCCCTTCAGTTGCTCGTAACGCTCCTGTGCCTCAACATCGCTCCACCGCTCCGCGAGCACCCCATCGATATATTCATCGCGTAATCGCATGTATTCCTCGGCGCGTTCCCGCTCCGCTGGAGAAATGTCGCTCACCCCAAGTTCATCCAGCAGACGAATTGCTTCCCGAAAATCTTGTGAGCCATGCCGATACCGATTGCGGTATTTCACCAAATCATCGACTATCCGCATATATTGGTCTTCTGGAAGCAATTCTGCCAATTCCTCCATGTTGACCACTTCCAGCAACCGATCTTCGCCCCACGGTTCTTTCTCCGCATCCTCTCCAAGCTCCTCAAGCAACTGCTCACGTTCGGTCTCCAAGGCGGCCAGGCCTTCCTGAAGTTGAGCGACCTTGTCCATGGACGATGAGGCGGGCAATATTACAGCCACAGGCGATTCCGCCGATTCACTCCCGTCCAGCCTGCCATCCGCCAACATCGCCTCGAGGTTCCGGCAGTCCAGATGCAGATAGCGCGCCACCCCGAGGAGCGCCACGACTATCAAGGCCAAAACTGCATTGATGTAGCCAATCCTCAAAGTCACCGCTGATTTCTCCCAAACCTCATCTGTATCGGAATTTCACCGCCAGACCAGCCACCAAGACAACCACCGCCCTGCGAAACAGGGATCAGTTGTTATAACTAATTAAAAATAGGCAAGTAATAGCAATAATATAGCACCTGGGGGGGGGTAAAATCAAGTTGAAAATGCAAAAAAACACACAAAATGGTTACTTTTCTCCACCTGCGACAAATAGTTTTTTTCTTTTATAAAATAAAAAAAACGGGAGAGAATTTTTTTCAAAAAAAATCTCTCCCGTCTCAAAGAACAGCCTACTCTTCCTTGGCTTTCTTGATGAGTGCCTTGAGGTCGGCCTCCATTGCCTCGAGTTTCTTGAGGAGAAGTCGTTCGCGGGCAAAGGCCTTGCGGTCCTGCGCGGGCGACCCCATCAGGACGGCTCCGGGCATCGCATCCTTGGAGACGCCAGCCTGCGCCATCACGATGGCGCCGTCGCCCACACGCAGATGACCGACCACGCCGGCCTGCCCCGCCAGAATCACGCCGTTGCCCAGATGCGTGCTGCCCGCCACGCCGCACTGCGCGACCAGGATGCACCCGCGCCCGATTTCGACATTGTGGGCGACCTGCACCAAGTTGTCGATTTTGGTTCCCGCCTGAATCCACGTGCGCCCGAAGCGCGCGCGGTCGATGGTGGAATTCGCGCCGACCTCCACATCGTCGTCCAGCTGGACAATGCCGACCTGCGGGATCTTCTCGTGTCCGGCGGCGCTGGACTTGTAGCCGAAGCCGTCCGAGCCCACGACTACGCCGGCGTGGAGGATCACGCGGTTGCCCAGGATGCAGCGTTCGCGGATGGTCACATTGGAATAGACGAGGCAGTTCGCGCCGATGTGCGCCTCCTGTCCGACATAGACATTCGGAAGCAGGACCGTGCCCTCGCCGATGGTCGCGCCCGCCTCGATGACCACGTTTGCGCCGATGTGGCAGGACATCGGGATTTCCACGGAGGCGTCGATGACCGCCGTGGGATGCACGCCGGGCTTGTATTCGACGGGCGGAGGCGTGAAGGCCATCACGACCTTCGTGAAGGCGTCCGAAGGATCGGCGCAGACCACCCACGCGCGGCCGGCCGGCGGCTCGACGGTGTAGTTCTCCGGCACCAGCACCACTCCCGCGCGGGAGTTGGGTACCTGCTCGCGGTACTTGTCATTGCCCAGGAACGCCACGTCCGCCTCGGTGGACTCCGCCAGGGACGCCACGCCGTGCAGCGGATGGGGGCATTCGCCCACAATCCGCCCCTGGACCATCGCCGCAATCTCTTCCGCTGTCTTGGAAATCAACATAATATCAAAGGTGAGAGGTGAGAGGTGAGAGGTGAGAAGTGAGAAGTGAGTGGTAAAAGGTGAGAGGTTAGAGTCCAAGGTCCAAGTCCATTGAACCCGAGATCACTGCTGTTGTGCGGCGGCCTCCTGGGCGGCACGCGCTTTCGCACGCACTTCCGCCAGCTTTTTCTCGGCCTCGGCCTTCTCGGCCTCGTGGCCGGCGTTCACCAGCTTTACGATCGCCTCAGTGATCTCCTGATCCAGCGGATACGCAATCACCATCGGCACGCGGTTGAGAGACTTCCCAGAGACCTCCAGGACCGTGGTGTATCCCTGCGACTCCGCGTATTTCCGCACCTGCCCCGTAAGTTCCTCCGCCAACTTCTCCACGATCATCTGCTGGCGATTCTCGATTTCGCCCAAGCCGTCCTGGCGATAGCGCATGATCTCATCCTGTTTCTGCTGAAGACGGTTCTCCAGGAGCTGCGCCTTTGAACGCGCAGTCGCACGAACCTCTTCTGAAAGCAGCTCGTTGTCCGCATCCGCGACCGCCTTCTGGTATTCCGTCAAGCTGGCCTGGAATTCATCGCGGAGCAGATTGAAGCCGTCCAGATACTGCTTACGCAGATTCTCGATGTTGATGTTCTCGTTCACGGTCTTGTAGTATTCGTTGAAGACCGTCTCCATGTTCACGTAGGCAAAGCGCTCCTGAGCAAAGGCCGCGACACAGGCGCACAGCGCCATAAAGAGGGCGATTTTCTTCAGCATTGTAATCTCCTTAGTAGATGAATGAAGCAACTTTTGCATACTTTAACCCCTCCCCTGCCGTTTGTCCTCCAATCCTAAAAAAAGAATGCCGGACGGGAAAGCCATCCGACTTCGCCGCCCGGCAGGAAACGTGGCACAACCGGCCTTATTCGTCCTTGACTGAGGCCATATCGGAAGGGAGGCGGAACACCTTGTCCACGCCGTCCACCCAGATGTCATACTGATTGTAGCCATCGCCGAAGCAGCGTGAGAAATACCCCACCGCCGCCATGGGTTCCTGCGCAGATGCATGACCATCGCAGAAGAGGAAATTCGCCTTGCCGGCGTGACGCGCGGCAATTGCACCCTCGCCGCCGGAGGCACGGGAGACCGCATAGTAGCATCCGTTCTTGTAGTTGCGGCTGTCACCAGACATGCGCCAGCCGGAGTCGCCGGACAGGAAGATCTTGCTGGCGCTGGTCCGGCACTTGTCCGGTTTGTAGCAGATGAAGCCATCGCCCTTGGCGACGACGCCGTTGTTCAAGGCACCATACCAGGGGTTGTCGCGCACCAGCGCATAGGTGTACCACGGTTGAACGCTGACCTTGATTTTCGCAGTGTCCGGGCAGGACATTACGCCTTCGGGAATCAGGCCGTTGCTGAAGCAGCCGCCGTTGATTTCGCGCGTGCGGGCATATACACCATCCAATGTGTAGATGTATGACCAAGGGGCATACCAATCCAAGTGGGCGGCCTGGTCGGCACACGCAGTGAGAATGTATCCCTCCTGGTCATTGGCATACATGATGAAGCCCAGACCGCATTGCTTCAGGTTATTGAGACAGGAGACTGCACGAGCCTTCGCACGGGCCTTCGAGAGAGCGGGCAGGAGCATTGAGGCCAGGATCGCGATAATCGCAATGACCACCAGAAGTTCAATCAGGGTAAAGGACTTTTTCATGGTGCAGAATTTTATTGGAACAAAACTGAAAAACCAATTAACCACCTTGCCAAAGACTAAACTGTTGTAAATTATAGGAAAAAACAAGTCTTTTCTCAAAGGATTTCCGCATCCCCCCTTGTCGCCGGAAAGATGGCACGTTCACATGCATTGTTCTCAACTGGTGCGCCGAAATTGCCGCGACCCCGGACGTGGCGTTCTGAATTCATTCCATTTATCTTCCCGTGCAACTTGATTTTTTGATTAAATCTATCATATTTTATATATATTGGCAAGAATCCAAACACTTAGGAAAAGCCACAAACTTCACGATGACTCGCCTGTAATCTCCAAGTACCATGCACTGGATTGACGCACTGATTGTTCTAGTACCCCTTTCCCTCGTCATGTATCTCGCCTTCCGCAGCAAGCGCTATGCCCGCGGGGTGGTGGACTACCTGGCCGCGGGGCGTGTCGGAGGGCGCTATGTCATCGGTGTCGGCAATCTGGCGAGCGCCTTGTCCGTGATCACCTTGGTGGCCGGCGCGGAACAGCAATTCGAGACGGGTTTTGGCGTGGGCTGGTGGAACAACATTGGGGCTCCGCTGGGCATCGTGCTGGGGCTGACGGGCTACTGCGCAGTCCGCTGGCGCCAGAGCCGCTGCCTCTCCAAAGGCCAGTTCATCGAGTTGCGCTACGGCAGCAAGGTCTTCCGCTTCGTGACCGGACTCATCAGCACGCTTGCGGAGATGGTGACGAACTCCATCGGTCCCGCCGTCGCCGCGAATTTCTTCATCTACTATCTTGGTCTGCCCCACCGAGTGATGTTCTTCGGCGTGCCGTTGCCTTGTTATATCATCTTGGTCGCCTTGAGCCTGATTGTCGCCACACTGATCATCTGGCCGGGCGGGCGCGTGTCGCTACTGATCACCGACAGCATCCAGGCGCTTCTCTCCTATCCCATCTTCGTCATCATCGTGGGATTCATCCTCCTGAATTTCGGCTGGGACACGGACATCTCGCCGGTGCTCTGGAACCGCGTGCCCAAAGAGAGCTTCCTGAACCCCTACGACGTACAGAACTTCCGGGACTTCAACGTCTTCGCGATTATGGTAAGCCTCTTCATGAACATGTTCAATGTCCCGGCCTTCTACGGCAACGACACCACGAACTCCGGGCGAACCCCGCATGAGCAGAAGATGGCCGGCGTGATCGGCGCCTGGCGCAACGGCTATGCCTTTCTGATGATCACGATGGTCGCCATCATCACCGTCGTCTTCATGAACGGGCCGCAATTCGCCGGAAAGAACCGCTTCGGCGTCAGCAACAACGAAATCCGTCGCGAATTGGCCCAGCGAGTGCTCACGGATGCCAATCTAAAGATGGACGAAGGAGTGCGCGCCCGCGCCCTGCAGGCCATGGCGGAGATGCCGGACATCCAGCGAATGCCAGGCGTGGACCCGCCGCTCTCGCAAGACGACAACCTCAACACCGCATATTTCGACCGCGCGCGCGAAGAGCTGGGCGAGACGCCCGAGGGGCGTGAGCAGTTCCAGAAGTTCCGTGCGCTCTACCGCCAGCAGATGATGCCCGTGATGATGGGAAAGCTGCTGCCGGTCGGCATGTTCGGTCTGTTCGCCCTGCTGATGGTGATGCTGCTTGTCTCCACCGACGACACGCGAATCTTCAACGCCGCCGGTTGCATTGTGCAGGACATCGTATTGCCTTTCCTCAAGAAGGGCTCGCTTTCGCCTCAGGCACATCTGAAGCTCCTGCGTTTCGTCACTCTAGGCGTCTCCATCTTCTTCTTCGTAGTTGCCTTCTTCTTCAAGCAGATGGACTACATCAACATGTTCACGCAAATCATGACCGGCTTCTGGCTGGCCAGCGCGGGACCCATCATGGTTTTCGGACTCTACACGCGCTTCGGCAACCTGGCCGGCGGCTGGTGCGCGCTGATCTTCGGCTCCGGAACCACCCTGCTGGGCATGCTGGGCCAGCGCAACTGGGCGAAGCACATCTATCCCTTCCTGGAGAGCCACGGCTGGGTTGATGGGCTGGACCGTTTCCTGCGCGCCGTCAGCTCGCCCTTCCATCCATGGATTGAATGGAAGACGGACCCCGTGAACTTCCCCATCAACTCCTACGAGCTGCTCTTCATCGCGACCTTCCTCGCGATCGCCAGCTACATCATCGCCTCGTTCATCCGATACAAGCCATACGACCTGGACAAGCTGCTGCACCGCGGGAAATACGCCCCGCCTGAGGAACAGGCACGCCTGGCGGCCGCCGCAAGCGCCGCGCGACGCACCCCCCGCTGGAAGCTCCCGCTGGTCTGGTGCAAGATGCTCCTGGGCATCGACCCCAACTATACGCGCGGCGACAAAATCATCGCCTGGTCGGTTTTCCTGTATTCGTTCGTCTATGCCTTCCTGCTGGCCTTCGTGGGCGTCTGCGCCTGGAACGCCATCCGCCCCTGGACGCAGGAGGGCTGGAACACCTTCTTCTTCTACAACGAACTGGTCATTCCCGCCATCCTCGGCATCGTCTCGACGGTCTGGATGGGCATCGGCGGCTTCATGGACATGAAGGCGCTCTTCCGCGATCTTGCCAAACGGGTGGACGACCCCGAAGACAATGGTATGGTGTAGCCATGCCCTCGCCATGTTGTATCCAGCCCCCAACTCAAGGAGCCAATTCCCATGCGCTTGCTTCTCCTGCTCTCATTGCTTTCCCTGACAACCGTCGGCGCCGCCGACTTCGCCTTCCACCGGAATTTCCAGGACCACGCGGTGCTCCAGCGCGACCGCCCCGTCGAGATCAGCGGCCTGGCCGAGCCGGGTGCCGAAGTGCGGCTCAGCATCGCCCCGGAAGACGGCAAATATCCCGTCACGCTGGCGCTGGACACCCGGGCGGACGAGGCGGGCGAGTGGAAGTTCTCCGTGACACTGCCGGCGGGCGGACCCATTTCCCTTTCCGCGCAATGCGGCGGCCAGGAGATTGTGCTGCATGACATCCTGGTCGGCGAGGTCTGGATCCTGACCGGGCAGTCGAACATGGAACTGCCGCTCTGGGGAGATATTCCGTTCGTGCGCGTCGATGACGGCGAGTATGTCCGCAGCCAGCTTTCCAAGCTGCCGCACATCCGCTACTTCGAGACAACGAATTCCCTATCTCTGGAAAGCGAGCAGAACGAGCCAAATGGCCGCTGGGTGGCCTTCCATGCGGACGAGCCGACGACCATCAGCGCGGTGGGATATTTCTTCGCGCGCCAGCTCTACCATGACCTCCAGGTGCCCGTGGGAATCATCAAGGGACACTGGGGGGGGATGCTCATCCGTTCCTTCATGTCCCGCGACACCCTCTTGAAATGCCGTCCGGAGCTGGTGGATTACGCCGATTCCATGGTCAAGAGCTACCAGGCGGCCGAAGCGAAGGGCCAGCCGATTGAGGAATGGGCGGCCGAGATGAAACAGTATTGGGAGAAGCTGTTCCTGGACTCCGGCAATCCCGCCGACCGCGAGGCCGCGCGAGGATGGGAGTCGCCGGACTACGATGATTCGAAGTGGACGCTCCTGGCGCCCATGGCTGCTGCGACTTTCCGCAAGCCCGACCGCGCGGTCGCGGGCGTCGAGTGGTTCCGCACCACCGTCCAGATTCCCCCCGAATGGGCGGGCAGGCCGCTTGTCCTCAACCTGGGGACCATCGACGATGTGGACTTCACCTATTTCAACGGCGTTCCGGTGGGCTCGATCGGCTATGGCACAAAGGAGTACTGGGCGGTTCCGCGCATCTACCCCATCCCCGCCGAGCTGGTGAAGGCCGGCAAGGCGGTGATCGCCATCCGCGTGCCCAATTACGACGGCGGCTCCGGCCTCTTCGGCCCCGCGGCGGCCTGGCATCTCGCGCCGGAAGGCAAGCCGGACAAGCGCCTGCCCCTCGCGAACGGCTGGCGACATCGCCGCGAGGGCTCCCTGAGCGTGCAAGTCGGTTCGCTGATCCTGACGGTCCTGAATCCCCAGAATCCTTTCCACTGTCCGTTCCTGCCCATGACCATCTACAACGCAATGATCGCGCCATGGAAACGCTACGGACTGCGCGGCGAACTCTGGTACCAGGGGGAAAGCGACTGCGGCGGCGAACAGGACTACTATCAGTTCCAAAACGCCATGGCGGCCGACCGACGCGCCATCTGGGGCGACGACTATGCGTTCCTGTGGTGCCAGCTCTCCGGCTACGAAAACCATTGCCCGGACAACCGCGGACCGGAGGACTTCTGGAAGGCCAACGACCCCAACCGCAACCACCCCTGGATCCGCTTCCGCGACATGCAGCGGTTGTTGCTGGAGGTCATCCCCAATTCCGGCATGGCGGTGACCATCGACCACGGCGATGCGTATGACATCCACCCGCACCGCAAGGAGGAGGTCGGCTTCCGCCTCGCCAGGGAGGCGGAGCGAATCTGCTATGGCTATCAAGGCGTTTCCGCAGGGCCACTTTACAAATCCTGTGAAGTCGTCGGAAGCCAGATGGTCCTGCACTTCGACAACGTCGGGGCGGGACTGGCCTCGCTGGACGGAAGGCCGCTGGGGTGCTTCGCCATCGCGGGCGAAGACGGGAAATATGTCTGGGCGGACGCGAAGATCGTCGGGGATACGGTCGTCCTCTCCTCCCCTGAGGTTCCGCAGCCCTGCAAGGCATCCTACGGCGCAGTCACCTACGATGAACGGCTGAACTTCGGCAACGCCAACGGCTTCCCCGCCAGCCCGTTCTTCACCGAACGGCCGGAGTGGCTCCAGCGGTAGCCCGGCTCGCGTGCACACGGTCGAGAACCCATAATTGGAGACTAGCCGATCTAGCCAAACTAGCCGGACTAGTAACAAAATTGCCTGCCAAAACCTATGGTTCCGGCAGGCATTTGATTTATGAGATTGTCTCCGCAGGCGTTACAGGTCCTGAGCCTCGGGGACGATGGGGTAGAGCTTCTGGGCACCGCCAGGGAACAATGCCATATGGCTCCACCCGGAGCCAAAGGCACGGGCGAAGTATCCCAGTCCCTGGAGTGGCTCCAGAGAAACCGCATGGCCGTCCGCGAAGAGCATGTTCGTCTTGCCGGAATGGCGCATGGCAAGCTTGCCTTCGCCGCCGATATTAATCGAGAGAATGTGGTAGCATCCCTTGCTGTAGTCGGCGACGCGAGCGGAGTCAGCCATCAGGTAGATTTTGCTGTTGCTGGTCTGGCAGCGGTCCGGCGAATAGGAGGAATATCCGTCGGCGACGGAGGAGCCAGTGATGATGCCGCCATAGTAGCCGTTGTCACGGATCGGCGTGGCGTAGGTCTGCCAAACGCGGTTGTTGTCCGCCGCCGGCTTCGTGTCCGGGCAGAACATCTGCTTGTCGTTGATCAGCGCCTGGGAGAAGGCCCCCTGGTGCGCGGTGATGGACCAGGTTCGCCAGATCGTGTCATGGGAATAGATTGGCATCCAGGGCCAGTAGCTCGTATCGTCGCCATAGGGGGAGGCTTCGGTGAGGATTTCGCCATTGTTGTCGTCGGCATATATCAGGAAGCCCAGACCGCACTGCTTCTGGTTGTTGAGGCAGGAGACCGCACGGGCCTTCTCTCGCGCTTTCGAGAGCGCGGGAAGCAGCATCGAGGCCAGGATGGCGATAATGGCGATGACGACAAGCAACTCAATCAATGTAAATGATTTGATGTTTTTCATGTCAGTTTGCTCCAGGGTTGGAATTCTTATGTTTATAAAAAAAGCAAAAATCAAAAGGAACTATCCAAGATGTGCAGTTCCGGCTGGAAGGTGAAGAGCCGCTGTGGAGTGCGTTGCCCCTGGAGACGGCTTTCCAGCACTTGGAGTGCAAGTGCCAGGTGGCGTCTCATGCTGTTGTCGATGTAGGAGATTGCAGGTTGGGGCTGGTTCGGCGCCTCAGCTTCCCCCAGGGTCACGATGGCAAGGTCTTGCGGAATGCGGATGCCGTGTTCCTGGCAGAGTCGCGCTAAAACGATGGCGTGCTTGGGGATGGGAATGAAGAGCGAGTCGATTCCGGCGAAGAAATTGCACTCTTGAAGGCGGAAGAAGGACTCGCGCATCCACTTGGTGCGAGTGTCGCCCCACGTGAGGTCGCACAGGAAAAGATGGTCGTTGCACCACTGTAAACTGGCACCGTGCGCCATCAGTTCGCTGCTCCAGGCGGTGATGCGCTGCATCTCGGTCACGTTGTCCAGGTGGTACTGGAAGATGCCGGTACGGGTGCGACCATGGGCGCGGAAGTGTTCCAGGATGGCACGCACCGTGGCAGGCTCATCGCAGGTGATGGTGGTCAGGCGCGGGTCCGGGAAATACTCGCCCACGTAGATGGCGCGCTCGTAGAAGTGGTCCTGGCTGGCGAGCGTGTTCCGGAAGATGGTGTGGAGGTCGAAGAAGAGCGAATAGGCGTCCGGCGAATTGACCGCCAGAAGCACGTCGTCCGGCAAGGTTTCCCCTTCCAGGCGCACACGGTAGGTCTTGATTTCCCAACCGGCCTCGGAAAAAAGCCTCTGTCCTTCGATGAGGAAATTCTGGATGAGAGGGTGGCTGGAGGTGCTGGTAATCAGGTTCAGAGACCTGCAACGCGGCAGCGGCGCGTCCTGGATGTAGCTTACCGTGCTACCAACATGCTTCTTCAGCGTGATGTAGCCCTCGCCTGCCAATTGCGCAAGGGCTTTGTACGCCGTGACGAAACTGACATCGTAAAGAGTGGTGAGTTCCTTGCACGTCGGCAACCGGCTCCCCCTGGGATACTCCCCGGAGACAATTCGCCTGCGCAGATCGGAAACCAGTTGCCTGCTCTTGAAGCCGATGGCCTGTTTCATGATAGCTCTACGGAAGGAGAAAAAATGGACAAACACAACAAACGAGGCCGTTCGTGAAGGCTCTCCACGAATACTGCCCTGGCGAAGTGCCGTCATTGCCATATATATAGTATAAGATAAATTTAATCAAAAAACAAGTTGGAAGCAAAAATCCCCGCGCCATGCTAATCGTTTCACGGCACGGGGATTGTCGGGTGGATGTCGGATTCGAATTTTATTTCATCAGCACGGGCCCGAGGGCGGCGCGGTTGTGGAAGGAACCCTGGGTGACAAAGAGGTTGTAATGCGCCTCGCCGGGCTGGTCGGTAGTGCAGATGTTGATTTCCAGCGGCGCATCGAAGTTGAACTGCGCCAAGGGGATGGCGGCCTCGACCGTCCAGCCCTCGTCATCCTGGCTGGTGGCGGAGTCATAGTTCTCCATATTCCAGGAGGAGTCCTGCCGTTTGCCGTCGAAGATGTCGTTGAAGCGGTTGAAGACAATCTGGTAGTAGGTGGTGTGCCCGCCGGCGGCGAGGAAGATCTCGACCTCGTCCTCGGCCCAGATAGCCGCGTCGCGCACATCGTGGCGGGCACCATAGGAGGTGGTGTCGAGGAGACGCACGGCGATGAAGAGGGTGTCGTGCGCCGCATCGGTGGCCAGGTAAGCGGTCGGGGCGCTCTTCTTGGGGTTCCCCTCGATGTCCGTGAGGGCCAGCGGGGTGGCAGCCTGCCAGATGGCATCGTCCAGCTTGCCGTCGAGAACAGGCGTCTCTCCGGCGAAGGCGGTGACATAGTCGACCGGCACTTCCGGCAGCAGCGGCAGGGACTGGAGCGCATACCCCTCAGGCACCGCGCCAGGCGCGATGACCAGCAGGATGGCCTCGCCGACTGGTAGATTCATCTTGAATTCATTGAAGTCCAAGCGACGCCACTCGGCCGAACCATCTGCCTTCGCATAGGCGATTTTGGTTATGGGATTGTAGATGGCGTAAGCCTCGTCGGTCATCGCGGAACGCGGGCGAAGGCCGAGGAACTGCAGACGCCCGGTGCGGTTGTTGAGCAGGAACGCCGCGCTGCCCTTGTCATCACCAAGGGCTTTCAGGACGGGACTCTCGGACCAGGTTGGCACCCCGAAAGTCATCTCACGGCCGGCAAGCGTCATCTGCTCGCTGGTGGTAAAATACGGCACCGTGCGCACAATCTTTGCTTCGCCGGTGAAGCCGGCGAAAACCTCGTCCATCGCCATCTTCTCCTGAAGCACTTCGGACGGCTGGAGGCCGGGGCCCAGCACGATGGTGCGGAAGGAAAGAATCTCTTCCGGAGTGATGCCAGCCTCCATGAAATAGCGCTCCGCCTTGACGGAGAGGGGCTCCTCCGGCTTGCCGAAGTGGTCCAGCCCGTTGAGCAGGATGTCGCCGTTGGCGTGGGGGCGCGTGGTGAAGAAGCTGGTCAGCACATAGTCGCGCATGATTTCGTCACGATCCACGCCAAGCAGTGCCTCCAGGAGGACGGCCAGGGAGCCGGTGCGGTCGGCGCCGGCGATGCAGTGGAAGGCGATGGGGTAGTTCTCCGGCTTGGTGAAGACGCGGAAGTTCTGCGCCATGATGTCCATGCCGTTCTTGGTGAAAGTGGGGGCATAGCAGACGGTGGAGATGTTCACGTAGTTGACGTCCTCGCCGAGCGGGGAGGTTGTCATGCGCGCGGTCTCGCCGTGGGAGCGCAGGTCGAGGTCAGTCTTGATCTTGAGTTCCTCGCGGATGATGCGCAGGCCTTCCTCGGTGAAGCGCGGGCCGCCGGGGGTCTTTCCGCCGTCGGAGGAATTGTTGTTGAAGCCGGAGCAGCGGAAGATGAGCCCCTGCGGAATCAGGCGGCCTTCCAGGCCGCGTCGACCGCCCAGGTCGCGGAAGTTGTCCACCTTGGGCACATTGAGCACGCGCGGCGTAAGGGCGTCCACGGTGAACGAACGTGTCTCGCTCTCAATGGAGGTGCCGTCCTCGTTGTTGACGGCCGCGACCTTCCAGTAGTAGGTCTTGCCAATCTCCAGGTTGCAGAGGTTGTAACGGCTGTGCGGAGCCTGAATGACCTTCTCGTCGCGGAAATGCGAGTTCTCCGCCACATGCAGTTCGTAGTGGATCTTGCCACGCTCCCCGCTGAACGCCCACTGCATCGGAATGCCGGGAGCAAACGAACGGACCTCGTTGCACAGACGGCTTGCCAGACCGGCGTCCTTCAGCGCCTCACGCGCGGCGGCCTCCGGCATCATCAGGAAGAGTTTCATCGAGGGAGCCAGGGGACTGACCACCTCCCCGTTGTTCGGGGCGACGGATTTGATGGTGTCTGCAAACACCGCCACGCTCGCCATGAGCGCCAGCAACCAAGTCAGTTTTTTCATGGAGAACTTCCTTTATTAATGAATTAATTTACTAAAACAGAAGATGTTATGTTAATTTTTATGATTTCCGATTTAAATGCTGGGCCAACTCAAGGGACTTGGACCGCAGATCGCGGCTCTCAGACTCAAGGGCCTCTAGCCTCTAGCCTTTAGCCTTTAGCCTCTAGCCTCTAGCCTCAAGCCTCTAGCCTCTAACCTCTAACCTCTAACCTATTCCATGGCAAGTGCGGCGATGCCGCGCGGCGGGATAGTCGGCACAGTTACTATAACCTCCGCCGCGCCTTTCGGGAAGTGTACCAATTCAAGTGGCTCGCATTCCGGCGCGAGAAAGCGCACCGTGGTTCCACGGGGCTTCCGGATGGCAACCTGCAGTCCATCAGTTTCCTCCAGAAAGTCGTTGAGAAGCACCGCCAGGGCTGCACGTCCCTCGGCGTCCACGCGTGCGACGGTGGAGAAGGGTTGCGCAGAGAGCATCTTGACGGGCAGCGGCGCGGCCGCGGTGGCGTCGATGGCCTCGCGGAGCATCGCGGTTCGTGCACCGGTGGCATATTCCCAAAGGCCCACGCCGCCGACCACGAGGACGAATCCGCCGAAACGCGTGGGTACCCGCACCACGGCGGGCCTACCCAGACCAACGGGTTCCGCATCCGCCTGGACCGAGTTGAAATGCCGTCCAATGCGGCTGAAGACCTGTACGCCCGGAACGGTCTCGTCCTGGACATCAATGGCCTGCATCGGAGTAAAGTTCCAGCACGTCATGCCATTCGGCAGTTCCTCCAGGATGCCCGCACCGGGTTCCATTGGACGCACTGGAGTCACCGCCCAGTCGGGCAGGCGCTCGTTGAGGCGTTCCAGCACCAGCGTGTCCACCACCACGCGCCCGGCGAGCATCACCTGAAGCTCCGCGTCGGTATAACCGCCAATCTGGCGCTCGGTGAGAACGCCGATGCGCACATCGGTCGCGCCGTCAGGTGCGGTCACGGGGATGCCCATCCGCCAGAGCTGCGCGAGCTGGTTCCACATTCCGTAGCACCGCCAGTCGTCGGTAGTGCGTCCGCAATTCGGCATATTCGCCTGGCTGGGACCGAGCAGCTGGGTGAAGCCGGAATTCACGGTTCCGGGCAGACGGTCGGCCAACGCCTCGAAGAATGGCCGCCAGGTTGCGCAGGCTGCCGCGAAGTGCTCGTAGTTCTCCTGCGGCTCGGGGTTCTCGGGGTCCTGCCAATAGAAGGTCAGAGAATTGCAGCCGCAGCCCAGCATCAACGCACACTCTGTCATCATCTGGCGCGCGGACTTGAGCTGGCCGGTGTGCGGATAGTTCTCCGCTTCGTAGCAGATCTGTTCCATCTTCGGATACTGCACCGCGCGGGCACTGGCCACCAGACTCTCAAAAGCCTTGCCCAGAAGATGTTTGACTTCGACATCCTCGAAATAATAGCCGCCGCCGGGACGGATGTGGACCCCACATCCACGCGGACCGGACATCGCCTCGTAAACCGGCGAGTAGTCCAGCCCGTTGTAGGTATGGGTCTGCATCGTGGTCTGCCAGCCCAGCCGACACTCCGGCATCACCTCGTCCACTGCACGGCGGTATTCTTTCATCACCAACGCGTTGTTGTAGGCATGGAACTGGCACCACTTGGCGCGGACCGGTTCGAAGTCGCCAGTCTGGTCATAGAGGTGGTGCGCCAATTCCTCGCGTGTCCAGTTCCCTCCGCAGTACTCGTTGAAGAGCCTGAGGCATCGCGGGCAGAAACACCCCTCTGGCTTGCAGACGCCCATCCGCAAATCGTCGTCCACCCAGAAGGAGGATGGCTTCATCGCGATCAGCGTGGCCTTGGTGCGCTCGTAGGTGTATTTCAGCACATTCGGCGAAGTCGGGCAGAGGAGTCCCTCCATCGGCCTGCCCTGCGCGTCAACCTGCCAGTCGTCCTTGGTCAGCGTCGGCTCGGTCTCCGGCGAGAGCGGCCCGACGCAATGCCCAAGCGTTGGGCACCGCTGGAAGCCCATCTGGATGCCGGCGGCCTCACATTCCCTGCGGAACTCATCGTATTCGGCATTCAGCGGTGCCTCGGCCTCCAGCGAAGGGAAGGCGGCGGGAGCCACCAGGTCCATCCAAAATTCATCGCAGGAGCCGGGGTGTTTCTTGCAGGCGACCAATACCCTGCGCATGAACGGCAGGTGCGGACCATGAACTCCGCACATCTGGCGGAGAATCAGAAAGGGGTAGTCGCGTTTCATTTCAGTAACTCAGGATAATTGGCTTGAACAAAGTCCCTCAGCCACGCCAGGGCGGCAGCGTGGTCGGCGAAGGGCTCCTCCAATTCGCGGTCGAAGGCACTCTGCAGGATCGGCTTGAAGGCAGGACATGGCGCAATGCCCAGCGCAATGAGGTCGCGTCCCTGTATGGTCGGAGTAGGCTGCGGAGGACGCGCCATCTCCTCCTCCCACAGTTCGTGGAGCCAGCCGTGAAGCGAGAGGTCCCCGAAGGAGGCCAGGCTGTCCAGTCGCACGAGCTCCAGGAGCAACGGGAAGCGCGGCTCCTGAAGGCGCTTTCTCCGCGTGGCGATTCGTGCCTCGCGCATCGCGGTGAGACTCATGTGCTGACGGACCAGGAAGACCGCCGTCACGGTGACTTCGTTGGGCAGCCGCAGTCTCCGCAGGATGGTCTCGGCCAGCTCCGCGCCAACCACGTCATGCCCGTTGAAGCGCCAGCGGCCCTTGTCGAAACGGCAGACGGGCGGCTTGCCGACATCGTGCAGCAACGCACCCCAGGCCAGCCCACGCAACTCCTGCGCCGAGGCGCGCTGGAGTTCGCCCGCCGAATTGAAGCGCGGGGCATCGGCGGGGCATGACTGGCAACGGCGTACCGTCTCGTCCAGGAAGCCCTGCAATTTCAGCTGGTGATTCCAGACATCGCCCTCCGGATGGAACTGCGGCGGCTGCTGCACGCCGTGAAAGGCGGCCAGCTCTGGCAGGATGCTCGCCAGAAGCCCGGACGCATCCAGCAATTCCAGCGCGCGACCGCCCTGTCCGCACAAAAGCATCTTCTCCAGTTCGCCGGCGATGCGCTCCACGGAGACAACGCCCGCAACCCGTCCGGAATACGCCTTCACGGCCGCCCAGGTCGCCGATTCGATCTCGAAGCCCAACACCGCCGCGAAGCGCACCGCCCGCAGCACGCGAAGCTTGTCCTCCTCGAAACGCCGTTCGGGTTCACCGACCGCACGCAACACGCCGGCCTTCAAGTCCTCCACGCCGCCCACGAAGTCGTGGACGACACCCGCAATCGGGTCGCCGAGCAACGCATTGCAGGTGAAGTCCCGCCTTCGGACATCCTCGGCCATATCGACGAAGCGGATCGCGTCCGGATGCCGACCGTCGCTGTAAGCGACATCGCCGCGGAAAGTCGCGACCTCGTAGTTCTCATGGTCTTCGCCGACCACGGTGATGATTCCGAACTGCTTGCCAACCGCATAGGTATGGGGGAAAATCTCTTCGACCTGCTCCGGCCGCGCGGAGGTCGCGACATCCCAGTCGTGCGGCTTGCGTCCCAAAAGCGTGTCACGCACGCAGCCCCCTGCGAATACCGCCTGAAATCCATGTTCTTGAAGCACTTGTGTAATTCTAAGTGCCTCCGGTGGCGATGAAAACACCTGGGAATAATTGGTGCATCCTTGTAACATTTTCGGGAAATGCTAGCCAGGCTAGAGGGGCTAGCAGGGAGGACCAGGGGCTAGGCACAGTTCATGGTCTGATTCAGCACCACACGGTGGGGATAGGCGCGTCGCGGCGGCCGCAGGTCAGGAAGATGTCGTCGCGGGCAAGGTCTCGCAGAGCCGTCCGGGCAGTCCGTTCGGCGATGTCGTAGGTGTTACAGTCTCCGCTGATGTGCGCCAGCACGACATTTCGGGTGTTGCGCGTGACCACGGCGGGCAGGAATTTCGCATTGTCGGCATTGGAGAGATGCCCGGCCGGACCGAGGATTCGCGTCTTCAACATCCAGGGTCGCGAACTGGCGGCCAGCATGTTGATGTCGTAGTTGCTTTCAAGGACAAGCGTATTGCAGTCCCGCAGCTGGAAGTGGGTCATCTGGTTGGTCTGGCCCAGGTCGGTCGCCACGCCGACCTTCACCGACTCGCGCGACAGGAGGTACCCCACGGTGTCCACGGCGTCATGGGAGACGGGAAACGCGCGGACATTGAAGCCGGAGAGCGCGAAGTCGCTGCACGCCGTGATCATGGTCATCACGCCGAAGTCGAATTTGTTCCGCAGCACCTCGGCGCATTTCGCCGTGGCGTAGATGGGGACTCCGAGATGCTCCGCCGCCGTGCGAGCCCCCTGGATGTGGTCGGTGTGCTCGTGGGTGATGAGGATCGCCTTGACCCAAGACTCCTCCAGCGCCTCCTCCTTCATGCGCCGCCGAAGCGTCCGCAGGCTGATGCCGCAGTCAATCATGACCGCCTGCTCGCCGCAATGGACGACCGTGCAGTTCCCATTGCTGCCGCTGGCTAAAACTGTGACGCCGATTTTTGACATTCTTCCAAGACAATTTTCGCGACCTTTGGGGAGACGGCCTCGGCGCTTCCAAGCCGCCGTGTAAATTCGTCCAGCAACCGCAGGCATTCGCCGCGCCGTGCGCCGCCGGGGAGGATTCTCTCCGCGGCGTCCGCGAGATGCACGGGGGTGCAGTCATCCTGAAGGAATTCCTCGAAGACCGTGGTCTCGCAGACAAGGTTGGCGATGGTTATGGAGGGCAGTTTCACCAGTCGGCGTCCAATCCACCAGGAAAGAGCGCCCAGCCGGTAGGCGACCACGACGGGTAGCCCGAGCATCGCGGCCTCCACCGTGACGGTCCCGCTGGCCGCGACGGCCGCGTTGGCCGCCAGCATCCGTTCGCGCGTCTGTCCGCATCGCCAGGAGAACTCCGGGGCGTCTTCAGGCAAATTCATTTTTGCGAGCATCGCCTGCGCATACTCCTGGATGGCGGGCCGAGGCGTGGCGAATTCAAAGCGAAGTGCGGGGTTTCTGCGGTGCAGCAGGCATGCTGCATTCACGAAGTCCGGCAGTAGCCGCTGGATTTCCTGGCGACGGCTTCCGGGCAGCAGAAGCACAAGGTTTTCCTCCCGCTGGATGCCCAGGCCCTTCATCGGATTGAGCTGCTCGAAAAGCGGATGCCCGATGAATTCGGCAGAAAGCGTGGTTGGCGCGTAGCATTGGGGTTCAAACGGGAAGATGCAGAGCATCCGGCTGCAATACTTCGCCAGCTTCCAGATCCGGCCGCGCTTCCACGCCCACACCTGTGGGCTGATATACCACACCACCCGGATGCCAAGCGCATGGAGTTTCTTCGCCAGACGCAGATTGAAACCAGGATAGTCGATCAGCACCACGGCCGACGGCAGTTCGGCGGCGGCACGTCGCACCAGCTCCCGAAACAGCCGCAAGAACATCGGAAGATGCTTGATGACCTCCACAAAGCCGACGATGCCCAGTTCGGTGGAGTCGATATAGGTCTCCACGCCGGCCGCACGCATCTTCCCGGCGCCCATGCCCGCCAACCGGATGCCTGGCCGAGCCGTCTGCAACGCCGTCGCCAGAGCCGCGCCATACGCGTCGCCGGAGGCCTCCCCGGCGACAATCCAGCAGGTCAGAGGCTTCGACTGGGCGGGGACTTCACTCATTTGGCTTATTGCTTCACGGTTCTTTTCCGGAGGCCATTGTCATTGGATGGCGCCGAAACGCCGGTTGATACCAGGGGCAAGCAGGTAGGCTCGCAGAAGGCGCGAGACCGGTTCGGTGTCTACCAGGAAGGCATCGTGTCCGGAGTCGCTTTCGATTTCCACGTAGGTCACCGGCTTGCGCTCGGCGATGAAGGCGTTCACAAATTCACGGCAGGCCGACGGCGGATAGAGCCAGTCGCTGGAGAAGGATACCACCATCAGCTCCGCGTGGAGGCGAGAGCACGCCTTGCGCAAATCGCCGTCGCCCCAGGCCGCCGCCGCATCGTAGTAGTCCATCGCGCGGGTGATGTAGAGGTAGCTGTCCGCGTCAAAGCGTTCCACGAAGGTCTTGCTCTGATGGTTGAGGTAGCTCTCCACGGAGAATTCCGGATCGAAGCCCTGGTCGGCATCCGACTTGACCAGACGTTCGCGCCCGAACTTGTAGTCCATCCCCTTCCCGGAAAGATAAGTGATGTGCCCGAGCATCCGCGCCACGGCGAGGCCGTTGGCGGGGGAGTCGCCGTGCGCCAAGTAGTCGCCGGCCTCGAAATTCTCGTCGTGCATGATGGCATGGCGGGCGACCGCGTTGAAGCCCAGCCCCTGGGCAGAAAGCTTGGGCCCGCATGCCATGATGATGCATTTGCCCAGCATCCGCGGATAGCGCAGCGCCCATTCGAGCGCCTGCTGGCCGCCCAGCGAACCGCCGACCACTGCATATAGGCGCTTCACGCCCAAATGTTCGATGAGCATCTTCTCCATGTTCACCCAGTCCGCGATTGTCACCATCGGAAAATGAAGCCCATAGGGCTTGCCGGTACGCGGGTCGATGCTCGTCGGCCCCGTCGTCCCGTAGCAGCTTCCAAGGACATTGGCGCAGACGACGTAGAATCGATTCGTGTCAATCGCCTTCCCCGGGCCGATTACCGAATCCCACCAGCCCGGATGCGTCAGACGCCAGGCGCGGGCGGGATCGTTCTTGGCCTGCGAATCCCAGCCGGCGACATGTGCGTCGCCTGACAACGCATGACAGACCAGAACAACATTGTCCCCCGTCTCCGACAATTCGCCGTAGGTCTCGTATTCAACGACAACCTCCGGCAATACGCCGCCAAGTTCCAGTTTGAAGGGATGCTCCGCATCCGCAAGGGTGACGTGTCGCGCGGTGGTCATCCCGACACTCGTCAGGGAATCCGGCGGGTCGTATTTTTTATTGACTGATTGTTCCTTTGTCGTATCCATCCTATTTTCTTTGGACGCACGCACGCATGCGGGCGAGAACCATGAGCCTAGTCAATGCAGGTCTTCTGGTAGCCGCTGGCAGCCGCCAGTTCCTTCGCCCTCTCGGCAAGGGCATGACCGGCCTGACGGCATTGCTCCAGAACTTCAGCGGCGGGTTCGAACTTCGCCAGGACAAGCGGGCAGACACGCGTCCACTTCAACTCGTCGATTTTGGCGTCAAGCAGTTCGGGGCCGCCCTTGCCCCATCCATGGGAACCGAACGCGCAGGCCGTGCGGCCGGGGAAATTCAGTCCCTGGATATAGCAGAGACGTGCCGCCATCATGGGCATCATCTGCTGGTTGAGGGTTGAGGACCCCAGGGCGACCGCCGCCGTGTCCAGCATCTCGGTGGCCAGGGTGTTCTCGGTGATGGGTCGTGCCGGTAGCACCTTGCAGACCACGCCGGGAACCTCGGCCACGCCCTCCATGATGGCGTCCGCCATCGTTGCGGTGCGGTGCCACATCGAATCATAGAGCACCAAGACCTTCGGCTGCACGCGCTGATTCGCCCAGTTCTGGTAGGCGCCCAGAATCGCGTCCAGATGCTTTCGCCAGATCACGCCGTGGCTCGGGCAAATCATCTTCAGCGGCACATTCGCCAGTTGCGCCAGCACCGCCGCCACTCGCTTGCTGTAGGGGTTCACGATGTTCGCATAGTAGCTCTTCGCCTCGGAAATCAACGTCGGGAGCGGATTCTCGTCGTCGAAGCGCAAGTTGGTGGCGTAGTGCTGGCCGAAGGCGTCGTTGCAGAAGAGAAGCTGCTCCTCGGCGAGGTAGCTGGCCATGGAGTCCGGCCAGTGCACCAGCGGAATCTCGATGAATTTCAGAGTCTTGTCCGCCCCCAACGCAAGCGTGTCGCCGGTCTTGACCAGCTGGAAATTCCACGCGGAGGTATCGTAGTAGCCCGCAAGGAAATCCTGCGTCTTCTTGTTGCAGACCACCGTCGCCTGAGGTGCGGCGGCAACCAACGCGGGCAACGCTCCGGAGTGGTCGGGTTCGGCATGGTTCACTACGATGTAGTCGATTTGGTCCAGAGCGGTCTGCTTCTGCAGAGTTGCCATCCACTCCGACGCAAAGGGTGCCTTCACTCCGTCAACCACTGCAGTCTTCTCAAATTGAAGAAGGTATGAGTTGTAGGTGGTACCCCGGTCGGTCTCGTAGCCGTGGAAGTCCCGTGCGGCCCAGTCAATGTAGCCGACGGCGTAAGCGCCTGTGGAAATCTGGGTTAACATGAAAATCGTTTCCTGTGCAGATGGTGAGGTCAGATTGTACAAATTCGTAATATAAGGGATGAATTTCAAACGGCGGGATAGTCCGGCAACCTTTCGGTCTTCGTACAAACCTCAAGCAATGCATTAAATTATGCAAGTATGACCATTTACCGTCTATTGTCCATTCTGATGGCGTTGCTCTGCCTGGCTTCGGCTGCCGTTGCAACGTTGCTCTGCCCGAAATCCGCGAAATATCCAGGAAAGATCTCGCGTCATCGACTTGGCGGCCTGGGGCTGGGGTTGGTGGTGCTCTGCTGGAGCGCCAAGGAGGGCGCCTCGATGCTCCCCGAGCGTTTCACCACTCCCGTCTGGCTGCTGGTGCCCGTCGTGGCGGTTGCAGCGTGGTTCCTGCTGGACTTTCTCTTCGCACGGGCCTTCGGCGGCTTTCTGGTGCTGCTGGCCAACCATCTCATCCAGCACGCATTCGCCTACTACTGCGGCCTCCGCGGCGTCTATTGCATCCTGGCTCTCGTCTGGGGAGTGGCCGGCATGGCGCTGATCGCCTGGCCCTGGCTGCTTCGCGATTTTCTGGAGACCTTGAACAAACATCCACGCTGGCGGCCGGGCGTCTGGGCTTTCGCCGTCATCTGCGCCCTGGCATTTGCCATCCTGCCCTTCTGTGGATACTGTTGAATATTCCGCTGACTGCACCGCTTCCATGAACGCTTCCGCCAACGTCCAAGAACCCACATCCCGCCGCACTGCGGGCCTTGAGGCCATCCGCAGTGCCATCTTATCCGCCGTCGCCATTCTGGGCATCCTGTTTCTGGCGGGGTGTTCGGAATCCGTCGAGAAATACCCCGAAGTCATTCAGTTGCACGGCGGTGGCTCCCAGACCGGTTCGAAGGGCGGCTTGACTGAGCGGCCCGTCGAACTCCAGGTGCTGGGACCGGAACGCATGTCCTCTGGCGGCCGCCGGCCCGTCCCCAGTATCGGTCTGCGAATCATTCCCCTGAAGAGCGACGGCCTCCCGGCCTCCCCCGAGGAGATTCTGGAAGGCACCACGGACACGCAGGGCATCTGCAGCATCCACGTGCCGTATGGCGACGACTTCGGGGACCGGTATTATAAGGTCGATTGCCCGGCCTTCGAGAATGTCCGCCCCATCGAGTTCCATGTCACCGCCGGACTCCAGCTGCATGGCTCCGGCCAGGAGACGGTGGCCGGCAACGAACTGCCCGAACCATTGCAGATCCAGGTGGATGACGCGAAGAAGGGCGTGCCAGTCTTCTTCAAGATCGTCTCCGGCTCCCCCAAGGCGCAGCTGACCAACGCGCAGACCACGACCGACAGCAACGGCGTCGCCTCCACCCAGCTCATCACCGCCCCTGACTACTCGGGGAAGTATGAGGTGATCGCCGAAATCGGCGGCCAGGACAAGGTCACCCGCGGCGTCTATTTGACCGCACTGGCGCTCAACCGCTGGAAGCTGGCCATCGCCATCCTGGGCGGACTGGGCTTCTTCATCTACGGCATGACCCTGATGAGCCAGGGGCTCCAGATGCTCGCCGGCGCCCGCCTCAAGAACATCCTCCAGCTCTTCACCGGCAACCGCGTGAAGGCGATGCTGGCAGGCATGGGCGTGACCGCGCTGATCCAGTCCTCCGGAGCCACCTCGGTGATGGTGGTGGGCTTCGTGAACGCCGGGCTTCTGAGCCTGAAGCAGGGCCTGGGAGTCATCATGGGAAGCGCCATCGGTACCACCGTGACCGGCCAGATGGTCTCCTTCAACCTGGAGGCACTGGCCCTGCCGGCAGTCGTGTTGGGCGTGGCGCTGATGCTCTTCGCCAAGAAAAGCGTCTTCCGCGGCGTTGCGCAGACCATCCTGGGCTTCGGGCTGCTCTTCTTCGGCATGATGATGATGGGCGACGCCTCCCATGTGGTCGGTGAGTTCCCGACTTTCCGGAATTTCTTCGCGCTATTTGACTGCACGCCCGCCATCGGCCATGCCGTACCGCCGCTGCTGCCAGTGCTCGGCGCGACCCTCATCGGACTGCTTGCGACCGTTGTCGTCCAGTCCAGCTCGGTGACGGTTTCCATGGCCATTGCCATCGCCGTCAGCGGACTCCTCAACTTCTGGACGGCATTCGCACTGGTGCTGGGCGCCAACATCGGCTCCACCCTGACCGGTCTGCTGGCCTCCATCGGCACCGGCCGCACCGCACGCCAGACGGCGCTGGCCTCCGTGGTCTTCAAGGTCTTCGGCGTCCTGGCGATGCTCCTGCTGCTCTATGTCCCCTGGAATGGCGTGCCCTGCTTCCTGCGGCTGGTGGACGTGCTCACCCCCGGCGACGTCTTTGCCGAGACTCCTCAGAACATCGGCCGACATATCGCCAACGCCCACTCGCTTTTCAGCATCTTCTGCGTGGCGCTCTTCCTGCCGTTCCTCTCCTTCCTGGCTTGGGTCGCCACCAAGCTGGTTCCTGAGCGCAAGGAAGCCGAATCCAACCAGATCTGCAAGCTCGAACCGCATCTGCTCAACTCCCCCTCAGCAGCCATGGACCAGGTGCTCGTCGCCCTCCTCGACATGACACGGTGCTCCATGGCGCTCACCGAGGGCGCCGTCCGAGCCTTCGTCAAGCAGGACCATTCCACCGACGAGGCGCTCCAGGAGCAGGAGGACGCCATCGACCGCGCACAGCACGACATCATGGACTACTTGGTTCAACTGCTGCGCCGCAACCTCACCGAGGCGCAGTCCGCCGTGATCCCCACCTTCATGCATTGCGTAAACGATGTGGAGCGAATCGGCGACCGCGCGATGAACGTCGTGAAGCTCATCGCCCGCATGGACAACGCCGAGCAGAAGTTCTCCACCTCATCCCTGCATGAGACACTGGAGATCGGGGCGAAGCTCCAGGAGACTGGCGCGGCGCTCATCCAGGCCATCTCGCGCAATGACCAGGAACACATCGAGAAGGCCCTCAAGCACTGCGGCGAAATCAAGGCTCTCACCGCACGCTTCGAGAGCAACCACGAAGCACGACTCAACAGCCAGGATTGCAATCTGGAGAACGGCATGATCTACGTCGAACTGCTCTCCAACCTCGAGCGAATCGCCGCGCACCTGGCAAACCTCGCCGAACGCGCCCACTTGATGCTCAGCCACCATGTGAAATTCGACTCCGAGGCTGAATAATAGACTATATAGTTAATTTTTAGGAGATTAAATTGAGTTTTTCTCTACTAGGATGGCTCCGCAGCCTCTTCCGTGGACCAGTCAAGGCGCCGAAGGAGGCCCCTGAAGCCACTGGAAGCGCCGTGAAAAACGGCGAGGAATCCGCCGACAAGAAACGCCGCAAGCGCCATCGTGCCAAGAAGGCGGCCACAAGCGCCGCCACGCCTGTTCAGCCCAGTGCGCCGCCGCACCCTGCGAAAGACGACTTTGTCGAAGGTGCGGGCGAGAAGGCGGCACGGCAGATACTCGACAAGAAGAAGGTCGGAAAGTGGCAGGCGCCCCCCTGCCCCGCCCCAGAAGAAGGAGTTCGTTTCTTCCAGGAGTTCCCGCTGGAGCGCGAAATCCTGCGTGCCGCGCTGGACGACCTGGGTTTCGTGAAATGCACGCCCATCCAAGGGCTTGCCCTGCCCGTGGCGATGGAAGGCAAGGACTTGGCCGGTCGCGCCCAGACCGGCACCGGCAAGACCGCGGTCTTCCTGATGTCGATGCTCCACCAGTTCCTGAACTCCAAAACCGAGCGCAAGCTCAACCAGCCCTTCGCGCTGGCGCTGGCGCCCACCCGCGAACTCGCCATCCAGATCGCCAAGGACGCCGAGAACCTCAGCATCTACACCAGCCTGCGAACCGTCGCGGTCTTCGGCGGCATGGACTACGAGCGACAGAGACGGCTACTCCAGGCGGGCTGCGACCTCATCGTCGCCACGCCGGGACGGCTCATCGACTTCCTGCAGAAGCAGGTCATCGACACTTCGGAACTCAAGGTGCTGATCATCGACGAGGCGGACCGAATGCTCGACATGGGATTCATCCCCGACGTCAAGCGCATCATCTCGCGTCTGCCCGCCTGTGAGAATCGCCAGACGATGCTCTTTAGCGCCACGCTCTCCCATGACATCATGGAGCTGGCCAGCCGCTGGATGCGGCCCGACCCCGCCGTGCTGGAGGTCGAGCCGGAGAAGGTTGTCGCCGAAGGTGTCAACGAGACTGTCTATGCCTGCACGACGCAGGAGAAGCTCGCCATCATGATCTACATCCTCAACCACGAGGACTGCCACCGGACGCTCATCTTCCGCAACCGCAAGCGCGACGTCGAGGAGCTGGCCGAGATCCTCAGAAGCTACGGCGTGAAATGCGAGATGCTCTCCGGCGACGTGACCCAGAACCGCCGCCTGAACATCCTGGAGGACTTCCGCACCGGAAAAACCAGGGTCGTCGTCGCCACCGACGTCGCCGGACGCGGCATCCAGGTGGACGACATCACTCACGTCTTCAACTACGACCTCCCCTACGAGGCCGAGGACTACGTCCACCGTGTCGGCCGAACCGCACGCGCCGGCCACCAGGGCCGCGCCATCTCCTTCGCCAGCGAAGACAACGCATTCGTGATCCCGGACATTGAGGCCTACATCGGGCGCGACCTGCCCATCACCCAGCCGGAGGACGAGATGCTGAAGCTTCCGCCGCCCGTGGCGCCCGTCCAGTACCGCGAGCAACCGAACCGTCCGCGCTCCGGCGGCTCCTTCGACGGCGGACGCTCTTCCCATGGCGGTGGCTTCCGCCATTCTGGCTCGCCTCGCCCCAACCACCCTCGTATTGGTGGAGGCTTTCGCGGCAAACGATAAGGCACCAGCCCATTCCTCAGTTTCTCGCTCGACGGAGCGGGCGGTTGCAAAACCATTCCTCATTCCGTGAATTACCCCCCCCGTGGCAACGAGGCGTAACCACAACGCATTCCGTCGGCGGGGCGCCGATGCTACATCATTCCTCATTTTTAAGATGCCAGAACTCCGCCTAGGCGATCAACCCACTCCGCGGGAAGCCACCACCCTCCCCGCGATCATCGTGCTGGACCGCCTGCGCAGCGCCTACAACACCGGAAACATCTTCCGGCTGGCGGACGCCGTGCAGGCGGAAGGTGTCTACGCCTGCGGATACACCCCCTCCCCCCCCCAAGACCGCCTCGCCAAGACCGCCATGGGATGCGACCGCACCGTCCCCTGCCGGCACTTCGACGAAACCCGGCAGGCCCTGGCCGAATTGCGCGCCAAGAACTACTGCATCTACGCGGTGGACACCGTGGTCGGCGCGCAATGCTACTCGGATTGCCAGCTCCAGTTCCCCTGCGCATTCGTCTTCGGGAACGAGGCGCTGGGCATCTCCTCGGAGGCATTGTCACTCTGCGACGGCTACATTCAGCTTCCCGCCGTCGGACGCAAGAACTCCATCAACGTCGGCAACTGCGCCGCTGTCATCCTCTTCGAGGCATTCCGGCAGTTCAGAATTGCATAACTAACTTTAAATAAAATACTTATAAATATAACTATGATCCATGCAATCATCATCGGCTTCCTCTGGCTCTGCGCGCAGATCGCGGTTCGCATCCGCTATCGCGTGAAATTGGTGGGGCTGGAGGAAATCATCCGGAAGCACGGGCGCAATGGCCTGCTCTTCTGCCCGAACCACCCCGCGCTCATCGACCCGCTGATCATGACCACGATGCTCTGGAGCCGTTTCCATCCGCGGGCGCTGGTCATCGAGAAGCAGATCAAGGAACCGCCGCTGAAATACATCTGGCGGCGCATCCGGCTTTTGCCGTTGCCGGACATCGGCGCGACCGGGATGAAGGGGCACGACATGCTCAAGGATCAGATCGGCCGATGTGTCGATGCGCTGAAGGCCGGCGACAATCTCCTCTTCTATCCCGCCGGGCGCATCTACCGTTCCTGCCGCGAGAGCCTGCGCGGCAACGGCGGGCTGGCAGCCATCCTCCACGAATACCCCGAGGCAAAACTGGTGCTGGTGCGAACCACCGGCCTCTGGGGAAGCGACTTCGGACGCGCCAAGGGCTACCAGACACCACTGGGCAAGACCATGCTGGCGCACCTCAAGCACGTGCTTCTCGGCGGACTCTTCTTCATGCCGCGACGCCACGTCACCATCGAATTCGTCGAGAAGCCCGCAGATTTCCCTGCGCCGGACGACAAGCGTGTCCTGAACCGCTATCTGGAGGAATTCTACAACCAGGCGATGCGCCAGAACACCTACGTGCGCTATACCTGGAAAGAGGAAGTTCACGAACGTCTCCTCCCCGAAGCCGAATGGTACAATGTCCCCGAAGACACCACGCAGGTGCCGGACGACGTGCGCCAAAAAGTCAAAGGACGCCTCCACGAACTCACCGGAAAGCGCTTCATCCGGGACACCGACACTCTGGTCACCGACCTGGCGCTGTCCGACGAGCAGATCCAGGGGATGTATGTCTGGATGCAACGTGAATTCCACCATCGCCTTCCCGCGTTGCCGAAGCTTCGCACAGTCGCCAGCCTGATGATCGCGGCTTCCGGCATTGAGGGCGAGGAGCCCTTCGCACCCATCCCGCCGGCGTGGTTCCGAAAGGTCAAGAAGATGAAGACCTCCCATGCCAAGTCGCTCACCGTCGCATTCCTCCACGCCGCGCGACGGCACTCCGGCTTCCCGATGTGTGCCGACCAGGAGTCTGGCGTCTTCACCGGACGGAGGATGATCCAGCAGGTCGTGGACTTCTATCCGACCATCAAGCGAATGCCGGGGAAGTACATCGCGCTGATGATGCCGCCGTCAGCCAAGGCCCTGCTCACCTACCTGGCCTGCGCCTTTGCCGGCAAAGTCCCCGTGATGCTCAATTGGAGTCTGGGCAACGCCGGAATGAAGGCCTGCCTGGCCACCACGAACGCCCACCAGATCCTCACCACGGAGACCTTCGCCAATTCGCTCAAGGCACAGGGCGTGGACTTCAGCGGAATCGTCCAGAAATTCGTGGATGTGGACAAGCTCCTGGACGAGACCTCGCGGATGCATCGCATCTGGGCGCGGATCTCCAGCCATCTGGGCGGACTCATCATCCGATACCGTGCCTTGCTGGTGCCCAGGGAGGCCGCCGTTTACTTCGTGCCTGCGCCGGACGGCGGGACGCCGCACAAAGTCGTCCTGACCCAGCGGTCGGTCATCGACGATGTCCGGGATGTCCTCAACCGGGTGTCCGTCACCACCAACGGATGTGTCTTGGCAATGCAGCCGCTCTACCAGATCTCCGGGCTGCTCACGAATCTCTTCCTGCCCTGCATCTCCAACCTCCGCGTCGTGTTCCATCCGAATCCCGACGACGCCGCGATGCTCGCCCGCATCGTGGCAGGATACGCAGTGACCCATCTTTCGGGTTCGCCCGCATACCTCAATGGCATTCTCAAGGCCGGGACGCCAGACCAGCTCCATACGCTCCAGGCGGTCATCTGCAATGCCGAGACCTGTCCGGCTTCTATTCGCGACCTGCTAAGCGAAAAAGTCCCCGACGCCACCGCCATGGCGGTGATGACCACCGGCATGGGACAATGATTATTGGGAATTATACAGTTGACTTGCCTTTGTTGACGGCGGAGCGGGGGAGTAGGCCAGGCCCCAGTCATGCGGACGCGGAGCGGGGGGACCGACGGCGTTTCGCCGTCGGGTGACAAGATCAGAGTCCTGGAACCTGAAACCTGAGTCCAGCGACCTGACTTTAACCTTTAACCTCTGACCTTTAACCTTTAACCTCTACTTAAGGAACTCCCAGTCCACCCTGGCGGTGGCCTTCAAACCCTGGACATCGGTGAAGACGACCGCCCCCGGCTGGAAATCCGCCTGGGTGACTTTCGTGAATCCCGCGGGAATGGCGGCGACCCCCTGGATGAGATGGACCGCCTTCGTCTCGTTCGCATGGAATTCCCCGCAGGTACGCCAGCCTTTCCGGGTCAGGGCGTTCTCCTCGATGGAGGGTTTCCAGCCATCCGCGAAATAGCTGCAGGTCTCCTCGATGGCGAAATTGCTGGAAATGCCGTTCCAGGGTTCCTCATAGCGTCCGGAATTTGCCACCCAGATGGTTGTGGAGGGCAATTCCGCCGCATTCTTCAAGGAATAGAAGAGATAACCGGCATCCGTGTATGCCGCCGCCGCCCAGGCTGGCGTGTCCGTTGGCTTCTTGAGCAGGGCGAACAGGTCGGTGTAGCCGACCGGCGAAGGATAGACGCTGTAGTCCCAGACGGCGGGCTTCTTGAAGAGCGTGGGCAACGCCTCCAGGCTGGAGAACTCTTCGCCCGATGCCAAGTACTGGTATTCCCAGTTGGCCGGGTCGGAGAAGATGCTCGTGGGAGTCATGCCCAAGTCGAATTTCCCGCAGGAGAAATACATCCGCTCCTTGCCGGAAGGCATCTTCAGGATGGCGTGGTGCCCGTATGGCATCCTCCCTTCCAGCCCGGCGACCTCATGGGTGAGATACAGTGCGCTCTGTCCGTCCCGCATCTCTACCTGCTTGCGCACATGAGTGGGGAGGATTTGACCGTCCTGCGTGAATTCGAAAATGGTCGCGGAGTCTTTCCGCGCCGCGCCGGACAGCTTCCAGGCACACGCGCTGGTCTCGCCATGGCATTGATACTGATGGCCATCCACAGGCTCGGCATTGCCGCCGAAGGGCAGGCAGAAGAAATCGCCGCGCAGATACTGCAGCAGCGGTATGGCGGAGAGGTCCGGTTTGCGCTCCTGCCACGGGCTAAGGTAGAAGGGCTGGACGACTGCCCCGTTGTCAAGACGGAAATTGACAGGGGCGTGCTGCCCCCCCTGTTCCGTGAGGAAAAGTTCGACATTGGCGCCTTTCAGCCACCAGCCCGTCGCGCCCAGATTCTCCGCTGCAAGGTAAAGGTTCTCGCTCATTGGATTTCTCCCATGGAAGTTTTTCGGCAATTGAACTATCCCCCAATATAAGCCGTATTGCAAAAGACGTGCTACATTACTGGAGAATTGTCATCCCGGACTGTTCAGTACTTCAGGACCTCAGGCTTCCCGGCCGCCAGGACTGACTGCGAAAACTTTCCCTGTGTTGCTTTAACCTTTAACCTCTAACCTTTTACCTCTAACCTTCCAATGACGACGCAAGCCCAAATCCGCTCGACCTTCGCCAACGGCGATGGTGTCTTCCGCCTTGCCCCCAACTGGGTCCCGCGCGCATTCTGCATCCCCGGACGCCGCATCAAGCTCCATCCAGACGACTACTACGCGCTCGGCTCCGCCCGCGGCGGCATTGACGAACGTTGGCTGGGCTGCACCACCCCCGCCGACAATGGTCCCCTCACCGCCAAGAACGAAGGCATCAGCCATCTCGTCGCGGACGACGGCACGCTCATCCCGCTCACCGAGGCCGTGCAGGAACTCGGTGCCGAACTGCTGGGCGAGCGCCTCTGGAACGAATACCACTGCTGGCCAGTCTACTCCAAGTTCTTCGACAACCTCGGCCCGCTGCCCCACCACATCCACCACCGCGACCAGCATGCCAAACTCGTCGGTCAGCGTGGCAAGCCCGAATGCTACTACTTCCCGCCGCAGCTCAACAACCACGGCGGGCATTTCCCCTTCACCTTCTTCGGGCTGGAACCTGGAACCACCAAAGAACAGGTCAAGCAGTGCCTCGTCAACTTCACCAAGGGCGACAACAAGCTCACGAATCTCTCCAAGGCATATCGACTGGAACCCGGCACCGGATGGGACGTGCCACCCGGAGTCCTCCATGCGCCCGGCAGCCTCTGCACCTACGAGCCGCAGGTCGCCAGCGATGTCTATGCGATGTACCAGAGTCTCGTGGACGACCAGCTGATCTCCGAGGAACTCCTCTGGAAGGACTGCCCCAAGGAGAAGCGCGGTAATTTCGACTATCTCGTGGAAGTCATCGACTGGGAGCTCAATGTGGACCCCGACTTCGCGAAGCACCGCTTCATGCGGCCCACCTTCGCCGGCGACGAAGCGACCATGCGCGCAGCCGGCTACCTCGACCGCTGGGTCTGCTACAAGTCCAGCGCTGTCTCCGCCAAGGAGCTCACCGTCCTCCCCGGCGCCAAAGTCACCATCCAGGATGCCGCCGCCTACGGCCTCATCATGATGCAGGGCTTCGGACGCATGAATGGTCGTCCTCTGGAGACTCCAGCGCTCATCCGCTACGGCCAGCTCACCAACGATGAATATTTCGTCTCCGAGGCGGCCGCCAGGAAAGGCGTCGTCATCGAGAACCTCTCCTCCACCGACCCGATTGTGATGCTCAAGCACTTCGGTCCTGCCAACCCCGACTGGACCGCCCAGTTCGCCGGCAAATAACAGGGTGCCAGTGATATGCAAGGTGTTCCCGCACGATGCGGGAGCACCTGCCCGACCATTATTCCCCATAGGGATAGCCATAAACAGCAGGAAGCAGTACTCCACAGCATATAATATTTCTGGTTTTACAATAAATTCTTTAGATAACTAAACCAGAAAGGGATATACCTGAATCCGTGAATTTGCGTAAAGGATGCAGCGGAAGCGCCTCGCCGACGGAATATGTTGTGGTGACGCCTCGTCACCACGGTGTTAACTCACGGATTCAGGCATTTGATAAATAATCATAAAATCAAGAAGTTATATTGCCGAAGTGGAATAGTTCTTCTGCATGCTCTACATCAGGCCACCCTCCCGACGGGACCTAACCTAACCGACAGGAGGGTTTGTTTTTCCTCCTATCAGCGGCGAAGTACGGCGAGGAAGTCGTCGATCCATTGCCGGACAAGCCGCACCTCATGGATGGCATCCACCCACTCTTGCGGGATGGCATCGTAGCCATAGAAGGCACCGGCCAGCTGACCATAGACCGCCCCAATGGAGTCGGCATCCCCGCCTAGATTTACCGCCGCCAGCATCCCGTCGCGAAAACTGTCCGTGGTCTGGAATGCCCAGAGCGCGGCATCAAGCGTGCTCACGCACCAACCGGAGTTGTTCACCTCTTCGCGGCATCCGTATGGCGACTTCTCTGTCGCCCGCACGCCGTTCAAATGTGCATCGAGTATTCGGGCAAATTTCGCCACTGTCGCCCGCACCGCAGCACTGTCGTGAGTTAAATCGCTGATTTCGTCAAGCACTTCCGGTCGTCCCAGCGCCATAGCAATAAGATATGATGGTGCCAGCCGCATGATGCTTCCATTCCCCTGTGAACTTTCCAAGCCGTTCTTCAGGCGACCTTGCTTGATTCCATGAATGGCCGACGAGGTGGCACGACCGATGTCGAAAGCGTAGGCCGTGCTGGAACGGAAACCATTGTCATACCATTTCACGAAGGTATCGGCGATATCCCGGAGGTCATAGCCCTTTTCTCTGACAAAGCTATCCATTACGCAGAAGGCCATTGAGGAGTCATCCGTCCAATACCCTGGCGGCAAATTGAAAACGGGACACGGCTCCATCTTTTCGATGTAGGGGTGCTGGTCTTTTTCGGCAAACTGGATGGGCGAGCCGAGGCAGTCACCGACCACCAGTCCCATCAGCATGCCAAGATATCGATTGAAGATATCCTTTTTCGCAGAATCCATGTTTATGGCGTTTCAGGAGTATCAGGAAAACTACTATAACTACTTTACCTGGAAGTCGTAGAAGCAATTGACTCCCTCGCAGGCGGTGAGGCCGACGCGATAGGTGCGTGGAAGTGTGGGAAGCATGCAGCCGAAGGTCTGCCCGTCGCAGGAGACGGTAAGCAGCGGCACTTTGGCGGTGAAGGCGACCTTGGCCTCCAGGCGGTATTTCACCTGCGAGGAAAAGTCGTGCTTGAACCACGCGGCCAGACGCCAGAAGGGCTTGCCGTCCCGGAACTCATGGTGCCAGACATTGATGCCGTCGGCATAAAGCACGATCTCCCAGTGTTCCCGGTACTCGGCCATGTCGTCAGCCGAGGGATTCGTGGCAAGCTCGCCGGCCAGAACGATGCTCGGGGCATAGCGATCCGAAAAAGACATCGTGGACGAGACGGCCGCATCGCCCACCAGCGGCTCCTTCAACAGCATGCTGACGTATGCCTCATGGCAACTGGCCAGCTGATCCGCCGTAAGCCCATCCGGAACGCGGTTCTCGATGTGGTCGGCGGCCTGGATCCACGCGCCCAATTCGTCCCAGCGAGGAGTCTTGACCTGGAGCCAGTCGTCGCGCTTCCAGCCATCCGGAGTGAACACACAGGTGTACTCCATGGCGGGAAGCGCCAGAGAAATCAATATCAAGTTAATTATAACTAATTGTTTATTCATATTATAATTTATAATCGCCCTCTTTCGTCCAATTCCAGGACTGTTGCCAGTACGACTTGTGCGGAGGCCCGGAGATTCTCCAGGTCCACGCGTTCCGGGATGTCTCCTCGCAGATGGTACTGCGAATCCGCATAGGGGAAGGACCCTTGGTTAACGACGGCGCACCGGAAGCCCGCGTTGATGAAGCTCCCCTCGTCGTCGGAGATGCCGCCGCTGGCCCCCACAAAGGCCTCGATAGGAATTTTGTACTTATCGGCAAGCGAGACGACCAGTTCGGCAAGGGGCTTTCCCTCCGGCGTCGAATAGACGCTCCAGAGCGTCTTTCGCCCGGCTTCCTGGTCGGTGTCGCTTTTGCCGCAGAAGGAGTCTGAGTTGAGGACGGCGATGATGTCGTCCTTGCGGTTTTTGGCCTCCTGGGCCATCGCCATGGAGTGCCAGGGGAAGTGCTCCTCGTTGCAGAAGAGGAATCGCATGGTTCGGCGGTGCGGCATGGCGGCGAGAAGCCTGACAAGTTCCAGGTTCACCACCGTTCCGGTCGCGTTGTCCTGCGCGCCGGCGCTGTTGATCCAGCTCTGGGAATCCTTGTGGGCAATCAACTGGATGATTTCGCCAGGGTACTCGTTCCCCTTGAGAGTGACCTCGATGCTCCGCGCCTCGTAGGTGGGGTCGGTCGTGTAGGGGAACGAATACCACCGATGGATGTCCTTCCGCTCGTTGCAGCGGTATGGCCGTACGCGGTTTGGAATCGCCCGCGGCGCGGTGCCGAGCGCTCGCAGGCGTTCCATTAGGAAATCGTCGGTCTCGTCCAGCGAATTCTTGGTATGCCAAGGCGCGGTGTAGGAGACCGTGCGAAAGCTGAATGGGTCGCGGCAGAGGTGGAAGAGGTCGCTCCGGAGCTTCTCCAGGCTGACTTGGTTGAGCATTTCGGCAATCATGTTTTGTTGAATGGGGTTACTGGTCATCCAGCCTTAGGCTTTAAGCTCAATTAGGCGTCAGCATGGGGAAGATAGCTTTTTAGACAAACTCCTCTGTTTCCATGACGGCGGGATTATCGCTTCGCTTGGCAAAGGAGACAGAGCGGATGCCGAAGGAGCGCTTGCGCAGGAGGCGCCAAGGCGAGCGCGGACTCCATGGGAGGTCCAGCGTGTCGGTGGAATGCTCCAGGGCGAGCAACGTCCGGTCACCGCAGAAATTCATCCACCTTTCGTCCAGCAGGAGTTCTCGCCCGCCATACTCTCCATCTGCGGGATGGTACGGCGGGTCGGCGAGGATGAAGTCAAATTTGACCGACGGGAGCTGTTCCGGGACACGTGCGACCTCGGCGACCAGCAACAGTGCCTCGCCAGGCAGTCGCCCCCTCGCCTGGATAGCTTGTCGCACCGCCGCAAGATTCCTCCGAATGACTTCCGCATGCCGCGCGTCGCGCTCGACCATCGTCACGCGTGCGGCTCCGCGGGAAAGCGCCTCCAGCCCCAACGCCCCGGTGCCGGAGAAGAGATCCAGCACGGCGGTGTCGGTAAAATCCCCCAGGGTCGAGAACAGCGACTCTTTGACTCGGTCCTCGGTCGGACGAATATCCTCGCCCTCTTCCGGCACGGTCAGCCGAATCCCCCGGGCATCTCCTGAAACAATCCGCATGATTCGGAATTCCCTTAAAACAGCCCTGCAAGAACTACTGCTTCAGATTCCTGGCACGCCGCTTCACGGTTTCATGGACACCGGTATAGGGCATACGGAAGTTGGCCGCCCGGGCACCGCAGACGGGGCAGTGGCGGTCGGTCTGCTGGCGTTCCAGCAAAAAGACATGTTCGCACTTGGGGCATCGAAGCAGTCGCGACTTGGAGAGTTCCCACTGGTGGTTTCCATACCAGAGCATGTTCCACACCAGCACGGAAAACCCCAGTCCCACCAGGAGAATCGTGCAGAAAACCAGGCTATCGACAAGCAACATGGAAGAAAAGTCTAGACAAAATGATTTATTCCTGCAGGGCGAAATGCCTTCCGGAGAGAGACGGTTCGCCTACCAGCAGCTCCAGTCCACGGAAAGAAAATGGCTTCCGGGTTTCGCGGTCTGCACCGCCGTCGAACGACGCCCCAGCAACACTCGCAAAGCCTCAATTGCCGCCTGGTCTAAACGGCCATCACCGCAACTCCGGCGAAGCACGACGCGTGGCACCACAAGAGGTGCTTCCAAGCTGTCAGAACTCGTCGCCGTCACGCGTGGCAACTTGACCCCCGGCGGAATCTGGAGTTCCAGTAGTGTCCGACCAATCGTGCCGTCTGCGGCATCTCGCATGCGTTCCCCAAGCCGTTTTCGCGTCTCGGGGGCCCGCCAATAGTTCAGTGCCTCCGCACTCAAGACAGGCGCTTCGTCCTCGGCGATTGGCAAGCCATCGGAAAACTGCCAGACCGGCCGATGAACGCTTGGTTTCAGCTTCAACGGGATGGCATTCTGCATCAGAGAATTCTGCCTTTGCCACAGTAGATTGACCTGCTCGTTGGCCAGTGTCTTGGGAGACTGCGGGGAAATCAAGGCAAAAAGTTCATGATAAAGAGGCTGCCTGGCCGTCTTGGAAGACTGATATTTGGGAAACCCCTCGGCGGCATACTGTGGCTGAAACTGGTTGAACCGAGAAAACCCCGCGCGCCAATCCGGCAACAGGCATTGCCGGGGGTCGGCCAGGCGCACCCAGTTATACCACGACAAGTTTTTTCCGGATGCTACAGCCTCCTCATACTCCGGCAACGAATAAACCCAAGAATGATCCAGCTCCTCGGAGGTGACAATAACTCCCGCATTCGTCTTACGATAGAAGAATGGGAGCAGCATAAGCGCACACAATGGAGGCAAAATGCAAATCAATACCGCCGCAGACAAAAAACGGCGTAGCAATTCTCCCCGGGGCCTGGCAACCTCCGAAACATTCAGGACATGCCATTCTGAGTCGCCGCCGGCCGGCACATGCTCCTCTTTCGTCAACGGCACGTCGGGAAGCGCCGACACTTTCCCCTGTCCATCGCGCGTCCCGCCCGGCGCCTGGGGGCGGCTAACTTCCACCGGAGATTTGGGAGGACGGCCAGCTGCCGTACTAGTCGATTTTGTTTTCGATTTTCGGCGTGACATTGACCGCAGGGGCTTCAGACTGTGGCTGAGTCGCCAGGTAAATATCCAGACCTAGTTCACGGGCACTTTGAGCCAGCTCCAGCCAAGTCTGCAAGGAAATATTCCGGTCGGCGCATACGACAATCAAATCCCGCCGAGGCGAAAGCTCATTCTCCGCCATGCCCCCCCCCTCCGCGTTATTGCCGACGTGGGCGCTGAGCTCCTGACGAAAACTATTCCAATTGTTGCCTTGCGACAACTCCTCTTGGGTTGCCGTAAAACGCTTCCCGTTGAAGAACAATTCCGAATCGCTGGTAACGGTCACAATCAGCTTCTTCGCATGGGTATGCATGGGAATCTGCTCCATCTTCGGAAGCTGAACTGTCGTTCCAGGCATTGACACCTGAGTACTGCTGAGATAGAAAATCAGCAGTAGCACCAAGATGACGGCCACCAGTCCGACCTGCATCGGAAAGGCATTCGGCTCATAATTGACATTGGAGCGCCAGACAAACAATTTTCAATTTACAATGATTTGGAAGCGGTGGACGGCATGTAATTCAGGCCTTCTCCGCGCAGGCGAAAGAAGGAGGCTACGGCTCGCCAGTCGAATCGCCGGGAGGCGGATTCCGCGTGAGGAAGAAGGTGATTTCAGCCGCTCCCTTGCTCATTTCGTGGAGCAGCCGGTCAAGCATGCAGGAGAGTACGCCATGGAAGAGCTGGCATACCAGCGCCACCAGCAAACCCAGGGCAGTGCAGACCAGGTAGGAGGATATGCTCTGCCCAAGCTCCTTCGCCCCCGCGAATTCGTTGCCGGAGATGGTCATGAATGTGCTCACCAGCCCAATCACCGTCCCCAGCAACCCCAGAATGGACGAGCAGTTCGCCAGCATCGCCAGCAGCTTCAGCCCCGACTGCAGGCGCTGCAGCAGTATCTGGGCCATTTCCTCAATTGCGTAGCGGATGCCGATTTCGCCATCCTGCCAATGCTCGATCGCCGTCCGGAAAATCTCTCCGACGGGTCCAGAGCGCGTGTCACAATTGGTAATCGCCTCTTTGACGCGGTGGTTGCGGAGCTGGTTCGTAAGACCCCGCAACAACTCCATGGTGTCCACCTGGGCACGCCGATAATAAAGCACCCGCTCAAAGAAGATGAACAACCCCGTCAGCAGAAAAATACCCAGCACGATGAGCAGCGGGGCGCTTCCGGGAGTAAAGAGCAACTTGGAAAGGTCCTGAAAGTTCGACATCACGAACTCCTAAGTAAACCCTGTGTGCCAGTTATTTGACCTTCGGCGCCTCGATTTCTTCGGCACGCGGGATGAAACGCTCCACGGGGACGTTTTGGAAGCGCGCCAGATTGTCCGCCAGCTTCATCGTCACTTCATTCTCCCTCAGGCCTCGCTCCACCGTTCCGAGCATCACGCGGCGCATCTCCTCGAAGGGCGGCATTCCTCGGCGCAGCGCAGTGTCGCCGATGAACTTCATGTAGTGGTCGTAAAGTTGCTTTGCGGTTAGGGTGAGGGATTCGTATGACTTGTACTCGTCCGACTCCTCGTCCGTGGCATACGCCAGGTAAGTGTAGGCCTGCAAGAGATAACTCTGGATGCCCTTCTGCGCCTGCTGCTGGCTGGCCTCACGCATGTCCTCCGCCAGCTCCTTGGTCACGAACTCCTCCAGGTCGGAATCCGGCGGGAACCGGGTCGGATTGAACTCCTTGGCCCACTTGAACCAGCGGGCCGCCTTCTTCTTGTAGCCGAAGATGTAGAGCTGGACAATCCCGTCCACCAGGAAATTCGAGTATGGGCCGATAATCTGCGAGTCCGGATAGTCCCGTATCGCCTGGCGGTAATAGGCGTCGGCCGCATCGGCGACCGCGAAATTCGGGGTCATCTGAAGCGTGCGGATATCGCCCTTGAGATAGAGCAGCTTGCCGGTCTGGAAAGCCGCATTGAGCGACTGGAAGATCATGCGGTCGCAGGAGAGGCGCTTGAAGATTTGGCTCTCCTCGAAGTACTCGCGGCGGCCGCGTTCCGCCCAGTAGATGGCATGGGCCTCCGGAAGACGCCAGTCCAAATCGCCATACTTTTCGTTGCACTCCATCATGATGACGGGGTCCAGCCGGTATTTGTAGAGCATCCAGCGGTGGCGCATGCACAGTTCAACTGTCTCCGTGATGCCCAGTTCGTCAAAGGCGGCGCGCAAGTTGAACCCGTTGTACTCCTCGGGGATGACTGCACGTTCTCGGAAGACTATCTCGAACTTGTTGAAGTCCAGACCATTCGTGGCCAGAATCTGCCGGAATGCCTCGGCCTTGTCATCCAAGGTGGCATAGAGCTTGGTCTCGTTGAGCGGCGCCTTGTCGAGCTTCTCCCATTCGGCATTGTAGTCGGCGAAGAGCCGGATCATCTCCTGGGCAAACTGGGTACGGTAGTAGCGGTTCGCGTCGTCCATGTCCTTGCCCATCTTGTGTTCGTAGATCCAGCCCAGCTGGCGGTATAGTTCCGGGTCGCCGGGGTTGTATTCCATCGCCTCGTCGCGGATCAGCTCAATGCCGCGCTTCACCCAGCGCCAGCGGTCTTCGAAACTCGTGAAGGTGACCGAAATGTTATAGGCCATGTTCCAGCCCAGGAAGGCATGCGCGCCGGTATAGCGGGGCTGGAGCTTCACAATCCAGTCCGCCAGCTGCACCATCTCATAGTACTTCCCCTCGTCTTGCATGCGGTTCACCCGCAACCAAAGGAAGTCCGCCAGCAAGCCGCGGAAACCGCCCAAGGCAACGCTGGAGAAGGCAACCACCGGCGGCGCGTTTTCCAAAGGCTTGGTGTCCGTCAGGTGGTATTCCGAACGGACGGCGTTCATGCGCCCCTGCAAATACGAAAGGCAGCACAACAAGGCCACCATGACGCCGAGGATGACGAGGATGCGTGAGAAATTGCTTTTCATTGTAATTCCCGATATTGAAAATGCAAAGGGGGAAACACCACGTGGCTTTGCAGGTCGCTGCTACGCCTTCCGTACCACGAGACCCAGTTCACGACGCTTCAGGATGTAGATGCCGACACCGGCAAGGATTCCCGTGCGCAGAATCAGCACGCGGATGAAGGTCCAGACGATGTCGTCTGTCTCGACCAGGCGCCCGTTGGCCAGGTCGCTCGTGCAGTCCAGTTCATCCAGAGTGACCACGCACCACTGGACTCCCTGTGCGACATGGTGCAGGATGCGCTCGCCGGCATTCTTGTACATGTAGGAGCCATCGTCGTTCTTCAGCGGCGCATCCACCGCGGCGGAGGCGGACATGCCGATGATCAAATAGGAGATGGCCACGAAAACCGCCACCGGCGTGGAGAAGACCGCTCCGACCGTGCATCCCAGCGCGGCCATGAACGCCAGTTGAATCAACGCCATCGCCATCGTCCGCATGAAGTTGCTGAAGAACCCTGTTACCCTGGAAAGCAGCATCGGCCCGTCGGCGACCTGGAAAATCGCCGTGTAGGTCTGCTTCATTTTGCGGTAGGCCGCCTGGCTCTCCTCGTCCGCCGGGACATCAGCCTCGTTCGGCAGGAACAGGTTGCCGAAATTGTGGAAATAAAGCACCACGCGGTCGTCGTCGGCTTCGTTGACCAGCATGCTGGAAACCACCGGGATGTTGACGACGGTATAATTCTCGTCCTCCTTGCGGATGGTGGTGAGTTCCTGCCAGGTGCCGCCAGGCATTTGGAATGGCTCCCCTTGCACATCCATATATGTGACGACCGCCTCCTCCGCATTGGCCGGCAGAGGATTCCCGTCGGCATCCCTGAAGATCTGGAAGCCCCAGTCCACCGGAATCATCCGCTGGTCCGTGTCTGTGATGTCCCCGGAGTAAAGACGGAAACGCAGGTAGAGCACCGGGTCGTTTTTGGCCAGCCGAACATTTTCAAAATGCCAGACATGCGTCTTGCCCGGCTCGATGGTGACATTCTTCATGACCTCCTGCATGAGTTCGCTCCGGATCATCTTCTTGACAATCTTCGGATCGTCCTCCGGGTTTACGGTGCCGTTCTTCACACGCTTCTGGTATTCACGCTCCACGTCGTCATACAGGTAAACCCGGGCGGGGAAGAAGCTCCGGCGGCCCACCAGCGTCTCCTGCCGAAGCTTATCCATGTCCTGTTCGGTGAAGAGTCCTGAACGCTGCCCGGCGCCAAGGCGGTAAAATGTAAGGGCGTAGATGATGAACATGGAGATGACCAACAGCAACGCATGCATCAGGAAGACGCCCAGCGTCTTTCCGGCCCACACCACACAGCGCCGGCAGGGCTTGGAAACCACCAGGTGAATCTGGTAGCCCTCAATCTCCGTGGCCAGCTGGGAACACCCCAGCCACAAGGTCGAAGCCGACACCAGCGCGATGACGATGTTCAGGGAGTATGTCAGGGACACCTGCACCAGCCCGGATGCGGTATTGTCACCCTTGATGGTCAACGGGAGGCCAATGACACAGAGCAAAATCAACGCGAACAGGACATGGAAGACCTTGGAGCGCATCGCGGACCGGATGGTCTGCTTGAAGATAGCCAAGAACGATTTCACGGTGTGGTCTCGAAAATAGTGGAAGTGAAATGGAAAGGGCAAGGACCCGCCCGGACGGCAGGCAAAAAACTCAGCGCCGGAGTTGCATCCCTTCGGCCAGCGAGCCGGCCATGGCCCCCAGCCCGATGAAGCGCAGGATCTCCAGCGAAAAATCCACGGCGGCGCCCGGGCCGCAGGCCGTCAGCACGGAACCGCTCTTCTGGATGAACTTCCCCGTGTAGTTGCCGGCCTTGATGTGGCGTTCGAAGCCAGGATAGCAGGTGTATTCCACGCCATCCAGCAGCCCCGCCGCGTCCAGCGCAATCGGCGCCGCGCAGATTGCGCAGACCGTCCCCGCCGCACGGATTGTCCGGACGGCCTCCAGAACGGCCGCCGAGGCGGCCAGGTTCGTCGCCCCGGGCATGCCTCCGGGCAAGTATGCCAGCTGGAAATCCGCCGGCACGAGTTCTTCGATGCGGACATCGCCCTGGACACGAACGCCATGTGCGCCCGGCACCATCAGCGAGGAGTCCCCGGAAGGCAACACCGCGCACAGGACAACGTTCAAACCCGCCCGGCGAAAGACGTCCGCCGGTGCCAGGGCCTCAAGCTCCTCGAAGCCCGGAGCCAGAAAAATCACTGCGTTCCGTGTCATTTAGGTTTGGGTTAGAGGGCTATATTTAGTCCGTTGACCAAAAAAAGCCGGCCTCGGTGCGTTCCGGGCGCCCGCAAAAGAATGCTCGCAGTCAGTAAATATATCACTCTTTTTAAAAAAAGGTGGTAATTGCAGGAAAACGATGATGGGAATTTCTTTGGATTCTTCACATTACATCAGCACCCGGGGGGGAATCGCCCCTGTGGATTTCGCCGATGCGGTCATGATGGGGCTGGCCACCGACGGCGGCCTGCTGGTCCCCGGAAGCTTTCCCCAAGTGGACGCCTCGACATTGGACGGCTGGCGAAGGCTCACCTATCCGGAACTGGCCTTCGAGGTCATGCGCCCCTTTGTCGGCGACTCGCTCCCCGCCGAGACGCTCCGACGGCTGGTCCAGGACAGCTATGCGACTTTCGACACCCCCGACGTGGTGCCGATCCGTCCGCTGGACAACAAGAGCCTCTTCATCGCAGAACTCTACCATGGACCGACCTTGGCCTTCAAGGATGTCGCCCTGCAGTTCCTCGGGAACCTCTTCGCTGAGCTTCTCCGGCAGCGCGGCGGACGCCTGAACATCCTCGGAGCGACCTCCGGCGACACCGGCTCCGCCGCCATCCACGGCGTGCGCGGCAAGGCCGGCATCGAGATCTTCATCCTCTACCCGGAAGGCCGCGTCAGCCCGCTCCAGGAGCGGCAGATGGCCACGGTGCCGGACGCCAATGTCCACTGCATCGCCATCGAAGGCACCTTCGACGACGGGCAGCGCGTGATGAAGCAGGTCTTCAACGACCTGCCCTTCAAGGAGAAGAACCACCTTGGCGCGGTGAACTCGGTGAACTGGGCGCGCATCCTGGCGCAGGTGGTGTATTACTTCTGGGGCGCCTTCCGCGTGCAGGAGCTCTCCGGCTCAGCCACGCCCATCCAGGTCTGCGTCCCCACCGGAAACTTCGGGGACATCTTCGCGGGATATGTCGCCCGCCGGATGGGCGCTCCAATCGCAAGGCTGCTCCTGGCCACCAACGAGAACGACATCCTCTCCCGGTTCTTCAACACCGGCACCTACGCCAAAGGCACCGTCCACCCCACTCTCTCTCCCTCGATGGACATCCAGGTCGCCAGCAACTTCGAGCGGTATCTCTACTACCGCCTGGGCGAGGACGCGGCACGAACCAAGGCCATGATGATGGAATTCGAGCAGAACGGCTCCATCACCCTGGAAGACGCGGATCCGACTTTCGCGGCCGGCCGCGGCGACACCGCGAGCACCCTGGCCACCATCCGAAAGCATTATGAGCAGTACGGCGTGCTCCTGGACCCCCATGGGGCCGTCGGCGTCACCGTGGCCGAGGCGAATCCCCTGCCCGGCCTCAAGACGCTCTGCCTGGAGACCGCCCACCCCGGCAAATTCCCCGCCGCCGTGGAACAGGCGCTGGGGGACGGCACGCCCGCCCGGCACGAGTCGCTGGAGAAGCTCAAGAAACTCCCCTTGCGCAAGGCGCTGCTTCAGCCGACCGTCCCCGTGATTGAGGAATATATCATCCAGACGCTAGCCGGGAAAGCATGAAGTCCACCAATCCTCCATCGTTGTTTGAGCACGCGCGGCAGGAGCGTCTCCGCAAGGAGTCTCCGCTGGCCGCGCGGATGCGCCCGCGCACGCTGGAGGAATACATCGGTCAGAAGCATATCCTTGCGCCAGGGCGGCTCCTTCGACGCGCCATCCAGGCCGACCAGCTCGCCTCGCTCATCTTCTACGGCCCCCCCGGCACTGGGAAGACCACGCTCGCCAGCGTGATAGCGAACACCACGAAATCCGCCTTCGTGACTCTGAATGCGGTGATGGCGGGCATCGCGGATCTCAAGGCCGTCACCGCCGAGGCGCAGCGCCGCTTGGGTGAATATGGCCAGCGCACCATCCTTTTCATCGACGAGGTCCATCGCTGGAACAAGGCGCAGCAGGATGCGCTGCTGCCGTGGGTCGAGAATGGCACGGTCATCCTCATTGGAGCCACCACTGAGAACCCCTACTTCACCGTCAACCGCGCGCTGGTCTCCCGCAGCCGCATCTTCCAGCTCAAGCCGCTCACCGACGAGGACATCCGCCAAGTCATCCGCCAGGCCATCGAAGATCCCGCCCGCGGCTTCGGAAAACTCCATATCCGTTTGGATGACGAGGCGCTAGCGCATCTGGCCAACGTCGCCAACGGCGACGCCCGCGCCGCGCTGAACGCGCTGGAACTGGCCGTCGAGACCACTGCGCCCGACGAGGACGGCGCCATCCACCTCACGCTGTCGGTCGCGGAGGAGTCCATCCAGCACCGTGCGGTACTCTACGACCGCGAGGGCGACTACCACTTCGACACCATCTCCGCCTTCATCAAGTCGATGCGCGGCTCCGACCCCGACGCAGTATTCTACTGGCTGGCCAAGATGGTCTATGCCGGCGAGGACCCGCGCTTCATCTTCCGGCGCATGATCATCTTCGCATCGGAGGACATCGGCATGGCCGACCCGCATGCCGTGCCATTCGTCACCGCCTGTGCCGAAGCCTTCGACCGCGTCGGCCTCCCCGAGGGGCACTTCCCCCTCGCCCATGCCGCGCTCTACTGCGCCACCGCCCCCAAGTCCAACTCGGTGCTGGGATTCTTCGACGCGCTCAAGTTGGTCGAGAAGGAACGCGAAGGCGAGGTCCCCAATCACCTGCGGGACGCATCGCGGGACAAGGAGGGCTTCGGCCACGGCGTGGGCTACCAGTACCCCCACGACTACCGCGAACATTGGGTCGCCCAGCAGTATCTTCCGTCTTCCCTTCAGGGACGCATCTTCTACGAACCCGGCGAACTCGGCTACGAGGCACAGCTGGCATCCCAGATCCGCGAACGTCGCGAACTCCAGCTGGCCGCACTCCGCGAAAACGAGTCCGCGCTCTCGCCACCCGAAATCCTCAGCTTCTCACCCGCCGACCGAACCACCGAACAGTGGCTCGCACGCGCCGTGGACTCGCTCTCCGGTACCCTCGCCCAGATCCGCACGGAGCTCTTCCGAACGCGAACGCTCCAGCGCCACGAGCTGGTTCTCGACCTCACCGCCGACACCGGACTCTTCACTTGGGAGGCCGTGCGCCAGACGCCAGAGGGCGGTATCTGGGCGCTCGTGCGCTCCGAGCAGGCCGCGCAGGTCCTCCGCGAACAGGCCGCGAACCTCCCGGGACTCCGTCAGCCGCAGATTCTTGTCGGTTCCCCCGAAGAACTCCCCGCGCTACTCGCTGATACGCCAGATTTGCGCTTCGATTTTATTATTGGACGCAACTTGTTTATTAACAACGATTTATATAATAACTATATACATTTGTTCCAAACTCTGCTGGCACCAGGCGGAACGCTCGCCTTCGCCGAGAACCTCCCGCGACATGGACAGCGCCTCTCCCGACTCGTCGAGACTCCCCTGCCACCCGAAATCGCCGAGGCCGAGGAGAAAATCTATACGAATCCCGACGATCCGCTGGTCAACTGGGATGCCTCAGACCTGTGCCGCCTCCTGCAGGAGGCGGGCCTTGCCACCGCAAATCCAACAATATTGGATTTGCACCGCACGCAGGTGCTCCCCCTTGCCACTCTGAACCGCTGGATGGACACTTCAGATGCAAACAGCTATGCCTCGCGGCTGCTCGCTACGGGACTCAAGCCAGAATATCTCGCCCAGCTCGCCGCCGCACTGCGCCCGCTGGCAAACCGCTCCGTCGCCTTCGCCAGCCAGACCGCCATCCTCAGTGCGACGAACCAATAGCACTTTATGGCTAGAGATGTCGTCTATGGCAAACCCGTTGCCTGTCTTCCTACTGGCCGGCCAATTCACGCAGAACCAACTCAAGCTTGACATGCAATGGATCGTAAAGCAGTCTTTGTCGGTATTTCGTGATTAAAAAACGGTAGAGAGATTTTTCTGCAGAGTGCGTTATATTTCCCCCCAACGGCTAAGTTGTTGTCCTAATTGTATCTGCTTTGGCGAGCTGATATAATGTGCTATTCCTGGTAGTTCTGTTTAACTCTCAAACATCAAAAAGAGAAAACCAGATGAAAAAAGCCTTTCTCTGCTTGGCACCGGCTATCCTGTTGGCATCATCCCTCATCCTGACAAGCTGTGGTTCCAACTCGTCTGCAAGCAACGAAGAATCTGCCATCTCACCTGCGGGCGTTACTATGAAATCCGATTCACCTTTGAGCGTTGCAAAAGCATTTATGGATGCTCTCTCCAACTTTGAATTAGACAAAGCGTCAGAATGTTTAACAGGTGACGCGAATGCGGTGTTTGAACGCGAACTATTTGAAAAATACACCAAAGCCTCTGAGGAAGAAAAGGAAAAACTGAGGGCGAGGAGTAAGTTACGGAATATGACTATAGCCTGGGGGGAGAAACGATTGACGGTGACACGGCTACTGTTAAGTTCACACGTGAAAGGAAGAGTGACAATAGCGACGAGACATACGGGCTGAAGGAAAGAGAATGGATGTTTGTCAAGATCGATGGCAAGTGGAAGATAGTGTCCCCTCCGCAGTTGTGAAATCGTTCTGGTGAAAACAAGAATTGCGGAAAGAGGAAGAATGCCCCGCAGGGAGGATGCCGACGACAGACCGCCGTCGGCACCGCCGTTTCGCGTCAATAATAACTTTGATTCTGAATCCGTGAATTTGTGTAAAGCATATGGCGGCGGTCCTCGTTGACGGACTGCGTTTTGGTGACGCTTGTCACCACAGGGTTAAATTCACGGATTCAAGAATGTTACAACCAAAGGTTTGGGATAATCATTTACATTTCAAGGTGATTTCCTGATTTCTCACCTTCACGATGACTTTTTCTTCTGCTTCAAGTGTTTCCGCTATTGCCCCGAATCCGTTTTTGGGCAGCATCTCGGCACGCAACGTCGCCCCCAGGCTCACTTCCACATTTTCAAAAATAACCGCCATCTGTTGACTGTTTTTTGATGCGATTCGCGTGTTGTTTTCATACAGAATATATTCACAGCTGTATTTCCATTCGTCATAAGGAGAATAATACCATTTCTCCACCGTCACCGTGACCGGTATTCTGATGTCTCCTATTCTCTTCAGCTTGTCCAGGAACGGCTTGGCGCGTTTTGGATTGAATTCCTCCAATCGATGTGCCCGGTCATAAAGTTTTGGCCAATCTTCATTTTTCATTGCCGCCGTGGCTTCCGCAAACAAATCATCCTCCTCGCCCTTGTCAGCACGCGAAAGCAATTGCCGAACATCCGCGTTGTCGGGCTGAATCTGCCTGATGCGCGAAAGGCACGTCCGTGCCGTTGCCCAATCGTGCCTGGCGATGGCATTCTTCGCCGCAGCGGTCAGTTCAGCGATCTCGCCCTTGTCGGCCAGCGCCAGCATTTTCGAGGCCTCTGCGTTGCCGGGTTCGATGGCCGAGATCCGAAGAATGATTTTCCTGCCCTTTGCCCATTCATGATTGGCAATGGCATCACTCGCCAGTTCAATACAATGGGCAATTTCGGCCTGGTTCACTTCCTTATTCATTGCATCGGCTTCTTTCGGATAGAGTTCCTTCAGCCGAACGCAGTACTGGCGTGCCCTAGTCCAGTCGTATTGCTGAATCACTTGTTTGATCCAGGCAGTCAATTCATCCGCCTCGCCGCGATTCGCGCGCTTCTTCAAATCCTTGTAACGCCCCTCGTCAAGATAATACAACAGGTCGGCAAACTGCCGAACAGCCGCCCAGTCGTGACGTGCGAGCGCGTCCTCCCCCCGGGAATAATGCGCGTCGGATTCCGCCTGGTCGGTTTGGCGAAATAATTCCGCTCCGCGCTCGGAGTCGAATCTTGACATCCAGGCGGCAATCTCACGAAGCGCCTTCCACTGCTCTTTGGACAACGCCGCCTTGGCATCCCGTTCCAACTTCGCCCGCCCTTCTTCGATGGACTGACGATAAAGTCGTTCCGCCTCCCCAAACAACTTCGCGGCATTCTGGAAATCGCGGTCTCGATAGGCTTCTCGTCCTTTTTGCCGACTCAGCTGGGCCTGCAAATATGTGTCGTGCGAAAGATTCTTCGACATAACCTCTTCAGCACGTTTCATTGCAGCCTCAACGGACTGTCGGGCAACATCCGCCTCATCACGGTCATTGGATGAATGGTCGTTTAGAGAATCACTATCAGAGGTCTCTGCATCATCAAATGTTGTAGTAAATTTTCGAGCAGAAGATTCTTCCGTCCTATCCATAGGATGGGCGACATTAGCCTGGCCAAGCAGCCGATTCACTTCTTTTTCACGTAATTGCGCATTCAAGTCGGCGTCAAAACGAGCCTGGAGGTTTTCTGGCAAGTCCGCGATAGTCACATAATTCTTTCCGATTTGTATTTTAGTTGGACTGATGACACGATAGGTGCCATGATAGGTGATGCGGGTTCCTTTTCCACTGTCAAAAGAAATGACAATATTCTCCCCTGGATGATAAAGTGGGTATTTCGCTTCGGCGGCAGCGATGGCCTGCTGTTCCATCTCGGAAGACGACGCAGTCTGGGCATCGGCTATAAACGCCAATCCAAGACAAATCACCAAAAAAAAGGGAAAACGCTGGAATAGAGGAGAAAACAAATGCTTAAACATGGTGGTGGAATTTGTATTACGATTTGGGATGATGGAAAACCAGAATGCAAACCGTTGAACGACGTGCGGGATAAAAGGCATGCCGATTCAAAACGTGGCAAAGGGGAGCGCTTGGAACGAGGCCTTCCCACCTTGGAAGGATGATGTCGAAGGATAGAGGCAAGAGTGACCTCGAGCCTTTGCCCTCCGGCATTTAACCATCATTTGAACAGGCGCCAGATCCGCGTATGGGGTTCGGCGGAGTCGAAACGGAGGACGGAATCAGGCAAGGGTTCGACGGAAGGCGCCGTCGGCCATAGCAGTTTGGCGCGGACACCCGGCGGCAAGGTGATGGTGCGTGGACCGGGGAGCTTGCTCGTATGGACGGCCAGGTAGCTGGCGTTCACGTAGATCGCGTCGTCATCCTCGCTGTAGAGGAAAACTCCTACCTCGCGGGCGATTTTGCGAAGGAATTCAGGCGTCAGGCCGGCGTAGGCCGAATAGTAGGTTTTCCCCTTGCGGACCACGGCGGGCGTCTTTCCATCCGCCTTGTAGGCAAGAACCTCCGTCATCTCATCCACCTGTGGAGTAGCGGCGGGGAGGAAAGAGTATTGCTGTGGCAGATTCAGCGGTTTGCCAGTCTCGGCCTCCACCATTCCGGCGGCTTCGCGCGTGGCAAAATCCAGAGTGACGGAAATTCCTGTCAACTCCGCGATTTTCGCCGAATCAAGGATCTTGCCGTCAATCACTCCAGGCGCATAGAACCACAGCGCCGTCGCGTTATCCTCCGCCAGCCGCTTCTGGATGGCCGCACGCTCCTCGTCCGTGAGATAGAAGGTATCCATGAAGACATAGAACTTGTAATGCGGGAGTTCGGGGTTCAGGAAATCGTCCGCCAAATAGGCGTCAAAGGGTGCGCCGAGTCGTCGCAAAGCGAGGCGCTGCCAAACCATGAGAGTCTCCATGATGCCGTCCTGCGTGCGTGGGGCATTCGTGGCGAGCGGCCTGAGGTAGGCCAGCGAACGGTCGCTGAAGACCACGGCGACCTCTGCAACGGAGCGAAGATCTTGTCGCGGCGCATTCACTGCGATTGGCCATTGGAGCCGTCCTATCGCGTCAGCCGTCTCGGCATCGTCGAACCAGGCGCGCTGGCCGCCGGCGAGGTTGCAGAGCCAAAGTCCGGCGTTGCTACACAGCGAGAGCGCGAATTCGCGTGCGATCGCCTCATTGGTCTTCTTGGCGGTATTGACATCGCTGACGTGGTCGGTGGAGTCCAGGAGATGCGTGCGCAAATCCACCTCGTTGATCCAGAATTTGTTGTGGAGTCGCAGCGTGGCGGGCGTGGGATAGTCGAAGGCGCCGGGGCCACCCATGTCGCGGAATTGCGACCAGTAGCTGATGGGTCCGGCGAAGAAATCCAGATCGGGGCACTCAATCACCTTGCGCAACTTGAGATAACCGACCTGCTCGGCCATGAAGGTCCCGCCCAGGTCCATGATATGCCCGTAGAGGATGCCTGTGATCATCTTCCCTCCGGAGGCTTCCTTGACCACGCGGCAATACTCCGCAACACCTTCTGCAACCACGTCCGAGAGCACCTCGGCGTAGTCGATGACCGCCCGGTCGCGCGGGAGTTTTCGGAAGACGCCCTCCTCCGGATGGCCAACGCGCGCCGCGCGCGAGGGGATTTCGGCGGTCGCCAAGGTGACGCCGGGTTGTCCCCAAGCCGCCTGCAACGCCTCGTCCGTGCCATACTTCCGTGCAAGCCACTCGCGGAAGTAGTTGAGCATCGCAGGGCTGTAGTCGGTGAGCGTGCCCGGCTGTGCAGGATCATCCCCTCCCCAATAGTGCATCCACTGGCCCTCTTCGCCCTCACTGGGCAAAATGCCCACCACGCGGTCAACGTATGGTCCCTCCTGGATGTGACGCACCAGAGCCGTGAGCATCTTCCGGATTTCCTCTCGCCAGACCTTCGAAGCGAGGCTTGGATGGCGCATCCGCGTTCCATCGTCCAGCATGACCAGTTCGTCCGGATGTTCCCAATAGAACTCCGGGTTCACGGAGTCCCGGAAGGTGATTCGCAGGACAAGATGCGCCTCGGGATTTCCGCGCAGAGCGGTGTAGATGACATTGTCCACGAAACTGAAGTCATAGTTCCCATCGGGGGCGTTGAGCAGCCGTCCATAGACATGGATGAGCTTCAGGCCGGCCTTGCCGCTCTGGCTCGCCTCGGGGTAGTTCACCTCCCCCGGATAGAGAATGGAGAGGAAAGGCATGGTGGGTTCGCCTTTGACAAAGAGCGTGGTCTGGCCGAACACCCCCGGGGCGACCTGGCAGTAGGCCGGCTCATGCCATGAAGCGTTCACGATCTCGATGTCCCGGTCAAAGGGAACGCCGTTCGTGGAAACCTCGCAGCCCGGAACCGAAAGCGCCAGATGGTAGATTCCAGGGTAGAGATGGCCTCCCACCCGCCAGTCGCACTCGAAGTGCGCCTCCGTCGCGCCGTCCTCCAGACCACCCAGGGGGATCCGGCGGAAGTCCACGCCGCCCTTGCTCAGAACCAGCTCGACGGGGCGGAAACCCTCCAGGGGCTTCTCGCAGCGCAAATCGAACTTCCAGCGGTAGTCTCGCCAGAAATCCAGCTTTTCCGGCACGCAATCCTCCGCCAGCTCGATGGGAATGCGGCGAGCCTTCATCGTGTAGGGGACGAAGCCCCAGTCGCCCTGCGGCGGCCGGAAGAGCTCAAGCGCATCCTTCCAGCCTTCCCCGATGAACCCGGATGCTTTCCATGCGTCATCCGCCGGCTTCTCGCGCGTCCATTTCCAGCTGCCGTCGGAGCAGATTTTGGTCTCCGTGCCATTCGCGAACCGACAGTCCAGCTCCGCCAATACCCCGGCCGCATAGCGGTTCTGGCTGACCTGAACCGCAAGCACATTCCGTCCCTTCCGCAGGAACTTCGACACCTCGCGCACCGGCGGGTTCTTCCAGGATCCCGCAAAGCCTGCGGATTCACCGTTGATGAAAATCTCGCCGTTGTCATCTGCGCAACTCTGGAGCCACGCCTCCGCCGGCGCCTCCGGCAGTTCGAACTCCTTTCTCAACCAACAGCTTACATGATCGACACGTTCGGCGGTGAACCAGATCCAGCGGGCATTCCAGTTCTCCTCCACCGCCTCGCGAACCAAGAACCGGGCGGACTGGATCTGAAGAGGCTGTGGAAAGTGGAGAAGAATCTTGCGGGCTATCGGCACCTCCTTGAGGTCCAATGTCATCACATCACCGTCGATTTCCGGTCTGACAATCAGTTTCCGACCATATCTCTGGAAAACATCATCCCAGACTTCGAGGGTGACGAGCTGCTGGAGCTTCGTCGTGCTCCGGAAAGTCAAGGCGGCGGGATATTTGGGAACCGCCCAGGAGATTTCCAGACTCGAACCTGCCCTCTCGGCGAACGGACCGTGCTTCCGAACTCCTTGCAAATCAATGTCCCATGTCTTGAAATAGCTCACGTCCGACCAGTCCACGGTGCCTTCCAGGACAGGCGGACGACCAAATGGACTCAGAAACACATTGCGGAACACCGCGCCGCCGGTCGCCTCGGCCGGACCGGTCGCGGGCTGAAGAAGCAGTTTCGCCTGAACCGCGCCCGCCGGACGCTCCGCGGCCGTCACTACCTTCTCCAGCAAGACAAAATGGTCCTTGGAATCCGCGTCATTCGCGCCCTCCGTGCCGAAGTGGCCGACCTGGTTGCCCTGCGCGTCAAACAGCCGAAGATAGACCTTGCTGTCCGTGGTGACATTTTCGGTGCCACACCAGGCTCCGAACTGAAAGTCTCCCTCCGGCAACGGGATGAAGTCGCGGGTGATGGCGTAGATCCCGCCAGTGGCGGAGTCGTCAACGACCACCATTCCCCATTCCGAAAATCCCCTCTGCCCCTCCCAGACCGACTCCTCCAGCGGGATTTCGGCCGCGAACAATGTCAGTGCGAAAAGGGCTATCAAAAACGCGGTAATGTATTTCCCCATCATGACAATCATGCGTCATTTTAATGACCAGGCAAAACTCGTAAATGAATATACTGTAATCCGTAGGTTATTTCTTGCAAATAATTCGCATTCCATCCACAGGACATTCCATCTTCATGGACTGTTTCTCATCCAATGTCTGGGGACATGCGCAAGAAGAGACCTTTTTGTGTTTCCCGTCACCGCTGTCCGGTAAAAGTCCGCCTCCCGCGCCACACGCAGGAAAGGCAACGACTGACATTGCGCCTGCCCCCGGCGGGGTGCGTGGCATGGGGCCAGCCTCCCGGCCGGGGAGCCTGTGGCCTTCCGCCGGAAATCAGCCGGACAGCAGGGATGGATGGTGGGTTGACCCCCCAACCACCCGCCCTTTCAAATTTAACGCACGATGCGGGGGATGCAAGCCCGTTTCCGGAAAGTCGTGAAAGTCATCCAAAGTACAGGAAAGCATGCGCTTTTTCGGGACGCGCAACTTCGTGTTGCGCCAGGGACTTGATGGCTGTGGCGGACTCGGGAAAACAAGAGCGTCGCCTCATCCACCACCCGTTGTCTTTTGGGGAGGTGTCGAAATCAGGCAAGTCGGCGGCATTCCGTTTTTTGCCGGGCAGCAGTGGTTTCCCGTGTGTTTCACGGGAATCAATGATATCATTCGATTTTTCGGGCAGTGGATTTTCCATTTCGGCAGGACAAAATCAAATATTATTGTATATTAAGGCAAATCTGCAAGAAATACAGCATTATAGGAAAGCATGATTCAGTCGTTAGACAGGGAAGCTGGGTCTTTCTCCGCCGACAACACTAACACCACTAGAATAGTTGCGAGATCGGTAATGCGTGTTTCGTGGAAAAATGAAGGTTCATTCATTGGGGGCGCCGAGTGACTCTTTCGACGGATTTGGCGTCAATGCATATATCGCCGACAGGATTCTGTCAGCGGACTCCTTGGCATCCGTGCGATTCTCGTAACTGCCTCGGAAATCTTTCAGTTGGATGGTGATGGTTTCTGCCAACAGAGTGTCTGGGACGCCTTCCTCGCGTTTTTGCCTCACGACCTCGTATGCGTGGCGTCGCAACTTATTCTGCTCGGCGATGCCTTCTTCTATCTTTTTCCGTTGCGGGACCGAGAATAGCGCGTCAGAGAAAATCAGTCCCAGGCAAACTGGCAGCCAGGTCCACCAGCGCGGTTTTCGACATACAGCGATAAATCCGCCGACAAGCGCCAGAATGCCAAATGCAGACCAAAGGAGGCCGACTGCGAGAGAAGGCGGAGTCAGCAGTTCCTCGTGGAAGCCGCCTTGGGGCAGTTGTTCCGCCAATTTGGTGAATAACTGCTCCGTTTGGACAGCGAAAGCATTGTTCACATCGATGAATGTCAGCGCATAGATAAACAAAAAGACGAGCAGATGCGCTGCACCAAGAATCAAATACAATACGATTCGCCAGCCGCGTGGCAACACATACAGGCCATACAGGGCGCAGAACATGATGCCGAGGTATAACAGGCCGAAAACGACAATTGCTTCAAAAGTATTCATCACTAGTGTCCCGTTAAAATGAGGTGGAAAGCGTTTTTAATCGAAGAACCCAGGGAGGAAAGGCGTGCCCTGAGTTTCAGTTGTCGGCAACTCGCTTCTTTCGAAGAGTTCCCGCATGGGGGTCTTGTCTGTCAGGGAG
>JAFPYX010000019.1 GCA_017417585.1 Victivallales bacterium
CCAAGGGCATAATTGCCTGAGACTTCGCCCGGAGGCGCGTCAAGAGCGCCCTTCCGGGCGTTTCTCGTATGGCAATGCATCCCTATCCGGGTGGGATTCCTTTAATAAATTAATAATATAGAATCCTTTTCGCTCTGGCAAGTTGAAAAAAGGTGATCCCTTTCCTATATTTAAAGTGAGTTGCTTTTATCTTGTTTAATCTTTCAACCATCTATCCACAACCATGAAAAAGTCCTTCACCCTCATTGAATTGCTGGTGGTGATCGCGATCATCGCCATTCTGGCCTCCATGCTCCTGCCCGCCCTCTCCAAGGCACGTGAGAAGGCAAAGACCGTCTCTTGCACTAGCAACATGAAGCAGATTGGCCTCATGAATGCCATCTACATCGAGGAATCCAACGGCTATTCCATCACCGTCTTCAACTTCTGGCTGAATTCCCCGAATATCAGCTACAATGCCACAAGCCAATCGCGTTGCCCATGGCCGTTGTTCCTGAATCAGCTGTATGGCACTGGCGCCAAGTCCCTGATGTGCCCGTCGGTCTCCGGACAGTTCCATCCGCTCACCGAGGTCTTTGCAATGAATGACAATCAGCAGTTCGCGAATTTCCGCGATACCCAAAACAATCCGTACACTCGAAACACCTCCTACGGCATCTACTTCAATACCTGGGGCAAGTATATGAAAGGATTGCCTTCTGGCGGTGGCTGGTGGGATCACCACCCCATTGGTGTCAAGCTCGCCGACCTGGAGGCCTGGGGCGCCCGCTTCTCCAGCCTGATTTTCATTACCGACACCACGCCGATTGACTCGGTGGGCGATGAAACTACCAAGAGCTATATCAATGGTGGCCACGCGCACATGGTGCAGTTCGGCCAGGTCTATCCCGGCTGGGTGACTCAGGCTGGCTACTTCACCACGAATGTCCGCCATGCCGGCAAGGCGAATTTCCTGATGGCGGATGGCCATGTGGAGGCTCTTGCCTACAACCAGTTCCATCCCAATGTCACAGGTTCGAGCTGGAGCCGCTGCAAAGTCCGTCCGTTCTGGAATTCTGGGTCTGTTGCCATGGATGATGATGACTCCAAGTTGACGATGCACGTGTGCCACGATTAATCCGCAGTCTTCTTGGCACTATCGTCTTCTTTTGTGGTGCCTTCCGCCCCGCCTGGCTTGCCTGGCGGGGCGCTTTTATGTCGGAGTTTTTCCTTGGAGGATATGGAAAAATCCCGCGGGTGGGCTATGGTAAACGAATGAGGATATGGGCAGCCGTTTTTTGAACTTGCCTTTATGGCTTTCAAGTTGTCATGGAGACTCTCGAATATCGTGAACAGATTCCGATTCGCCCGGCGAAGTATGATGTCGTGGTGGCGGGTGGCGGCGTGGCCGGAGTGGCGGCCGCGCTGACGGCCACGCGTGCCGGCAAGAAGGCCTTGCTGATCGAGAAGAGCAATGTCCTGGGTGGTCTGGGCACGCTGGGGCAGGTGAATCTCTTTGTGCCGATGTGCAATGGCCGCGGCACCCAGATCATCTTCGGGCTCTGCGAGGAGCTGGCGCAACTCTCTCGGAAATACGGCTGGGCGCAGGTGCCTCGCGAGTGGGCGAACGGTCAGCCTGCCGAGTCCACGACCGTCCGCTACTGCGTGCGCTATTCGCCGGTCTGCTTCGCCATGGCGATGCTCAAGTTCCTGGAGGATTCCGGCGTGGATCTGCTGCTGGACACCATTGTCTCCGCGCCGGTGATGGACGGGCGGCACTGCCGCGGCGTTATCATCGAGGGCAAGTCTGGCCGCGAGTTCATCCGCGGCAAGATGTTCATTGATGTGACTGGCGATGGCGACCTGATGCGTCGTGCGGGGATGCAGGTGGTCGTCGGCGAGAATTTCGAGACCTACATGTCAAAGGCCATCACGCTGGAGTCCTGCCGGCAGGCCGTGGAGTCCGGCGACATCGGCCGTGCCTTCGAGTTAAGTTTTGGCGGACCGGCCGACCTCTATGGACACCAGCAACCGGAAGAAATCCCACTGTGGCACGGAACCTCCACTGACGAAACGACCGCGTACTTGCTCCGGAACCAGAAGTGCCTGCTTAAAAAATACGAGAATGCGCCGGTCAATTCGTATGAACTCCTGATTCCCCTGATGCCGCAGTCGCGAACCAGCTGCCGCATCGCCGGCGAGTACGTCCTTCGGGCAGAGGACGCCTATCGGCATTTCGAGGACTCCGTCGCGGCCATCTGCGATTTCGACCGGCGGGACTTCCTCTATGAAGTCCCCTACCGGACGCTTGTCCAAAAAGGCTACGACAACATCGCCACTGCGGGGCGATGCGCGGCGGGTGCCGGCTACGGCTGGGATGTGCTTCGGGTGATACCTCCCGCCATCATCACTGGCCAGGCCATCGGAAATGCGGCCTGCCTGGCGCTGGACACCGGCCGGGGGCTTGACTCCATTGATGTCGCCGAACTTCAGCGCCGCCAGGAGAGGCAGAATGTGATGGTGCATTTCGATGACGCGCTGGTGCCGAAGGATGCGGCGGCCTCGACCGGCGAGTATGCCCCCGCCTTCGGGCATGTCTGATGGCACTGCAGTCACTTGGGCCAGGAGGCCCGAGGTCCTGAAAAACAAAACTGCCGTGCAATTAAGAAGATTCTACATTCCAGAACTGACCGAGAGGGAAGCCACCGTGGTCTTGCCGGATGGCGAGAGCCAGCATGCCCTTAAGGTCCTGCGGCTGGCGCCCGGCGACGAGCTGTTGCTCCTCAACGGGAAGGGCGTGGTCGCGCGGGCGGAGCTGCTCGAAGCACCGGCTGGCGTGCGACGAGCCAGGCAGGCCCTCTGCCGAATCCTGGATCTTCAGAACGTTGCGCGCACCGAACCAGCGCTGGTACTTTGCGTGGCGCCTCCCCGCGGGAAGGCCTTTGACTGGGTTCTGCGGGCTGCGACGGAGCTGGGCGTTGCCGCAATTCAGCCAATCCTCTGCCGATATGGCGTGGCGCGTCCGGAAGGCGTCTCGGAGAATTGGCATGACACCCTGGTTGGGGCCTTGAAGCAGTCCCAGAATCCCTGGCTGCCTGAACTTTGTGAACCGAGGGATTTCTCGGCGGTGCTGGAAGAGACCAGCTTCAAGGGCGAGACATGCATCTTCGGGGCCTCGCCTGCCGCCGAGGCGACGCCGCATCAGCCGCTCTCATCGGAAAGTGCGAAGCGGGTGACTCGGGTGTGGGTGGGGCCGGAGGGCGGCTTTGCGCCGGACGAGGAGACGGCGCTTTTGAAAGCGGGGTGCGTCCCCGTCACCATTGGCTCCGCCACGCTTCGCGTCGAAACCGCCGTCCCCGCGTTGATGGGATACCTGTGGGGAAGACTAGCCGTCGGAAAGGAGGATTGACGATGGACGCCTCTTCCAGAAAACCTGGCTTCTGCGGCATGCTGAGACACCTGGTCCGACGGCTGTTCTTTACAGAAAAATATAGCTTCTTTACTTTGCTTGGGCTGCTTTTTGTTCTCTTGAATGTGCCCCTGGGGTGGGGCGGCGCGGCGCTTTTTTCGTTGATTGCGGCGCGACAGGACAAGCCGGTCTTCTACAAGGCAGCGGGGATTTGCTATGTCGCCTCATGGATTATGCTGGGGCTGGGCATTGTCATGGCCGGACGTGACACCGTGCGGGCATTTCGTGCCCGCATCCCCCGTGCCTGGCGTGCCTGGAAACGCATGAGGACAATGTGCAATTGACAATGTAAAAAGAGGAGGTCTCGCCGCCCCTCACCTTCCCAATCCCTTATATCCCTCCCTCAAAAACTATCGCCTGAATCCGTGAGTTGACACCGTGGTGACGGGGCGTCACCACAACATATTCCGTCGGCGAGTCGCCGACGCTACATCCTTTACGCAAATTCACGGATTCAGGTGTCAGTAAGGAATCTCGCCGTACTCCCCTGGGGGAATTGGCGGCGACGGGGGAGCTGGCATAGGCTGCTGGAATCGAGGGGGAACGCGCGGTGGCATGGCAGGCATTTGCTGGAATGCCTGGGAGATTTCGGGGTCAGCAATGGTCTGCCCTGCCTCTGCGATTGGCGTGGCATTGTCCAGAAAATACACGCGGTCCGCGACAAGTCCCAGCCGGGAGCGGTTCTGGTTGGTCGCCTTGTCCTTCCAGGTCTCCTTTTTCAGATGGGCCTCGACAAAGACGAGGCTGCCCTTCTTCAGGTAGTTGGCGCAGTGGTCGGCGTTCTTGCCGAAGACGGACAGGTCCAGGAAGTCGGTTTCTTCCCGTTGGCTGCCATCGCTGGCGCGGAAACGCCGGTTGATGGCCATGGTGAAGGTGCAAAGGGTGACTCCGCTGGTGGAGGATTTGAGCTGCGGGGCGGCGGTGATTCGTCCCAACAGCATTACTTTGTTGAAATTTGAACTCATATTTGACTTTTGTCTTGTTAGGGAAACGTTTCGATAGAAGGCCGTGGAGTGCCTACGCCGGGCGGGGGACAGGTTGGAAGCCACGGCTCATGGCGGGGCCTTGTTGAGGCTGCCGAGCGTGATGCGGCTGGTACCGCGGGCATCGAATTCAATGGTGTTGCGCGCCGTTCGGGGGGCCGGAGTGGGACCTGGGCCGGAAGACGGCAGGGAGTTTATGCCGATGGGAAACCGTGGAAAGTCGTTGGAGGAGATTTCCAGGCGGAGACGGCATCCCTGTGAAAGCCGATAGGAGGTGGGGGATAGGGGGAAGTCCAGCGTCGTGGAACTGTCGGTGCCTGGTGAAAAGGCAACCGGGTTCTCGAAGCCATATCGCAGGGAGAGGCGGAGGGCACCGTAGGAGATGATGCGGGAACGGTTGGGCGGGGCGGGGGAGGGGGGCATCGCCACCAGACGGGCGAGGAACTGCGTGTCGGGGCGGCTGGAGGAGACGCGAAGCCGGAGGCGGGGCTGCCCCAGAAGCTGGATCGCGTCGGTGAGCGGCTCCGATATGAAGGCGAGGGTGTCGCTCCGAATGGCCAGCGGCAGCCTCTGGGGGCCGAAAACTGGCTCTCCGTGCGTGAAACCCCAGGTGCGTGCCTGAGGGGTGGCGGAGGGACTCAAAGGGGTGTCCAGAAAGTCGCAGTTGGAGATGCCCTTTGGCATCCCCGTGGTCAATTCCCCGGGTTGCAAGTAGAAATCTTGGTTTTCCAGGAAGAGGCTGGGCCAGTTTGACCAGTGAAGCCAGTCGTTTCTGCCATCTGAATCTTGAATAAGATAGTGGATGTTTCGCAAGCCGGAAGCCGGCGGCGTGGTTTTGGCGGCAATTTGGGCCAGCCAGTCCAGCATCCGTCGGCAGACAGGGGAGTGTATGCCGTAGTCGGTGAGGGCGTCGTCGTCCCAGCCGCCCATCCAGAATTCCAGGGATGCGGTGTTATGGGCGGAGATGGCCTTTGCCAATTCCAGCGTTCCGCCGCCAGTTAGCGCGGTGGTCCCGCCGCACAGGAAGACGGGCGCGTCTGGCAAATGGCGGATGAACGCCTGCGGGCAGAGCGCGGGATTCTTCCAGAAGGTGTCCAGGACGGGGCTGGCGCGGGCGGACAAGACCCACTCCTCCAGCGGGGGAAATGCGGAAAAGGGCGAAAGGCCAGGCTGCCATCGAAGGTGCCCCAGCCATTTGGCAAAGACCGCACGGGTTGGACGATGGGCGGGAGGCAGCCAGCGGGTGAGGGAGTAGAGTGCTTCGCCATGTAGCAGGCCGTTGGTGCAGAGGCCGGAGTGGAAATGGGAGGCCGTTACGCCGCTGAGTGCCAATCCGGAGAGGCACCCCGGCGGAGTGCGCATGGCCAAGGCCAGGGCGGCTTGGCCGGCATAGCCGAAGCCGAAAGGGATGACGCCGGATTTGCACCAGGTGGTCTGGCTTAGGAGAAAGTGAAGCGTGTCTTCCCCGTCAGATGATTCTTGCGCAAAAGGGCGAAGTTGCCCGCCGGACTCGCCACGGCCGCGCACCGATTGCAAAAGCACTCGGTAGCCCAGGCCGGCGCAGTGACGGCTCAGGGCCGAAAGCTCATCAAGGTCGTCTGCGGTACGGCAAAGCAACAGTGGACGAGACGAGATGGACGCAGGCGCCCAGTGCCGCCCACTCAGGATGGTGCCGTCCCGCATGGGAATGGTAACGGCGGAATTTGTAGAATATTGCTCCATGGTGTCAAAAATTGATTTAGAAATGCAATTATGAATGCAATCATACTCTACACTGCCTGGTTTAATTTTCAAATTTATTTTCAAAATTATTTCAATTTAAATTTGCAATTTGAAATTGCATGGCTATTTTGGGTGATGTCGCCCTCTGGATTTCGGATTGCAATCTCGGCCTTGTAGTCCGTCTTCCGGGGACGGCGTTTTCCACCTTCAATTCATGGCCGAGTCACAACCAATGGAGAAGAGCTCATGAAGAAACTCAGTATGTTGTTTTTGGCGGCGATGCTGGCCTTTTCGAGTGTCGGCATTGCGGGGGAGGAAACCGGCGCACAGGGGAATCCGCCGGTGCAGTCTCAAGTTGTCACGCAGAAGGATCCGGTGAAGCAGTTGCGCGGGAAGTTGCTCTACAAGCGGAATCAGATCCGGAAGCTGGAGCGCGCGGCGCTAGCGGTGGATCCGGCTCTTGAGGCAAAGGTGGAGCAGCTGGAAAATGAGCGTCAGAGTCTCTACGTCGCAGTGAAGCCGGAATTGGAGGAGCTCTATGCGGCCGAGAAGGAACTCCTGAATCAGATTGACGCGGCGAAATCCGAAAAATAGCACCGGACCGTCATCCTGATGTCATCTCGCTCCGCCGTGTGGCCAAAGTCATCGGCGGGGCGATTTTTAGGGGAGGTATGTCACTGCTGTTCGGCTGATGTCAAATGCCCGCAAAATACAAAAAGACAACAGGTTTCAATGCACTTGTCTTTTTCAGGTGGCTTTGCGCGTCGCTTCACGCTGCCTCGGGGACATGCCTGTGGCGGTGTCCTGCAAAAACGGAGAATCAGACTTCGGGCTCCTGTCTTTTTCTGCGGGTGTTTCGGGAATCAGGCAGATTGTCGGTCCCATTCCTGAATTTGCCTGACAGAAGTGATGCCGGAGAACTCGGCATCGTTCGTCGACCTTTATTCTTTGGGCGACACGCAGATTCGCAGACTTTTTTACACTGGTTGTGAATCAAATTAGTAAAAACTCCAGTTAGGGGAATATATTATTCAACAGTTCGTTCATTTTGATTTCACCCTTGTTCCCAGTTTGTTTCATCGTAGAAGTGCCGTTTACAATGTGAGGAGGATGTATGAGTTTTACCTTTACTTGCCCAAAGTGCGGGCAGATCATGCAATGCGAGGATGAATGGCGGGGCATGCAGGTTGTTTGTCCGGGATGCCAGCAGACTGTCACTTTGCCTGCCATCTCTCCTGCCGAGGCTGCAGTCCCGGTGGCCCCGATGAATGTGGATGTGCCGCAAAACAATGTTCCGCAGCAACCGGTTTTCGGGGCGCAGCCCGCAAGCACATACGGCATGCCAGGACAGGCGGCATTCCGCCCGCCGTTCAAGAGCCATCTTGCAGAGGCAATTCTCGCTACCATTTTATGTTTCATCCCGACGGGCATTGTGGCGATAGTGTTTGCCAGTATCGCCAATGGCCTGTATAATCAAGGTAAAATAGACGAGGCGTTCGCAAAGGCGAAGACGGCGAACATCATGGTTTGGGTCTCGGTCGGAGTAGGATTAGTGATAGCCTTATTGTGGACCGTGGGTAATATTCTCATCAACAGTTGAGATAGTAGCCTCAGCCGAACTTAAAAAAGCCATCTTCGGGAGGGCCGTCTTTCAGGAGAATGCGTGTCGGCGATGCCTGTGCAGAACCGGCACGTTTCCCCGAGATGTCCTTGTATTCTGTGACATCTAAAAGTCTGCAGATACCAGTTTGTCCGCCGTAGATGATAGTTTTAGATGATGCAGACTACTGTTTTTCGGGAACTATACTGTTAGATTAGGTGAAAGATTTGGATGCAAATTAAGCCGCGTAACGGCAAAGGAACTCAGCCGGGGGAGCGAATCCCCAATTCTCGAACTCCGTAAGGGGGCAGGGGAAAAGCCGGAGTGCCAATCTAACTTATCGATATAGTTTCTTTAAAAAGCTGATTCTAGGCAATTTCAAGGACAACCATGAGCTTTCAAGTGAAATGTCCACATTGCGGACAGGTGATGGAATGCATGGACGAGTGGAGTGGAAAGAAGGTTCGCTGCCCGGCCTGCAATCAAGTCATCGGTCTGTCCTTCGAGGACGTTCCGGGTGCATCCCTGGCGGGAGAGCTTCCTACGCTCCCGAAGCAGGGTGCGCCTTCAGGTACGACTCCGCAACCTTCGCCTTATGGCACGCCTCCGTCGCAGGCATCGTCGGATCCCGAGCAGCAGAGGATGTTGTTGGTTCTCTCTTCGTTCAGCAGCCATTTGACGGGGGCTATACTGGCCACTATTTTCTGTTGCATGCCGATTGGCATTGTCGCCATTGTCCAGGCGTCCCGGGCCAACAGGTTCTTTCATGCAAAACAATACGAAAAGGCATATTCGACCGCAAATAGCGCCGCCACATGGGAATGGCTGGCAATCGGACTGGGGACCCTGTTCTACTTCGTCAGTTTGGCGTGCTTCATACTGGGCTGATGAACTTGCGAGCCAGGTCTGAAGCCGGTGCGAGCCGTCATAGGCTTCGGCAAAACCAAGAGAATCATCTAGCGGCGGTGCGGATGAAAAGGGATTTTCTGGTCTACTCAAAGTGGCTTGTATGAAGTTCTGGCGTGTTTGGCATGAACGACGGTGGTTGCGATGGAGCGTCTATGCCCTTTGCATGGCTGTTGCCGTAGGGCTGCTCGGGTTGCTGTGGAAATATCCCCCGGGGGAAGACTCCTTCTGGCCCCCCTGTTTTTTCCAGCGTTTCACGGGATTGTATTGCCCTGGCTGCGGGAATACCAGGGCGATGTATGCGCTTCTGCATCTGGATTTTCCGACGGCATTCTCGCGGAATCTCCTGCTCGTGCCGACGTTGCTCCTGCTGCCGTTCCTCTATGCTTCAAAGAAAATGCGCCACTCTTGGGTGGTAGGGTATACTGTGGCTGGCTGCTATATCGTGTTCACAATATTGCGGAATCTCCCTTGGTATCCATTTAACCTCCTGGCCCCGTGAATGCCGCATGTCCAGCTGCCAGACCGGATGAAAATGCGCTATTTTTTACTCTTCTTAGGGGTAGATTGCGGAGAGCGATTAAATTATGCGTAGTGCCCCCGTAGATTCGATTTTCGACATGGGACAGTCAAGCATCTCCAATCCACTGCATCCTGACGTTGCTTTCACAAAAAAACTTGAGGCTGCTTTTAAGTAATTATGCAACGTGCTTGTTTTAAATTATTTATATTTATCTTTATTGGCGCTTTGGCAGGCTGGGGGAGGGAGCTGGACGAATTGGTTCTCCATGCCGTGGAGGGCAATCCGCTGGTCCAGTCGCAAAGAGCCGTGGTCGAGCAGGCCGCTGCCGCGCGTCGTGAAGTGCTGGAGTTCTGGGACCCGTCGCTCTTTGCCTCGGCCGGCTATGGAAGCCAGCTTCGGGGGCTGCCGTTGTCGTCGGCCGGCTATGCTCAAGTTGGTGCCGAGGACAGCCTGGAGGGCCAGGCAGGCGTGCTGATGCCCGTGAAAGGCGGCGCATATCTGGCGGCAGGCGGGGTGACGCGGCGGTGGATCAATCCCCCGGACTACCGGGACTCCCTCTATCAGCATCTGGTTGGCGTTCAGTTGCAGATCCCGCTTGGCCGCGACCGGGGCTTCGCCTTGCTGGGCTATCGCGAACGCGCCGCCGTGGCGGCATTCCGTGCCTCGCAGGACCGCCTGCTGGCCGCCGTGCAGTCGGTGCGGCACAGTGTCGAACAGGCGTACATCGATGCCTGCAGCGCATTGAATGCCTATCAAATCACCCAGGGGGCGACGAAGCGCTTCGAGCGTCTGAACACCGAGGCCCGCGAGCTGGCGGACCTGAAGACCATCCCCGAATACCAATACACCGAGACGGTGCGTGATTTGCAGAATGGCCGGGAAGACGAGGAGATCGCCCGAAATGCCCAGGCGACCGCGCTGGTCGCATTGACGGCCGCGGTGGGAACAGTGGAGCCGTTGGAGAAACTCGAAAGTTCTCCCGAGGAGTTCCTGGCCGGCGCCGCGTCGGCGGTCTTGCCGGATTTCACCTGGACGGTGGATGACGCGATGGACCAACGTGGCGAACCACGCGCATTGCTGGACGAGCGGGAGCAGGTCCTGGCCCAATACGAGCAGATGCTTGAGGAGCACCGCGACCAGCTTTCCGTGAATGTCGGCGTAAACTGGATGGATGATTCACGGCGCGGCCCATTCTCCGAAAGCCGCGACAGTGTCTCCCGGAACTGGGGCTTCGACGCGGCGATTACCTGGAGCCGTCCGCTGGACTATACCGGCGCGGAGGCGCGCGCGGCGCAGTTCCAGGCGCGGCTTGATGAACTGGATGCGAGGCTGGCGGCCCAGCGGGTTGCCATCGAGGCGGAGTTGAGGACGGCGCGGCTGCGGCTGGAGGCCGCCCGTCGCCGGCTGGAGCTGGTGGCTGACGGCGTGGAGGCGGCGCGGCAGACTGTCGCCGCCGAGCAGGAGCGATTCAAGATGGGCGAGGGCAATTCCCATGCCGTGCTTGAGGCGCAGAAGAATCTCACCGCCACCCTCTTGCGGCAAAATGCCGCCAGCGCCGAATTGCTGCGCGCCCTGAGCGACTACGATTTCGCCTGCGGCTATCCGGAATGAAGTTAGAGGTCAGATGTTCTTGTGTCTTGCCGCGTGTGCGGCAAGGGAGTAATGTCCCACGTCGAAGGGCGTGGGATGAATTTCAACTTTCAACGTTTCATTTCTCATTATGAGTCTGTTTGGTCACAAGCCGAAAGTCGATCCCAATGAACCGGATGTGCCTTTGGCCGCCGGCATCAATCTGCCCGAGGACCAGCGCACCCAGCTGGCCCACGAGGTGTCGTTGCTGGAACAGAGGGGCGGTGCCCGAAGCTCCAAGTTGCAGGCGGATGCCGAAAAGGCCGTCCTGTCTGCGGTCGCGGACTCCGTGAAGAAGCTGCGCGTGGTGGAGCTGGGGCGCTGCCCGGCCTGCGGCGCGCATATCTACCAGCATCTCGGCGCGAATATCTGCGACGCCTGCGGATGGCATCAGTACGACCTGCCCAAACGCGGCTCCGTCCGAGTCCACATCAAGGGTGATGAGACGCCGGTGGAAGGAGAACGGGCATACGTGCTCAAAAGTGGCGACTGCCTGGTGATCCGGCGGGGGGTCGTCCAGGCCCAGATTCCCCATGACGCCTATACCTGGGTGGAGTACCTCTGGCCGGAGGACGAACTGGAGCAGCGCCAGAAGGAGGTCGGGCAGGGCGCAACCGTCCCCTGCGGATGGTGCGGGAAGGCCACGAATCCGACACAGGATGGTTTCCATCTGGTACACATCGCATTTGGGTCCAGCCAGGACCGGTACTGCTTCTGCAGCGATGACTGCTACGAGGCCTTCCGCAAGATGTACCCCTCGCGGGTCCACCGGAACTGCTACGAACGCGACTGCGCGACCTGCAACCTCTGCCTGAAACGCTACGACGACGATGCAACCGAGATGCGGCTCCTGGCCAAAGACTATCTGCGTGTGAAGAAATGAGGGGCCTTCGGAGCATGGCTCCTACGGCCGCCCAAGGGAATGAGGAATGAAACTCTCAAGTCTCAGGTCTCAGGTCTCAAGCCTCAAGTTTCAAGTCTCAGGTCTCACATTTCACATTTCACATTTCACATTTAGATTGCGATGGGCGATTTTCGTATGACCAATGGGGAGGGCATGCCGGCCACGCCCGAAGAGCGTCGGCGCAAGCGTTGGCGGTGGTGGCTGTCGTTTTTCATCCTTCTGGGCGGCGTGGTGGCCGCTGGTTTCCTGGTGAAGATGGATCGCTATGCCCTGGCGACCGGCTATGTGACCACGGAGAATTACGCCGAGGTCCGTTCGCCGGTCACGGGCATTGTGAGTAAGATTTTGGTACGCACAGGTGAAACGGTCGAGGCCGGCCAGGTGCTGGTGGAGTTGAACAGCGCCGAGGAGGAGGCGACACTTTCGGAAACGCGTGCGCGCGTCTCCAAGTTGAAGACCGAGATGGAGCGCCGCCGTGCGGAGATGGCGATTGACCTGGAGCGCCGGAGCGTGGACTTGAACGAGCAGAAGCGTGCGCATGCGGCGGAGCTGGAAATCGCGGAGCTGGAGCTGAAGAACATGCAATCCAAGCTTCAGCTGACGCAGGAGCTGGTGGCCAAGGAACTCAAGGCCGCCAGCGAACTGGAGGATGTCCGGCTGCAGGAAAAACTTGCGGAGGTGCGTCTCCAGACTCTGCAGCAGAAGAATTTCCAGGTATATGAGGCGCTTCTGGAACGCGACAAGGCGAAATACGATCGCGAGATGGATGCCCTCCAGGAGGAGCTGGCCGCATTGGAGGACTCGGTGCGACGTGTCGAGGCGCGGCTGGAGCTTCGGAAGATCCGGGCCCCCATTGCGGGGCAGGTCGTGCGCTATGAGTTTGTGGTCGGCGAGCTGCTCCAGCCAAGCTATGCCATCTACGAGATCTTCGGCGGGGAGAACAATGTCCTGAAATTGCGGGTGGACGAGCATTACGCCACGAGGGTGGCGCCGGGCCATTCCTACCGGGCGCGCCTGACCAGTGTCGGGGGCGGCCTGCCATTGCGGCGCGTCTATTTCCGGGGGAAGGTGGAGTATCTGCGCAACGTCATCCAGTCCGAAGGGCAGAGCACCTATCGCATGGCCTACTGCAGTTTCGACCCAGGCGAGTACATCCTGCCGCCCGGGACCACAGCCGAAGCGCGCATCTACTACGACCGCTCCTCGTTCTGGAGTTATCTTTTCAATCTCGATCCCTGAAAAGTATGTAATTCGTCATGCCTGGGCAGAGTAAAATCAGCCGCGTCTTCAGCTTCGCACGGAAATACCGACGGCTGATTGCGTTGGAGGTCCTATTGACGTTGGTGCTGGCGGGCATGGCGGTGTTGCCTCCGCTGATCACGCGCACGCTGGTGGACCGTGTCTTCACCCACGGAGAGGCTGACCAGTTTTTGTTCCTGGGCTTTCTATTTCTAGCGGTGCCCATTCTGTCGCAGTTGATTGCAATTGTCCAGAAGACATTGGCGGTGCTGGTTTCGGTGAATCTGGTCAACGACCTGCGTCTGGCGATCTACCGCCATCTGCTCTATCTCTCATTGCGTTTCTTCAACCGTACCAGCCCTGGCAAGGTGGTCAACCGCCTGATGGAAGATACATGGTCGGTGCAGGTAGTATGCGGCAGCGCCAGTCTCACTGTCGTTTCCGACCTTATCATCGCGACTTGCGCCACGGTGGCGACCTTCGCCATCAACTGGCGATTGGCATTGGTACTGGATATTGTCATCGCGGTTTTCGTACTCAATTATCGCCTGCGCATCAAAAAGATTATCCGCTACAGCAGGCTGGTGCGGCGGGAGGACGATCTGCTCAATGCCGGGGTCCAGAACCGCATGGGTGGCGACTTGGCCATCAAGACGTTCGGCACAGAGGCGCGCGAGCATCTTGCGTTCCATGACCAGGATGTCGTCTCGTTGGATTATGGCTATACCCGCGACGTGGCGAACAATGTCTTCTGGATGAATGTCTCGTTGATCAACGCCATGGGCAGCGCCACCATCTATCTGCTGGGATGCGCGATGGTCTTGCAGGGTGACATGACCTACGGCGACGTGATGGCGTTCACCGGCTTTGCCGTTCAGCTGCTCTGGCCGGCAGTGCGTTTCTCCCAACTGGTTGGGCAAATTCAGGAGGCAGGCGTGGCTTCACAACGCCTTTTTGAACTTTTGGACGAGCCGCGCGAGATTACGGAGAAGCCGGATGCCGTCCCCTGCCATTCCCTGCGTGGGCAGGTGGATTTCGAGGATGTGCACTTTCACTACGAACCCGGCGTGGAGGTCATCAAAGGCATCGACCTTCATGTGAAGCCCGGCCAGACCATCGCCTTCATCGGGGCGACCGGTTGCGGAAAATCCACCATCCTCAACCTCATTTCGCGATTTTATGACGTGACTGGTGGAACGCTCCGGCTGGACGGGCGGGATATCCGCGACTACCGCCTCCACGACCTGCGAAGCCAGTTCGGAATCGTGCTGCAGGAGTCGCATCTCTTCTCCACCACCATCCGTGAGAACATCGCCTACGGGCGCATCAATGCCACCGACGCGCAGGTCGTGCAAGCCGCCAAAGCCGCCGAAATCCACGATTTCATCGCCGGTCTTCCCAAGGGCTACGACACCAATGTCGGGGAGGACGGGCTGGCACTCTCTGTCGGGCAGAAGCAGCGCATCAACATCGCCCGCGCCATCTGCGCGGACCCCGCCATCATGATCATGGACGAGGCGACCAGTTCTCTTGACTCCGATTCCGAGGCGGCCATCCAGCGAGCGATGACCCGCATGCTGGCCAACCGCACCAGTTTCGTGGTGGCCCACCGTCTCTCCACCATCAAGAACGCCGACCAGATCATCCTCCTGGACCGCGGTGTGATCGTCGAACAAGGCACCCACGAGGAACTTATGGCCATCCCCGATGGCCGTTATCGTGAACTCTACAACAAGCACATCGGGAAAGGCGTGCTGGACGACTGATGCTCAACTTCACCCGCGAACATTTCAGAGACTACCCGTATCGCACTCCGGCGAGCCACCGGGGCGACGAGGTGTCCGGCACCGCGCTTTATCGGCGGTTCCTGCGGGACTACCTGTGGCCGAACCGCTGGTCGTTGTTGTTGAGCATCCTGCTGGTGGCCATCAATGCGAACTACTCGTATATTATATCGTATTTGAACCGGGTGGCGGTGGACTCCATACTGGTGGTAGGCGGAGAGGCGAACGCGGCGTCTGCCGAAGGCGAGACCGTTCGCCTGACCGCACGTGACCACACCCCTGCCGCGCGGAATCCCCCGACGGTCGGCACTGGGCGCCGCATTGAACAGGGCGTCCGCTTCACCAACCGGCCCGCCGAAGCCGGTCGCAAGCTTTTCCTTCTGGCGGTCATCTATATATGTACTCAAGTCGCCTTCAACTATCTAAGCAGGTGGGCGGCACGTCGTCAGATTTCCGTGAACCAGTCCATCTTGGGGAAATTGCGTGAGGATTTGCACCAGAAGGTGCTAGACCTCTCGCTCTCCTATCATCATCGGCTTGGTACGGGGCGATTGCTCTCACGCATTATGAGCGACACGGCGGCCGCGAAGAATGCGCTCAACGAGGTCATCAATGTGGGGACGCGCGGGGTCTCGATGCTGGTGGGCGGTGTTGCCATCCTGCTCATCGGCGATTGGCGCATTCTGGTGCTGCTGGGCGTGTGTGTGCCAGTCTTCATGTTGCTTCGCAAAAAGACCCGCCCTGAAGTTCAGCGCTTGCAAATCGAGCAACGTCAGACCAATTCCTGCATCTATGGACTTGTTTCTCAAAAGATGGATGCCGTGAAGGCGGTTCAGTCCTATGGCCGTGAACATGGAGAGATACTGGCCTTCCACCGTCTGTCCAGCGCATATCTTCGGGATGCGGTTCGCGTGGAATGGTATTTCATGGTAACCAACTTCTGGACCTGGCTGATCGTGCATTTGGTCAATTGCGTGATTTTCCTCTACGGCGGATATCTGGTGCTTCAGGGCAGGATGAGCCTGGGGAAGATGCTCTTCCTCCAGTCCACGTCGAATCTTCTCTTCCAGCCGGTCACCGATTTTACCCAGCTCTCTTTCATTCTCCAGCGTCTTCAGGTCGCGCTTGGACGGTGCTTCGGGGTGCTGGACGAGCCGATTGAAATCACTGAGGACCCCAGTGCTGTGCCATTTCCCTCGCCTATCCGGCAGGGGGTTGCCATCGAGCACCTTTCGTTCCAGTACCCCTCCGGCAGCGAGGCGAGCCTCACTCCGGAGGAGCGCGAGCGCAACCGAAATCGCTCCTCGCTGGTTCTTTCCGACGTGTCCCTCTTCGTGCCTGCCGGCCAATGGCTTTGCATCATGGGGGCTTCGGGTTCCGGAAAGACTACCCTCCTGCACCTGCTGGCGAGGCTCTACACCCCCACGGAAGGCGTCATCCGCTATGACGGCGTGGATCTCCAAAAAATCCAGTTCGCTAGCCTCCGCGAAAAACTCGGCGTGGTTCCGCAGGAGGCGCAGATCTTCTCCGGCTCCATGCGGGACAATATCGCCTACGGATTCCCCAACGCCACCAACCGGCAGATTCTCAACGCCGCCGCCGCCGCGCAGATGCACGACTTCATCATGGAAATGCCTGTCCAATACGAGACGCTGATCGGCGAAAAGGGACAGTCTCTCTCCGGCGGGCAGCGGCAGCGCCTCTCCCTGGCACGCGCGTTGCTCACCAATCCCGAGGTGCTGCTGCTGGACGACTGCACCAGTGCGCTGGACGCCAACACTGAACGTAGAATCCAGGAGACCTTGACCAGCCAGCTGGCCGGCAAGACCGCCATCATGGTCTCGCAGCGCATCTCCATGGCCATCCGTTGCCACCAGATCGCCGTGCTGACCGAAGGACGGGTCACCGAACTGGGAACCCATCAGGAACTGCTTGCCCTCGGAGGCTTCTACTCGAAACTCTTCCGCGAGCAGACCGAATGAAGGCCCCGTCCCGCGCATTCTTGCGCGTGGTTCCATGGCAACTTTTGAAATTGGCTCTATAGTACTTATCATACTGAAGGAAGGCCAGACGTGCCATGGCCTTGATGCGACCTCTTGAAATGCAGGCCCGGAGGGAGACCTTTCCATTCAAGGTTTCCCCGCCGGCGGCAATTCTCCGCATTTTTCCATGGGCTGGCCTCAAGGCAAGCGCCTTTCCCACCGGACGCAGACCGAGAATGCGTCCCCTTGTCAATCCCCAAATTCCGTTAATAGCAAAACCATGAAAATCTGGAAATCCTTTGCAATTCTCCTGTGTTCTTTGATGTCCTTGGCTTTCTTTTCCGGCTGTGGCAAAAATGGCGACACCACGAAGCTGGTGATGGCCACCAACGCCGAGTTCCCGCCTTTTGAGTTCAAGGCGGAGGACGGATCGTTCCAGGGCATCGACATCGAGATCATGAAGCACATTTGCGAGCGGACTGGCCGGGAACTTGTAGTCGAGGACATCGCGTTCGACTCCATCATCCCATCCGTGACCTCCGGAAAGGCCCACTGCGGCGTCGCCGGAATGACCATCACCGAGGACCGGCTGCGCAACGTGGACTTCACTACGCCGTATTACGAGGCATTCCAGGTGATCGTCGTGCCCAAAGGCAGTGCCATCCAGGGCGCGGACGACCTCAAGGGCAAGCGCATCGGCGTGCAGACCGGCACCACCGGCGACACTTTGGCCTCTGACATTGAAGGCGCGGACATGAACCGCTTCGGCAAGGGCGCCGAGGCAATTCTCGCGCTGACTCAGAACAAGGTGGACGCCGTGGTCATCGACAACGAGCCGGCCAAGGCCTTCGTCGCGAAAAATTCCGACAAGCTCGTCATCCTGGAGGAGCCGCTCACCAAAGAGTCCTATGCGATGGCGGTCAGGAAAGGCAACGATGAACTGCTGTCCCTGCTGAATACCCAGATTGAACTCATGATGGCTGACGGCACGATGGCCGCCATCCGAGCCAAGTACGAGGGCACCGCCGAGGAGGAAACCGCGGCCACGCCTTCAGCCCCTGCCGCGGAGTAATTTGAGTCTTTGAATGGGGTCGGCCATGCACGGCATACTTGAATGGTGGCACGGGACTTCCCTCGGGGCGAAGGGCATCCTTGAATGGTGGCGGGAGGCCTTCCAGACTTTCGGGGAGAAGTTCTCCCAGAATTTCCTGGAGGCGGGACGCTGGCGGCTGCTGGCGGACGGATTTCTGACCACCTTGGAGATCACCATCGGCGCCGTGCTGGTCGGGCTTCTGATCGGCTTTGTGGTGGCTGTGGTCCGCACCACCCATGACAAGACCGGCCGCCTCAAGTTTCTGAACTTCCTGGCGAAGGTCTTCCTGACGGTCATCCGCGGCACCCCCACGATGGTTCAGCTGCTGATCATCTACTTCGTCATCTTCGCATCCATCAACGTGGACAAGTTGCTGGTGGCGGTCATCGCCTTCGGCATCAACTCCGGCGCCTACACCGCCGAAATCATCCGGGCCGGGCTGATGGCGGTGGACAAAGGACAGTATGAGGCGGGCGCAAGCCTGGGGCTGAACTATTACCAGACGATGACGCGCATCATTGTCCCCCAGGCCTTCAAGACCATCCTGCCCGCCTTGGGGAATGAACTTATCGTGCTGCTCAAGGAGACTTCCATCTCCGGATACATCGCGATGCAGGACCTCACCAAGGGCGGCGACATCATCCGAAGTCAGACCTACGATGCCTTCATGCCGTTGCTGGCCGTCGCCGCGATCTACCTGCTCTGCGTCTGCTTCCTGAGCTGGTGTGTGACGCGGATGGAGAGGAGGCTGAAGCGCAATGAGTAACGATCCCAAGCCCATCCTTCGCGCCGTGAATCTGGTCAAGAAGTACCCCAGCGTACTGGCGCTCGACCACGTCTCCTGCGAAATCTTCCCTCGGGAGGTCGTCTGCATCGTCGGCCCCTCCGGTTCCGGGAAAAGCACCTTCATCCGATGCATGAATCTCATGGACGAACCGACGGAAGGCGAAGTCTGGTTCAAGGATGAGCAAATCAATGCCAAGGGGACGGACATCAACCGCATTCGGCAGCATATCGGGATGGTGTTCCAGCATTTCAATCTCTTCCCGCATCTGACGGTGCGGCGGAACATCACTCTTGCGCCCACGCTTCTCGGCCTCAAGTCCGCAGACGAGGCCAATGCGGATGCGGACCGGCTGCTGGAACGGATTGGCTTGCGCGAAAAGGCCGATGCCTACCCGGGACAGCTTTCCGGGGGCCAGAAGCAGCGCATCGCCATCGTGAGGGCACTGGCCATGAATCCGGAGGTGCTGCTCTTTGACGAACCGACCAGCGCGCTGGACCCCGAGATGGTCGGCGAAGTCCTGCAGGTGATGAAGGACCTCGCCAAGGCGGGCATGACCATGGCCGTCGTCACCCACGAGATGGGCTTCGCCAGGGAGGTCGCCAGCCGCGTGCTCTTCATGGATCATGGCCGTCTCGTCGAGGAGAACCCCCCGCAGAAGTTCTTCAGTTCCCCGAAGTCTCCGCGCCTTCGGGATTTTCTTTCCAAAGTGTTGTGAAGGCGTTCATTCGTCTTGTTTGAAAAATGCCGCAACAAACGAAAAATCAGTCCATTATGAAATACACTGCATTGACGCTGGCTGGGCTTTTGCTCTTCAGTCTGGTTTCCTGCGCCCCGGAAGAGGAACCCGATTCCACGGTCCAAGATTACACTGCCGGAGTGGTTCTTACCGGAAGGCCGTATGCTTTTCTGGATGAAAATGGCGAGCTGAGGGGGCTTGAACCGGAGCTTCTTCAGAGGATGTGCGAGAACAGCAGGGACAATTTGGAATTGAAGGTGGTGACGGAAGAGGAGGCGTACCAGGGTCTGATGGATGGAAGTCTCTCCATCGCCATTGGGCGTTTTATACGCCAGACCCCGGAAGAGGAAGGTGCGGCGATCCACTATTCGGATCACTATCTGACGATTTACCAGACGGTGCTGGTGCCAACCAACTCGGACATCAAGAATCTGGATGACCTGGAAGGCTACCGGGTGGGGGTCCAGGAGGGGTCGGCCGGTGACGAGGCGCTCTCTGCGCGAAAGGGTGTCTTCGTAAGGCGCTATAAGCATGGCGACGAGGCTGTCGAGGCGTTGCTGAAGGGCGACATCGAAGCGGTGGTGATGGGAAACATCCTCGCTGAGGATTATCTGACACGCCATGAAGAAGAACTGAATGAACTGGGGATTCGGCTGGGGACGAAGGAATACGCCATTCTTTCCAAGGAAAGCACCATAGCCTGGCTATTCAATTCCAGCCTCGCACGTGCGCGCGGGTCGGGCTTAGTGACTGAACTGCTGAAGAAGTACCACGAGGATTTTGTGCGGGACGACCAATGAGGTGAAGCGGGCATGGGGGAGAGCGGCGATCGATTAACGGGATGAAATGCCTTGGCGGCGCCCCCCTTGCCCCTTTGGGAGTTGTTGCATATGTCTGAACTAATTACAAAACATCAATCCAAAGCCATCTCGCTCTATCAGATTCCAGACGGGAGAAAGGTAGAGGCGTTTATCGTCTCCACGCCGCAGACACGTCGCATTTCCAACGATCCCACCTGCGCGGGAGTGGAATACACGGATCTTCTGGAACAGGCGTGCAGCGAGGTCTTCAAGCTGCAGCCCGTGGTCCTGTCAGAGCAGGAGACCGTGGTGGTCAATATCCTGCGCGGCGGATTGAACTACGGTCTTCGCCAGGCAATCGCGCGGGCATACGGATGGCGCAACCACACCACCTGTTTCATCAGTGCGCAGAGGGCGCGCAACGCGGGGGATTCGGAATCCTGGCATATCACCGAAAACGACTACGAGAAGGTCTATTTCCCGGAGACTGCCAGCCTGGTTATCGGCGACGTCGTGGCCACGGGCACCAGCCTTCGCTACGCGCTTCAGGAACTTCTTCGCAGTGCGGTGGAGCAGAAGGTCCGTCTCCGGAACATCCTCTTTTTTACGTTCGGCGGCGAAAAGGCCGGGGAAATCCTGGAAGAGATTGACGGCGAGTGCCGCCGGCTCTTCCCGGACTACGGGCAGACCGCGCTCTTCTATCTGGAGGGACGATTCACCTGCGCCCAGCTGGATACTCCGCTCTCCGTGCGGCTTACCGGAACCGACCTCCTGCGCTGGCATGCGCTCATGGCGCCGGAATTCATCGAATCCCAATACGAAAACCCCTCCTACCCCCTCGAACGCTGCACCATCTACGACGCCGGCTCGCGGGCCTTCTGGGTGCGAGAGTACGTCGCCGACGTGATTGGCTACTGGCGCCAGAACCTCCAGTTCGCCGAACACGGCATGACCTTCTTCGACCTCCTTGCCGAGCGCTTCCCCGAACTGGATGCCAGCCGCTTCCCTGCCGACACCGACTTGCGGCAAATCGCCTTGAAACAACTTGACTTGATGGAAAAACTCGCATAGGGGCCGGAATAGCCTGATAAGCCGGAATGCCCCAGATGGCCTGAAAATCACCCTTTAACCTATACCTTCTCATTTCTCACCTCTCACCTCTCACCTCCCACCTCCCTTCTTCAATTTATGGCAACAGAACCCTTGAAAAACAGTGGCGACTTTGAACAAGGCGCCGTTCCGCAGACCAGTCGCCGCGGCTTCTGGTCGATGCTTGTCGTGATGCTGGGCTTCACCTTCTTCTCCGCGTCCATGTTCATTGGCGGCGATTTAGGCGCCGGGATGACCTTCACGGGGTTGCTCTGGGCAATCCTGGCGGGCAACCTGATTCTGGGCGCCTACACCGGCACGCTGGCCTTCATGGCCGCCAGGACCGGCAACTCCGTGCACATCCTTTCCCGCTATGCCTTCGGCGAACGCGGCTCCTATCTGCCCAGCGCATTGCTGGCCTTCACCCAGATCGGTTGGTTTGGCGTGGGCATCGCGATGTTTGCCCTGCCGGTGCAGAAGTGGTTGGAAAGTCGCGGGATGATCCAGCCGGACAACACTGGTGCACTATGGGCAATCGTGCTTGTCACCGGCATCCTGATGACCTCCACCGCCTACTTCGGCATTCGAAGCCTTACCGTCCTGTCCTTTATCGCGGTTCCCGCCATCATTATCCTGGGTTGCTGGTCCAGCGGCATCGTCCTCTTCGGGAAGAGTGGCATCGGTCTGTCGGGACTCCTGGCCGTGCAGCCCAAACCCGACGCGGCCATCGGAGCCACCCTGGCCATCGCCATGTCCATCGGCTCCTTCATCTCCGGCGGCACCTGCACGCCCGACTTCGTGCGCTTCTCCAAAGGCCCGAAGGTCGCCGTCTGGACCACCATCATCGCCTTCTTCCTGGGCAACTCCCTGATGTTCCTCTTCGGCGCCATCGGCACCATGGGCTGCGGAATGCCAGACATTTCCAACGTCTTGGAAAGCCAGGGGCTCCTGGTCTTCGCCATCCTCGCCCTCGGACTCAACATCTGGACCACCAACGACAACGCCATCTACACCTCCGGCCTGGGCCTCTCCAACATCACCGGCGTGCCCAAGCGCTTCACCGTGCTCTTCAACGGCCTTCTGGGCACCGTGCTGGCCATCTGGCTCAACAACCACTTCGTTGGCTATTTGAAATTCCTTAATCGCCTCATCCCGCCGGTGGGCGCCATCCTCATCACCGACTTCTTCGTGCGGCATGCGGGCAAGTATACCGAGGCGAAAGACGCCAAGTTCGTGGATGTCAACTGGCCTGCCGTGGTCGCCTGGGCCATCGGCTGCGGAGTCGCCTTCATCCCCGCCGGCATTGAAGCGCTCAACGGAATGGCCGCCGCCGCCGCGGTGTACATCTTCCTCTCCATCGCCGTCCAATACTTCAAAGACCATCCGTACGATGGTCAAAAATGATTTCTTTCCCTGCGTGACAGGCTTTTCGCAGATGCGCTCTCTCCTGGAAGAACAAATTTTTTCAAATACACTTGTTTTTGGATGAATTGTTTCTTACAATTAGGGAAAGAGCAATCCCAAGAACGCTCGAAAACTGAAATTTGAATCAACAATACAATTTGTTTTTACATTCCGTACCTAAAAAGTCTAACTGAGGTTAAACAAAATGCGCAAATCATTCACCCTGATTGAACTCTTGGTGGTTATCGCCATCATCGCGATTCTGGCTGGCATGCTGCTGCCCGCCCTCTCCAAGGCCCGTGAGAAGGCCCGTGCCATCTCCTGCATCAACAACCTGAAGCAGATTGCCCTGGGCGACATCATGTACTCCAACGACTTCGACGACTTCTTCCTGCCCGGCAAGTGGGGCAAGGGCCGTTTCGTCGACTCCGACGGCAACACCTTCAGCTCTGACAACCAGTACTGGCAGTGCTGGAACTACGCCACCATGGGCACCAAGTTCGAGACCACCCTGGCCCTCTGCCAGAAAGGCGAAGCCGCCCACAAGCTCTTCCAGTGCCCGTCCCTGGCCAAGGCCTACGCGAAGGACAGCGACTGGGCCAAGCGCCCGGGCACCGGCTATGCCGCGAACGGCTCCATCCACTTCACCAGCCAGTACTGCTCCGGCACCAACGACGGTGGTGATGGCGCGGGCACTGAAGCCAACGGCGGCATGTGGAACAACTGGCGCAAGACCATCCAGGCCAAGAGCCCGGATCTGCTGATGCTCTATTGGGACCGCAACTGCCAGGCCGGTATCGGTGGTTCTTGGCAGCTCTACCACTTCTGGAAGACCTCCGGCGGCCCCGCCACCATCATCGAGGCGACCTCCGCCCGTCACAGCAAGTTCGGTAACGTCGCCTTCTCCGATGGCCACGCCGCCGCCACGATGACCCTCAAGGACTGGGACGACCTGGAGAAGACCCAGACCAACAGCGATACTATGAAGAAGGGTATCCTCGACAAGGTTCACGCCACCATTCCGATTCAGTAATCTCATAGAGATTAGCTGAAAACAATCACCGCGCCACGGCTTGCCAAAGCAGGTCGGGGCGCGGTTTTTGTTTTCGTGCTTCTAGATTTGCTAGCACTTCTAGCTAATGCTATATTTCCCGCCATGCCGGAAAGCAAAGAAGTTTCAAATTTTCATTTTGCTGCCCCACATGCCGCGCTAGCACGGCACAACGCCCACTGGGAAGCGTTGCTTCGGAATTGGCATGAGCGTGGCGGAGTGTCGTGGACGCCCGGGATGATTGTCTCGCCGGAAATCCGCGGCCGTGTGGATACCTTTTTGCCATGGCGGGAGTTCTCTCGGTCGCTGCGAAGCGTGGCACGGGCATTGCTGCCATCCGAGTCGTGGGTGCCACGACTCTTGCAGGACAATGTGCTGGAGTCAATTCTGGAGTTCTGGGAAGAATTGCCCCAATACAGTGGATGCGTCAGTCTTGATGACGGTGAATTACTGCCATTCTTCTGCGCGTGCGCAGACCCGCCGCGCTTCGGAACGGATGTCGGCCGCTATCCCAGGCAACTTGAGAGTCTTCGACAAATGAAACTGCCGCCTGAAGGTCGGCTGTTGGACCTGGGATGCGGTGTCGGGCTGGGGACGCTGGAGACAATTGCGGAACTTGGCCTGTCCGGCGGCGTGGGCGTCACGCAGGAGCCTTTGGAGGCCTGGATGGCCACGACGCGGCAGCTGCCGCACGACTCTGTGCGCAGTCGGCATTATGCTTCGTTCACAGCAGCGAAGGCGCAATTCGCCGTCGGCGATGTCCTGGAATGGCGAGGGGAAGGGGAGGGCGGCTTTGCGGTGATTCTCTGCAATGGGCTGGCTGGCGGACGCTTTATGCAGCAGGATGAGCAATTTCACGTCTTGTTGAAAATAATGCGCGAACAACTGGCGCCGGACGGCGTGGCCGCCTTGGCAAATGCCTTCCACGAGGGCCAGCGCCCCGCCGTGGAGCGACTCCTGTCGATGGCGCACGAGCAGGGCTGGCAAGTGGCCGGCACTTGGCAGAATGCGGTGATGGTCCGCCAGAGCCTCTAGTCTGGCTAGCCCCGCAAGAAAAACAAACGGTCCCGCGACCAAAAAGCCGCAGGACCGCTGTGGTATTATTTAACTGTGCCTGGAAGACTATTCTTCCGCCTTGGGTTCTTCTTCCGCCGGGGCATCACCATTGATCTCGATGGTGTCGGTGTCGGCCTTCTTGAAGGCGTCGTCCAGAATGCCGCCGAGGCCGCCGAGGCCGGCCACATCCGCCGGGGTGCTGGTAAAGGTGGCGCCAGCCGTGGATTTGGAGGCGGATTCCGCACTGGGGGCATTGTCGGTCTTCATGGTGAGGCCGATGCGGCGCTCTTCCGTGGAGATGTTCTTCACGCGGGCCTTGACCGTCTGGCCGACCTGCACGATGTCCTTCACGCGGCTCACGCGGTCGTCGGAGAGCTCGGAGATGTGGATCAGTCCGTCGATGCCGCCATCCAGTTCGACGAATGCGCCGAAGGAGGCCAGCTTGGTGACCTTGCCTTCCACCTCGTCGCCGACCTTGTACTTCTTCTGGATGTCCTGCCACGGGTCGTCGGTGAGCTTCTTCATGGAGAGGCTGATGCGCTGATTCTCGGCATCCACGTCCAGAATCACGGCCTCGACTTCCTGCCCCTTCTGGAGCATCTCCGACGGATGGTTGATCTTGCGGGTCCAGCTCATGTCGGAGACATGGATCATGCCGTCGATGTCGTCCTGGATCTGCACGAATGCGCCGTAGCCGGTCATATTGCGGACCTTGCCCTTGATGCGGGTGCCTTTCGGGTACTTCTCCTTGATGAGCTCCCACGGATTCGTCTGCGCCTGGCGCAGACCCAGGGAGATCTTGCGCTCGTCCTTGTGGACGGCCAGGACCACGGCGTCCACTTCATCGCCGATGTTGAGCACGTCGCTGGCGCGGTTGACCTTCTTGGTCCAGCTCATCTCGGTGACATGGATGAGGCCTTCGATGCCCTCTTCCAGCTCGACAAATGCGCCGTAGGGCATCACGTTGACGACCTTGCCATGGACCTTGGTGCCCTGGGCATACTTGACTTCCACGGTGTCCCACGGGTTGCCTTCCTTCTGCTTGAGGCCCAGGGAGACGCGCTGGCGCTCGCGGTCCACGTCGAGGATCATCACCTCGATTTCCTGGTCCTTCTGCACGACGGTGTGCGGATCCGTCACGCGGCCCCAGCTCATGTCGGTGATGTGGAGCAGACCGTCCATGCCATTGAGGTCCATGAAGGCGCCGAAGTCGGTGATGTTCTTCACGATGCCCTTGCGGATCTGCCCCTTCTGGAGTTCCTCCAGCAGGGTGGCGCGGCGGCTGGCGCGCTCGGCCTCCAGAAGCTCGCGGCGGGAGACCACGATGTTCTTGCGGTCGTTGTTGATTTTCAGGATCTTCAGATCCAGTTCCTTATTGACGAAGGCTTCCAGGTCATGGACCTGCCCGACATCCACCTGGGAGCCCGGCAGGAAGGCCTCGACACCGCCTACATCCACGATCAGGCCGCCCTTCACGCGGCTGGTCACGGTGCCCTTGATCACAGAACCTTCGGGATGGTTGTTCACAATGTCATCCCAGGATTCCTGCGCCTCTGCCTTCTTGACGCTGACCTGAGGAGCGCTGTTCTCGCCTTCCAGACGTTCGAGATAGACTTTAATCTCGTCGCCGACTTTGATCTCGTCGAAGTTCTTGAATTCGGAACGGTCAATGAAAGGCTCGGACTTGAGACCGAGATCCACGCAGACGCCATTCTCGTTCTTCGAGACGATCTTGGCCTTCACGATGGAATTCTCGCTCTGTTTGGTCTGGGGCTGGATGGTGGCCGTGCCAAACAGTTCGTCCATTGACGGCATGTTGTTCAGGTCAACAATGTTACTCATGTGAAATTTTAGGGTTGGATGGTTGGTTCGGAAAGACGGATGCCGCGCTTCGGCGTCTGCAGGGCGGCAAATGGACTCACAAAGGCAGACGCAAAAACTTTATAATATAGCATACAATTAAGCGTTTGCAAGAAAATTACCTGAATTTCAGGCGATGTGCGTCAATGTCGTGTTTTGTCATTATATTAACAGAAATGACAATTTCAAAGGCAACCCACCGAGGGCGTTCGGCGTTTCCAAACAGGTAAAGCCGAATTTCAGGGAGAAAAATAGCATGAGTTCCGAACAAGAAGATAACTTAGGCTTGTCTGTTCCGGAAACCGGAGCAGAGGATTTGTCAGTGGAAAAGGAAGTGGAGTCCTCCGATGGATTTGGTTCTTTTGGGTTGTGCGAAGAGCTATTGCGGGGCGTTGCCGAGGCGCAGTTCACCGAACCCACGCCGATCCAGAAAATCGCGATACCGGAGGCGTTGTCGGGCAAGGACCTGCTGGGCCAGGCGTTGACCGGAACGGGAAAAACCGCGGCATTCGGTTTGCCCTCCATGGAACGCATACGCCATCTGGATGGCTTGCAGATGCTGGTTCTCACGCCGACCCGCGAACTTGCCGCGCAGGTCTCCAGCGAACTCTATCGTCTGGGGCACTTTACGGGCTTGAAAACCGCCGCCTTCACCGGCGGGCAGTCGTACTCCCGCCAGGAGAAACTCCTGCGCGAGGGGATCAATATCCTGGTGGCGACGCCGGGTCGCCTGATTGATTTGATGGACTCCGGCCATTTTGACGGTGTGAACCCCGCCGTCATCGTGGTGGACGAGGCGGACGAGATGCTGGACATGGGGTTCATCGACGATGTCGAGGAGATTTTCAAGCATTTCCCGGGGCCTCACCAGACGATGCTGTTTTCTGCGACGATGCCGAAGCAGGTGGAGCATTTGGCCAAGAACATCCTGCAGGACCCGGTTAAACTGGAGACGGAATATCCCGAGGCCGCGAACAATGAAATCGAGCAGAGCTATTTTGTCATCGGGGAGAATGAACGCACCAATGCCATCATCCGTCTGATTGAGACGGAAGAGGTGACCAAGGCGATCATCTTCTGTCGCACTCGCGAAGAGGCCGATTCCTTGAATATCCTGCTGGGCGGACGGGGCTACAATGTCAACTGCCTGCATGGCGACATGGAACAGGCGCAGCGTTCGCGCGTGATGGCGGCCTTCCGGCGGGGCGACTTCGACATCCTGGTGGCGACTGATGTAGCCGCACGCGGGCTGGACATCGAGGATGTGACCCATGTCTTCAACTACCACCTCCCTTTCGACAGCCGTTCCTACGTCCACCGCATCGGCCGGACCGGCCGTGCAGGCCGTGCAGGCAAGGCCATCACGCTGGTCACTCCGCACGAACTTCGGGCGCTCTCTTCCATCCGGAGAAATGTCGGCGCGAAGATTTCGCTGGGGCAGATTCCTTCCCGCAGCGAGGTCAATGCCCAGCGACTGGAAAAGCTGCTAGGGCTGCTATTCTCCAGTGAACTGGATGCGCAACTCTACAATACCATCTGCGAGATGACTGCAAAACAGGACCAGGACCCGGCGGTGCTCTTTACCAAGATGGTTTCGAGGCATCTCGCCGCCACCGCCGACCAGGGGCCGGAAAACATCGGCTTTTCACCTGAGCGCGTGGAGGAACTGATGCATCCCAAACGCCGTGAGCGCGGCGAGCGTGGCGAACGTGGCGAGCGCCGGGAACGCCGTGGCGGCCGTCCGCGGCGGGAGCGTGATGCGGAAGGCTCTGCGCCTGATCGTGAACGCTCGGAAAACAGGGACGAGCGCCCCTCCCGCCGGAGCCGTGATTTCGGGGATGAGCGCCCCGCCCGTGGCCGCAACCGCTACGCGGAAGGTCCTGCGCCCGAGCGTTCTCGCTCGGGCAACTGGGAAGACCGGCCTCCCCGCCGGAGCCGTGACTTTGGCGACGAGCGCCCCTCCCGCACCCGTAGCCGCGATTTCGGCGCGGACCGTCCGGCCCATGGCCGTAGCCGCGATTTTGGCGACGAGCGCCCCTCCCGTGGCCGTAGCCGTGACTTTGGCGACGAGCGCCCCCCCCGCCGGAGCCGCGATTTCGGCGCGGACCGTCCGGCCCGTGGCCGCAGTCGCTATGCGGATGATTCTGTGTCAGAGCGTGAACGTGCCGCAAAGAAGGCTCCCAAGTCCTCCAAGCCGCCGAAGCCCCCGCAACCGCAATTCAATGAGGATGGCACCCCGAAATTGAATCGTCGGCAGCGCCGCCTGCTCAAGTTCGGGCCGCCCCGTTCGGACAATGAGTAGTATTGACTTCGGGTGATTTAGTAAGATACACAACTCGTCACGCCCCATGACCCTCCATGACCTCATCCCGTTGCTGGAGCCTTGGCTGGCGGAACGGCCTGGGACGATGGTGGACTTGCCTTTGACCGGGGCGACTTGGGATTCGCGCGAAGTCAAGCCGGGGATGCTCTTCTGTGCAATCCGGGGTGCTGTCAACGACGGCAACCGTTATATTTCCAATGCGCTGGCCGCGGGTGCGACGGCAGTGGTCAGCGATGGCGACGTGGCGGTTCCGTCGGGTGTTCCGGTTCTGCGGATCCGCCGGGGTACTGGCTATGTCGTGTGTGGCCGAGTTGCCGAGGCGGTGGCGGAATATCCGGCTAGAGAATTGCAACTCATTGGCATTACCGGGACTTGTGGGAAAACCACCACGGCATACATCCTGCGGGATATTCTTCGGACGGGTGGCCTGACGGTCGGGATGATTGGCACGGTGGTCTATGACGTGGGGCAGGGAATCGAGCACGATGCGGACCGTACCACGCCCACGCCCTTCCTGCTGCAGGAACTCTTCAAGGAGATGGTCGCCAACAAGGTCACGCATGTTGTGATGGAGGTCTCCAGCGCCGCGCTTGACCAGGAGCGGATGGGCACTGCGCGTTTCGCCGCCGCGGCATTCACCAATTTCTCGCGCGACCACCTCGACTACCATGGCACGATGGAGGACTACTACCAGGCGAAGCGCAAGCTCTTCACGGAGTGTCTGGCACCCGGTGCGCCGGCGGTCATCAACATCGATGACAAGACCGGGTTGCGGCTGCTTGAGGAACTCGCGCAAGGCAGCTCCGCACGGCTGATGCCCTTCAAGTTGCAGGACGCCGCCCCGCGCTACGAGACCACTCTTCCCGGAGATTTCAACCTCTACAACGCCAATTGTGCAGGGCTGCTGGCGCATGGCCTGGGCGTCAAAGATGAGGTTATAAGGACGGCTTTGCTGGCGACGAAAGGCGCACCGGGGCGCCTCCAGCGTGTGGAGTTTCCCAATGGCGTCGTTGCCTTCGTGGACTACGCGCACACGCCGGAAGAGATCGCCAAGGCGCTGGAGACGCTGCGGCCATTGTGCTCCGGGCGACTGGGAATTGTCTTTGGCTGTGGCGGCGACCGCGACCGCGGGAAACGTCCGCAGATGGCGGCGGCCGCCGCTGCGGGAGCAGATGTGCTGTGGTTGACCAGCGACAACCCGCGCACTGAAGACCCGCTGGCGATTCTGGCGGATGTCCGGGCCGGAGTGCCGACGGGGAAGGTGTTCCACGAGGAACCCGACCGCCGGAAGGCCATCCAATCGGCGGTGCGTTCGATGAAGGCCGGCGATTTCCTGCTGGTGGCTGGCAAGGGCCACGAGAACTACCAGGAAATCAACCACGTCAAGCATCCTGGTTCCGACCTCGACATCTTGGAGGAGCTCCGCCATGCAGACCGGTGACGCAACCACTTCCCCGCATGTCAAAACCAATGTCCTGCGGTTGCTGGAGGACGCGCGGATACCCTTCCGGTGGTTCGAATACGAGGTCGAGGACGGCAAGCTGGATGCCAGGTCCCTCGCCGCGACCATCCACGAGCCGGAGGAACAAGTCTTCAAGACACTGGTGACCTGCGGTGCCACGCCACGCACGCATTTCGTCTTCGTGGTCCCCGCCACCATGGAGCTGAATCTCAAGAAGGCGGCGAAGGTCTGCGGGCAGAAGTACGTCGAGATGCTCCCCCAGCGGGAACTGCTGCCCCTTACCGGCTATGTCCATGGCGGCTGCTCGCCCATCGGTCAGAAGAAGCTCTTTCCCACATGGATTGATGAAACCGCCATCCTCTTTGACTACATCTGTGTCTCCGGCGGAAGAATCGGCCTGAACATCGCCATCGAACCCGAGGCACTTCGAAATTTCATCGGTGCGCAATTCGCCGATTTGGGAAAGGATAGTGCGTAAACTACTCCGGCGTTTCCGGGGGTTCCGGCTTGCCGGAGTTTTTCTAGAACTTCTAGCGTTTTCAAGTTGCTCTAGATTTTCTAATGCACTCGACGAATAATTGCAGATTGCCAATTGCCTCGCGCGCATGTTCAAATAGGGAGGCAGACCCCCACCCCTTACGAGGGTAATGTAATCGGGTTTTTGATGGTCTTCAACTTTTCCTGCTCTTGATGAAATGGAATCAACGTTTTTCAATGATTTTTGTATTTAATTTACAATAATATATTAATAGTAAAACAATTAATTGATTAGTTGAATCCTTTTGCTTCGAGATCGTGAAATGATCCAGTTTGTCAATGTCAGCAAGAATTTCGGCCGCCAGCAGGTGATCATGGAGGCGAATTTCGCCATCCACGACGGCGAGCGAGTGGGTTTTGTAGGGCCGAATGGCGCGGGCAAGTCCACTTTGCTGGAGATGCTGTCCGGGCGAATGAAGCCTGACCATGGCGAGTGCAGCTATCCGGGCAGCCAGCGGCTGGGATATGTCCGCCAGCAGCTCAATGCCCATGCGGTGCAGTGTTCGCTCATTGAATACGCGGAGAATGCATTGCCGGAATTGAATGCCATTCAGAACGAACTGGCTCGGGTCGAGACCGAGTTGAGCCACGCGCAGGGCACGGAGCAGGAGCGTCTGCTGAAACGCCTGGGCGACCTTCAGACGCGCTTCGAACACCTGGGCGGCTATGAGCTGCGCAACCGCGCCGAGGCCACCCTTTCCGGGTTGGGCTTTTCGCCGTCGCGATTCAACGACCCGTTCGTCTCCTTCTCGGGAGGCTGGCAGATTCGTGCGGAATTGACGCGCATTCTGGTCTCTCAGCCGGACATTCTGGTGCTGGACGAGCCGACGAACTACCTCGACGTCCCCGCGGTGGAGTGGCTCAGTTCGTATCTGAAAAGCTATCCTGGCACCCTGCTTCTGGTCTCGCATGACCGCTACATGCTCAACACCCTGACCAATGTCACGTTGGAGGTCATGGGCGGCCATGTGACCCGCTATTCCGGCAACTACGCGCAATACATGGAGTCGCGGGTGGCCCGCCACGAGCAGCTTCTGGCGCAGAAGCGCAACCTCGACCACAAGAAGGAGCAGCTGGAGCGATTCATCGACCGCTTCCGCTACAAGGCGACCAAGGCGGCTCAGGCCCAGAGCCGACAGAAGCAGCTGGAGAAACTGGAGGACATCGAGGTGCAGTCGATCGCCTCGCATGGACCGCGCATCCGGCTCCCCCAGCCGCCGCGCTCCGGCGACGAGGTGGTGCGCCTGGAGGACGTCTCCTTTTCGTATGACGGGAAAAAAGATGTTGTCTCGCATTGCGACCTGCGGCTGATGCGGGGCGAACATGTCGCCTTTGTCGGTCTGAATGGCATGGGCAAGACCACGCTGCTTCGGTTGATCTCTGGCAGGCTCAAGCCCACCGGCGGGCGGGTGGTCACGGGCGTCAATGTGCTGCCCGGCTACCAGTCCCAGGATTATGCGGAGACCATGGCTCCCGACGCGACGGTTTACGAGACCGCAAAGAGCTATGCGTCGGAGCGTTCGGAGGCGGACATCCGGGAGCTGCTTGGGGGTTTCGGTTTCTCCGGCGAGGCCATCGACAAAAAGGTCCAGGTGCTCTCCGGCGGCGAGAAGGTCCGCCTCGGACTGGCCCGGCTGCTCCTAAAGCCACTCAATTTCCTGATGCTGGACGAGCCGACGACACATCTGGACATCCATGCGCGCGAGGCGCTTCAGGAGGCCCTGTCGAACTATCCCGGTACCATCGCGCTGGTCTCCCACGACATCGAGTTCGTGCGCGGAATCGCCAAGGACATCTACGACATGCGCCCCGGCAAGGTCACCCGATATTATGGCGACTACGACTACTACCGCGAAAAGCTCGCCCAGGAGGAGGCCGCCGCCCAGGCCGCGCAAGCCACTGTGGCGACCGCCAAGCCCTCTGCCCCCAAGGTCGTTGCGAAACCCGCCTCCGCCGCGCCGAAGCCCGTCGGCGAGAAGCCCGCGCCGCAAACCCAGCGATCCTACAAGGACCAGAAGCGCGCGGAGTCGCAGCTGCGCCAGACCTTCGGCAAGCTCAGGCGCCCCTACGAGTCGCAGGTGGCGGCGTGCGAGGAGAAGATCTCCGCCTTGGAAAAAGAGCAGCAAGAGATCTACGAGAAGCTCAATGCTCCGGCCGCGGACACCGATTTCGCATCGCTGAACAAGCGCCTGGCGGAGATCAACCAGGAGTCCGAGAACGAGACCTGGCGGTGGGAGGAGGCCTCCACTTCCCTGGAGAAGCTCGAACAGGAATTCCAGGAGCGTCTGGCGGCCATCCAACGCGGCGAAGAGTAGTTATAGTACTCCATTCCCGGTTCGCCGCTTCTTTCGGGACGGAGCCACAGCCAGCTTGTCAGGATAACTCATTCTTTTGCCTGTTATATGGATATTCGCTTTCTCTTCGGCTTCTTCGCCTTCTGGATGGGGGCGATTGTCGGCAGTTTTCTGAACGTGGTGGTCTGGCGGGTGCCGCGCGGGATGTCCCTGCTTCGTCCGCCGAGCACCTGCCCCAAATGCGGCCATCGCATCCGCCCTTGGGAGAACGTCCCGATCCTGAGCTGGCTGTTCCTGGGCGGGAAATGCAGCGGCTGCCACCAGCCCATTTCCTGGAAATATCCGATTGGGGAAGCCGCCGTGGGAATGCTGTATTGGGCGATTTATCTTCGAGTCGTCCAGGACGACATGCTGGCGCTTTCCACAATACTGGGCTGGTGGTGGTTTGCGGGGGCGATGCTTTCGCTTGCCCGCATTGACTACGAGAAGGGCGTCATCCCAAATTTGGTGACCTACTCCGGCGTGATCGCCGCATTGCTTTTGGCGGTCATTTTCCCCAATGGACGCCCGGCCATCGCAAAACCAGGCGACCTCAACCTGGGGTCGGTTCTTTCTCGCCCAGTTGTCATAAGACTTCAGGAGATTGGGTCTCCGGAAGTCGGCCTCCGCCTGGCGGCGGTCGCGGATGTGCTTCTTGGCGTTGCCTTGGCGGGGATTCTGCTGGGAAGCGCCTATTGGCTTGGCTGCAAGATGCTGAATGCCTGGCGGAAACGTCATCAGGATAGCGCCGTTCCTGCGGAGCCGCTGGGCTGGGGGGACATCAAGCTTCTTGCAATGACCGGCGCCTTCCTGGGTGCGGACGCATGCGTCTATCTGCTGGCAGGTGGGGCGTTGGTGGGCTTTGTGGTCGGAGTGGTGCTGCTGGCGCGACGCAAAAAGGCCAACGGCGTTTGGAGTTCCATGCCGTTTGCCCCCTTTTTGGCCGTTCCTGCATTGCTGTGGGTGGTATATGGAAATTGGTTCTATCTGATTTTCCGTTGGCTCGCACCATCGCAAATTTGAGTTGTCTGCATCATGGATTTGTGGAAAAGGACGCACTTCGGCTCGGAAAATTTACTGGTACGGCTTGAAAAAAGTTTTTAATCGGCTAAGTTTACCATTTAAACATAATTGATTCGTTAAAACGCCTTTCTAATTTCCAAGGAGTTTTGTTCTCAAATGGGTAAGTTTGGTAAAAATTTGGCACCGGTGGTGGCCGTATTCGCGATTGTCGCACTTGTGATGAGTTTGCTTGTTTCGAAGCAAGGCAAGCTTTTCCGCCAGCGCGCCGAAGTCTTGGCTGAGGGGCTTGCCTCGGCGGCCAATGTGCTGGATTCCGGTAGCGGCAACGCCCAGAAGGCGGCATATAAAAAGAGTGAAAACGGCGAACCCGAATCCGGACCGCTGGGCTGGCCGGAATTTGCGAAGGACAGCGGGGCCTACGAGCAGAGCGCAAAATCGGTCGCCTCGCTGGCATCGCAGGTTGTTGATCAACGTGATGAAATCATAGCCAAGGTGGTTGCAGTTGGTGAAAAACTGGAAGCTCCGGATGGCAAACGTCCTGATGAGGAAGTACTTAAGAATCTTAACTCTTATGGAGAGGGGCTGGAGGATTTCGTGGCATTCGTTGACGCACGAGTCAAACGGGATAAAGACCTCTTTGGTCAAATAAACAACCTTGCCGCATCTCTCTCCGTGCCTGACAAATTCACGGGCGAAATCACGGATAATGGGAAATTGGGCGATGGAGACCAGAAGTTCCTTGCAGGGGTGCAGACTCGGATTGAGGGGCTGAAGAAAAACTTCAGAGGATATCAGGAGTTGATTCGGAATATGTCACAGACGCTGACCGCCCTTCCACTGAGGCATCCCGGTGGTTCTTGGCACGTGCTGAGGCCCGATGATTCCGTCTTCATGAGTAACAATGGTGTCGGTCTGAGCGACGAGGACATGAAGCGCCTCAGGGAGAATTTCACTAAAAACCTGCAGGTTCTTCAGAAAGAATTGGAAATGATTCCACAACTGGAGGCAGAGCTGGCTGCGACGAAGAATGAACTTGCAGAAATGCAAGAAAAATTGACGAAGTGTGAGGAGAAGCTCCAGGCCGACGAGGAGGTCATTGAGAACTACTACCGCCAGGGCCTCGGGATGAGTAGCGTGCAGCGCAACCGCGAAGCCAAGAACAATTATGCCGAGATAGACCCGGATCTTGCCGGCATGGTTCTTCAGGTGGATTCGAAGTATGGCTACATCATTATCGACTTGAGCAAGTTCGATGTCATTCCAGGAGTCACTTTCTCCGTCCATCGGAGTTCCAATGGTGGTTATTTAGGGGAAATCACTGTAGTGAGCGTGGAGGAGTTCAATTCCATCGCGCGGATGGTTAGAGGAGACATCGATGATGTTTCCATTGGCGACAAGGTGGTAGTTGGAAGCCGTGCAATCCAGTGACAAAACCGGCGTGTTCCCTAATGACTAGCTTTACCTTCTTATAAGGAGATCATCATGGCCATTCCGCAGAAAGATGAAAAGATTGCCCCTGCCCCTGTCATGCCGGCGGTGAAGTCTCAGCCTGCTCCGCAACCGAAGCTCCCAGTGGTTCAGAAGCCCTCGCGTCCATCTTCGGGTGGCGGGAAACTGGGTTTTGGCGGGGTTTGCCTGCTGGTAGGCGTTGTAGCCTTGCTGGCGACTCTAGGGTGTCAGTTCTTTGCGATGAAGGCGATGTTCGCCATCTAGTACTGAGGCTTGCAGACATTTTGGAGGGCTTTTGCCGACGATGCTTTCCACTGGAGGACTATGGCGGGAGCATGGCGGAAACAGAATTCAAAATGGTGGAGAAATGAAGAAGCACGGAAAGCTGTTGAGGGCATTCATGCTGGCGCTGGGCCTGGGCGTTTTTCTGGTGGCGGTGTCCAGTTGTGTCGGCATTCAGAGCGATCCGGAAAGCGACTTGCCCAACAACACCCCTGCGAAATGGGAGGGGCAGTCGTTGGCCATCCCGATGTAGCGCTTGTTTTGTTATTCTTAATGGGCGATATGGCCACGGTTGCCTTGCCGGCATCCGTGGCCTTTTGAATTTCAAGGGTCGATGGGCAGACAGTGGTTCGGGAGCGTGGCGTTCGAAAATCCATGGAAAAGCTAGGTCATCTCATTGTCGCCTGCGGGGGGACCGGCGGGCATTTCTATCCGGCGCTCTCGGTGGCAAGAGAGTATTGTGACCGCGGGGGCCGCGCGACGATGCTGGTTTCCGGAAAGCATGCCGCTGAACAGCGCGAGGCCGCCGAACAGGCTGGCCTCGCCGCACGGGAAATCAAGACGGTACGCAGCCCGATGGGACTATGGGAACTCATGCTGTTCCCTTTCCGAATTCTGTCCTGTCGCCATGCCGCCAAGAAGGTATTGGACGAATTGTCGGGCGACATTCTTCTGGGGATGGGCAGTTTTGCCGCCGTGCCGCCTTGCTGGGCCTGGCCGTGGCGGCGCAAGCCACTGGTGTTGCATGAGGGGAATTCCTTCATGGGGAGGGTCAATCGACTCTTTGCCAAGCGCGCAGTCGGCATTGCACTTTCCCTGCCGCTTGTTGATGAGTCTCAGCTCAAAGGGGTTCCAGGGAAGGTCACCGGGATGCCATTGCGCGAGGCGGTGATTGCCGCGGCGACCCGACGCCTTGGTGACGAGGAGCGTCAGGAGATTTTCGCGTCCTTCGGATTGGCGACTGACCGCAAGACAATGCTGGTCTTCGGGGGGAGCCAGGGCGCACGTGCCATCAATGAGCTGCTGGCGGCGACGGCGCCGCGGTTGGCGGACCTCCGTCAGAGACTGCAGTTCGTGGTGCTGACCGGAACCGACGACAACGGGACGCTGAAAGAATCCTTTGCGAAGGCGGGTTTGACGGCACGCATCGTCCGCGGCGACCCGGAAATCCAGCGCTGCTACCAGATTGCGGACTTGACCTTGTGCCGCGCCGGTGCCTCCAGCATTTGCGAACTGGCGCTTTTCCAAATGCCGATGATACTGGTGCCCTTGCCAAGCGCGGCTGACAACCACCAGTTGATGAATGCCCAGATGCTGGAGAAGGCGGGCGCGGCAAAGTGCCTTCAGCAGCACCTCGCCACGCCTGAACTGCTGGAGGGATGGCTCCGGGAATGGCTGGACAGGCCGGAGGAATGGGCGGCAATGGGGCGCGCCTCTTCGCAATTCGCCCATCCGGACGCCACCAAGGCGGTGGTGGATATGCTGGTGGAGGAAAGAGGTTAAGAGGACTTCTCGCATCTAGATTCTCCAGCCAAGTTTCATGAAGAAGAATCAAGCCACCATTGATTTAAGCAAGGAACGCGGGGTGCTTGCCCATGACGAGCAGATGCTTTCCTATCGGCGTTTCCTGCAGCAGGAGCGTCAATATTCCCCGCACACCATCGACGGATATTTTCAGGACGTCGCGCAATTTCTGAACGCCAATCCGCGCATCCTGCCCGCGCCAGGCGAACATTCCTGCCGGTGGAAGGCCGTGACGGAGCGGGAGGCGCGTCACTTCATCGCGTCGCTCTCGGCGGCGGGCGACTGCTCCAGCAGTGTGAACCGCAAGCTCTCCAGCATGCGCTCCTTCTTCCGCTTTCTGGTCCGCGAGCGGGTGCTGGAGGGCAGTCCGTTTCATTTGTTGCGCGGTCTTCGTCGTCCCAAGTTGCTTCCGGTGGTTCTCACGGAAGAGCAGGTCGCTTCATTGCTGGCAACCCCGGAGCGTTTCTGGGCCGAGCAGGCAGGTGATCCGAAGCGCCATCAGAAATACCCCCATCCGGATTTCCTGGGGCTGCGTGACCGCGCGATTCTGGAAGTCATCTACTCCGGTGGACTTCGTGTGAACGAGGCCGTCGGAATGGACTTCGAGGCGGTGGATTGGGCGAGGCAGGTGTTCCGCGTTACTGGCAAAGGGCGCAAGGAACGGCTTTGCATGCTTGGTGAACCCGCCCGGGAGGCCCTGCTGGCCTATCTGCGGCGACGCGGCGAACTCGGTCTGGGGGCGCCCAACGCACCAGGCGCGCTTTTCGTGAACTACGAGGGGAAGCGCCTGACGACCAGAAGCGTGGAACGCGCATTTGCGCAATACGTGGCCGCCGCCGGGCTGCCCCCGGAGGTCACCCCGCACAAACTGAGGCATTCGTTCGCCACCCACCTGCTTGCCGCAGGGGCGGACCTGCGGACCGTCCAGGAGCTTCTGGGGCATGCGCGGCTGGCCACGACCCAGATCTACACGCATGTGAACATCCAGCAGCTCATCGCGGTCTACTCCAAGACCCATCCTAGGTCATAACTTATTAATAGTAAATTTGTTATGTTTAACAACAAAAAAGTCATCGTAGTCATGCCTGCGTACAACGCGGCTTCGACGCTGGTGAAGACCTACCAGGAGGTCATGGCGCAGCCGTTCGTGGACCATGTCATCATCGTGGATGACGCCTCGAACGACGAAACGGGGCGCATCGCCCGGGGGCTGGCGAACGCGACCTATTTCCGTCATCCGGTCAACCGCGGCTATGGCGGGAACCAGAAAAACTGCTACCGCCTGGCTTTGGAGCAGGGTGCGGACATTGTCATCATGGTCCATCCGGATTACCAGTACACCCCGCTGCTCATCGGTGCGATGGTGACCATGATCGGCAACGGGCTGAACCACTGCGTGCTTGGTTCCCGCATCCTCGGCGGGTATGCGCTCCGTGGCGGGATGCCGTGGTACAAATATGTCGCCAATCGTCTTCTGACCTTTGTGGAGAACATCCTGACCGGCGCCAAGCTTTCCGAATACCACACCGGCTACCGCGCCTTCTCTCGTCGGCTGCTGGAGTCGCTTGACCTGGAGGGGAACTCCGACGACTTCATCTTCGACAACCAGATGCTCTGCCAGATCCTTTGGAGCGGCACCATCATCGGCGAGGTCTCCTGTCCCACCAAATACTTCAAGGAGGCCTCCAGCATCAACTTCCGCCGTTCAAGCATCTACGGGCTGGGCTGCCTGTGGTACGGGTTGCTCTATCGGCTCTGCCGATGGCATCTGGCCTCCTCCCGTTTCTTCCCGCAGGCCAGGCGCGACCGCCTTTCGCGTCCTGGAAACAATTGATTTTCTTAAGGTCAGAAAATGAACTCCGAAAATAACGAATGCATTGAATTCTGGGCAGTCCGCCATGGCGAGACAGCAGAGAATGAACGCAATGTGATCCAAGGGCAGGGCACCGGCACCATGACAAAGCATGGCATGCGCCAGATGATGCTGGCCGCCGAAAAGCTCTACCGCGTGCCATTTGACGCAATCTATTCCAGCGATCTACCCCGCGCGTTGGAGTCGGCGCAGATCATCCAGGCCGCCGGACACCGGAAGCTGGAGATCCATCCCTTGGAGGGGCTTCGGGAGTGGCATCTGGGCGTCCTGGAGGGCCTGACGCGCGAGGAATGCCTGCAACGCTACCCGGAGGTTTGGCAGGGGGTCTGCCAATCCTCCGTCAATGTATTGATTCCGGGAGGCGAATCCCGCCTCGAACTGTTGAAACGTGTCCATGACTGCCTGGAGGAGCTGGTCGCCTGCCATCCGGATACGGGGCGCCGCATTCTGCTGGTCACCCACGGCGGGCCGTTGCGGATGATCCTGCGGATGATCGTGGGGGAATTGCGCGACGGGAACCACGATGGCGCGATAGACAACGGCTCCATCAGCCGATTCAACTACTATCCGGCCACAAAGTCCTGGCAGCTGGTTGCCTGGAATAATACGGAACACTTGATATAGAACAGCTTCCGTCAACGCCAAAGCGTAGAAAAGATATGCCTTTCGGAGTCGCGGTGCGCGGGGCGACCGGCGAGCAGGAGCAGCAGCTCAAGCACCGCCAGTGCGGCCAGACCCGCCAGGCACCACTTTCGCAGATTGCGCGTGGCGTCCATGGTCTCCGGCGACAGGTCGTATTTGGCGGAATTCACGTGTCCCGAAGTGGTCAGCAGACGCCGAAGTTCTTCGAGGTCTGCCGCCTCGGGAGATGATTCGGCGGCGGGCGGATTGATTTCCACGGGATGGCTGCCCAGATGGGCCAGCCCGGGCTGTGCGCTGGTGATTGGCGGGGAAAGCGCCAGCAGGGTGCCGTCGGGGCTACGCAGCTCGGGAAAGTCCTCGCCGCAGTTCAGGCGAATGGTCGTGCTGTGGGTGCGCGTGGCCTCGGTGCACAATTCGCGCAGAATGGGCAGGAATGACTGCGAGAGCGGGAAATCGGTGTTCTCCAGCTGAAATGCGAAGGTGAAGGCATAGAGTGAACCGGGAGAGCCATTCTGGCATTGAAGCAGGGCCGGCTGGCCATCCAGCGTCTGCAGAAGCACGGTGCCGCCTTCCACGGTGGGGACGCGCAATGTTTGACGGATGGCGAACAGATGCAGGTCGGAGGGCGCGTTTGGCGGGAAGATGCCCCCGAGAGGCGAATTCTCCGGCACCGGGCCGATGCCGGTGGCATGGCGTGCCAGACCCTGCTCCGGGGCCGTGAGGAGTCCGGCCTGGTGAAGAAGACGCCAGGCGGCCACGGGAGCGTTGCCGGGGACGAAGAGGATGCTGTTGCCGTGGGATTGAAATTCCCGAAGCTGCGGAATGCAATCTTCCGGCAGGCGTTCGGCAGAACCGGCCAGAACGATCAGGCCATAATTCGTCAAGTCGATCAGGGGGAGTGCGCTGGCTCCCAAGGAATCCACTGAAAAGTGTCCGGGAACCCCGGGCCGCTCGGCGGTGAGGGCGCGCTGGATGAAAAACTCCAGCTCGTCGGCCAGAGGTCCGTCCGACGATCCGTCCGGCAGAAGCAGCAGCACGGGGACGGGCGGCTCGCGCTGGGCCCAGAAGCGGCGCTGGTCGTCGCCTGACCAGCCATCCTGGGGCGCCAGGGTCACCGCCGCTTGCTTGTCGTGGTCGGGAAGGGCGGTGACAACGGCGGTGGCGCCTTCCGTATGCGGTGGCAGGGTGATCGCCTGGCTGATTTCCTGGGTGCCAAGGGAGACATGCAAGTCCCGCGCTAGCGCCTGGTCGCTCCAGTTGCGCCATCCAACCCGTATCTGAAGCTGGTCCTCCCCCACGATGGTGGATTGGACGGAGGTCAACGAGGCATTCTCAGGACGACGGTCGAGGCCGACGGGATGCAGCGCGAGGGACACTCCATCTGGAAGCCCCGGCAAGACGACGTTCCAATTGGTGCGCTGGAAGTCGCTGATGATCACCAGGCGTCTCTCGGCGGCGTGGGGGTGGGTCTCCAGCCATTGCGAGGCGGCGCGCAGGGCGTCGGCAGGATTCCCCTCCTGGTATCCGGGAGCCCATTCCTCGAGCGATGCCGCATCGAGGCGAAGGACACTCCGGTCAAAGGCAAACAGGGCGCATTCCCAGCCCTGGGAGGACTTAATGGCCTCGGCGGCTACCTGCCTGGCGGTCTCGGCAAGGGCGAGCATGCTGGCGGAGGAGTCCAGAAGAATGGCTATGGCCGACGGTTGCGCTTGCGCTTCGTCGTCGGAATGGCGTCGGGGTGTCCAGCGCGGACCGGCGAGGGCGAGGCAGAGCACCGCGATCAATGCCATGCGCACCATCATCAGAAGCCAGTCCTGCCATCGTCGTCGGCCCTGGTGCGGGAGGGGGGAACGCAAAAGAAACCGCATGAACGGGAATTGCAGGCGCGGAGGCAGCTCACGGCTGAACAGATGCAGCAGCAACGGCAATGCCGCCAGCGGCAGTAAATACAGGATTGGAGGATGCTGGAACCAGAGCATTGGTGAAATGGCGGTAAGGCGCAGGAGTTTTGTCAATTCCACTAATATAGAGGCCTTTCCGGCGACAGCACGTGGTCAAACGCCATCCGGATAGCCCGCTCCCGCAATGCACAATCTACGAACCTGAATCCGTGAATATGAGCAAAACATGTTGCGGCGATGCCTCGCCGCCGGCATGCGTTGTGGTGGCGCCTTGTCCCAACGGGGGGCAGGACGGAGACATGTTGCAATTTCAATTGGCATCGATGAAAAAATCCGAAAAAAATGTTCGTGGAAATTTGCAAACCTGGGAAAGGAGGCTACAGTACGGCACGTGCCTGAAATCCATGGCTACGACAACCGGAATCGGAGTTGTGGAATGGCGAACACATTTCAGGGCCCACATAGCTCAGCTGGTAGAGCGCATCCTTGGTAAGGATGAGGTCTTCGGTCCGATTCCGAATGCGGGCTCCATTTTCCAGGGAAGCATGGATAGCCGGGAAACAACTGGCAACTCCATGCCTTTCTGTCTAGTAGAATTTGGTATTTTTCATTGCATAAATAACAAAAATAGAGGCAATTAGCCGCATCCGGCGGCGCCTCCAAAACCCACGAGGTAAAACAAAATGGCTAAAGAAACCTTCGTTCGCGACAAGCCGCATTGCAACATCGGTACCATCGGTCACATCGACCACGGCAAGACGACTTTGACGGCGGCCATCACCAAGATTCTCTCGGAAAAAGGTTTCGCCAAATACGAATC
>JAFPYX010000020.1 GCA_017417585.1 Victivallales bacterium
AGCCCCGGAAGCCCCGGAAGCCCCGGAAGCCCCGGAAGCCCCGGAAGCCCCGGAAGCCCCGGAAGCCCCGGAAGCCCCGGAAGCCCCGGAATTAGAGCTTCAGTCCACCGAAGAGATCGCCAAGCGTACCGAAAGACGCGGCCTTTTCATCCACGACCTGTGCAGGCGCACTCTCGTTCTCGCTGGCCAGCGTCTCCGGCAGCGTCAGGGAAATGCGGTTGCCGCTAACCTCCTTGACAATGACATTGATTTTGCTGTGCAGCGGATACTTGCGGTACATGATGCGATCCTTCAGCATGCCGTCGCCGCCCAGGTTCAGCTGCGAGATATGCAGCAGCCCGGTCTGGCCATTGGGCAGCTTCACGAAGAGGCCGAAAGGCTTCTGGCTTTCCACCTCGCCCTCCAGCGTCTCATTCAGATTCGCCTGGACGGACGCCACCTGTTCCTGGGCGTCCGTCAATTCCGCCGCCTTTTCGCCACGCACCTTCGGCTCGCCAACGCAGAGCGAGACACGATGGCGCTCTTCGTTGATCTCCAAGATGGTCACCTCGACTTCCTGGCCCTCCTTCAGCACCTCGGAGGGATGCTCGACGCGATGGTCGGCGCCCAGCTGCGAGATGTGGGCCAGCCCCTCCACGCCGGGCAGCAACTGGATGAATGCGCCAAAGTCCACCAGCCGCGCCACCTTGCCAGTATGCTTGGTCCCCACGGCAAACGCCGGATTCTCCATGAAATCCGCCCATGGCTCCTTCGTCGCCTGCTTGATGGACAACGAGACGCGGGGACGCTGGCGGCCTTCGGCCGGCGGCTCATAGCTCAGCACCTTGACCCGAACCTTGGCGCCGACCTTCACGATCTCCTCGACCTTCACGCCGCGATTCCAGGAAAGTTCGCTGACATGCACCATGCCCTCGACGCCACCCAAATCCACAAAGCATCCGTATGGCTGGATGGAGGTCACCGTGCCGTCCAGCACCATGCCTTCCTCCAGATTCGCCAGCAGGCGCTGGCGCGCCTCGGCGGCCTCGTCCTCCAGCACGGCGCGGCGGGAGACCACCAGCTTGAAGCCGTCCTCGGAGTATTCCGTAATCAGGAAGCGGTAAGTCTGATTCAGATATTCATCGGGTGCGCGGCGCAGGCCAGGACCGTCAATCTGCGACGCAGGACAGAAGCCTTCGGACTTCGCAATCTGCACCGCATAGCCGACTACCTTCTCCTCCTTCTTGCGAACCGCCGTGACCTTCCCCTCGATGGGCATCTTGTTCTGGTAGGCATCTGCGACTGCGGAGTCCACCTCGTGGACCGTGCGGCCGCCCAGGGAACGTTCCAGCTTGATGCCATCGCTGTCGCTGCCGGTCACATAGGCGGTGATCTCATCGCCTTCCTTGACCGTGAGGTTGCCCTCGGCATCCACAAAGTCCTTGCGGGAGATGCATCCGTCCTGCCGCCCGCCCAAATCGACAAAGATCGTGTCCTTTCCGATTTGGATAACTGTCCCCGTGACCTTGTCGCCACGCTGGATTTTCATATTCACGTTGCAGCTCTGTTCAAAGAGCTCGCTGAAATTGCTGGATTCGTTAGACATGTTGAGATGGTTCTGGTTGAATGGGAGGGAATAAGAAAAAACAAAATCGTATCAGGGGGCAAAGCCTCAGAAATTGGGCATTGCCCAGACGACCACTGAGCCGGGTTCCAACGGGGTGACCGTGGCATTCTTCAAGGCGGCAGGGCGCACCCACGCGGTGCCGCGCCCTGCCTCAACGGTTGCCTGACCGGACACGGACAGCGCCGCACGTCCGGAGAGCACCAGGAAGACGCCGATGGCGTCACCGAGTTCATCCACCTGGCATGGTGCGCCACGATAGAAGGCCAGCTGGAATTTCGGAGTGGGGAGGACATAGCGCTCCACCGTGCCTGTACCGCGCGCCTCGCGAACGGGTTCCAGCAGCGCCGCGCCCACATCCTGGAAATTCAAGGTGCCCATCAGCGTCTCGACATCCACCGCCTTCGGGGTGAGCCCTGCGCGGATGACATTGTCGGAATTGGTCATGCACTCGATGCCCGCGCCACGCTGGTAGGCATGCGGAGTGTTGGGGGCCAGGAAAAGCGCCTGACCGGACTGAAGGGAGATCTGATTCAGCAGGAACGCAAAAAAAGTCCCTCGGTCGCCGGGATACTCCGCACTGAGCTTGGCAAAGAGCGTCTCGGCTGGATTTGCCGGACGACCTGCCGCAGTGACCTCCGCCAACGCGGCGGCAAGCATCGCCTGACGCGACGCATCCGCCATGGCGAAGAGCGCGGCGCACAGCCCTTTCAGGTTATCCGCATCCGCGCCACGATTCCATGTTTCCAGAAGCGGTGCAAAAGCTTTCACCGCCCCCAGGTCACGGCGTATCATCTGAAGGTTGCGGAAGCCCGCCAAGGCCTCGAAAGGCTCCAGCGCAATCATGACCTCGGTCTTGTCGTTGGCATCCGGGTAAAGCTGGGGCTTCGTGGCATGGAGGACCTTCGCGGCCGCCGCGTCCGGGTGGCTCTGGATGGAAAGTGGATGATTGCATGCCAGCACTTTGAAGAGAAACGACAGCTGCGGCGGGGTCAGCGCGGCGGCGGCCGCCATACCCAGCCATTCGACCGGATTCAAGGAAATCGCCTCGCCCAATGGCTGCCGAACGCCATCCACGAGGACTTCGCTGGGCAACGACGGATGTGCGCCCAGCCACAGCTCCGCCCATGGTTCCGAACCGGGATCCACGCCAAGCAACTTTGCGATATACGGCACGGCGCCAGACGAGGCGGTCTCGCCCCAGGCATAATGGCGCACACCGCCAGACAAAGGATAAAAAGACTTCAATTCCATCGTAACCTCTAATCTCTAACCGCTTATTTCTAACCTCTAACTTTTCTAAGCTTTCCGCGCAGGACTTCCAGTGCGCGATGCCCACGCCACAGCACCGTCCCGAGCGGGAGATTCTCCTGCTGTGCAATTTCCTGAAACGAGAGGTTCTGGTCAAAACGCAAATGAATCACTCGACGCAATTCATCGGGAAGCTGATTGACCTCATGACGCACCTGTTCCGCCGTGCTATTGGCCACCATCATGCTGGCCGGATCCTTGACTTCATGGAGTTCGCCAGTGACACCTGGCTGGTCCGTCTCCGCGGGTATTTCGTATTGCAAATGGCGCGCCCTGTCGATCGCCAGGTTCTTCGCCACCCGGAAAAGCCATGGCCCCAAGTCGTCCCCCTTGAAAGCCGCCGGAGGGTTGTTCAGGAGTTTCATGAAAGTCTCCTGCGCGACATCCCGGGCCAGGTCACGTGAACGCAGATACGGCGCCGCGCAACTGGTCAGGCGCTCGGCATACCGGGCATAGATACTCTCGAACGCCCGGATGTCGCCCTCCCACATCTGCTGGAGCAGTTCTCCGTCCTGCGCCTCGGCATAGACGGCGGAAAGCAACAACCCCGCCGTGTCGGAGCGGGCTCCCGATTGCAATACGTCAAGGATGGACAAGGAATAGCCCTGGTTTTCCACTGCAATGCCCTTGCACTGCAGTGGAGTTCGCGGTCTAGTTCAGCAGATCTCTTTGAGCCATCCGTGGGAATCCGGCAATGCGCCCCACTGGATGCCAGTATAGGTGTCGTAAAGCTTCTGAAGTACCGGCCCGCAGCTGTCACCCGTAGGCATCTTCCAGCTCTCGCCGGTCTTCAAGCGGACGATTTCGCTGACCGGGGTGATCACCACCGCCGTTCCGCAAGCGGCCACTTCCGCAAAGTCGCCGATTTCCTTCATGAAGTCGATTGGGCGCTTCTCGACCGGAATGCCCAGGTCACGGGCGACCTGTTGCAGACCATCGTTGGTGATGCTTGGCAGCACAGAGGGCGAGTCCGGCGTCACGTACTTGCCGTCCCTGGTGATCGCGATGAAGTTGGATGAGCCGAACTCCTCGACATACTTGTGCTGGGCGGCATCCAGGTAGAGGTCAATCGGGAAGCCCGCCTTTTTGGCCATTTCATGGGGAAGCAGGCTGGCCGCGTAGTTGCCGGCCACCTTGACCATGCCGGTGCCATGCGGCGCGGCACGGTCATACTCGTCCACCAGACAGGCGCGCACCGCCTGAAGTCCGCCCTTGTAGTAGGCGCCCACAGGCATCACCATCACAATGAAGGTATATTCACTGGCAGGAGCCACGCCAATCTGGGGACCGGTTCCCAGCAGGACCGGGCGGATGTACATCGTCGCTCCAGTGCCGTAGGGCGGCACGAAATCCATGTTCGCCTTGATTGCGCGCTCCACCGCCTCCTCGAACATCTCAATCGGCACCGGCGCCATGCAGCAGCGGTGGGCGGAATTCTGGAAGCGCTTTGCATTCATGTCCATGCGGAAGACACGCACCTTGCCGTCCTTGCCACGGTAGGCCTTGAGCCCTTCGAAGATTTCCTGGCCGTAGTGAAGGCATTCGGCGGCAATGGAAAGGGTGATGAACGGGCTGGTCTTCTCCTCGCCCTTGTCCCACTGGCCATCCTTGTAGTGATACTCGACATGGCAGTTCACCGGACGATAGGAAAACGTGAGTTTTGACCAATCAATTTCCATGATTTTTCCTCGACTGAAATTCGCTGTAACTGGGAAGTAGTCTTCAACTTTGAAAAGCTTTTTCGATGCGGATTCTCGAAATTGTAACAATATAATACCTGAATTGACTTCCAGACTGTTTTCGAGGCATTAGATTTGCTTCTGCCGCCCGGCTGCGACCTCCAATACCCCCACATCACCCAGAACATGCCACGACTTTCGCAAATCTACCTGAAGGCGGAGCGATATCTTAATGCTCACCTCAAGAACCCCGCCGCCTGCGCCTCGGCACTTCGCAAGCTCAATGCACTCATGGCCGACTCGAAAATTGGCGAGGAGGAGAAAATCCATGCCATCTACGCGCAGTTCCTTTTCAGGGACCTCCATGGCGAACTCCTTGAACTGGCCATCCAGGCGGACGGCGGAGACGCCGATGCCCAAAATGACCTGGCGCTCCGATACCTAGAGGGCGACGGCGTCGGCAAGAATGCCCGCCAGGCGGCCGTGTGGTTCAAGGCGGCCGCCGAACAAGGCCTCGCCGAAGCGCAGTACAACTATGCGCTTTGCCTGGAGGAAGGCGCCGGCCTACCGATAGACAAGGCCGCCGCGCTGAAGTGGCATCGCAAGGCCGCCGAACAGGGGCACGCAGACGCGCAGTTCGCCGTGGCGTCCTGCTACGACTTCGGAATCGGCACGCCGGAGGACAAGGCCGAGGCCGTAAAATGGTACACGTTGGCCGCCGAACAGGACCACGCAGACGCGCAATACAACCTCGGCTGCTGTTTTGAGACTGGCGATGGAGTCCCAGTGGACGAGGCAGCTGCTTTTCAGTGGTTCCTCCGTGCAGCACAACTGGAGCACCCCATCGCCCAGGACAAGCTGGCCTGGTGCTATGGCGAAGGCTTCGGCGCCACGCAAGACCTCGCAACGGCAGTCAAATGGCTTCGCCGTGCTGCCGAACAGGGCGTGGGCAATGCAATGACGCATTTGGGGATGTGCCTTGAGGAAGGCGTCGGCGTCACCAGAAATCTTGACGAAGCCGCCAGGTGGTACCGCAAGGCACGGGAACTTGGAGAGGAAGGCGCGGCCAGACGTCTGGAGGCTATGCAGCCATCCAGTCCCCCTTTCCAGCCATCGCGTGAGGATTTGCGCCTCTATGAAGAGACCTACGTGGATTATCACGGCCGCCTCGCGCACCTCGAGGAGACCTCCCCGGATGGCTCCCGGCTCTCCCTCTGGCTTGTTGGGGATCCCGAGCTTACCATCGTCCCCGCCGCCGAATGCCAGGCGCTGCATTTCACGCCGGCCTCGGAATACCATGGGAGCGTCTATGCGCTTTTCCCCGGGAAGACGGCTGGCTCAGGCGTCCTAGAACACCCTCGCACCTACCGCGGAAAGGCCCTGCTTTATGCTTTACAGGATCTAAACGCCGAATAATTGACGCGATGCTGAGAGGGACCTGGCGGGAGACCTGAGACTTCCAACCTCTCACCTTTTAGGGGCAAGGAAAGCGAGAAAGGAATGAGGCTTTGATTTTGGGTCCGTGCACATTTCGCATTTTATGTTAAACCTCTAACCTCTGGCCTTTTCAAGTGGCATCGCGGAACATGAAGAACACCGCGCCAATGACGCAGCAGGATGCCCAAAGAAAATTCCAGTTCCACTTCTCCTTCAGATAGAAAAGCGCGAAAGGAACAAATACCGAGAGCGAGATGCACTCCTGCAGGATCTTCAAATGCGCAACCGAATAGACCTCAGAACCAATTCGGTTGGCGGGCACCATGATAAGATATTCGAAGAAGGCGATGCCCCAGCTGATCATGGCGGCAATCACAAAGTTCTTGTCTTTCAAGTCCTTCAAAAGGCCATACCAGGCGAAGGTCATGAAACAATTGGAACAGATCAGCAGCAGAATGGTTTGCAGAAGTTTCGGCACGGGATCCCTCGGTTTGCTTTGTGAATGCGAATCATCGATTTGGAACAACCCGATAATGTAATCAGGCTATTCCGGATAATCGCACTATATTAAGGAAAACACAGTGTTTTTTGGAATCCCCCCTATGAACAAAATTTACGCACGAGAGTGCATTCACGCGATTGGCGGCTACACGCCGGGTGAACAACTCACCGGCCGTCGCATCGTCAAGTTGAATACCAACGAGAACCCCTATCCGCCTTCGCCCAAGGTCGGGGAGGCCCTTCACGCCCTGGACTGGGAAACCCTTCGGCTCTACCCCAATCCCACAGGGGAAGCCCTTCGCAAAAAGGCCGCCGAGGTCTTCGGCGTCGCCGCCAACAGAATTCTCTGCGGAAATGGCTCGGACGACCTTCTCACCATCGCATTGCGGACCTTCGTCGGCGAGGGCGAGGCGTATGCCTACCCGGAACCCAGCTATTCCCTTTATCCAGTTCTCGCCGACCTACAGGGAGCCATCCGACGCCCCTTCCAGCTCAATGACAGCTTCGAGCTACCGGACGATGTCCTCAGCCAGGCCGCCGATGCCAAGCTCCTGATGCTCGCGCGCCCCAACGCCCCCACCGGGAACGCCACGCCGAAAGCCCGTCTCCACGAACTCTGCAAGCAGTTCCCTGGAGTAGTCTGGATTGACGAGGCATACGCCGATTTCGCTGACGACAACTGCCTCAATTTCGTGGACGAGTTTCCCAACGTGGTCGTCTCCCGCACCTTCTCCAAGAGCTACGCACTGGCGGGGCTGCGCCTCGGTCTCGCCTTCGCGCAGGAACACCTCATCGAGGAGATGCTCAAGCTCAAGGACTCCTACAATACCGACCGCATCGCACAGGCCCTCGGTGAAGCCGCACTTGGCGACCAAGACTGGCTCCACGACACCTGCGCCAAAGTTCGCGCCACCCGCGCCTGGACCACTGACGAATTGTTAAGACGCGGATGGCAGGTCCTGCCTTCTCAGGCGAATTTCCTGCTGGCAAAACCCGCGCACCGCCCTGCCGACGAACTCTTTGCGAAACTGCGTGAACGCGGACTCCTCGTGCGATATTTCGCACTTCCACGCGTAGACCAGTTCCTCCGGATCACCATCGGAACCGACGACGAGATGCGCGAACTCCTCAATGCCCTCGCCGAACTCGACCGCTGATGCGAGTGTCTTTTCTGCCCAGTACCGACCCCACTGAAAACGCCGCTACGGAAGAACGGCTCTTCCGGGAGCGTCCATTCCCGGAAGAACCCAGGCTGCTCTTCTACACCAACTCGGAATGCGTCCAATGCGGGCGCAACCAGGACCCACCCGCCGAATGCGCCGTCACCACTTGTGAAGCCCAGGGCATCCCGGTCATCAAACGCATCTCCGGTGGCGGGACCGTCTTCCATGACCTCGGCAACCAGAACTACGCTTTCCTCCTGCCGCGACGAGAATTCAATCCGGACGTCATCCTCGCCCTCGTCGTCCAGGCCCTCCATCGCATCGGCGTCGTCGATGCATTTTACTGTAAGCGCTACAGCGTCTGGCACGGCGAATACAAAATCTCCGGCAGCGCCTTCGCGCTTTCCGGTCCAGCCGCACTTCTTCATGGATGCCTGTCATTTGCGACAAACCTTGACAGACTACGACAATTTTTGACGCCGGAGTGTTCCCACGAAGTCTCTAGCCACTCGGTGGCTTCCGTGGTCTCCCCTGTCGCTAACATCGCCGAATTGGTTCCCGCACCTGCCGACTGCCGCAAGCGCTTCTGCGCCATTCTCGCGGAATTGGCTGAAGAACACTTCTCATAATCACTTTGCCGTAATTTTCCCGCAGGTGTGCTACGCCTCCCTAACGGCCGGCCACATTCCTGCAAGATGCCGCACGGACGCGCGGTTGCAGAACCATTCCTCATTCCCCATGAGCCTCCAGGATCTAGCCGAAAAATTCGAGCAGTATGTCGTTGACATCATCAACGGCAACCGCCGTACCGGATTTGCGCGCTATTTCCGGTATTTTCTCTTTGGGGTTTCGCGCATTTATGCGAACGTTGTAAAATTGCGCTACAACCTATACAATTGGGGCATCTTCCGCCAGCATCTCATGGGATGCTTCGTAATTTCGGTCGGCAACCTGACCACCGGCGGCACTGGCAAGACGCCTGTGGTGGAACTGCTTGCACGCACCCTCACTGCACGCGGCAAACGCGTGGCCATCCTCTCACGAGGCTACCGAAGCAAAAAACCGCCGTTATCCCACCGCATCAAAAGCATCTTCTCCGGCAACCCTGAAATCGTCCCGCCACGGGTAGTTTCCGACGGCACGAAGGTCCTGCTGGATTCCAGCGTCTCCGGCGATGAACCGTATATGCTTGCGCGAAACCTCGTCGGCACCCCTGAACACCCCGGAACCGTCGTGGTTGTGGACAAGGACCGTTTCAAAGGGGGCAATTACGCCACCGCCACCTTCGGAGTGGACACCATCATCCTTGACGACGGCTTCCAGTACCTCCGACTGCGTCCATGGACCAATATCCTGCTGGTGGACTCCACTAACCCCTTCCACAACCATGAACAGCTCCCTGCCGGGATGCTCCGCGAACCCATCCAGAGTCTGGAACGCGCGGATTTCATCTTCCTGACCAAGTCCGACGGACGTTCCTCACTGCACCACTTGCGAAGGTTCCTTCATCGCCACAACCCACAAGCAGAGATTATCGAATGCAACCATGTCCCCAAATACCTTCAGGCATTGGACAATGACCAGCGGCGATTGCCGCTAAGCAGTCTCCAGGGGAAAAAGGTCGCCTCGCTCTCCGCCATCGCCGTCCCCGCCAGCTTCGAGCGCTATCTGGAGCAACTGGGAGCAACCATTGTATATCGTAAGCACTTCGCCGACCATCACCGCTATCACAAAAGTGAACTTGTCCAGTTTTCCAAGGAAGCGGGCAATGCCGGTGCCGAAATGATTCTCACGACAGAGAAGGACGCCGTGCGCATCCCCAAGCTTCCACGCAATTTCCTCCCAGCTTATTTTCTGCGTGTGGAAATTACAATTCTCCGTGGCGAAGAGGAATTCAATCGCTGCGTGGCCCAGATCTGTCTGGGAGAATAGTTAAGTGCATGTGAGGGCATGCTCTCACGCCAACGTCGCCAGTTTGCCGCCAAAGTAAGCGGAAACCATAGATTCCGATATCAAATATCTCCCAGCATAAACATATAAAGAAGTCGGACGAGCAGCTGGGCTCAGCCGACTTCTTTGCATAACTGATGGAAGAAGTCTTACACGGTAAAGACGCCGTTGATGTCCTTGCCGAACTCGCCATCGGCAGTCTCGACGCGAACCACGATACCTTCTTCCTCGACTTTGAAGAGCGCCAGGAAGCGCAAGGCATTTTCACGATTCGCACAGCGATACCGGAAGACACGGTTGATTTCGCCCGTCTCGGTACGAATATCCTCCGCGCCCAGCTTCTCGACCTCAAGGCCTTCCTGACGGCTCAGCTCCTCCGCCGACGGCATCACCAAGTTCACCTTCGGTTCTGAAGACTGGCGGAAATAGGACGCATTCGGCAATTCCGGCCATACCATCGAAGCTTCGCGCCAGCGAGCATAATTCAGGCTGGTGCCACCAATGACAGCGACCGCGCGGTTCTGGTGGTTGTAAGCACCCAGGATGATGTCCCCACGCTTGGATTTCAACTCGCCATTCACACCCAATCCCACAAAGGAAAGCTGACAGAGTGCATCTTTGGCCTCCTCCACAGTATTGAACAGATACGCGACATATTTGAAGTTTTCTGGGTCCGCCTCCGCAGCCGCCCAGAAACCCTCCTGGAATTCTCCCTTGGACTCATAGAACTTGGAGACATCCAGCTCTTTCTCACGATGGGAGAAGAACATCCAGGCAACAAATCCGACCACGCCGACCACCACAGCGGCAATCACCACATACAACCAGATTGACTTCCCTTCTTCCTCCTCAACCACTGGCACAACAGTCCGCTGAGCAGGAGGATTGCCTTCCTCCTGTTCGCGCTGGGCCGCCAATTCGGCCTGCCTGGCCTCCTCAGCCTCTCGCTCGCGAAGCTCTTCTTCCTCCTTGGCCTGCTGCTCCGCCAACTCCTGCCTTTTGCGTTCTTCCTCGGCTTGTTTTGCCAATACGCCTTCGGCATTCGGCAATTTCCCGGCAGGGGAAATCGCGTATGACTGGCTGGCCATTTCAAATTGCGCGGCAATCTCCGCGTTGCCACGGTTGATTCGATCATTCTCCTTGGTAATACGCAAACGACGCGCATTAGCCACGGCCTGATAGGCATATTCACGCAACAGCGCATCCGCTGTAAACCACTGTCCATCCCAGAAAGTATAGCCGTTGCGCTGGTTGCCCAGAAAATCCTCGGCAGTCTGATTGGCGACGAATTCCGCTTTGTGTTCGTCTTCGAATTTCTTCCGGTCAACCGCCGAGTTGTTGATATAGTCGTCAATCCATTGTTCCCGCAGACGCTGGTTTGCAATCGGATCATACTTCACGATTTCGCCGTCCGGCCCGTCATTGCCTTCAATGCCCTCCATGTCGCCCAAGCGGATTTTCCGAGAACTCACGGTAACAATACCGCCGTGAGTGCCCATGTAGATTCCCCTGACCTTTTCGGTAAGACGAGGGGTTTTCTTATACACGACTGTGACAGTTTGATTCAATTTATAGAGAGGGTAAACTTCCGCTGACCTCTCGCGCAACTCCTTCATCGAATAGTTGGGATATTTTTCCAGTGCCGCCTCAATCAGCTTTTGCTCTGCGGTAGCATTGCTGTCATCCTCAAGAACCAGTTGCGGACGTTCTTTTTTTGCCAGGCAAGCCTCAGTCGCCTTGAATTTCGCCGCGACCGCGTCAACCAGCTCCTCTTCCGTGATCTCCGGATTAGAAGCCAACACTTCATTCATCATCTCCTCCAGCTTAACCAGGCGTTCGTCGGAGATGGAATGATCCAACTCCGCTGCGACGACGAACATCCCCACAAACGCCATGAAAGTCAACAGGACAAAGGCAAATTGAATGCGCTTCTTCACGAAAAACTCCTTGTCGGATGATCAAAAACCAGCCAGCGGGGCTATGACAACACGGACATCACGCCGGACATCCAATCACAACCGGCCCCTAGAATTGAAAGAAATCCCTTCGAAAGCCCCCGGAGAAACACTCCGGGCCCCTTTGAAATACTCCATTGGGGAAAGATGGATTTTCATTAAAAGCCGCTGAAATTGGCGGCTGTTATTTAAACATTAGTATATTTTACTCTTTTTTTTCAAAAAAACCATGTGACAGAGCAAAAAAAAAGCATTTTCGGCGGCAAAAAGGCCTTTTCCTGCTTTCAACCGGAGACCAGGCCTATTTATCCCACCAGCTTTCCCCCTTCGGATTGTTTATTTGGCGCCTCCGAAAAGTCAGCTTTTGAGGAAGATGGCAAAGCATTGGCAGGCCACCACCGCCTCACAGTTGTTGCATACACGCAGCCGCAGCAGGTGGTCATTGGTAACCAGCCACCGCACAATCCGAGAATCCGACTGTTCCGCTTCAGCGCCAGCCAACTCATCAAGTTTTTCGACCAGATAGTTGTCCGCGTTCTGTCCTTCGGTCTTCATGCCCACATACACCACCGTAAAGTTCTTTTTCCCCTCACTGGTTGTCGCCGGAAGATCAGAATCGAAAACCAGCGTGAGACTATGGAACAACTTGGCCTTGGTGGCGCATTTGCGGATGAAGTCCTTCCGGGCCTCCTGGAATCCATTGGGCGTCTCCTCAAGGGCACTCCAATATGGATCCTGCTTGATGACATTGTAGGCATCCACGAACAAATCCACATTGGCAAAATGCTCCAGGTACGGCACCAGTTGATGGATGACCTTCAATTTCCCGGTAACCGCCTCGTCTCCAGTAGTGGCCTCGAGACGTCCCACGTGGTCAATTGCCTTCAGCGCCAATATCCGTCGTCGTTCCAGCAACTCCAAAGCCTCCTTCCGTTCCTCCTGTCCATAAAGCAGCCTGCCCACCGGAGAATCCAGCATCTGCCGGATGGCATCCAGTTGCGCCAGGCCATCCGCATCCAGAGTGCATTCGACAATGCATGCCCGCAACCGTGCCGGCATCACCAGGGTCTCGTTCTTCAATTCCACGCCAACATCCCCGTGCAGGCGATGCCGGAGTTCTTCAATGTGGCTCTCCAGATCACGTTGCAATTCCACCATTCCAGCCACTGGCTGAACCGCTTCCTCAACAGCAATCTTGACCTGGCTCAGCATCTGGTCGGTCTTGTGGAGTTCATCACGAAGCGTCTGCATTGTGCCATAACGCCTGTTGGTCTCGCGCTGCCGTTGAAGCATCTGCGTAGTTCGCTCCCGCAGACCTTCACCCTCACGGACCGCCTTTTGCGCAAAGGTCACCAAATCCGGATGAACTCCCAGGACATTCGCCTCGAAATCCGCGACCTGGGCCTGCATCTCGCGTTCCGTATCCGCCTTGAGCATTCCCAGCGCATCCTGGAACTCCGTCTGGACGACCGCCATGCGTTTTTGAAGTTCCTCCACCTCGGATTCTTTCTCCGCCAATTCCCGCGCATGGACCTCCTCCAGAATGCGCAGTCGTTTGCGCAGCTGGTCTCGTTCGCGCAACGCATCTCCAAGTCGGCTTCCGGAAGACAACTCCACATCTCCAGAAGAAAGCACATCGGCACTTTTCTTTTCAGCCTGGCGAGGTTCCCTGGCCAACTGGACTTTAGCCGGTTCACCATCGTGCGTCTCATTCTCCTCCCGTAGCCTCATCGTTGTCTCCAGGCCCTCCGCGACGGCATTGGATTGCTTTCCATTTGCATCGTGTGGAATGCTTTTGGTCAAAGGCACCACTCCGACCTGGTCTTCCATAGGCTTCGCCGGTTCTTCCTCCTGGCGCGACCGACTGGTCTCTTTCAAGTGTGACGTCTGTTCGGAAGCACACCTTGTCTTCTCCAGGAATGCCGGATTCACCTCGAGTGCCCAATGGTCGCGAGGCGTCTCCGCCGGTTCCACGGTCAAAACCCTCGCCGGATGATTTGGCCGCAGTGGGAGGGGTGCTTTCTTCCAGAAGCTTGGACATGCTAAAAGGCGTTCGCCGATACGTTGTGCCCACTCATGGCTGGAGTCGCACAACATGGCATACGCAAAGGGACGGGCGTCCTTCAGACCGTGAAACCACTCATTCCAGTTTTCTTTCAGCCAATCCCCGGAGATGCTCTCGTAGGTCTTGGTCAGCCCCTTCATGCTGGCACATTGACGCAGCCCCTCCAAAAAGAAGAATCGGGTCAGCCCCGCATCACGGGAAATCACCGCCGCCAGGCGACCGCTGATCCGGGGCAGCCGGAAATTCTCGCGTTGAATCTTAAAGCCGCCTTTGTTGACTGCCGTGCGAAAATGCGTGTTCGCACGCAGCATCGCCTTGAACACCTGGTAATCCAGACGGTGCAAAACCCAATAAATCGCTTCGTTGCAAATGACACTCATGTTTGAAAAAAACAGGGACATGGCATTCCACCACGCCAAATGGACAACACGGGAGCGGACAAGTTCCAACAAGCCAACTGGTTTCCTGCACGTCCACCCTCCATGACCATGGGCAAAGCGAACGTGCAATGGAGGCACGGATGCGACTAGAGCAACGGAATCTGATGACTCCGGCAATTCGCGACCATCGCGTCCGGCCAGATGCTGCATTGGATTTCGCCGATATGCGCTTTCTGCAGGAATAACATGCACAGGCGGCTCTGCCCGATGCCGCCGCCCATCGTCAACGGCAGCTCGCCTTTCAATAACGCCTGGTGGAAGAACAATTTCTCGCGGGCCTGCTGGCCAGCCAGCTTCAGCTGGCGCTTCAGCGACGTCCGGTCCACGCGGATGCCCATCGAGGAGAGTTCGAAGGAGCGTTTCAGCACGGGATTCCACACCACGATGTCGCCGTTGAGGCCGTGGTGCGTCTTGTCGGAGGGCGTGGACCAGTCGTCATAGTCGGGCGACCGTCCGTCATGGGGCTTGCCACTCAGGGGCAATGCGCCGCCGATGCCGATGATGAACACCGCGCCGTCCTGCTGGGCAATCTTGTCCTCGCGTTCCTTGGGCGTGAGGTTGGGATATTTTGCCTCCAAGTCCTCGGTGAAGTGGAATTGGATCTCCTCGGGCAGGAAAGCCTTGAGCTTCGGATAGTCCTGGCAGATTGAGGCCTCCGTGCGACGGATGGCGTAGTAGATGCGGCGAACCGTATCCTTCAGAGATTCCAGCGTGCGCTGCTCCTTGGTGATGACCTTCTCCCAGTCCCACTGGTCCACGTAGAGCGAGTGGAGGTTGTCCAGCTCCTCGTCCGGACGGATGGCGTTCATATCGGTGTAGATGCCTTTTCCCGCCTCCATCCCCAGGGTCGCCAGTTTCAGGCGCTTCCATTTCGCCAGCGAATGGACGATTTCGGCCTGCTGGCCGGCGATGTCCTTGATGCCAAAGGAGACCGGCTTCTCCACGCCGTTCAGGTTGTCGTTGATGCCAGTGCCCGAAAGCACGAAGAGCGGCGCGGTGACACGCTGGAGCTTCAGCTCGAAGGCCAGATCCGCCTGGAACTGGTTCTTGATCTTGCGAATGGCGCACTCCGTGGCCAATTCGTCCAGCAGCGGCTTGTACCCGCGCGGAAGCAAGAGTTTAGACATGGTAGAACCTCGAATTGCATGTTGAATGATGTGCAAGGACATCCTTGCAGGGAATTGGAACGCCCGGGCATCCCACCCGAACCTCCAGGAAAATGGCAATCTTGTCCAAATTGTGACAATTTGGCAAAACCTTTGCCAATCTTGGACAAGTCCGCGCTGCGTTTGGTATTCGCAATCACGGCTGTCGCATAATATGAAGACGTTTCCCGTAACTGCAAATCTGTTTTCTCAAAAAAGTCGATTCAATCAAGAACTTGCCAAGATGAGACAACTGGCAAGATGGGCACTGCTATCTGGTAAAAACACTTGAGGCACAGTGGAATCATCCGAAAATCATGGAAAAAACTAGATTGTCGGGGAATCCGTCCATAGTGGCTTGACATGGCGGTCTCCAGATGGGATTATAATAGGGGTGGAGGCCGGGGGTGGCGGGTGTACCCACTATGGATAAAGCATGTGGACATGTCCTGGAGAGCCTCTTTTTGAGGGTGTCCAGGGGGACGGTTGTACCCAGACCATTTCCTTTGGACCTGCCTTTATGAACTCTCATGTTTGCAGGATTGCAATTTTTACCGACCGCAGTGCAAGATGGCCTGTTTTCTATTCCCATCAATCCCAAAGGTTCCAAGCGCCCATAGGTTCATATCAAGCCATTTTTCCGAAATATGTTGCTTGGCAGATTTCCAAAATCGCCAAAAAGTCAGCTTCTGCATTCAATACCCACAATAGTAATCAGCGTCAAAACCACTGGCAGCAAGTTAGCCAAAAGCAGTATCCACACCCGCTGTGGCCAGTGTGCCCGGCAAGCCAGACAATAAACCAGCCAGCCTACGATTATCATCCAAAAAATCAGATATGAACATAGGCATAGCGCAAACGCCTGGTCAAGCGCATTCAAGAACTCCACCGATCTTTCCCCCGGCTCTCCTGCCAGATACCCCCCTATCACGCAGCATATACCCATCAAGAGATTCTGCAATGCCACGAAAAAGTAGCAGACTCTCTCGCCTTTTCGGATTCTGGCCACCCGCGCTGTCAGAGTAGCCACCCACATTGCCAACGCAATTGCTCCAATCACCAAGAAGCTGATGATGAGTAGCATCACAAGCATCTCCACCGAATACATTTCAATATTACTCCCCTATTGTTCCAGTGCTTTGACCGGCTTCCATCACCGTCGTTGCAATGAATGGAAAAACACCGTAACTCTCCATGCTGTTTAAGGATAATATAACATGGTGGAATGAATTCTAACTTTCAGAGTGAAAAAGGTGTCTCTTAATATCAAGGAACTTTTTGACATGGCGACCGCACCGGGGATTAAGAATTATATTTGTTTCATGCACATCAAGAATGACGCAAAACTCGCCGCGCTGCTGGCCGCCTCCGAGGCACGAAAACGCGGCGAACGTCCCGCCGGGGACGCCAAAGGCTGGGAAACGCGCACCATCAAGCACGACAAGAAGATGCCTTCCGAGGTTAGCGTGCAAGGTGGAGCCGCACAGCTGAATCTGCGCATCCTGGGCATGGACACCGCCCTGCGCAAGACTGGCTGGGGTATCATCGATGTCCACGGGAAGCACTGGACTGCAGTGGACTGCGGGGTAATTGTCAACCCCCCGACGGTTTCGCTGACCGACTGCATGCGCCATCTCAACGGCGCCATCAAGGACCTCCTGACCAAATACCACCCTGACGCCGTGGCGATCGAAGGCGGCTTCTACTGCAAGAACGCCCGCACCGCCATCGTGCTGGGTACCGCCCGCGGAGCCGTGCTTGGCGTTCTCGCCGAAGCGGAAGTCCCTGTGTACGAGTATGCTCCGCGCCGTGCCAAGCAGGTGGTCACAGGCAACGGCACCGCCACCAAGGAGCATGTCGCCCGGATGGTCTCCAATCTCCTGCGCATCCAGGTCGAGAATCTCGCCAACGACTCCACCGACGCACTCGCATTGGCCATCTGCCACGCCGCCGCCGTCATCGATCCCACCGCCGATTTGGAAAAACCACTGTAAAAGGTTAGGGGTTAGAGGTTAGTTTCATTTCACATTTCACATTTCACATTTGAAATGGCTGATTTATCTATACAACTTGGTCCGCTGAAGTTGCGTAACCCCATTGTCACCGCATCGGGAACCTTCGGTTATGGCGCGGAATACGCCGGGCTGGTGCCCTTCGACCAATTGGGTGCCATCACCGTCAAGGGCGTCTCGCCCTTCCCCTGCGACGGCAACCCGATGCCGCGAACCGCCGAGGTCTTCGGCGGGATGCTCAATGCCATTGGCTTACAAAATCCTGGAATAGAAAGATTTATAAGGGACGACCACTATCTGCCCTATTTGCGAACCCTGCCCTGCCCTGTGATTGTGAACATCTGGGGCAAGTCCATCGAGCAATACGCCGAGGTTGCCGCGCGGCTGGACGCGGAGCGCGACGGCGTTGCCGCCCTGGAGATCAACATCTCCTGCCCGAATGTCAAGGCAGGCGGAATCGCCTTCGGCACCGACCCGACCGAGGCCGCAAAGGTCGTCTCCGCCGTACGAAAGGCGACCACGCTTCCGCTCATCACCAAGCTCTCCCCCAATGTCACCCGCATCGCGGATTTCGCCCGTGCAACCGTGGACGCCGGCAGCGACATGCTCTCGCTTATCAACACCTTCACCGGCCTGGCCATCGACCTTGAAAAACGCAAGAGCAAGCTTGCGAACTTCACTGGTGGATTCTCCGGTCCCGCGCTCAAGCCCATCGCCCTGCGGATGGTCTACGAAGTCCACCAGGCCGTGCCAGCCACCCCCATCATCGGCATGGGCGGCGTCACCAGCGGCACCGACGCACTGGAGTTCCTAGTTGCCGGCGCAACCGCCGTCGGCGTGGGAACCGCCATCTTCGCCAACCCGCAGTGCCTAGTGGAAATCCCCCGCCAGATGAACGACTGGCTGGACGCGCATCACATCGCCACCGCCGCCGAACTCATCGGGACTTTGCAGAAATAGCCGCGTTTCTCCGGACGACAGACGTCAGACGGCGGGACGCGGGACTTTAACCTTTAAACAACCTCTCACCTCTCACCTATAACCTCTAACCTTCATTACAGATGCAACTCACCGAATCTGGTTTGAAAGACCGCGCCGCCTGGACGAGTGCGGGCTACGCCCTCCCCCAATACGACCGCACCGCCGTGCGTGAAAAGACCCTCGCCGCCCCGCAATGGATTCATTTCGGCGCAGGTAACATCTTCCGCGCCTTCCAGGCGAATCTCGCCCAGCGGATGCTCAATGACAACCTGATGGACACCGGCATCATCGCCGCCGAGGGCTTCGACTATGAAATCATCGAGAAATCCTATCGTCCGCACGACAACTATTCCGTGCTGGTTACGCTCAAGGCCGACGGCACCATCGAGAAGACCGTCATCGGCTCCGTGGTCGAATCCATGATTCTGGACTCCGCCAACACCGCCGAGTTCTCGCGTCTCCAGGCGGTCTTCGCAAACCCCTCGCTCCAAATGGCGACTTTCACCATCACCGAGAAGGGCTATGCGCTCAGGACGCCGGACGGCAAGCTCCTCCCCGCCGTGGAGGCGGACTTCTCCGCAGGCCCCGCGCAGCCAGCCAGCTACATCGGCAAGGTCGCCGCTCTGCTCTACGCGCGCTTCCAGGCCGGTGCCTACCCTGTCGCGATGGTATCCACCGACAACTGCTCGCACAATGGCGAGAAGCTCTGCCAGGCGGTCAGCGCCTACGCCGAAGCCTGGGCGGCTAACGGACTCGTGCCAAAGGCATTCCAGGAATACATCGCCAATCCCGTAAAGGTCGCATTCCCCTGGAGCATGATCGACAAGATCACCCCGCGGCCTGCCGACTCCGTGGAGAAGATGCTGAAGGAAAGTGGTTTGGAAGGCACCGAGGCTGTCGTGACCTCACGCCACACCTACGTCGCACCCTTCGTGAACGCCGAGGAGAGCGAATACCTCGTGGTCGAGGACGCCTTCCCGAACGGCCGCCCCGCCCTGGAGAAGGTCGGCGTGATCTTCACGACCCGTGAGACGGTCAACAAGGTCGAGCGCATGAAGGTCTGCACCTGCCTGAATCCCTTACACACCGCCCTGGCGGTCTATGGATGCCTGCTGGGCTACACCTCCATCTGTGCCGAAACCCGCGACCCGGAGCTCTCCAAGCTCATCCAGGTCATCGGCTACCAGGAGGGCCTTCCTGTCGTCACCAACCCCGGCGTAATCGACCCCAAGAGCTTCATCGACACCGTGGTGAACGTCCGTCTCCCCAATCCCTTCATGCCCGATACCCCGCAGCGCATCGCCACCGACACCTCGCAGAAGCTCTCCATCCGCTTCGGCGAGACGGTCAAGGCGTATCTCGCCGACCCCGCGCTGAAAGTCGCCGACCTCAAGCTCATCCCGCTGGTCTATGCCGGGTGGCTGAGATATCTCATGGCTGTGGATGACAACGGTGCCCCCTTCGAGCTCTCCCCCGACCCACTTACCGCCACCGTGAAACCCGTCGTGGACGCCTTCAAGCTCGGCGACACGCCGACGGTTGCTGAGGTCGAGGCCAAGCTCAAAGACCTTCTTTCCAACGTCAAGATCTTCGGCGTGGATCTCTTCCAGGCCGGCCTTGCCAACACCGTGAGCCAATACTTCATCGAACTCATCGCAGGCCCCGGTGCCATCCGCGCCACCCTTCAAAAATATACCGCGTAACTCTCCCGTGGCTCCGGGCACGGTCAAACCGTGCCCGGCGACACTTTTCAGCGGCCGCCATTCTGTTGAGGCAAACAGCGTCACAATGAACAAAGCGCAATTTAATAAGAAAGTACTGCGACATGCGTTCAATACAAAGATTGACTTCGACGATTGGCTGAAGAACAATGATGCCTTGCTCGAATCTTATCGGAGGGAATGGGAAAGGGGTTGTGACGACAAAGAATGGAAGGACAAGGAGAAGTCGCTTGACACATTGGATGACATCATTTACAAGCTGCATTCTGCCTACCGTGACTTGCAAAATGCGCTTGACGATATGTTCGACCTGCCTTACAGCGGGGCACGCATTCCTGGAAAAGCGCTGACCAAGCATGAGTTCAAATCTCTTGCAATTGATTTCATTCTTGACTACTCTGACCGGTTGGATTCCGCCTATGTACTGTGCGAAGACTATGAGGAACGACTGGAAGACAAATTGGATGAATCCGAGAGAAAGGATTGGGACAAGGCCTGGGAGAAATATACCGAGGCGTTTGGGGATTTGGAAAAATACCATGACGATATTGAATCCGTTCTGGAGACGATGTTCGAGCCCTATGTTTCCGATGACCCAGAAGACGAGGACGACGAAGAAGACCTTGATTCCGAAAATGACGAAGAAGAGGACGACGAGCTGGATGATGCCTCGCTGAGGGAATTGGCGGAAGAAGTCAATGCGAAAGAGGAACGCATGCATTCAAGGCGGCGGCGCACATCTTCGTCAGGCAGTCCAAAATCCCGTTCAAATCCCGACTCCATTGTGGAGGCCATACGTAAATATCTTCGCACTAACCACTTGAATCCACATACCGAACAGGAATTCCAAGATATTGCTCGGATAATGATCGCAAAGGGAATCCTCCCCGATTCGGAAGCTGAAATCTGCGCATTGGGAGAGGAGTATGCCAGGAGACACGGGAAACGATGGAGCGACTACTATACTCCTGCAGCGGGAGGCTCCGAAACGCCCCGGACGGCGCTGAAGGACCATCCTTTGATTCAGTCGATCATCCGCAGCGACCCGCTGTTCCTCCAGCATAATCCACGGCTGACGCGTTCCCTGGAAAACGACTCCGGGATGAAATCCAGGATTCAATCCATCCTGGATGATGATTCTTTATTGGCTGGCGACAAGAAAAAATACATCCACAACATCCTGAAGGACTATTCCGGGCGCAAGGGCAATCTCGACCCTGACTTGTTCGCCATGGACCCGTGGGTCGATGACCCAGATGCGTATTTGCAGGACGATGAAGACGAAGAAGACGACTGAACTCACCAGAAACGAGAATACCGATGACTGACAAGGAATTTGACGAAAGGGCTGACCAGATCAGCGAAAGGCTCGACAAGGAATTCGACGAAAAGGCCGATCGCATCAGCAAAAGGCTCGACAAGGAATTCGACGAAAAGGCCGACCGAATCCGCGAAATGCTTGACAAACAATATGATATGGAGCAGAATCAAATCCTCGAAAGGCTCGACAAGGAATTCGACGAGAGAGCCGACCGAATCCGTGAGATGCTCGACAAGGAATATGACGAGGAGCTGGCAAAGCTGGACAAACTCAGGGAACAAAAGGAAGAGGAGGAACTGGCGAAGCTGGACAAACTCAGGGAGCAGATGGAAGACGAGGAACTTCAGAAGCTGGAAAAGTTGAGGGAGCGGCAAGAAGACGAGGAAATGGAGAAGCTCGAGGAGCTCAGAGAGCAGAAGGAAGACGAGGAAATGGAGAAGCTCGAGGAGCTCAGGGAGCAGCGAGAAAACGAGGAAATGGAAAAGCTCGAAGAGCTCAGGGAACTGCAGGAGGTTGAGGAGTACGAACGGCTGGAGGAACTCAGGGAACTGGAAGAGGAGGATGACGATGAGCAGTGGCGGACGGTGGACACCCCCCAGGATGACACGCCATACCCCGGCTTTTCAAGTGATTCCCGCATCGTGGATTTCGAAGACTACATGGAAATGGATCCCAACGACTGCGATCCCGCGGATGTGGACGGCGGCCCCGATGATGAAGACGAATTCTTCGAGAACGGCGAGGATGACTACTAACAGTCTGATCTCATTGATTACAGCACACTAGATTCTATCCAGAACCGCCATGGGACACGCATTGAATACTGGACTAACGCGAATCGGCACCCTGAAGCCAGATCCCCATGCCATCGAAAAGGGAAGCTGCTGGATGCTCGGCTGCGAGACCCTCGACCGCGACTTCGCGGATTTCCAGCAATACAAACAATACATCCCCGCGTTGGGAATCCCGTTGCTTCGGCTACAGGCCGGCTGGGCGAAGACGGAGAAGGACAAGGGAAACTACGACTTCGCCTGGCTGGACAAGATTGTCGATGACGCGATTGCCCTCGGTCTGAAGTGTCTGCTGGAGACCGACTACGGCAATCCTATCTACGAAGGCGGCGGCGGGACAGACTTGGCCGGCGGCTTCCCCACCTCCGAAATTGCCCTGGAGGCCTGGGACGCCTGGGTGGCCGCGCTGGTGGACCATTTCGGTGACCGCGTGAAAGACTGGGCAATGTGGAACGAGCCTGATTGCCAAAAAGACATCCGTCCGCAGAATATTGCGGACTTCAACATCCGAACAGCCGCCGTCATCCGACAGCATCAGCCGGACGCCCACATCGCGGGACTCTCCTTTTCCTGCGCGAACACGGAAGCCTGGTGGTACTGGGCACTCAAACAATTTCAGGACAGAGGCGCCGTGGAATGGTTCGACACCTTCGTCTATCACGGCTATGAATACAACCCCGACGACGCATCAGACCACGGCATCCGGCTCACCGCCCTCATGAAGCGGATGGGCCTTCGCCCGCGCATCCGCCAGGGCGAGAACGGCTGCCCCTCCGAACCAACCGAGAAATTCGCCCTGAACAACTACCCCTGGACCGAACTCACCCAGGCGAAATGGGACCTGCGGCGCTACATCGGAGACTTCTGCACCGGCATCCCCTCGTCGGTCTTCACCATTTGCGACTTCAACCACATCGGCCGCCAGATCAACCGGAAAGGCCTCCTGATGGCGGACGAGAACCACCAGGTCATCCGCCCGAAGCTCGCCTACTGGGCAATCCGCAACATGACCACGCTCTTCAACGACGGCCTCACCGTTCTGCCGGGCTGCTGTGCCGCATTGGCCGCAAGACCGGCACAGGCCTTTGCGATGGAACGGAAATCCGACCAGGCGCGCCAGGTGGTCTATTGGGACCGCTCGAACATCCCAGGCGAAGGGGGATTCCAGGAACATGCCAACATTGTCACCCATGGTTTTCAAATGGACGCGCCGGCGGTCATCGACCCGCTCTCTGGCGCAGTGTACGAGTTCCCTGCCTCGCAAATCCAATCCTTCGGTGACTGGACAATCTACACGGAGGTCACCTATGGCGACTCTCCGCTGGTGCTTGCAGACAGAAAAATGGTTGAACTGGAGTAGCTTATAATGACAAAAATGTCCCAAATCGAACGCCGTGACCGCCAGTTGGCATATATCGCCAATGACGAAGTGATGGCAGAGGTCCGCGTCTGCCACGAACGCCTGTACCGCCTGAACTCGCTGGGCCGTGCAGACTTGAAGGAACTCCAGGAGGCCACCCAGGCCGTGCTGGGCTCCTCGCCCGGTGACGCCATCATCTGCCCGCCGTTCCACGCCGACTACGGCTCCCATACCCATGTCGGGAAGAAGTTCTTCGCCAACTACAACTGCACCATCCTGGATGTCGCCAAAGTGACCATCGGCGACAATGTGATGTTCGCACCGAATGTCGCCATCTACACCGCCGGGCATCCCGTCCACCCTTACTCCCGCAACTCCGGCTATGAATACGGCAAGGAAGTCGCCATCGGCTCCAATGTCTGGGTTGGAGGGAGTTCCGTCATCTGCCCAGGCGTGACCATCGGAAGCAACGTGGTGATTGGCGCGGGAAGCGTGGTCACGCACGACATCCCCGACTGGTGCGTGGCCGCTGGAAACCCCTGCCGCGTCCTTCGACCCATCACCGATGCCGACCGCCGGAAACTCTTCCACGACGAGGAAATCGACGATGCAGCGTGGGAGGATATTGTCCAACGCGGCTTCGGCGGCTAGAGTGGCGGCGCCTCCGTCCAATGCGGCTACTGCCGAGGATTCCGGCCCCGGTCAGGCATGCCTTTTCCCAGTGCGGCTTGAAAAATCCGTTTCAGGTATCATATTAAGCACTTTGACTAAACATTACGAATTTTGGCTTCTTAATAATACTCGACAACAAAGGACATTCTTAACTAATGGCTAGCAACAAACCGCATCGTCTGCCGTCCGCCGCGAAACACATGCGCGCCGACGCGAGAAAACACGCCAAGAACATGGCGCGCAAGGCAAAGCTCAAGGATACCGAAAAGGCTCTGAACGCCGCCGTGGCGGCCGGCAACAAGGAAGAGGCCAGCAAGGCGCTCTCCGCTTGCTTCGCACAGCTTGACAAGGCCGCGAAGACCCGCGTCATCCACTCCAACAAGGCCGACCGCAAGAAGTCCCGCCTCACCGCGCGCGTGGCGAAGATGGCGTAATGTCCTTGGACTGACAGCGTACTCTTATTGGCGCCAGGCGCAGATTCACTGCGTTTGGCGCTTTCTTGTGATGTTTCGCGCGTGCGGGCACTTGCGCATCGCGTGCGCGAAACCCGATGAATTCAAGTCATAACATGCTAATAAAAAACAAGTTATGACACAACAGACGCCCTAGAATGAAGCCGACCGACCATCCCATCCATCTCAGTCAAGTCCTGGAACACGCCTGTGCGAAATATGCCCCGCTGGTGGCAATCCGAGCATCGAATGGCAAGAGTTTCACCGACACGACCTACTCCCAGCTCCATGCGGATGTCATCGCCTGGGCGAAATACCTGAAGGAACAGGGTGTTGGGAAAGGCGACCGGGTGGCGGCGATATCCTCGAAATCCCCAAACCACTACCGGTTCTTCTACGCCTGCTGGCAGATCGGCGCCATCGCGGTGCCGATTTGCGAGAGCCTTGGCAACGACGAGATGTCCTTCATTCTGAAAGACTGCTCGCCGAAGCTGGTTTTGGCGGCGGACAGTTTCCTGTCGAAGGCGCAGGAGAACGCCGGCGAGATTCCCGTGGTGGACTGGGACAGTTTGCCGCACGGCACGGCAGAGGATGCCTCCGAGGTCAAAGCCGTCCCTTGTGTCTTCGAGGATGCGAAGGAGGGGTTGGACTCCATCGCGGTGCTCATCTACACCTCGGGCTCCACGGGAATGCCCAAGGGCGTGATGCTCACCCACGAGAACATCTGGTGGAACATGACCATCGCCCTGGAGTTCTTCAAGGTGTTCACGAGCGACCGTCTCATTTCGCTGCTTCCCTATTGGCATGCCTATGCGCTGACCTGTGAAATCACCTGCCTCATCGACCACGGCGCGATGTGCCTGATCGCCCACAACATCGCGGATTTCCAACGGAACATCGCCAAATTCCAGCCGACGCTGATGCTGGTGGTGCCCCGTATCCTGGACATGCTCATGGCCGCGATGAAAAAGAAGATCGACGCCCTGCCGCCACGCCGCAAAAAGCTGGTGGAGAATGCAATCTACAATGCCAGCCGAATCTTCACCGCCGGCACCAAATGGAATGGCGGACTGATGCGGATGCTCTACCACAAGTGCTTCTACGACCCCTTCGTCTTCCGAAAGTTCCGCCAGGCCCTCGGCGGCAAGCTCCGGCTCTTCGTGGCAGGCGGCGCCCCCCTCGACATGGATGTGCAGAGCTTCTACACCTTCCTGGGCATTCCTGTCCTCCAGGGATACGGCCTCACCGAGGCCGCCCCGGTCGTCGCCTCCAACAGCCTCACCGACTATCGCCTGGGGTCCTGCGGCAAGATCTGGCGGTGGGCTTCCGACCCTGAAATCGGCGGCGACTACACCTTCAAGGACGAGGAGGGCAATTTCGGCAAGGACCTCCGCGGGCAACTGCTCATCAAGGGGAAATGCGTGATGAAGGGCTACTGGAACCACACCGACGACTCCGCCAAGACCATGGAGAATGGCTATCTCAACACCGGCGACGTCGGTCATGTGGACAAGGACGGCTACCTCTTCATCCACGGCCGCAACAGCTCGATGATCGTCCTCTACGGCGGCGAGAAGCTGCATCCCGAGGCGATCGAGGACGCGGTGAAGACCTCCGACCTCATCAGCGAGGCGATGGTCTTCGGCGAGAAGTGCAAGAGCGTCTATGTCGCCGTGAATGTCCCCGAGGACACGCGCACGCGCTTTCCCGACGAGGCGGAGCTCCAGAAGGCCGTGAAGGCCGCCGTCCAGGAGAAGACCGCCGACCTGGTGGCCTACAAGAAGCCCAAGGACGTCCTCATCCTGCCAGACTTCAACCAGAAAGACGGCACGATGACCGCCACCCTCAAGATCCGCCGCTTCAAGATCAAGGAAAAATACCGCGCTGAAATCGAGGCGTTCCTCCAGGGCAACGGCGAGGAGATCGCCACCAAGAAGGACCTCTTCGTGCCTGCCAGCCGAATCGTCGAGAGTCTCGCCGAGAAGACCGACGTCGTCGTCGGCGTGGACAACACCCTCAAGTAGGTCGAAAGCCTTCAGACTTAGCCGACGCGCTTCCGCGTCAATTCCGCATCACGAATTACGAATTTGGCATTAAGATGACCCGTGAAGAACTAGCAAGCAAGGTGTCCGCCGCCCAGCAGCGCGTCGAGCATCTGAGGGGGTATCTTTGACATCGCGACCAAGCGCGAGAAGCTCGACCTCCTTCAGGCCTCGATGAACCGCCCCGACTTCTGGGACAGCCGCGAGAAGTCGCAGCCGATCGTGGACGAAGTCAGCCGCCTGAAGAACACCCTGGAGCCTTTCCAGAAGGTCGTCGTCCAGACTGACGACCTGGCCACGCTCGCCGAGCTGGCCGCCGAAGAAGGCGACGATTCGCCGCTCTACGAAGAGGCGCCCGCCGCAGTCGCCTCGCTCGAGTCCGCGCTCGACCGCCTGGAGCTGGTCAGCTTCCTCTCCGGAAAAATGGACGGCAAGAACGCCATCGTGACTCTCCGCGCGGGCGCCGGCGGCACCGAGGCGTGCGACTGGGTCGCCATGCTGGAGCGCATGTATCTGCATTGGTTCGACCGCCGTGGCTTCGGTTACGTGGTCAACGACATGCAGCTTGGAGACGAGGCCGGCATCAAGACCATGACCTTCACCGTCACCGGCGAATTCGCCTACGGCTACCTCAAGGGCGAAAAGGGCGTCCACCGCCTGGTCCGCATCTCGCCTTTCGACGCCAACAAGCGCCGCCATACCTCCTTCTGCTCCGTCGATGTCATTCCCGTCATCGACGACACCATCCAGATTGAAGTCAACGAGAAGGACTTGCGCATCGACACCTACCACTCCTCCGGGGCCGGCGGACAGCACATCAACAAGACCTCCTCCGCCGTCCGCATCACCCACCTGCCCACCGGCATCGTGGTCGCCTCCCAGTCGGAGCGTTCCCAGCATCAGAACCGCTTCATCGCCATGCAGATGCTCAAGGCGAAGCTCTACCAGATCGAAGAGGACAAGCGCACCGCAGCCATCAAGCAGGAGGACGCCGACAAGGGCGACAACGGCTGGAGCAACCAGATCCGCTCGTACGTCCTCCAGCCATACCAGCTCGTCAAGGACTTGCGGACCGGATACGAGACCTCCAACGTCCAGGGAGTCCTGGACGGGGATCTCGACCCCTTCATGAACACCTACCTGCGGATGGGTTCCCCAACCAAAAACGCCTTCAAGGACGAATAATCAACATAACTTGTTGATTATAAATAATTTACTTGATTAACTCCACAAACCAACAACCCCAACCTAAGGAAACTCAAAATGTCCTGCTGCCAGAAGAAAGAAATCATGAAGAAAGCCATCAACACCGTGCGTCTGCTTGCGGCGGACGGCGTTCAGAAGGCGAATTCCGGCCACCCCGGCATGCCGATGGGCGCGGCCGACTACGCATTCACCCTTTGGGCGAAGTTCCTGCGCTTTGACCCGCAGCGTCCGGACTGGCTGGGGCGCGACCGCTTCGTGCTCTC
>JAFPYX010000021.1 GCA_017417585.1 Victivallales bacterium
CGTGAGGGGAAGCGTGACCGTCGATGGCGGTACGTTCACCCTCTCGGACGCCTCCTCCGCCGTGGACATCGGGGGCACCTTCGCGGTCAGGAACGCGACCTTCGCGATGAACTACGGCTACTACGGCTGCCGGGGGATCACAGTCAACGAAGGTGGCTCACTCGTTCTTGATAACGCTAAAGCGACATACTCTGGAAACTTCATAACCATCAATGATGGTGGAAGTATTTCCTTCAATAATTCAACCATTGCTGGAGGTTTCACGTCATACGGCGATGTTATCAGTTCTGATACCGTATTTAATGGACAGATAACTATTTCTGGTGGCAGTTTTGCCGATTCAGGAAGTTCATTCAAAGGCAAACTCTCTGTTTCTGGAAACACAGAGGTCTCGTTGACTGACAGCATTGTTACTGATGTTAATGGAATATCCATTGCAAAAGGTGGTGAATTGACATTGATGAATGTCAGTTTTGTCAATCATGCAAAATTGACTATTGCGGCTGGCGCAACAGTCAATATCAACCAATGCAACGGCTATACATTAGTTGCGGAGGCGGGAGCATTCCTGAATCTTTTCGGATATACTATCGCAGCCGAGGAAATGCTGAATGTCTTGAATAAATGTTCCGCAAATGACATCCATATAGAGTCAACGGGAGAAATGCGGATTAAGGACGGCGGCAGAGGTTCAGGAATCACTTTGGAATCAGGTTCATATCTTTTCGCAGAAAGCGGAGCAAGCATTTCAGATGTGACTGTAACGTCTGGTGCATATATTGAAATAGCAGACGGCGCGACTGCATTGAATGTTTCACTTGGCACTGGGGTATTTGTCGCAGGAATCACAAACGAAGGCGAAAATCCACTTCTCATAGGCAGGCTTTCTGGAGAAACTGTGACTGGTGAAATTAAAAACGGCACTATTTCTGGAGCGCTTAAACTTGGCGATGGGGCGACTGTTTCTGGACTTTCGGGCAACTTTACGCTTGAAATATCCGACCTTTCTGGCAATTACAGCATAACGGGCAACGACTTCAGCCAGGTAACGCTGGATTTGACAGGCGAAGGCATCATCGACCTCTCTGGAAACTACTGGGGAACAACGGACATTGATGCTATCTACGAGCGTCTTGGCGTGGATTCCAGCATGGTTCGCATCGACGACGTCCTGGGACGCAACCCCAATGCTGCCGCCTTTGCCTTGGAATCAACAAACTTGACCAAGAACTACCTCGCACCAGGACAGACCAGCATCTCCTTTGTGTTTAACGCGCTTCTGGACGCTGACAGCATCTCCACCGACGCAATCACCTTCGTCTCCACATCAGGCAAAGTTGTCAATATCACCCAGGCCACTGTCCAGGACAACGTATTGACCATTGAGTTTGATGAACTTACCACGGAGGGCTTCTATACCATCCGTTTCGCGGACACCATCCGCGATGTGGACGGGAATACGCTCACTTCTCTACGCAATGACGCGCTTGCGGACGGAATTGGCGAGCAGCTGCGCATCACGGCGCGTCTCTCTGGCGCGTCGGTGGTGAAGGTCGCGCCCGCCGGTGACGTCGCTGGCACGCTGACAACGTTCCAGGTCTATTTCAACAAGACTGTCGATTCGTCCACCCTGAAGGACAACGTGCGGCTGATTGCGCCCGACGGCACGTCCATTGCGCCGACTGCTGTGCGTATGCTGAACGATTCCACCGCCGAGTTCACGGTTCCCGCGCAGACGGCGGCTGGCAGATACTCCGTGCTGGTTTCTTCTAATGTGGCGGACTATGCAGGAACCTTGCTCGACCAGAACGGCAATGGGATTGGCGGCGAGGCCGATGACGGCTATGCCTCAACATTTGCGCTGACGGAAATTGACTTGGCGGTCAAGGATGTCCAAGTGGCGGATACGCTGACAAATGGCGAGGACGCAGCAATCACCTGGAAGGTCGCCAACGAAAGCGGCACAGCCCTGATGGGAAGCTGGACGGACGGCGTATATCTCTCGACGGATGCCAGATGGGACATCGGGGACACGCTGCTTGCGACCTACACTCACGAAAATGGTCTGAATGCGGGGCAGACCCTGGTTGGCGAAGCTTCCCTGAAACTGCTCGGTGTCAAGGAGGGAAGCTACTATCTGCTGGTGCGTTCGGACATCCACAACGATGAGGATGCAGGCATAGCGGCATCCACTGCCGCCCAGAATCTGGTTGCCACGCGCATCACCGTGGAAATTCCGCAGTTGTCCGTTGGCGAGACTGCAACAGGGAGTTTTGCGGCATCAGGTGATTTTGCGACCTATAGAGTGCATCAGAATGCGGGCGAGGCACTGCAACTCGTGCTCGACAGCCAGATTGACGCCGCCAATCTGGAGTTCTACGTCGGCTATGGCTATGCGCCCAGCCGCGAGCAGTATGACGCAAAGCTCCAGCGCATCACTGACGCCACCATGTCCATCAACGCAGGCATCGTTCCGCGAGATGTCTATGTGCTGGTCTATGCGAAATCCACTTCGGAGGCGTTCGACTATACTTTGTCCGCAAGCAAGGCTCCCGCCGCCATCGACAAGATTTCGCAGTCCAGCCAGGATGCTTCAGAGGCCATCACGCTGACGATAACAGGCAAGAACTTCACGAATGGAATGACGGCCAGACTGGTTTCATCGGACGGTACGGTCACTGTCCTGGACAATCTGAAACTTTCCGGCACGACCAAACTCACGGCCACCATCGCCGCCGACACGCTTGCCACCGGTGACTACACGCTGGAGCTGGTTGACGGCGAGAGCACGGTTGCCGGAAATCAGCCAGTCTCCGTCAGCGCGATTGCGGGCGAAGGCAAACTGGAGCATTCCTTCTATGCGCCTTCCACGGTCGGCCGCCACGCCAACCACACGCTGTATCTGACCATCTCCAACACGGGGACGGCGGCCATCGATGCACCGCTGGTCTTCTTCACGCCCACGCAGTCCCATGCCAATGGCACGGAGACAATGGGAGCCATTCTCTCCTTGAGGTATGACCAGAGTGCATTCTGGGTGTCCACCATTCCCGCCGGTTATTCCGACTCGCTCTCCTTCTTCGTCAATGGCGAGACATCCGGCACGATTCAGCCTGGCGAAAGCGTCTCCGTCCCCATCTACTACACAGGATGGCGCACAGACGACTGGGATTTCGGCGATTCCCACATCAACTGGAATGTCAGCGTGCTCTACGCCAACGACAGCACACCTCTCCTATGGAGCGATGTATTCCAGAACAGCGGTCTTTCCGTGACAACGGAACAGGAGCTTGCGCAGGCGTTCAGCGCGGAATTCGGCGACACCTGGGGCGGCTACTACGAGATGGTCGTCGGCAACCTCCACTATCTGGATGAAATCGGCGTATCCGCCGGCACTGTTGATTCGAGTTCCATGCTCCGTTTCGAGGCTATGCAGAAGGCGGGTGTCCTGCAGCCCTTCCATAATCTCGTCGAGACCGAGGATTTGGCCTTGGCTGGAAACTCCATTGCAATTCAGCGCACATACGACATTGGTCAGGGAACGATGGAGGAGGCAGGTTCTTTCGGCTATGGCTGGACCTTCAATTGGGATGTGCGCCTCACGACGACATCCGCTGGCGACGTGCAGATTGTCCAGGGCGGCACACGGCGCATCTACCAGCCGACGGCAACGTTCAGTTATCAGTCCGTCAGCAAGGACGGCTCATCTCTCAAGAACAACTCCACAGGCTATCGCCTCACGGATGCGGACGGCAGCCAGTGGCAGTTCGACACCGATGGGCGGCTGCTTTACGTCATTGAAGCGACTGGCGAGCGCATTTCCTGCACCTACAACGCCAATGGGCAGCTTTCCCGTCTCACCAACACCAGCACGGGCAGTTTCATCTCTATTGTCCGCGATGCGGACACGGGGTTGATAACGGCTCTAAAGGACAGCACGGGAAAGGGCATTTCCTACGGCTACAGCGAGGACGACGACCTCGTCTCCGTCACGGATTCCACCAAGAACGTGATTGCCACCTACGAATACTACGCCTCCACGGAACACGCCCTGACCAAGGCGACGGACAGCGAAGGCATCTCCACTGCCTACGCCTACGATGAGATCGGGCGCATTGTCTCCATCGCCAATGCCGATGGCACGACAACACTTGCATACGGCACGGCTGGCGAGGTTACGATGACCAACGGCGACTCGCAGATTACGCTCTACTATGCCCCCAACGGCAACATCGCGAAGATCACCGACAATGTGACGGGCAAGGTCTATTCCTACACCTACAACGCCAATGGCGAGTTTGTTTCGGGTAAGGAATCCGATGGCAATGCCCTGGCCTCGCAGTTCAGCTTCGCGGGGCAGGAGATTGACGTCTGCTACACGGGCGTTGACTTCAGCAATCTCGTGTTCAATGCCGTCTATAACACGAACATCAACTCCAACCACTACACGGTCGATGGCATCACCTACTACAAGACCGACAAGGACGGCAACATCCTCCGACAGAACGACACAGCGGACGAATACTATGTCGTAGGGTATGATGCGGAGGATGAACTCAAATACTATCTGATTTATAAAGATGGTGTCAACATTGAGAAAACTTACTCTTCTGCAAACGGCGTAAACGCCATTGCCAAGGATGTGTTTGTGGGAGACAAGCAACTGGATATTCAACTTAGTCTGGACGGCGCTGAGGCGGAAGATGGTTATTATCATGCTACCGTGACCGTCACCAACATCAGCAACGCCGACGCATACGCTCCCATCGTCACACTCGCTGGAAGCGACGGGCTTGTGTTCTCCGAAAACGGAAACAACGTATTCTCGCTCTATGCGGCAAACTATGATTCCGAAACGCCTGGATTTGTTGCTGCGGGAAGCAGCTATTCCATTGATGTTGCCTATACAAAATCAGAAGCAGATGCGACAATTTCACTATCTTCAATCAAGGCGGAATCCCAAAAAGCAAGCGAAGCAATATCTCTGGATTCAATCTTGGGAATGCCGACATCCTACTTTGAAACAAATTATTCTGATTTACTAACCAGTTTACGCGTTACCATAGGTGATTCGTATTGTTCTTATTTGGCAACACTTGCTAATATATGTTCTCAAATGAGAGAGGCTAATTATTATTCAATTAATCTTGCTAACTTTAATGATGTTTTAGTGTCAAATGCATATGAAAAATTAAATGACCTTAATAATCAAGAAGAAAATCGTTTAAGTTTCGAATATGATTTCCCCAACACTTATTCAAACGAAAACACAAGAAGTTCATTGGAATATGGTTGTTCTGTCTGGGGAAGTTATTCAGAGTATTCTCTTATTCCGGGTGGAGGACTTAAAACCGTTAGAGTTATGCAGGTTGGGGAAATCGAAGAGAAAGAATATTCAAATACTTATATTTTGATTCATGGTAATCTGGCTGATTGGAATGGTGTTGATTGGCCTTGGGGGACAGCATTCAAAATCAGAAAACAAGATCCAGAAGCACAGATTCTCATTGTAGATTGGGATTCTATGTCGAATTTTACAAATACGGGGGAAGTTGACAATGGAGATCATATTGAAACTGTGGTTCGATTTATGAGCTTAATATTTGGTCTGCATCCCCTAAGTAGTTCTAACGTAACTCTGATAGGACATTCCTACGGAGCACATATAGCAGGAGGTCTGGTTTCTCAAGGAATTATTCCAAATGCTAAGAGGCTTATTGCATTAGATCCTGCGTCCATAACCGTTACGGGGGCAGGACAAACAAATATACCAAGCCAATGGGAATTAGATAACCTTCCTGGCACGTTGGTTGAAGTGTATAAAAGTAGTAATGGTTTTGGAACAAGCGATACTTATGGAAACATTAATTTTGTTGTTGCCAAAAATAATACATTGAACGCTTCTGGATTTACTTTAGGTTACAAGCATTCGTATGCATGGCAATGGTTTAACACCACAATTAACCAAGAGTCTACTGTTGGTTGGGGGTGGAATGGTGGTGGCGCAGGAAACAACTGGGTTGGTGTTATAGGAGAATCAAACCAGATACAGGGGAAAATAGTTTCGGAAAATTCATATTCAGGTGCAATTAATGCGGTAGCCAAATTGGTTGACTATAGATTAATTACGCCAGGTATAGCGGATAATCAAACATTCAAAACAAACAAAGAATATACAATTCAGGTTGGAGTTACAAATGATGCGAATAATACCGCATATGAGGTTCAAGTATTAAAACTTTTACAAAAACAACAAGGCAGTTCTGTTAAGGTTTGGCTTTCTGCTGATTCAGTATTGGATGAGAAAGATGTGCTACTCGGAGTAAGCGGATTAGCCCTTGGAGCCGGGGAGACTAAACCATCGTTGGAAATTAACCTTGATTTTGGCAAGATTAAAGCAGATGACTATCTAGGACACATGGCGTATATCATTATCCAGGCTGGAGGATATTCCTATGATGTTCAAACGAGGGATAGAGTGGAGATTGGGCTAACGGGTAGTTATGATGGGCAAGATGATGGATATTATAAAGAATTCGTTGCCGGTGAACTTGATTCGAGCAATAATTGGATTGCTGTTCCAATTCAACTTCGAGAGAATGAAGCTCCTTATGCTCTCATAAAAGTTTCCTCTGATAAAGCAGAAGTAGCACAAACAGGAAATGGCCAAACATCGTACTCTTATAAAGGCGATGCAATATCTTGCTATACGGCGACCTATACGGTAGATGCTCTTTCAGAAGACGGTTATGCGTTGATAACGCTTAATGGTAAGCAATCATACGATTCTGAGGACAAATATAACTTGAAGTCATACGATTGGTTTGAAAGCAATGAGAATGGCGCTATTTCAGCTATGTCATTCATATCTTCTGGGAATGACAAGTTATCAGAAATTCAAGTTTTGCTTCCTGCTGACACAAGTAAGACATATCTTCTGAAAGTCACGGACTCTGATGGTTATTCAGACTACCATGCGGTTAATATTTCTGTGATTAACTCTTACGATGGCTCTGGAAATCCTATCGCCAATGCGGGTAAAAGCCAAAGTCACTCCTTTGCTAAAAATGAAACATCATTTAGTTTTACAGTCAATGCTGACAAATCAAAGGCCTTTAACGATGCAACAATTGACCGGTACTATTGGGATTTTGATGGGAGATGTTTCTCAACATTGACACCTGAACTCAACTTTACCGTCACCCAGCACGAAAGGAAGGAGACTGATGAAAGCGGTAAAGAAACGATTTCCTACTCTTATAGCTGGGTGTATAAGCCGGTTGAGGATACTGGTAACAGGTTTACCAATAATGTTGTTTCACTCTCAACGAACAGAAGTAGTCTTGACATTGCCTTGACTGTTGAAGACAGCAATGCATTAATGAGTTTGAACACTTCTAAAGTTGTCCTTTCGGTTTCCAGTGATACATCTGGCTCTACCGACCCGAATGACAAGACGGTAGCGGAGGGTGTTGGCGAGGCAGGATATGTGCAGGCGGGGTCTAAACTCTCCTACAAAGTGGAGTTCGAAAATGACCCCGAGTTCGCGACGGCTCCGGCGCAGTGGGTGCGGGTCTTTGACACGCTGGACGGCAGCAAGTACGACTTGGATAGTTTTGTGCTGGAGGAGTTCTGCATTGCGGGCAATTCCTTTGTGGTCGGCGACGGGCGCGACTCCTTCAACCGCACCGTTGAATTGGCGATTCTGGACTACACCATCACCGCGACCATCAGCATCAATCTCGTCACGGAGGAGGATACTGGCATCACTCAGATGGTGGCGGAGTTTATGGCGGTCGATCCCGAAAGCGGCTTCATGCTTCAGGATTTGGAGAACGGTCTGCTGCCCGTCAACGATGCCTTCGGCTCGGGCGAGGGGCACATAAGCTACACCATCAATGCGTTGGATGACCTGCCCAGCGGCACGGAAATCACCAACACCGCGAAGATCTACTTCGACTTCAACGACCCGATTGACACGCCGACTACGCTCAACACCATCGACGCCGATGTTCCAAGCGCAGTCGATCTCACGCTTTCTGCTGACGACGATGGTCTGATTACACTTGCGATGAGCGCGGAGGATGTCGGTTCAGGCGTGGAAGGATACAATGTTCGCTGGTCCACCGATGGCGAACATTTCATCGACTACGGCTACACCACCTACACGCAACTGCAATTGCCTGGTCGTGGCGGTGTCACCTATCATTTCCAGATACAGGCGGTCGATGCCGTTGGGCAGGTTTCCGAGTGGTCAGCCGTCCAGTCCATCGAAATCAGCGGTGTGCCGACAGACCTTGAAGGCACATCGGGAGGCATCTCCTGGAAACCAGTTGCTGGTTCGGACAGCTATGTAGTCGAATATTCGACGGATGCCTTCGAGCATTTCGTCCGCCTCCAGGTTGCTGGAACTTCGCTGGATGCCTTCAGTCTGCCACAGGCGACCTACCAGTGGCGCGTCCGTGCGGCTGACTTGGACGAGTGGGAATACGGCGAGGAGATTGTCGCTCCGCAGGCGATTTCCGAGCCGCAGTTCATCCAGTCGAATGCGGATGGCACTCTGGATGCCTTCTTCGTGAATATCCAGAACACCTGGGGTGGAAACTATCAGGCTAGACACGTTGGCGTTGGGGATTGGACTGGCACAGGCCAAACAGTTGCACTGACTGGAAAGAATGTCATTGCCGACATCTATGCCGGCTCGGACGACGCCTCTGTCCTGCTCTTGACGGATGACGCCAATGGCGATGCGCTTTTCGTCGATGACATCTACTCCGCATTCCCAGCAGAACTTGATGTTCAGGCACGAATCGCGCAGATTGACGAGATTCGAGCGGGGGTTGGCAACGACATCGTTGACTTGACCAGCCAGAGGTTCGACTACATCGGCGGCGGGATGACCGTTCGCGGCGGCTTGGGCGATGATGTCATCTGGGCGAACAAGGGCGACAACTGGCTCTTCGGTGATGCAGGCAACGACAACATCGTCGGCGCGGGCGGCAATGACGTCATTGTCGGCGGCGCGGGCGATGACACTCTGCACGGCGGCGGTGGAAACGATATCTTCGCCTTCGGCGGCGACTGGGGCAAGGACACCATGACACAGCTTGAAACGGGCAAGGTCACCCTGTGGTTTGCGGACGGCGACGAGACCAAGTGGAATGCCGATTCGCTGACCTACACTGACGGGGATAATTCGGTCAAGGTCTCTGGCGTTGCCTTGGAGAACATCTCGCTGAAGTTCGGCGATGATGGCAGTCAGCAATACCAGAATATGCTTGCGGCTGGCGCGTTCAACGAGTTTACCAGCGAGAAAATCTTCGAGGACAAGAATAGGGGAATGCTGGCATAATGGGAAATAAGACAATGCAGAAATACATTCTTGTTCTTTTCCTATTGGCTTCTTCTGCTATCTTTGCCGCAGTTGATCCCATCTCCAGCCAGAGACTCGAACTCAAGCCTGGCTGGAATCTGGTGACGCTGACTCGCCCGATTACGTCTGAATCAGCTGAACGTTTTCTTGCGCTTCAACCAATGAAGCTGGATGCTGACAACAAATGCTACGTGCGCTGCACAAGTGAAGATGACATCAAGGTCGGTGTCGGCTACTGGATTTTCTCCAAAACTGCACAGCCCCCCATAGACCTTGTTCACGACCAATCGCAGACAACTTGGGTGACGGCCACCTTGACACAAGGCTGGAATCTCATCGGAGTAGCAAACAACTCAAATTGGATGATTCAGGCCACCGACATCTGGCAGTGGCTGAACGACAAGTTCCAGAGAATATCCAAAGAGGAACTGACCATTGGTGAGGCTTATTGGGTGAAACAATGAAATCTCCCATCCAGTACCCGCAGTTCCACTCCCAAAATGCAGGTTGCGTCCGTAGGTGACAAATTGCTGGTACTGGGGCTAACCCTATATATTTGAGGGTATTAACGGCGATGGAGAGAAAAGAGCCAGTACCCGAGAGTGTTCAAAGTTCAAACCGAACAAATGTCAGAAATGCCGTCTGGCAAATTCACGTCCAGAACCGGATTTCAGATATGCTTCAAATGCATAGGCCTTCTCTTTGGAATCAAAGGCTACTGCCGTCTGGATGCGCCACGGTTTGAATTTTGAAGTATGTGGAACCTCACCCGCATTGTGCTTCGCAAGTCTGGATGTCAGGTTTTCCGTGCATCCTATGTAATGGTGTGTTCCAGTGGCGATATCAATTAGGATATATACATAGAAAAATGACATTATGTTGCGTATGGATTCTAAGATAGCAAATGAAAATACTTGACCATTCGCCCGCCTTCATTTCATTACGGCGCGGCAGCCTTCGCCTTTGCCTACGGCCTGGCTGCGCTTTTCGCCTTCGCTTCGCTGTGGCTGGCTTGCCAAGCCGTAGTCCCCGAATGGCCTTTGTAAGGCCATTCGGGGCGAAGGCTGGTGGAGGCGCGGGGAGTTGAACCCCGGTCCTGAAGAGACGTCCTGCGGACCTCTACATGCTTAGTTCGGGCTTAAGTCTTAGTCCGCCCCTTAGGTGCCGAACTGGCCGGAAACGGAAGCAGCTTGCTGTTCTTTCTCGCTGGTTGCGCCCGCTCGCCCGGCGCCCCTGGCCAGCCTGATGCCTGCGCCCCGCCCGTTATCAGGCATCCCGGGCGGGACGTCGCGGAACTATGCCGCGAGTGCGTACTCAGTGTTCGCAGTTACTTTTTTGACCGATGATTAAGGAGGCCAACGATCATCCTCCGCATGCAACCCGCCCTCAGCCTTTCCAGTCGAGACCGTTTCGCCCCCTGAAAATCAAATAGACTGATGGTAATGTTCTATAATATAAATCCTTTGCCTTCAAATGCAAGCCACTCAAGCAACAGTATTTTCGCCCGAAAGCGAATTCCTCACCACTCGACCTTGACAATTGGCACGGTACCCACCAGTCGCCTGGCATCCAACCCGCTGACATGCAAATCCAGACGACCTTGCAAGGCATGCGAGGGCATCTCCTCCAGCGTCGCGGCCAGGGGACGCCCGCCATCCAGCAACGTCACCGCCTTCGGCATCTTGTCCACCGGCAGTTCGAAGCCCGATGCCAGCAGTCCATCGGGGAAATGCACATAGAGCGTGCCGTCCTTCCGGCGGGTAAAGGTCGCATTCCAGACCGGATCGTCAAAGGCAAACGGTTCAGTGTCCTCAAATGCCTCCCGAACCGATTTGAACCACTCCCCTACCCTGCGCAAGATCGTCTCCGCCTCGACGGGAATGGTCCCATCTGGTTTAGGGCCGACATTCAGGAGGAAATTTCCACCTCGGGAGAGAATCTTGTCCATATTCCGCATAATCGCCAACGGCGTATAGTAGTCCTCGTTGACGCGATAACCCCAGGAGCATCTTCCAACGGAGTCACAGGCCTCCGTTGGCTTCGCAAAGGCCGTCCCTGCGGGGATTTCGCGTTCGGGCGTGGAGTAGTCTCCAGGGCCATAGCCGCGGTCATTGATGAGGCACTCCGGTTGCAGACGCCGGATGGTTTCATTGAGCTGCGGGCAATTCATCCCCTGCGGGATATCCCAGAAGAATTCGGAGATGGTTCCGTAGTTGGTGCATAATTCAACCACTTGGCGTTGAACGAAATCAAGATATTTCAGGAAATCTGGCTGGTCGCCTGGGTCGGGATGTGGGAGTTGATGGCTGCCGCCGAAATTCAGGGCATTGGGATGATGCCAGTCGGGACAGGAATAGTAGAGTCCCAGGCGGATTCCGCGCCGGTGGCAGGCCTCCGCCAACATCGCCAGGACATCCCGGCGATATGGGGTGTTCATGATGTTGTAGTCGGTCTCCTTGGTGTCCCACATACAGAAGCCGTCGTGGTGCTTCGCCGTGAAACACAGGTAGGTCATGCCCGCCGCCTCGCACAAATCCAGCCATGCGTCGGGGTTGAAAAACGACGGATTGAACTGGTCCTTGAGCTTGGCATATTCGGCCTTGGGGACATTTCTGCGCCACTGGAGCTGCTCATGCCACCCCTCTACGGCATAAATCCCCCAATGCACGAACATCCCAAAGCGTTCGCGGAAAAACCAGTCGCGGGCATCATTGAAGCGGAAATTCACTTTTGCCATCCTCAAATTGCATCATGTCCTGCCCCTCGAAATGAAGGGTAAAAACCATTTTCGAATAATATAGAGCAAAAATCACCTTTGAACGTCTCTTTTGAAGCACTTGCAGGAAATAACCGATATATTATGAGATAAATCCATAGCACCCATTACGTAACGTTGAGGGACACCCAATGAAACAACTTCTTTTCGCCGTTTTTTTCATCCTTCTGGGTTGCATTTCCGGAGCGGAACTGTCGTTTGACTATCAGAGCCGCCTGTTGGAGGAAGCAGAGAACTACCGTGTTTATTATGTCACCTACGACTCTCCGGAAGCCCCTTTCTGGCCAGAGGCCAAGCAAGTCAAGGCCTTTTATTATGAACCCAAGACCTTGCCGCCGGAAGGCGCCCCCGCCGTACTGTGCCTGCACATCCTCGGCGGCAATGGACAGCTCACCAAAACCATCGCGGCCTTCTTCGCCAACCACGGAATGCCCGCATTGATGCCACAGACGGCGCTTTTCCTGGATCGTCTTCCGAAGGGAAACATCGTTCGGCTTCTTCACGGGGAACAGGGTCCCGACTACCTGATTGCCGCCTTGCGCGCAACACCGGGAGACATCCGGCGAAGCATTGACTTCCTGGCCTCGCGTCCAGGCGTGGATACCCGTCACATCAATCTCATCGGCACCAGCATGGGCGGCATCTTGGGGATCTCGACCTTCGCACGGGACGAACGGTTGGACAAGGCGGTATTTTTGCTGGCTGGCGGCAACCTGCGGGAAATCCTGGCGCTGGACAACCCCGAAGTAATTCCCATCCAGGCGGCCATCCAGCATGCCAACCCCGAACAGTCGGCGGAAATCGCCCGTCTGGAAAAGCAGGTGGAGCCCATGGATTTCCTGGAGGAATTGGCGCCCAAGGCCCAGGCAGGCCGCATCAAAATGCACAATGCTGAACTGGACACAATCGTTCCGCCGGAGTTTTCGGACGCCTTGGCGGATGGTCTAGGCCTTACCCTCAACGTCAACCACTTCATCCTCCCGCAGGCAGACCATTATACCGCCATAGTTGCCCTGCCCCAGCTGCTGGAAGACACGCTAGTCTTTTTCGGCGGCCAGGAAACCGGCGAGCCCGTCGTCCTCGATGCCGAGGCCGCAAGGCTGAGCGCCCTGATGGCCTCCATCAAACAAGTGCTTGACGGAGGCCCTGCCGATGCAACCCAGGCCACGCACATCGCGCTGCGTTTCTCCGTGATGGAAAATGATTCCGAAAAGCTGGCGGGACACCTCCGGCTGACCATCGGCGGCGGGAAATTCCAGCTCCAGCTGGACGACGGGGTGGGCCTGGCCGACTTCCACCGCCTTGCCGTAGGCATGGATGCCCTCCCCTGGGTCGTCACCCCGAATGGTTCGCTCTTCCAAGGCGATCAGCCGTCCCCCCTGCCCCCTGCCAAACTGTTGCCGGACCAATTCCACCTCTACCGCCAAATGGTGATGTCGCTGATTGGTCAAGTGGCCGCCACTGGCTCCCTGGACACCCTGAAGCAACTGGTTCCCCTGGAGGCTTTCTTCCACGGTGCGAACAAACGCACCTTCGTTGCCAATGCCGAAGGATGCCACGTGGAAATCCAGCTGGAAAACGAGCGCGACGTGCCTCAGAACATCCGTATCATCTACGACAAGACGCTGGTGGCCATACACTTCGACCAATGGGAAGACGCCCCCATCACGGAGACCGACTTCGTTCCATCAGGCGAGTCCCCGGCGGCCCACACCGTCAACTCCGAGCAACTCGTCCTTGGGCTCCGGCAAGTCATCCAACGCGTCTGGGACGAAATCACCGAGGGCCATGCGGCCTATAAAAGTCCTTTGTGCAAGCGTGACCGTGTCCTGCGTTTCGAGAAGGGGCTGCGCATTGAACGCACCGGTGAATACCCTGTGCTGATCTTCGCCGGCACTCCGGAGGAGATTGACCGTCAGCACGGCAAGCTCTGCAAGGCAGAAATCCATCGCAGCTACGAGTGCCTCCGGCTCGTGGCCGGTGGGTATCTCCTTTTGAAGAACGAGTGGTTCTACGACACCATCCAGGAGGCCCAGCGGCGTACCAGCTTCGCCACTCCGGAGCGCTATCTGACGGAGCTTGACGCCATGAGCCAGGCAGCCGGCCTGACCGCAGCTCAGGGCCGCGAAATCGGTTTCTTCCCCGAACTCTTCCATTGCTCCGGCATCGCCGCGCGAGGCAAGGCCACGGCGGGAGGGAAGGTCGTCCACGCACGCGTGCTGGACTATATGAAAGACATCGGGCTGCAATCCTCCGCGCAAATCCAGGTCTATCTGCCCGATGGCTATCTGCCATGGATCACCGTGGGCTTCGCCGGTTTCAACGGCACCGTCACCGCCATGAATTCGGCCGGCCTGGCCATGGGCGAGATGGGAGGACGCGGTGAAGGCAACTGGGACGGTCTGCCCATGAGCTACCTCATGCGTCGCATCATGGAGGAATGCCATAATGTCGAAGAGGCCAAAAAAATGATTGAAGAATCGCCCCTGACCTGCGAATACTACTATGTCCTCTCCGACCGCAGCGGCGACATGGTGGCCGTGGAGGCCCGTGCAGGAGAGCCGCCGACCTTCCTCCAACCTGGTCAAAAGCACCCGTTGCTCCTGGAGTCCTTCGAGGACGTCGCCTGGATCACCGCACCCAGCCGACAGCCCGCGCTCTGCGAGCGTGTTCGTCAATACTACGGCCGAATCGACGAAGAGACCATGAAGCAGATTATCCGGCGGCCCGTCGCCATGGCCTCCAACCTCCATGACGCAATCTTCCTGCCGGAAACGCTGGATCTCCAGTTCGCCTATGCCGACGCAACACGGGTCGGCTGCGACTGTCCCTACCATCGCCTCAATCTGAATGAGCTGATCCAATTCTACCAGGAGCGTTTTGCCAAGAAAGAAGGAGAATGACTATGGAAATTTCCGCCAGCCTTAAACTTCTCCGTTTTTTTTACGAAGCACGACTCTATCTGCTGATTCCGCTGTGCATCCTCTGGGTTGCCTACGCAATCCACCTAGGTCGCCAACGGGACAAACTTCTTCGGCTCTGGCTGCTGGCACTGCCGATGGTCATCCTGCCGTTGCACCTCGCCACCACCTACTGCGGCTACCGCTACCGCATGGAGTTGCGCGACCGCTACGCCCAAGTCCCTGGACAGCCAACTGGCACCTATGATATCAGCTTGATGCCCAACGATATCAGCACGGAATACGCCCGCCACGATTTCCACCCACGTGCCCGTGACCTCAAGGCACAGGCGCTTTGCATCCTGCTCCTGCTCCTGCTGATGCCATGCTTGGCGCTGCCACTCGCCAACTGGCCTGAAAAGCGACAGGAAATCGACACACAAGCTGACCGCCCCGCCGGGCGGCCAGCTAATGAATAATATCATTTTTATTGATTTATAAATATTTTATTATTATTTTTCACGAGCCATCAATGATTGCCGATATTCCATATATCGGTCGTAGAGGCCGTGGGCGGAGGAATACATCGAGTTCGGGCTCATGAAGTGAGAGAACTCGAAGGTGATCGCCTTGTCCACGCCGCATTTCCCGGCGGCCTCGAGCTTCAGGCGCATCTTGTCCCACTTGATGGGGAGGAAGCGGATGGGCATGTCGCGGTCGAAGCTCTCGCAGTTGGTCCAGCTCTTCATGCCGTATTTTCGCGCCAGCGCGAGGTTGATTTCGAGGTAGTCCGGCAGTTCGTCATAGAGGCAATGCCCGTCCTGGAAGGCGACGATATCCACCGCGCCCTGGATTTCGGAAAGGATGGCGTTCCAGTCCCGTTCGTGCTCGGCGATGGTGGTGGCATTGTCGGGATTGGCCTTGATTCCGGCGATATAGGGGGAAATCAGCGTCGGAAGATTGCCGGAGAGGTCCTTGACGAATTTCCCCAGATCACGGTAGAGGTGCGCCATTCCGACGGAGGCCCGCGAGATTTCGCAATTGAGATACCACCCCTTGAAGCTCGGGTGGTGCCCGTAGGTCTTCCAAACCTCCTCCGCGACCGCCTTGGAGAGGTCCAGCTCCTTGGTGAACTGATGGTTGTGCCAATAGTTCCCAGAGTCATAAAGCCCGAAGTAGAAGGTCATCCCATAACGGTCGGAGAGGCGCAGAAACAAGTCCACCAGGTCCATCGATGGCTCGAAGCATTTCTCCTGTCCCATCAGGACCTTAGACGGGTAGGTGATGAAGCGTTTGTGCCCGCAGCGGATGAGAATGACCGTGTCAATGCCCGTTGCTCGCATGCACGCGAAGTCGCGGTCCCATTCCTTCTCGCCCCAGTTCTGGTGGGGGATGTCGTGGCTGATCTCATCCAAAAAAGTCCCGGTGATTAACATCTTTCCCTCGTAAAATGATTTTGGTGTACAACGCTTTGAAGGAACGCCCTATATTATAGTATTGGAAAAACTCCCCACACGGCGTAAACGCCTTTCCCCTGAATATTCATCAAGTACTATGCAAAAACTTCTCCTGGTTCTGCTGACCACTATCGCCTTTGCTGCACTCCACGCGGAGCTCGTCCTGGCCGAGCACAATACAACAGACTACACCATCATATATTCCGCCGAATCGCTTTCCGACAGCATGGTAGCGGAGGAGTTGGCGCAGTACCTGAAGCAAATCACAGGCGCGACCTTCCCGGTCAGGGCATCCAGCGAAAATCCTCCTTCCGAACCAGGCAACTGCATTTACATCGGCTGGAAGGCCCCTGGCGACGCCACGCCACTGGCGCCATCGGAGCGCCGCGTCAAATCCGTCGGCAGTGACATCTATCTCTATGGAACAAACCAGGCGGGGCACGAATTTGCCGTCTATGACTTTCTGGAGCACTTCCTGGGCTGCCGTTTTTACACCGTTCGCGGGGTCGAACGCATACCATCAAACCTGCGGCCAAACTGGACAATTCTGGACAATTCCGTCATCCCCTCCTTCGCTTTCTCGCAGCTCTATTCCGGCACCTGGGCATTTGCCCCCGAGCCCTTCGCGCTCTTCTCCCGGAAATCGCGGATGTTCATCCTGAATCCTGGCTATACGGAAATCGGTCCAAACTACTATCATGTTCCCGGCAAGCTGATTCCACCAGGCGAGAAATACCAGAAACACACCGGCATCTGGACGCCCTACCGCATTTCTGCCGGAGAAGGCTACTTCGAGGAACATCCCGAGTACTTCGCGTTGAATCCGCAGGGCGAGCGTGTCTTCAATCGCCAGTTGTGCTACTCCAACCAGGAATTGCGCCAGCTGTTCACCGCCAAGCTGGAGCAGATTGTCCGCGAGGAATACCGCGGAGGACCGGCCTTCCAATGGTGCGACCTCAACGACAACAACGGCTTCGATGACAAGACAATCTGCTGCTGTCCAGAGTGCATGAAGCTGGTGGAGAAATACCATTCTCCCGCCGGCCCCTATTGGGACTACCTCTTTGAGGTCTGCCGCTACTACCAGGAGACGCATCCGGAAATCACGCTCATCACCACGGCTTACCTCTCCACGGAGCGCCCGCCGGAGGGCGTGGGCGAGATGCCGCAGAATCTTCTAGTGAAGTTCTGTCCGCTGAACAAGAATTACATGAAGCCCTACGATCATCCGAGCAACGCGCGGATTGTCATGCGGCTTCAGCAATGGAACGCGGTGAATGCGCGTCTGAGCGTGCAACTCTATCCCAGCGTCTATCCGCGCTTCACCAGCATCCTTCCGCTGGTGGCGAATCTGCGCCAGCTGGCGCAGAACCTCCGGGTATGCCATCAATATGGCGTGTCCTATCTGGAGGCGGAGCAAGGGCATCCCTGGACCAATGTCAACGCCTTCAACGAGGTGCGTCAATATATGCTGAGCAAGCTCTTCAACGATATCACGCTGGACGAGAACGAGGTGATTGCCGACGCGATGCGCGAGATCTACGGCGCCGCCGCACCGATGATGATCCGGTACTGGCAGGAGCTGGAGGAACTGGAGGCCAACGAACCCCTCGGGCTGACTTGGCACGGTTGCGGCTTCGGCGTCTTCTCCTACCTCAACGCCGAGAATCTCCTGCGCTGGAGCCACGACTTTGATGCCATGGAGGCGCTGGTCTCCGACGACTCATTGCGCCTCAATGCCGTTCGGGACGCACGGGTGAATCTGGACGAGAACATCCTCAGCGTCCACTTCCGTCTGCCCGACCTCCCCGAGTTCAACCCGCAGCTGCTCGCCGAACGCATCCGCCGCGAAATCGCCCGTTCCTTTGAGGGGCGTCCCCACGGCCTCGACGCCTCTGGCTGGCAGAAGCGCCGCGAGTACCTCCTGAACCAGCGTGTCGTCAATGGCGTGGAGTACTTCGCGGCGATGGCGGCAGAGCCCCAGCCAATTCCACCCGGCTCCGTGGCATCAGACATCGATGAAGTCCACCGCGCACTCCCCACCCGGATGCTGGGCGGCCAAACCAGCGACATCCATCATCTCCAGCCTGATGCGGACGCGGCCTTTGGCGTTGCTCTACCGTCCAACCGCAAGAACCTGGAGAAGCTGCGCGTCACCGTCGTGTCTTTCTACGAGCCATCCGGGGAAAAATTCTATGCCCCTTTGAATGACCAGCGAGGGATTCCGCTCAGTGAACTGGAAGGCCATCCCGGCCAGTATCGCACCTACCTTGTCGGATGCACTCGCATCTGGCCGCAGAGCTATCTCTCCGTTCATTTCCTGGACATCGAGGGAATCATCCCCATCGGGCAGTTCTTCCGGCCGGATGTCCCGGATGCCGAATATGACCTCCACCTATCGTTGAAGCTCGATGACAAAGGCGAACTCTGGATTGGCGAACTTATTCTTGTTCGGCGCGGCGAGGCGCCGCGTCCGCAGAAAACCTTCCCCGCCGTGCCGGCCGGATAACAGCCTCAAAACCTCCCGTCAAAAGGCAAAATCGCAGGGGATATTTCCCCTGAAAACGGCGGAAAAGAATAGAAAAAACTAGATTCAATAGGAAGGTCATCCCTATTGTTTGAATGACCATTGCTCCCATCTATGTTGGGGGATATGACGGCTTTTTGCACAAACACGCCGCCTCCAATCCACCACAACCAAGGAGCAATTCATGTTATTCAACACCTCACGACCCAAAACGCTTTGGCTCACCCTTGTATTGACCGCCTTCGCTGTTTGCTGCCAGGCACATGTCTGGCATGTGACTCCGAACGGGAGCGACATCGCCGGAGGACTATCCTGGGCAGATGCCCTGGCCTCACCACAAGCCGCCCTGGACCGTGCTGCTCCCGGAGACCAAATCTGGCTATCCCAGGGGATTTACTTCCCTGAGGCCAATTCGCTTCGCCCCCTGCCCGTTGGCGGATTCCTCCTGCGGGATGGAGTGTCGCTCTATGGCGGCTTCGAAGGCACGGAAAACCATCCCGATGAGCGTGAACGCCATGACCGAAACGGCAATGGCATGGTCGAACTTTGGGAATTCACCCATGAGACCATCCTGTCACTTCCCGACAATGTCCAAGGCACTGTCCTTTCTACTGGCACCACCCCTTTTTCGTTTCCGACTTGCATTGATGGACTCACCGTAACCGGAGGACACAACTCCGGCGCGGCCATGGTGGATTCCCCTGGGCTGGGAGGCGGTGGCTTCCTGGATGGAGCACTCGTGGTTCAGGACTGCGAATTCATCGGCAACTGCGCCCAGCAAGGCGGGGCGCTCTATGCCGTCGATGGCGTCCACATCGACTCCTGCCTGTTCACTGACAACTCCGCCCGCCGGTCAGGCGGGGCATTGTGGCTGGAAGGCGAATCCAGCCAGGCCACCAACTGCGTATTTCTCCATAATGGCACCGCTTCTGATGCAATATCCGGAGGTGGGGCGGTTTGGCTCACCAATCAGGCAGAGCTGTCCTTTTCCACCTTTTCCAAGAATGCCGCCGCAGGTCCGGGGAGTGCCTTGCATGCGGAAAACGAGTCCTTGCTGCGCAACTGCGTTATCTGGGAGGGCTTGGGGCATGGACAGGAAAGCGAAATCACTGCGTCCTGCCAAGTCATCGCCTGCGCAGTAATGGACGGCGGGACACCTTATCTTGCCGACCAGCAGAACTATGGAATCTCAGCTGAAAATGCAGGTGGACATGGCATCAACAAAAACGACAACACGCCTTATTCACATTTTCCATGTTTCACCACGCCCGAGAACGACAATTATGCGCCAGGCGACGGTTCCTTTCTCATCAACCGCGGCATTCACTACGACGACGCCCCTGCAACGGATGCGTGCGGCAATCCCCGAATCCGCCATGGACTCCCCGACATTGGCGCCTACGAAAGTGACGCGCTAGGCAACCTGGTCATTTCTGCAGAATTGGGATCCGAGCTTTACTACGGTCTGACCGCCGAACTGATTGTCGCCCTGGATGACGAGGTGATCTGGGAGGCTACTTCCGCAGACTCCCGGATTGTCTCGCTGAACCAGGACGTTGTTTACGGAGAACACGTCGGCCAGACCGAATTGCTCATCACATACACCCCTGAAGACGACAACTGGTCCGATGGCGAATTCCGTCTCCCCGTCACTGTGCTGCCACGTCCGCTCGCCGTCGACGCCGGCAATGTGGAATGGCATTCCTCTCGTCAGCCCCGCCCTGAACTCACTTGGCGGATTTCCGCCGGGCAATTGGTTCCCGGCGACTCACTTGCTGGAGAATTGGCATGTCTTCAGACTGCCTTCCCTTCGGAACTCCCTTCCAGCTTCCCCATCACCCAAGGCACCTTGGGTGTCGCCCCGCAGACCAACGCAGAATGCTATCAACTTGCTTTCGAAGAAGGGGTTTTGCAGTGTCTGGAAAACCGTGCTGACATTTGTCTTGAGGATTGCCAAACCATTTACCAAGGCGTTCCCATCGTCTTGGAGGCAACTACGCTTCCGGACGGCCTCGGCCTTGAATACCGCTACCAGAACGCCCTCACCGGGGAAACTCTCAGCCAACCACCGATAATGCCAGGGGAGTATCTGGTCACGGCAACCGTGGTGGACGATGAGTTCAGCGGTGCCGCCACGGCGACGCTGACGATCACCAAGGCACAGCTGCTCTGCCAGGCCGACGACATCTACCGGGCATATCGGAAACCCAATCCCGAACTCACTTGCACCTTCACCGGCTTCGTCAATGGCGAGACCGTCGAGGTGCTGGACAATCCACCTGTCTTGGCCACGACTGCCACTTTGGAAAGTCCCATTATCCCGGAAGGCTATCCCATTTCCATTTCCATTGGCGAAGACGACTGCTATGAGATTACCGCCGTGCCGGGCACGCTATATGTCACCTTGAAGCAACCGAACATCAACGAAGTTGCCGCCACTGTAATGACGTATGGTGAGCCGCTTGAACTCGTCTGGCTGATGGCCTATTCCACTGATCCGGACACGGACGAATATGTGCCCGGCGAATTCATCTGGGCGGACGCCGAATGCGTTTTGGATGCCGGATTATGGATCTGTCCCTGGACTTTTGTGCCGGACGACCTTGACACCTACGGATGCGTGAAAGGCAAGTCGGAGGTCACCATCATGCGCCGCCCCATCCGAGTGGAGGCCAGTGACCGCCGAAAGCCCTACGGCGATCCCGAAGTGCGCCTTCCCCTCACGGTGACCCTCGGTTCCTTGGCAAGAGGCGATCGATTCCAGGGAGACATGGAACGCATTGCCGGTGAGGAACCTGGCACGTATCCTATCAAGCAGGGCACGCTGACCATCGTCCGCGGCGAACGGGATGTCCTCCACAACTATGAACTGATTTTTGTCGAAGGCACTTACACCATCGAGTTGCGTCAAGTCACCATTGCAGCCGACTCCCTGGAGAAACTTGGTGGTCAACCCGATCCAGTTTTCACTTGGCAAATTGTCGTGGGTTCGCTTCTTGACGAAGCTGACCTCACGGGAACGCTTGCTCGCGAGCCAGGAGAGACCGCTGGAGAGTATCGCATCACTCAAGGCACGCTGATGCTCCCGGAAACTTACCAATTGACTTTCATCGAGGGTGTTCTCACCATTCGGCAGACGCTTCTAGAAATCGCCGCCGATGACCAAGGGAATCCCCAATTCACGGTTGACCCAATTACCTATGGTGAACCATTGGATGGTGAAACGCAAATTCACGGGACGGTTATTTCCACTGCCACAGGGGAGGAAGTTCCCGGAATTTTTACTTGGGATCACGATGGAGAGTATCCCGAGACTGGCGAACAAGAACAGGGCTGGGCCTTCACTCCCGAGGATCAAGATCAATTCATCCCCCTCACAGGAGAGGTGACCATCACCGTCCTGCCCGCCATGCTCACCGTGACCGCGCATGACGCCACCCGCGCCTACGGGACGCCGAACCCATCATTCGGCTATGAAATCACGGGCTTCGTGCTTGGCGAGGACGCGGGCGTCCTCGAACACGAGCCCGTCCTCTCCTGCGCGGCCACCACTTCCTCCAATCCAGGCGACTACGCCATCACGGCCAGCGGCGGCGTTGCCGCGAACTACGCCTTCCAGTACGTGGACGGCACGCTCACCGTCACCAGAGGTTCTGTCCACGGCGATGGCACGCAGGTCGTCGCAGTCGGAACGCTGACCTACGGCCAGGCGCTCGGCGAGCTGCCCCTGGAGGGAACCTTCACCGACGAGGCCGGACAACCCATCCCCGGCGCCCTCGCCTGGAACGAGCCGGAAACGTATCCGACGTGCGCCGCCACCGAGGCTGGATGGACCTTCACCCCGCAGGACGCCGAGTGCTACGAGGGCGCCGCCGGCACCGCCGTCATCGTGGTGAACCCCGCGCTGCTCACCGTGACCGCGAACGACGCCACCCGCACCTACGGGACGCCGAACCCATCATCATTCGGCTATGAAATCACGGGCTTCGTGCTTGGCGAGGACGCGGGCGTCCTCGAACAGGAGCCCGTCCTCTCCTGCGCGGCCACCACTTCCTCCAATCCAGGCGACTACGCCATCACGGCCAGCGGCGGCGTTGCCGCGAACTACGCCTTCCAGTACGTGGACGGCACACTGTCCATCACATCACGAATGGTAGCCATCCAAGCAGATGACCTTTCCAAGCGATATGGGACTGCCGACCCCACTTTGACCTACCATGTCATTGGCGACGACCTACTGCCCGGCGACACCTTCAGCGGCTCGCTCAGTCGTGAAAGCGGTGAATCCGTCGGAAGTTACAACATTCTGCGGGGCACCTTGACAATTTCGGACAATTATTCCCTTGCCTTCTATCCGGGAGTTTTCACCATCCAACCAGCCGAACTGGAAATCGCCAAAGATGATTCCGGCAAGGAGCGACTCACCATTGATGATATCACCTACGGCGAACAATTGAATGGCGAGGAACAAATCCATGGAACCGTCATCTCCACGGCAACGGCTGAGGAAGTTCCAGGAACTTTCCACTGGGAACAGGATGGAGAGACGCCACCCGCCGGCGAACACGAATTGGTTTGGGTCTTCACACCCGATGACGAAGAGAAGTACACTCCAATCCAGGGGACTGCGGTCATGACAGTAGTCCCTGCTCTCCTGAACGTCCGTGCGTTGGATGCACAACGCGAATACGCCCAGGAGAATCCGCCCTTCGAATTGGAGTTCACCGGTTTTGTATTGGGCGAGGATCTTTCCTTCTTGCGCAGCATTCCAGTTGCCGAAACCGCAGCGGACCGTTACTCCTACCCTGGCGATTATCCCATCATCGTTTCTGGCGGCGTGGCTGACAATTACCGATTCGACTATCAAGAAGGCATCTTAACCATCACGCCGACGCAGAACTACCTCGTGAAAGGCAACAACAACTGGGCATACTTGAAGTACGGCCAGAAATTCAGCGAAGCCGACGTCTATCCAGATTTCCACGATGCCGCTAACCAGGTGGTGGAAGGAAGTGTCACATGGCCGGAGCCAGACCGCTATCCCGACTGCGCAACCACCGAGTCAGACATACTCTTCACGCCAACCGACCAGCTGCGCTACAAGCCTGTCGCCACCAGCATCCATCTCCGCGTCGAGCGTGCTTCCCTTGGTTTGGCATGTAATGGCTTCACTCGGGAATACAATCAGGAGAATCCCGAACTCACGTACATTTTCTTCGACTTTATCTTGGACGACACGGAGGAGACCGCCGTCACGGCCAGGCCAGTCATGCACACCGATGCCGAACTCACCAGCCTTCCTGGCTACTACGGTGTCTGGGCAACCGACTACTACGCGCCGAATTACGACATCGGCCGCAGTGATGCGATTGCCATCATCACCAAGGCCCATTTGGAAGTCGGTCCTGGCGGCATCCGTGCCACCGACCTCATCTATGGACAGAAGCTGGAGGAAAGTGCTCTTTCTGGCATAGTCGTGCAGCATGCCAAGACACCCCAAACCATCGTCACGGGAACCTTTTCCTGGGCCACTCCTGAAATCGTCTTGCCTTGCGGCACCAGCCGCCAGCGCTGGGTATTTACTCCAGACAATGTAACCTGCTATGAGATTCTCGAAGGCGATTCACTGGTTACCGTTTTCCCGGCGCCCTTGACCGTCAGCCTTTCCAGTGCAAGGCGGCTCTACGGTGAAGAGAACCCGTCATTCACTTATGAAATCTCGGGCTTTGTCGGAACAGACACCACCTCCATCCTTGTCGATGAGCCGCTTGTCGAATGCGCAGCCACACCTTCTTCTGCCGTGGGTGAATACGCCATACGCTGCGAGGAAGTTGAAGACGGCAACTACCAGCTGATTTGCGAGGAAGGTCATCTCACCATCATGCCACGTACCCTTGCCATTTCGGCGAACTCCGTGAGCAAGCGTTGTCTGGAAGCAGATCCGGAGCTGACCTACGTCATGGCAGGCGATGGTCTGGTCAATGGCGACATCCTGACCGGACATCTAGAGCGTGACCCCGGCGAAGAAGCCGGCGAGTACACCATACGCCAGGGCACTCTGGCAGCTCCGCAAAACTACGACACTCATTTCACCGCAGGGACACTTACCATCGAGCGTCTCAGGCCCCAGCTGATCGAGGCGCACGGCTCTGAATTCATCTACGGGCAACGCATTTGCGACAGTGACTATGGCGCGACCTTCGCCAATCCCCTCACCGGTGACCTCATTCCCGGCACGCTCACCATCGAGGCGCCCGAATTCCGTCCATGGGCAGGAACCGCCAAGCACCGGGTGTATTTCCATCCGGCGGATCCGGACAAATTCACGGATGCCGATGCGGTGGTCCGCTTCACTGTTCGTCCTCGGCCTCTGCATGTCCAAGTCACTCCTCCAGTCATTCTTCATGGGCAGGATTTGACTTCAATCGACTACGTCATCGACGCGGGCGACCTCCTTCCAGGAGACGCCATTGAGCCCTTCTTCCCGTTGCTTCAGGAAGGAACCAGGACGCTCAGCGCGGGGAGCTATCCACTCATCGCCACTCCCATGTCGGCAGACCGGAATGTCGCACATTCCTACGAGGTGATTCTGGACAATGCAGTCTTGACTGTCAACCCTGCCCCCTTGGAAGTCTGGGCGGACAACCAGCAAATCGGCGTTGGGGACGACTATCCGCAACTAACCTACACGGTGGCAGACGGCGAATTTGAGAATGCCGACGAACTGCGGCAAACGCTTGCCGGAAGCCTGTCAGTCCAGGAAGGAACATCAATGGGCGAGTATCTTATTGAGCAGGGGACGCTGTGCACCGACAGCAACCATTCACTGCAATTCCATCCGGGCATTCTGACCATTGGGCAACGGCTCTTGACCCCTGTCTATCCGGAAATCACCTTGTTGCCCGGCGATGACATTCCCGACCTTCAGGTCACGGCCAATCCGGATGAGTTGTTGTCTCCTGCCGACCAGGTGGATTCTCCGTTGGTCATCTGCGAAGGGACGACCGAGGAAGCACAACTCCTCAAACTGCGTCTCGCCACTGCGGAAACCGGCAATCCCAACTACCGATGGGATACCAGCGTCACAGGGGTCGTTCCCATAGGTCACCCGCAAGTGCTGGTGGATCCAGTCAAATATAGTCAATCACATCCGCATGAAGTTGTTCCGGCATTAGTAGGAGACCATGAAATTCCTGCCGCAGCCTTTGATTTCCGGCGCGACGAGACATTCTTCGGCGACTTGGCAAGTGCACAGAAAGCTCTTCGCCCTGGAGGAATCCTCTGGATGGCTCCTGGCGAGGTGGTTCTTGCAAGCGGCAAGGGAATCATTACCAATTCTTTGGAAATTCGTGGAAACATTGTCAATTCAAGCCATGACTTCTGCCGTCTGACTGGAGAATTGTCCATCGCATCTGATGTTCACCAGCTGCGTCTTGTCGGCATCGAAATCTTGAATCCCGCTCTCAATGGCATTGCCCTAAATCTTACGGCTGCTTCTGAAGACTTGACCTTATGGGTTGATTCCTGCGTCTTCGCGGCGGACAGGGCTATGCTCCTGAAGGACTTTAGCACCACCGAAATCAAACGAACCGACTTCATCTATCGTGACATTGGGATGCATCTGCTCCCCGGCTCGCCCGGAAATGGCCCAATATCCCTGGATGATGTGAGCTTTACCCATGAAACCACCAGTGGCCTAGAAAGTTACTGGCACATCTACTGCGAAAATGCACGCATGGAGTGTTCTGCAGACTCCATGCATGGATGCCGCTTCGATGGTCTGACAGCGGATGCCACCAATCTTGCCTCCATCAAAGAACACATCTATGCTTCCGAGAACGGAGGCTGGCCGGCAACGACAGTCATCTTGCCATAAGTCAGTCAAAGCCATCGACATCTGACACTGCCCGCCGAACGGAAATCCCATCCTTCGGCGGGCGATTTCGTCTTCCGTCAGTTTTTTCCAATAAGTTGCCTGATTATCCCTGCGAAAATCAATCCAAGCAATAAATTATAATATTTGCACTTTTCCATACTTGATTACGAGCGCGCGCATGCACGTGCATGCGAAGGAGCATTCTTCATTGCAAGGGACACATTCCATGGCAGAAAACGAACCCAAAAACAATGTCGGCGTAGAAGCGCCAACTGATTTCATCCGCGACATTGTCCGAGAAGACCTGGCCAATGGGAAATACCGCCCGGAAGAAATCCGTACCCGTTTCCCGCCAGAGCCGAATGGCTACCTGCACATCGGTCATGCCAAGGCCATTTGTCTCGACTTTGGAGTAGCAAAAGAGTTCGGTGGGAAATGCAATCTTCGCATGGACGACACGAATCCCGGCAAGGAGGACCGCGAATACTACGACTCCATCCAGGAAGACATCGCCTGGTTGGGTTACCAATGGGATGGCGAGGTAAAATTCGCCTCGGACTACTTTCCCAAGATGTACGAATTCGCTCTCATCCTGATCAGACAGGGCCTGGCATACGTGGACGACCAGAGCGCCGAGGAAATCCGCGCAACGCGCGGGACCCCCTTCGAACCCGGCAAGGAATCGCCCTGGCGAAACCGTTCCGTCGGGAAGAACCTCGACCTCTTCGAGCGCATGAAGAACGGCGAGTTCCCCAATGGCGCCAAGGTTCTTCGCGCCAAGATTGACATGGCGAACCCGAACATCAATTTCCGCGACCCTGTGATGTACCGCATCCTTCACGAGGCGCACCAGCGTACCGGGAACCAGTGGTGCATCTACCCGATGTACGACTGGGCGCACGGTTTGGAGGACTCCCTAGAGGGTGTCACCCACTCCCTCTGCACACTGGAATTTGAAATCCACCGTCCGCTCTACAACTGGTTCCTGGAACCTCTGCCCATTCCGCGTAAGCCACGCCAGATCGAATTCAGCCGACTGAACCTCAACTACACCGTGATGAGCAAGCGCAAGCTCCTCCGCCTCGTCCAGGAAAAATATGTCTCTGGATGGGATGACCCTCGCATGCCCACCGTCCGCGGGCTGCGTCGGCGTGGCTACACTCCCAGCTCCATCCGCAATTTTGTCGCCTCCGTAGGCATCACCAAGTTCAACGGCGTAACGGATGTCGGCGTGTTGGAGAACACCCTTCGCGAGGAACTCAACCACGAGGCTCCCCGCTATATGGCAGTGCTTCACCCCCTCAAGGTTGTCATCACCAATTATCCTGAAGGACAAACCGAACTGCTGGATGCCGTCAACAATCCGGAGAAGCCCGAGGCGGGAACCCGCCAGATACCTTTCGGGCGGGAAATCTACATCGAGCAGGATGACTTTAAGGAAGTCCCGCCGCCCAAGTACTTCCGCCTGACTGTCGGCAAAGAAGTCCGGCTGCGGTGGGGATATTTCATCAAATGCAACGAGGTAGTGAAAGGCGATGACGGCATTGTCACTGAACTGCATTGCACCTATGACCCAGAAACCCGTGGCGGCAATGCGCCGGACGGGCGAAAGGTCAAAGGGACAATCCATTGGGTAGAGGCAAGCCATGCCGCCACCGCGACCGTCAGGGAATACGACCGCCTCTTCAAGGTTCCCGAACCTGAATTGGTGCCTGAGGGGCACGATTTCACCGAGAACCTGAATCCCGATTCTCTACACGTCCTGGAAGAAGTCCGCATTGAGGTCGGCTTGGCCAACCTGCCGCCTGAAAGCCGCGTGCAATTCGAACGCCAGGGATACTTTGTGACGGATCGATACGACCACTCCAAGGAGCATCCCGTCTTCAACAAGATCGTCGGGCTGAAAGACTCCTGGGCGAAAATCGTCCAAAAGGAAGCAGGCAAATAACCATCTGGACAATTCTGGACAATTCCGGCATGACTACCTATGACTTCCAAGGACAGACTGCACTAGTTACTGGGGGCACCCGTGGTATTGGCGCGGCCATCACGCAGGCACTCCTGGACGCCGGAGCTCAAGTCGTGGCGACTTACGGTGGCAATGATGTTGCGGCGAAGGCATTTGTCGCGGCATTGCCGGCGGAAAAACGTTCCCGACTGGAGACCGTCGCCTTCGACGTCGCCAGCGCCTCGCAAGTTGAGGCATTCTTCAAGGACTTCGACCAGAGTCACGAGCGGTTGGATGTGACGGTGAACTGCGCAGGCATCCGAGACGACGGCGTAGTCGCGATGCTTCCGGAAGAATCCTGGCAGCGTGTTCTGGATGTTAATCTCGGCGGCGCATTTCATGTCGCCAAGCAGAGTGTCCTTCGCATGCTGACCCACCGCTATGGGCGAATTGTTCTGTTGACCTCTCCGATGGGGCGCATTGGTTGGCTGGGCCAAGCCAATTACGCATCTTCAAAGGCGGGGCTGGTGGGTTTCTGCAAAAGCCTGGCCAAAGAAGTGGCCCGCCGCGGCATCACGGTCAATTGCCTTTCGCCTGGCTTCATCGACACGGACTTCATCGGCAATCTGCTGCCTGAACAGCGTGACCTTTACACGAAATTGGTCCCCATGAGACGCTTTGGCACTCCACAGGAGGTAGCCGATGCGGCCCTCTTCCTGGCCGGTCGTTCCGCCGCATACGTCACAGGTTCTGTCCTTGAAATTTCCGGAGGACTCTAAGCAAATTTCAAGTGTAAATTGTGCTAATAGCGATTGTCACTGAGCAATGGGCAATCGGCAAAATTTCGGGCCGGAGCGTTCCGGCGCAACTGCACCCCAAAAGAACATAAACTGAAGGAAACGACGAAAAATGACGAAGAAAAGCTGGTTGGCTGTGATTTTCGCGCTGTGCGCGTTCACCATGGTTGGCTGCAGCCGGAAAAAGGTCCTGCATGTCTATATCTGGGCAGATTACATTTCCCCTGAGGTGGTTCATAAATTCGAGAAAGAATACAACTGCCGTGTTCAACAAGATTTCTTCGACTCCAACGAGATGCTGTTCGCCAAGCTTCAGGCCGGCGGCACTGGCTACGATGTCTTGTGCCCAAGCCACTATTTTATCCACAAGATGGTCGGCTCCAACATGCTGATGAAACTCGACAAGGAGAAGCTCCCCAACTTGATGCATCTGGATCCCCAAGTGACCTCAAAATTGGACTCCACAGTCCTGGACTATTCCGTGCCCTACTTCATGTCCTACACCGGACTGGGCTACAACAAGAAACTGGTCGAGAATTTCGAGCCGTCCTGGAACATCTTCCTGCGCGAGGACCTCAAGGACCGGATGACGCTGCTGGATGACTTCTCCGAAATCATCGGCGCTGCCGCCAAGCAGCTTGGGTACACCGCAGCCGAACTGGATGACCCCGTCGAGGGCGACGCCAAGATGGCGGAGGTGGTCAAGCTCGCGCTGGAGTGGCGCAAGAACATCATCAAATTCGACAACGAGCAATACAAGAACGGCCTGGCGACAGGAGAGTTCCTGGTGGTGATGGGATACTTCAGCGACCTCAGCCAGATTGTCGCGGAAAATGAGGACCTGGCCTTGGCTTTGCCGAAGGAAGGTTGCATGATGAGCTGCGACATGCTCGCGATTTCCGCCAATGCGAAGGAGCCGGAATTGGCCTACGCCTTCATCAACTTCGTCCACGACCCCGTAAACGCCGCCCAGAACATTGTCGACGTTTATGCCAACTGCCCCAACATCAACGCCATGTTGCTTTTGGACGAAGAGGTTCGCGAAGACGAGTCCATCTTCATCGATGAGGACATCGCCGCTCGGTCGGAGTTCATGCCGGAACTCTCCGCCGAACAGGAAGAGCGTCACCTTGACTACTGGCAGAAAATCAAAGCCGGAGACGCATCAAAATAGTGCGTAATTCTGCGGGGACCTGTCTGTCCGCGCCATCCACGGGCGGATAGGTTCGTCGCACCTTAGCAAAGCAGCAGGGATTTCCCCGCCATTCCCCATTCCTAATAAATAATCTCTCATGGTTCGCGTTCGTTTTGCGCCTTCCCCGACTGGGCAGGTCCACATCGGCAACATCCGTGCCGCCATCTTTAACTGGCTCTATGCCCGCCACGTTGGCGGAACCTTCCTTTTACGCGTGGAGGATACTGACCTGGAGCGCTCCACTCCGCAGGCCATTCAAGCGCTGCTGGAGGTCATGGAGTGGCTCGGATTGAACTACGACGAGCCGATTTTCTACCAGACCACCCAGGCCAAGAAGCACCTTGCCGCCGCACAGGAGATGCTCGCCAAAGGCTTTGCCTATGAGGACAAAAAGGGCGGCGAGGCTCCCGCGCTGCTCTTCCAGTTTCCCTACGACACCACTGGCATCGATGGCGTTGAGGAAGCAGGTTGCCAAGAGCTCGCCATACATGATTCCGTGCCGCTGAAAATCAGCCGCAAGGGCGTGGAATTCGCGACCGTCTCACCCAAGGGACGCCCAGCTCCCGGCGGCGCCACTTTGGCCGGCTTCAAGGATCTCAAGGTGTATGATGCCGAAGGAAAAATACTCTTCGACTTGAACGAACACCTTGCCGAAGTCCTCCACGGCAATGCGCTTTTCGAGCTGCCTGATGCCCGCAAGCTCACCTACCTTCGCCGCACCATCTCCTATGCCGACCTGGTCAAAGGGCGCATGACCAAGCCCCTGGACGCCCTCAAGGACTTCGTCATCGTACGCAGCGACGGTTCGCCGGTCTTCCACTTGGCCAATGTCATCGACGACATCACCCAGGGCGTCACCCACATCATCCGCGGAGACGACCATGTCGAGAATACGTTCAAGCATCTTTTCCTCTTCCATGCGCTCGGCGCCCCGGCCCCCCAATATGGTCACCTCCCAATGATCGTCAACGCGCAGGGGAAGCCCTACAGCAAGCGCGACGGCGATGCCTTCGTCGGCGACTTCCGGGACAAGGGCTTCCTGGCTGACGCGCTCTTCAACTACCTCAGCCTTCTGGGCTGGTCGCCGGGCGACGACCGCGAAAAGATGAGCCGTGAAGAACTCATCAAGGCGTTCACATTGGAGCGCTGTCTGCGTGGTCCCTCGCAGATGGACATCCAGAAGCTCACCAACCTCAACGGCCAATACATCGCCGAATTGCCAGCAGAGCGCTTCCAGGCATTGGCGAAAGCGCAGCTCGCCGCCCTTCCCTGGGGCAGCCAGGTTTCCTCGCCACTCTTCGAGCAGGTCGCCGCCTTCATGCAAAGCCGCGTGAAGCGTCTGGTCGATGTCGCCCAATGGGAGTACTTCTTCACCGAATATCCCACCTGGGATCCCGCGGTCTGCGAGAAGCTCCTCGGCAAGAATGCCGCTGCCAAGGCCGCGCTATCTACACTCGCTGGCCCCTTTGCGGCAATGCCGGATTGGAATGCCACCGCCATCGAGCAGGCTGTCGAGCAAGCCGCCGAAGCCGCAGGAATCCCCCACGGTAAACTCAACCAGCCGCTTCGGGCGGCCGTCACCGGAACCAACATCGGTGCCGGAATCTTCGAGACCCTCGAACTCATCGGACGCGACCGCACCGTGAAGCGACTTCTGAAAATCACCGCTGAAAACGGCTGATTTCAACCAATATAAGAACATGCAGCAGACCAACTTGCCAGTCATCGCCATCGTCGGGCGGCCCAATGTCGGGAAGTCCGCCCTTTTCAACGCCGTACTGCGCCGACGAGTCTCCATCGTCCACGAGCAAAGCGGCGTTACGCGGGATTGCGTGGCCGCGCCAGCCGAGTTCCGCCGCCGGCATTTTCTTCTGGTGGACACCGGCGGACTCGGAACGCTCAACGGCGAAAAGCGCGTTGATCTTTTCGATGGAATGATCCGAGAACAGGTCACCGAGGTCCTGAAAGACGCCGTCGCGCTCATTTGGGTGGTCAACTGCCAGGACGGCATTACCCCGCAGGACGAAGAGGTAGGGGCTTTCCTCCGCAAAGCCGGCAAGCCGCTCTTCCTGTGTGCCAACAAGGCGGACAACCGTGAATTGGCGGACTTGGCCCAGGCGCAATTCGCCAAACTGGGCGTTGCTCACATCTGTCCCACCAGTTGCACTCACACCTACGGCATTGATTCACTGATGGGCAAGGTTCTGGCTGGCATCCCGGAGAGCCAGGAAATGGACGCGGAGCAGGAGAAGCCGCTCCGCATCGCGGTTGTCGGCCGCCCCAATGTCGGCAAGTCTTCGCTGGTCAATCGGCTGGTCGGGGAGGACCGGATGATGGTCTCCGACATTGCGGGCACCACACGCGATGCCGTGGACTTGCCACTGACCATCAAACAGGACGGAGAGGAGCTTCCCATTGTACTGGTGGATACTGCAGGACTGCGCCGCAAGGGCCAGATATCCAGCGTCGTAGAGTTCTTCAGCGCCAACCGCACTGAGCAGGCCATCCGCAACTGCGATCTTGTGCTCTTCATCTTGGACTCGCTGGATGTGTGCACCACACAGGAACGCCGGATCGGGCGGCTCATTGCGGACGCACGGCGGCCCTGCATCATGCTTGCCAACAAGTGGGACCTCATTACCAAGGCCGGGCATGACCGCCCTGACCTCTTCGGCGACCATGTCCGCCAATGCATGCCATTCATGGACCATGCTCCTATCCTCCAGATTTCCGCCGCCAATGGCTACAATTTCAAACGCATCTTCGAGCTCATCCGGCTGGTCAAGGCGCAGACCCGCGTGATGGTTCCCACCGGAGTCTTCAACCAATTCCTGCAGGACACCCTGCAGCGCAACCCGCCGACCTCCGTCGAGAACAAGCGTTTCAAGATCTTCTACGGGACGATGACGCACAACCCGCCCCCGAAATTCGTGCTTTTCGTCAACGACCCGAAGCTCTGTCCGCAGAATTACCGCTCCTACTTGGAGAACCGCATCCGCGAGGCATTCTTCCCTGAAGCCGGGCTACCAATCTTCCTTGAATTGCGCAAGAGGGAGAATCCCAACGACAATTCCGGTGCCCGCGCCGCCGCCCGTGGCGCCGCCCGTCAGCATGGGAAACGCAATTTCCACCGCGGTTCATTCCCCAAGCGATAGCCGTCGCTGTTCTTCGCCGGACACGGAATGTGGCTCTCCAACTTTTACTCCTTGACCTTTACCTTTGTCTTGCTAGTTCTTGCCTCCCAATCCCCGCGTCGCCGCCGTTTTCTAGAAGAGGCGGGCCTGGAGTTCACCTGCGACCCTGCAAACGGGGCGGAGAATCCCTGGGATGGCATCATGTCGCCGCATGACCACGTGAAGGCCCTCGCCCTCGCCAAGGCCACCGAAGTCACCCGCCGTCATCCTGGAGACCTTGTACTGGCGGCAGACACGGTAGTCGTCAAGGACAGCATCATCTTCGGCAAGCCCCGTGACCTTGCGGACGCCAACCGGATGCTGCGCACCCTCTCTGGCGGCAGCCATCAAGTACTCACCGGCGTGGCGCTCTGCCGCGATAACGGCTGCATACGCGCCTGGGTCTCCAGCAGCGTCGTTCACTTCCGGGCCCTCACCGACGCGGACATCGACCAGTACTGCAAATTAGTCAATGTGCTGGACAAGGCCGGTGCTTATGGCATCCAGGAACACGGCGACCTTATTGTCGAAGGCATCGACGGCCTTTGGAGCAATGTTGTCGGTCTGCCCATCGAGGAAGTCCTCAACGAATTGCGAGAAAACGACGTCCATCCATTCCATTGGGAATTCTCATGACCAATCTCCCCGACCAACTCCTTCCCCAAGCCGCGAAGGAACTCTGCCAATCCTACGCGGACGGACTGGCCATCAGCTACTACCGCGACCGCGACCTGCCGCAGCGTGACCAGGTACTCGCCATCCTCGACGAAATGCTGGAAGTGCTCTTCCCCGGATACACCGGCCGCTACCGCATTGACCGCCGCACACTGGACACATACGCAACCGAGCGCCTGGATCACCTCCATGCCGCGCTCACCGAGCAGCTCGCTCCCGCGCTCTGCTACCGCCATCATCTGGACAAGCTGGACTCTGCCGCCAGCGAGGCGCTGCCGCCAGCGCATCGCCGCAAAGACAGCTCCCAGCCCTGCGGCTGCGCCAGCGACGATGACCAACTGCGCCAGGAAGCGGGCGTTTTGGCCTCCGAACTCCTTGGGACGTTGCCGACCATCCGGGAGATGCTCAAGCTCGACTGCCAGGCGGCATTGGACGGCGACCCCGCCACACGTTCGCTTGACGAGATCATCCTGGCCTATCCTGGCTTCAAGGCGGTTGCCATCTACCGTCTCGCCCATGAATTCTATATCCGGCGCATCCCACTGGTGCCCAGGATCATGAGTGAATATGCCCACACCGTGACCGGCATCGACATCAACCCCGGCGCCACCATTGGAAAGAGCTTCTTCATCGACCACGGCACTGGCGTGGTCATCGGTGAAACCGCCATTCTTGGCGACAATGTCAAGCTCTACCAGGGTGTCACTCTCGGCGCCCTCTCCTTCCCCAAAGACGGCTGCGGGCATCTGATCAAAGGCACGAAACGGCATCCGAACCTGGAAGACAACGTCACGGTGTATGCGGGCGCGACCATCCTGGGCGACGTTACCATCGCCCACCACTCCACCATCGGCGGAAACGTCTGGCTGACCAGTTCCGTGAAGGAGCCATACAGCCGAGTCCTCTTTACGCCATCGGACCTCTCCTTCATTGTCTCACGCCATCCCGTCGCAGGTGCCGACGGACTGGCAAAATAACAATCTTCCCCCTCCACATTTCATCCCCACACGAAGATGACAGACGGCGAATTCAAACACAATCTCGAGCGTTTTTCCAAATTCCTCGACCGGACCTACGAGGATCAATTCACCGAATACGCCTTCCTCAAGGCGGAAATCGCCGTGACGGACGAGCGGGTGCCGTGGTCCAAGCGCAAGTCCCTCAAATACCGCCCCATCACGGAGGGCGAACGCTGGGGAGGCATCTGGCAAAGCGCCTGGCTGCACCTCACCGGAACTGTCCCGAAGGCATGGAAGGGCAAGCCCCTTGCGCTACGGCTCAACCTCGGCGGCGAAGCATTGCTCTTTGAAGATGACGGCACGCCGCACTGGAGTTTCACCGACTACAGCGTCTTCTTTGAAAACTACCGCAAGGACACCTACCGCTTCGCAAAGCCCGCCAAGGGCGGCGAGAAGCTCGACCTCTGGGTGGAGGCGGTCTCCAACCACCTCTTCGGCGCAATCCTTCAGGAGGAACCCCATGCGACCCGCAACACCGCCCCCGAAGGAACCGTCAATCCCGTAATCACCCATCTCCGAGTGGCACTCTTCAACGAAGAACTCTACCACTACCGCATCGAATTCGAGAATCTCCACAGTTTGCTGGCCAACTACTACAAGCCCGAGGACTACCGTGCCAAACGCCTGATGGTCATCCTCAACCGCGCCTGTGACGTCTATCGCGAGGATCCCGCTCGCGCCGCCTTGGCCCGCGCCGAACTCAAGCCCGCGCTGAAATGCAAGGCGGCGGCTTCCGCACTCAGCGTGACCGCCGTCGGCCACGCCCACATTGACGTGGGCTGGCTCTGGCCTGTTCGCGAGTCCATCCGGAAAGCCGCGCGAACCTACGCCAGCCAGCTGTTGCTCATGGACCGCTATCCGGAATACGTTTTCGGCGGTTCCCAGCCGCAGCTCTACGCATTCGTCAAAGAGAACTACCCTGCCCTCTACGCCCGCATCAAGAAGCGTGTGAAGGAAGGGCGTTGGGAATGTCAGGGCGGCATGTGGGTCGAAGCCGACTGCAACCTGACCAGCGGCGAATCGCTGGTCCGCCAGTTCCTGCATGGAAAGAACTTCTTCAAAGATGAGTTTGGCGTGGATGTGCGGAACCTCTGGATCCCCGACGTCTTCGGCTACGCGGCCTCTCTCCCCCAGATCATCAAACTCTGTGGATGCAACTCCTTCGTCACCCAGAAGATTTCGTGGAACCAAATCAACCACTTCCCGTTCAACTCCTTCCGCTGGAAGGGCATTGACGGAACCGAGGTGGTCACCCACTTCCCGCCGGAAAACAATTACAACTCCGCCGTGTCCGCCGATATCCTCGCCCAAGCTCAGGACCGCTACAATGAGGCTGGCATCCACAATGAGTTCCTCAGCCTCTTTGGCATCGGCGACGGCGGCGGCGGCCCCAAGGAAGATTACGTCGAACGCGCACTCCTCAACAAGGACCTGGACGGTGTGCCGCATGTCAAGATGGGACGGGCGCAGGATTTCCTTGACCGGCTGGTCGCCGCGCAGGACAAGTTGCCCATCTGGAACGGCGAGCTCTACTTGGAGATGCACCGCGGAACCCTGACCACCCAGAGCCGCACCAAGCGCAACAACCGGAAACTTGAGCAACGCCTCGCATTGACGGAGTTCATCCTTTCAAGCCTGCCCGCGGAGGACTACCCGCGCAAGGCACTTGACTATATATGGAAGAAGTTGCTACTCAATCAATTCCATGATATTTTACCAGGTTCCTCCATCGTCCGGGTGTATCAAGTCACCGAGAAGGAGCACGCCGAGTGCCTCGCCCAAGCCGCCGAACTGGTGGCTGACGCCGGCAAGAAGCTCCTCAAGAAAGACGCGGACGCGGTGACTTTCGTGAACACCCTCTCCACCGACTACACCCGCCCCGTCGAACTGCCCGCCTCCTGGGCGAAGGCGAAGGTCACGCTGGACGGCAAGGCAGTTCCCACCCAAGTCGAAAAAGACGGGCGCGTCTTCGCACTAGCCACTCTCCCCGCCGACTCCTGGACTACCCTGAAACGCATCGTCGCCAAGACCGCGACCGCCGCCAAGGCAGATGCCAAACTCGTGCTTGAAAATGATATCGTGCGCTACGAATTCAATCAGGATGGCCGCATCGTCTCCGCAAAATGCGCGAAGACTGGCATTTCACTGCTTTCGGGCGAAGGCAATGTCCTGAATCTCTACGCGGACTTCCCGACCACCTACGATGCCTGGGATGTGGAGGTCTAGCTCCAGAAGGAATACATCGAGAGCGCACATGCGACCGCCAAGGCGGTCCGTGAGACCGGCGCGGTGCGTTCAACCCTGCGCTTCAAGCTCGCCATCGGCAATTCCACCATCGAGCAGGAGGTCTCCTTGGCTCCCGGCTCCAGCCGCCTGGAGTTCCATACTGTCGTGGATTGGCACGAGGAGCGCAAGATGCTCCGAGTGGCATTCCCCACGTCTGTCCTGACCAGCGAGGCGACCTACGACATCCAGTACGGCTATCTCAAGCGCCCCACCCACGCCAATACCAGCTGGGACGCCGCGAAGTTCGAGTGCTGTGGACAGCGCTACGTGGACCTCTCCGACACCCAGAATGGCATCGCCCTGCTCAACGACTGCAAATACGGCCACCGCATCCAGGGTTCGACCATCGACCTCGGACTGCTCCGCTCGCCTAAGTTCCCTGACTACCACGCTGACCAGGGCCGCCATGAATTCACCTACGCACTGCTGCCCCACCGGGGCGCCCTCGTGGACTCCAATGTCGGCATTCAGGCAGCCCAGCTCAACCGCGAACCTTGGCGCTTCGACGGCCTCGCAGGCCAGATCGAGGCGCCGGTCAGCGTGACCGGCAAGGGTGTCTCGCTGGAAGTTCTCAAGCGTGCGGAGAAATCCGACGCATTGGTGATCCGCATCGTCGAAACATTGGGCCAGCACTCCACGGGCACGCTCAAGCTCGCCAAGTCCGCGAAGCTCAAGAAGGTCACCGTGACCAACGCCATCGAATGGACCGACGAAGGCGAACTCAAGCCTGGCAAGGACGGCGCCTACGCGCTCGCCCTCAAGCCCTTCCAGATCCTCACGCTGAAACTGCAGTAGGCCGCTTTGGTCCTCGTCCGCGCCGCGGGCGGGCTTTCCACTCATGCCCTTCACCGCTTCCTCCCCGCGCAATGACCTCTTGACGCCTGAAGTGCTGAATCGCCTTGGGCGTCTTGAACTCATTGCACACCAAGCAGTGACTGGGATGCTTCAAAGCGGTATCCACCGCAGTCGGAACCTGGGTTCAGGGCAGGAGTTCGAACAATATCGGCGCTATGTTGCAGGCGATGACCTGCGTCAGGTTGACTGGCATCTGTTTGCCCGCAGCGACCAGCTTCATTGCCGGATTCAGTCACCGGACACCGCCGCTCGCGTGGCAATCGTCCTAGACACTTCGGCCTCCATGGGCTACCAGGGCTCCGTGTCCTCCTGTACCAAACTACGTTGCGCAAGCATCGTGGCGGCCTGTCTGGGATATCTGGCCGAACGTCAAGGAGATGTCATTGGACTCTTCACGTATGGCGGTGAACGCTACAATCTGCCGCGGCTCTCCTGCAGCGAACTTTGCCAGCGGCTGAACGTCATTTCTCCGTCTGGCGGTTCCCATTCCATTGAATGCCTCGGTACCGCTTGTGATTTCATTCACGGGCGTGGAATCGTCGTGTGGCTATCAGATTTTCTCGGCGAAGAGCCTACTGTCGAGACCACCCTCCGGGCATTCCAGGTCTCGGGAAAGGCATGCTATGCCATCCAGATTCTGGACTCCGACGAACTGGACATGCCTCTTCACGGCACCCGCAGGTTTGAAGACCCGGAAGAGGCGCGAGATATCACCACCGACCCGGCTTCGATTCGGGAAGACTATATTTTACGTATGAAAGCATTCCTTGGGACTATCCAGGAGGCCTGCCTGCGACAAAACATCCCGCTGGGGCGCTTCACCTCCAAGGACGACCTGGGGAAGCTGTTGGCCGAGTTTCTGGCGTAGCATGTTAGACTAAATCCATTGACTTTTGAAGGTGGCGGCGGGACTTCACTGTCTAGTCTGTGCTGTATTGTCGCACGGAATCATAGAGTTCGACTCACGAATTCAAAAAGGGCGCAGGATTGTGGCTAGGATAACGTGTCCTTGGCCGGACTTTCCTGTTTTCAATTTGTTTTCCTGTGTCTTTATGGTTGCCAGCGCGTAGTAAATAACAAGAAACAGTAAGAAATTATTGGCGCGATGCGTGTTTTGACAACTTTTCGCACATCGAAGAATTACATTAATTCAATACCACATTAGAAAAACTCTTTTCGCATGCGTATTATCCAATGAAAATCAACGGTCAATCATTGATTTCAGGCGGCCATGCCTCCCCCGTTGACGAATTGCCCCGCGTTGAAACGTCTTTCCCCTGTCATACTCGCGCATATCCCGTTTAACTCATGTCACGCACTTTATTTCCAATTTGTTTTTGCCTGTGCGCACTGTTGTTAATCTCGGGGTGCCGTTCTTTGGAGCAACAGCTGGCCGAAAGTGAGTCGCTGTTTTTGTCGGGTCAATATCATGTTGCATCTTCCCCTCTCAAAATTACGCCCCAACCGACATCCAAGGCGTTACTGTCCAATCTCTATCGTGCATCCATTCATCTCATGGATGCCAATTTCGAACAATTTCTCAATGACCTGACATTTGCAGAAGCGGGTTTGGAGGAGCAGGATAATGAAACCAACTGGGGCAATCACTACCTTGGCCGTAACTACGATGGGCTAATGGTGCAGACCTATCGCGGCCTAGCTTACCTATTTCTAGGCAAGCCCGACTATGCACGGGTGGCCTTTAACCGTCTTGAACTTCGTCAAGGCGAAATTTCCCGACGGAATCGACGTTCCATCGAGAAAACCCAGAAGGAAATTATCGCTGAACGAAACAATCCCCAAAACCGAGACTCTCTGATTTACCTTGACAAGGTTTCGGAAGATTCCAACAACCGCGCCAAGATTGACGGATATCAGCACTTCCTAGACCAATGGGGGGCTTACGCGGATTATGAAAGTCCCATCGGACGCTTTCTCAGCGGTCTTTTCCGGCTATTCTACATGGAGGACCCAAATGACGCCGAGAAGGCTGTTTTCCAGCTAAAACGTGCCTACGGGATGACCGAATCCGAGGTCGCACGACAACTCTATGACTTGGCGGAAATGCTTGCCTCCGGCAAAATTGGCAAGGAATGGCTGGAGAACTACGTGGTAGTGCTTTTCGAGAATGGCATGGGACCGGTGAAAGAGGAAAACCGCTATGAGCTTTTCATCCCGTTTTATGATCCTGTTTATGTGGGAATTGCCCTCCCCGTGCTTGTCGAGCAAGAGGCTGCATATCCTCATCTCACCCTCTCCGATGGCAATCAAAGGCTCGGCCAGACCTCTTTACTGTGTAGTATTGACCGTTTGATTGCCTCTGAATTTCGAAAGGAGCAGCCGTGGATCATCGCAAAGGAAATTACCATGGCAATCATTAAAACCGCACTGCAGATTACCGCCACTGAGGTGGCCAGAAGGAAAAGCGGTGATCTGGCCGCCTTTTTGGTGGGGATTTCTGGCTCCACCATTTCCTACTACACCACCAAAGCAGATGTACTCGGATGGAATCTTCTTCCCAAAGAATACCAGGCAGCTTTGATTCCCCGTCCACACTCTGACATCTTGGTCATATCACCCCCTAATTCCTCCATTTCATTGGCGGAAGTGGCGCTTCCACCGGGACCGACGTTGATCTATGTGAAGATGCCAAGCGCCGCTCTACCCGCACTTGTCAAGGTGATCGGCCCCGCCGTCAAATAATCCCTTTTTTCATCTTGCTTGAAAACCCACCCAAAACAATAAAAGGAAATCACCATGAAAATCATCGCTTCTATGCTTTCCATGACCGCTCTGATTCTTTTGGCCAGTTGCTCCAGTCTCCCCCCTGTGGAACTTACTGCGGAAGACTTTGCCTGGGCCGCCGAACAGACCACCACACAAATGCTTCAATCTCGATGCCTGGACAAGCCGACCGGCGGACGGTATGTCGTGGTCATCAGCCGTGTCACAAATGATACCAACCAATACATTGACACCGACTTGCTCATCAAGAAAATCCGCGTCTCCATGCTAAACAGCGGAAAGGCCGTCATCACCACCGCAGTCGGTCTGACCGGTCCGGAAGACGAGATGTCCGCCGGAGTCCGAGGGCTTGGAAACGATGAAAATTTCAATCAGGCTACAGTCGCCGGCAAAGGCACAATGATTGCCCCCGATCTGTCGGTCTCTGGAAAGATTATTGAACGCCACCCCAATGCTGGCACCAAATTCGCCACCGTGGAATACTACTTCCAACTTTCTCTCACAGATATTCGAACTGGCCTGGCAATTTGGGAGGGAGAACAACAAATAACCAAATAACCTGAGTGCTTTTACGAAAAGACGCAATTGGCGTGCAAACGTCTTCCGGTTCTTGACGTCACTTTCAATGCTCTTTAAGGCCTCTTTCTGACAACAGGAGTGGACACCCATGAAGAAAACTTTTTTAACACTTTTTACCGCACTCTTTACTTGCGGCTGGCTTGCTCTGCGAGCCCAGGAAACTACTGAAATTACCCCAGAGGAAGCCGTTGATTCCCTGCGAAGTCTGCTCACCCCCCTTATGATTGATGCTTCGGAGTTGGAAGAAAACGACGACGAAATCATCGCAGCAACCATGGCAGACGATGAAGACGATGAAACTGGCGAAGACGACGAAATCATCGCAACCACGGCAGGCGATGATGACGATGAAACCGACGAAGACGACGGTGACACTTTTGTTTTTAATGTCGGCGCCACTTCGGATGAGAATGATGACAATACTTTGCAAGCAATCCAGGATCAAGCAGATAAAGCAATTCAAGTCATTGAAGACAAGGCTGACGAAGCAAGTGCGGCCATTGATGCCAAAGTCGATGCCGCAAGTGCCGCCATCAAGGACAAAGTTGAAGCCGCAAACGCCGCAATCGAGGGCAAGGCTGACGAAGCAAGCGCCGCAATCGAAGGCAAGGTTGATGCTGCCAGTGCCGCAATCGATGCCAAAGTCGATGCTGGCACGTTAGCCATTGACGAGGCAACCGCCAAAGGCAATGAAACCATTGAAAACAAAGTCAACGCAGCCAGCAACGCACTTGTTGACCAGGCCACCCTGATTCAGCAACAACTCAGCGAGCAATACACACTTACGGTTGAACAGCAACAGCAGGCCGAAGAGGCTAAACAAGAAGCGGAACAAAAGATTGGCGAGCTAGATGGTCTGCTCACGAACCGTAAGCGGATTGCCATGATTCCCTTTGCCTGTGCACAGCCGACATTCACGGCAGGCAATGAGAATATCATTGCAACCTCCATCTCCGATGCCCTGCTCAGTGATTTCAACCAGTTTTTCCTTCAGTCCCCGCGCTTCCGTGTAGTCTCTCGTCAGGATGATGCGGTCGTGGACAATGAATTGGCACGCATCATCAACAATGCCACAGCAAGCGGGAATTTCAATGAGCTGTATAAAGTCGGCATGGAATTGAACTTGGACTACGTGCTGGTCGGCTCGGTCAAGCAGTTCTTCATTGCGCCGCCGCAAGTCAACACTGTTCAGCTCACAGGTGCGCACTATGCCTCCGTCGCCCGTGCAGTGATGGAATTGGATTACCGCATCGTCAACATCGCCACCAAGGAAATCATCTGGGCAGATCACATCTTCATCGATCTCACTCCCGCTGAAATCAAGGATGCAGGTAACGACATCGTGACGCTTTACCAGACCTTGAATCAAATGGCTAGCCGTCGGATTGCCGAAGCCATGGATGCCATTGAACCCATTCGGGTTGTCAAAATTCTGCCAAACGGTCAATTTGTTCTGGATCGTGCAGGAAATTTGATCATCCCCGGTTCGTTCTTCGATGTCTATCGCCAAGGCGATCCCATCCTTGATCCATCCACAGGCGAGGAACTCGGACGTCCGGAAGAATTGTTGTCAACCATCCAGATCAAGCGAGTGGACCCAAAACTCTCGTATGGTGAAATCGTCCTCGGCAGTGGCGTGATAACTCCCTCTGACGTTGCAAGCGGCATCATCGTCCGCCCTCACCGGGAACCGGTCTATGTGACCCCTCAGGAGACACCTGCAACACCTCCTGTCATTATGCTTCCCATGGACTTCTAATGTGATGGAGAGCATGTAATTCCCTTGACGGGTTCTGCGGCGCCATAAGTGGCGCCGCTTTTTTGTGTCAAACAACCAGGTAAACAAAACGATGCGTAAGAGATAGGTAGCGCTATTCAAACCACTTGACTCAAAGTAGCTTCGCATCTCTGGAATCTGTCTCTTCCGCGCGGTAACTTTTTGGTAGATATACCGATGACTTGCCTGATGCATGCAAATCACATGAAAACCAATGAAAGGCCAATACCTGTCCATCGGTTTTGCAAGACTGCCACAAGCCTATCCCAAGAAGGGCACGAAATGACATACAAGGCAATGCGGGAAGGTGGCAGCAAAGCCCTTGGCGTTTCGACCGTGTAGACTGGACGCAAGCCGCACGGCATGCCAAGTGCAACAAAGACAGCCGCAAAGGGAATCTTTTCCCCTATATGGTATTGTATGTTATGGAAATAGATATTTCCCTGACAGCACTTAGCCCCCCTGCAATTTCAGCTTGGCCTTTCGACCGCGAGGACACCGTACCCACGTATCACGCCACCCTCGTTCTTCCTTCTGGAGACAA